>DDNP01000028.1:31691-136374 GCA_002341185.1 Candidatus Neomicrothrix sp. UBA2517 | reverse complement strand
TTTGTTAGTCATATTACATTATCTCCTAACGAGAAATATGTAAATTGATGTTGCTTGCTGGCTTGACCCAAGCAAGCAGGTACTTGTGAAGTTATGAGATCCTTGTAGTCTAAAATTGTGGATACCCAAAACCAAACAACGCCTAGGGCTATAGCGAGGGTAATAGGTGGTATTGTTCAGCATGCTCAGTCATGGGGAAAGATTTGGTTTGGCCTGATTTTTTGGGGATGCGTTCTGTACGCAATCGCACAACGAATTTGGCCTGAAGCTAATAACGCGCTTCTACTTGTAATCTCTTTAGCTCTTGGCCTTTCGAGTGGCATTTATGCCCATATACGGGGGTATTGGCTATGACTCTAGATGAAACGCTCATTGATCTTTCCCCTAAAGCAGAACGAGCTGTAGCACGACAGTATATGGGTCGTATCCAATGGGAGATGATCCTAATCGGAATCGGCCAATCAAGCATATGGATTACGACACTTGTCCTTTCTATTGTTGGGGTTGTTCCGCTATGGCTTGGTTTCATCATCACGACAATATGTATGTGCATGGCCTATTTGCCCTCTCATGAAGGACAGCATGGGAATCTATCTGGACGTCAAGAACGCTGGAAATGGATTGACCCAGTCGTGGGACAAATCTCACTAGTAGGGCTAAAACAATCACATGAGGCACTCCGTGTGACCCACATGAAACATCATGCCCATACTAATGATCCTGAATTAGATACAAATTACGACAGTAAAGGTGATCATTGGTGGCAGCCCGCTCTAGCGGTCCACAGAGGCGATATGGAAAACATTGCCCGACATGCCGAACGAGACCCTGCTTTCTTTGAATCACTCGTCAAAGGAATCACGGTAGCGAAGTTCCTGTCATTAATTCAACTAACCATGGTCATCATGTTTCCACTTGAGACTCTCTTTGTCTGGTGGCTGCCATCCAGAATTGGCTTGTCCTACATTTACATCTATTTCGCTTGGGAACCGCATCGACCAGGAACACAAACTGGGAGATATACCGATACAAGATTTTGGACGATTCCCGCACCTCGATTTCTATGCCATTCCATGCAAACACATGTCATCCACCACATGTACCCAACTATCCCCCATTGGGATGAACCGAAAGCTATGGAAGCTCTCCGACCGTTCATGATTGAACGTGATGTTCCTGGAGCGGAGCGAATCCCTGAGCGCGTACGCTTCAACCCTCTATTGGGCCTAACATCCGAAAACTGAAATCATGAAACATGCATTATGCGTGCTACTAATGCTTTCGATCCTCACTACAGCATGTAGCGAAACGACACCTTCTCAAAATCCGGTTACTGAAAAACCATCCTCAGAAAATAACAAGAATCAAGGGACTACAGCGACTTATGAAGAATCCCAATATTCCTTAAAAGAACTATTTCTAGAAATTGGATATAACAAGCCACAAGAAAATTTTGCACAAGAGATCGTTATGTCATCCGATGTTCCGCAATCAGTTGCAGATGAATGGGTCGAAATCCAAACTAGTTTGAATTCAATCATTGGCTCTTATAACCGTTACATCATGCTGATCACGACTACCAACGAATACTCCCAAGAGATTTTTGATCGCCTATCAGAGGTGGGTTGGGAGAAGGAACTCTCTATCGTAGATGGGCATTTAATAGGTGCTGGTTGCCTCACTGGAAGCGGAACACATTCTGACCCTCCTGACCCATATAACTTATGCATCATGAATTATGAGTTCATTAAATGGCCTCATGAAACGAAACAAGCAAACGAACCCATCGCTGTCCGTAAGGCCATCATTTACCATGGATGGGCGCACGAATATTTCCACCGTTATCAGACCGCGCATACTCTTGATAGAGACTTAGGAACGTCAAAAGATTGCTGTGGACTAAGGAACCCTGTCGAATCACCTGCTTGGTATGTTGAAGGGGCAGCTATTATTTTCCCAGACCTTTGGCTTCGCTATTATTGGAAGGAATTCTCTGCATTTGAAGGACTTTCTTTTGAGAATGTGGCTGTTGAGGGTATGGAACTCGACAGGGTTTACGCTCAGACCAAGCGCGAGATGAACGGGCTTGAACCTGAATCCAGATGCGATGCCTTCACAGCAGATGAAGAAATGCGAGATACCGCTCGTTGTAACTGGGGAATCTTTATCGCCTATCTTGCATACCTTACGTCCTATCAGACCGTGTGGGTCAGCATTATGGAAGATATGAATACTCTTGGATTTGATGCCTCATTTGAAAAACATATTGGGATGACGAAAGAAGAAGCCTACAAAAGTTATAACGACTTCATGATCCTAGAGAATCCCTCTGGAAACTTTGAACCACCAGAAGGGTTCTTCCCAGAGGGACCAATTACCGACTACGTTGATTTCCTATCAATTGAATCAGGCGTCTAGATACTCTCTTTGTACCTACTCTACTGAGGTAACGCCTCAAGGTTATAGAGATTTACTCCTGTTTGGATCGAATTTGTTCGTTCTGCGAACTCTGGAGTTCCCATAAAGGCCCCCATAGCTTCCATATCTACCCCATAGGCGACTATTGCTACTCTGTTATTGTCTAAAGGGCCAGCTTCCATACTGTCAGAGAATTTGGCTCTTTCGTTTTCGTCTTCATCAAAAACTTTTCGCCATGCACCATAATCTGTAACGCCGTCAATGACCACTAATAAATCCATGTTTCTCCTTATTTAGGAAGTGGCTTTATGCGAGCGAAGCTAAGATCGCAGGCACTGCCTCTTCAATCGTCAACATAACTTTCGTTTCCATGCTTAAGTGCTCGCTGTAAGTGAGGCTGGTCTCGTAGCCTGGCATGGCACTGTCATTTTCAGCAATTACGATTCCACCGGACCTATCTGCAAAAACATAGTGTGATATTGTTCCCTCTGCGGCTCCATGTTCTGCAAATAATCCCATCAATTCCGCTGTTTCTTCTTTACTGGGAAATCCTTTAAATTTGTATGTCGTTAACGTGAGCATATCTTTTCCTTCCTGTCACGTTCATAACCTAAACCATGCCTTCAACAACTTCTAGTTTCAGGCTGGTAATTCATACTGCGTTAACATTGCGCAAATAGATTAATGCTTTACTAATTGCCTTTGAGAAGTTGACTTTTTGATCGGGATAACAAAGAATTTAGCCATATCGTAAATGAAAGTTGAAACAAATGACTGATTCGGTTGCACAGCATTATGGAAACGATGGGATAGTTTCCCGTATAACCTCAGCACTTGAAGAGGCGGGTTTTGATACTAATAAATTGGAATCTGATGTCTTCGCAGGAGCTGACGAGTTTCATATAGGTGGTCGCAAAGGCAGCGAATTCGTCGCTAACGCATTGAACGTACAATCAGGCCAACGTGTTCTTGATATTGGCTCTGGAATAGGTGGGCCAGCCCGCTACCTCGCAAATATGCTTAGTGTCTCAGTAGAGGGAATAGACCTAACCCCTGAATTTGTGGAAGCCGCAGTTGAGATAACTGAAATGGTAGGCATGGCTGAACAGGTATCTTTCCAAATTGGTTCTGCTACGTCAATCCCATTTGACGAAAACACATTTGACGCTTCTGCCATGATCCATGTTGGAATGAATATTTCCGATAAAGGTTTGCTGTTTAGCGAAATAGCCCGAGTGACTAAACCCGGTGGATCAATCGTGGTCTACGATGTAATACGAACTGGGGAAGATGATCTAGTTTTTCCAATGCCGTGGTCATCAATGCCGAAATACAGCTTTGTAGACACCGTTGACTCGTATGTGAACGCTGCAAAGAACGCAGGACTAGAGTTATTGACAGTTGATGACCACGCCGAGATGGCTGTGTCCTTTTTTAATAATCCTCCAGCAGAAACGCCACCGGTGAATTTGGGGCACCTTATGGGAACGAGAATGCCTGAAATGTTCGCTAATGCTCGAAATGCAATTAACAGCGGCACTATAAGTCCTATTTTGTTGCGTTTTGCAAATTAGAGGTTGAAACGACTGGTGCGTTTCACTTATCCTATTTTTTTTGAATTAGTGACACTCCGTCACCTATAGACAACATTGTGCAGGTCACTCGATCGTCATCACGTACGTGACTGTTGAAATCTTTGATTGCGTGTGTGTCATCATCGTTTGCGTTTTCATCAATTACACGTCCCGACCACAAAACATTATCAATGACAATCATGCCATGATCAGAAAGGCGGCTTAGAACTGCTTCGTAGTAATTCTTGTAATTCCCTTTATCAGCATCTATGAAAACAAAATCTATTTTTTTATCTTCGGGAAGGTTGTTAAGAGTTTCCATAGCGGGTGCGAGCACAAGATCTATCTTTTCTTTAAGTCCCGCTCGTTCCCAGTAGGTTTGGGCAATCGCTGTCCATTTCTCTGAGACATCGCAACATAGTAGTGAACCATTTTCTGAAAGTCCTCTGGCTATTGCGATGGATGAGAACCCCGTAAATGTCCCTATTTCAACAGCAAAACTGGGGTTAATAGACTTGACGAGCATCGTGAGGAAATTACCTTGATCAACTGAAATTTGCATCCGAGAAACCCAACCCAACTCGGCGGTTTCCTCAATAAGCGCTTCTTGGACCTGGTCAGGGGGTGAGCTGTGCCCATTGATATAATCAAGGAGTTCATCGTCGAGGAAGAACGATCGCTTCTCCACTTCTTGTCGTCTGGTAAAAAAACTTTTCATATGCTCAGACTAGTTTCTTTGACGTCAATGAGGAAACAGAAGGTCGCTAAACGATGATTGTTTCGTCATCGTTACGATGTTCAACCTGTTTCATGATTAATCGATTAACGAACCAACAACCGATAGCGGCTGGTATGTAAGCAGTTGAGACTTGCCAAATCAATACTGAGGCTATGAGGAAAGCTGAGCGTACTATCAAAAGGCTTATCTTTAGTTGCTTCTGTGACATATCTTCACGATAGATTCTCCCCCGCTTGTTCCAAACAGAATTAGCGATTGTGACAACATTCACTGTATGTGGAGCATGACACCTGATCTCAAGATCGTTAGTGTCATATCCATGGTAGCCAATGTTCTACGTCTGGTTTCGAAGACAATTTCAGTTATAGCTATCTCGTTAATAAGTATTTTGTTCTGGACTTCAGTGTCTAGCGCCCATGACCCCCTATTCCTTCTTCCTGAACACCAGACGCCATCTGAGGGTCCATCCCTCCCAGATGGGACGATATCATTCGCCTTTTATGGAGAGTTTCTAACCGAAGGAGAAACAAGAGGCTTTCAAGCGTATTTTGCTGACGGTGATTTCTTCCAACTTGAACTTCTTATCCCAGCCGTGGACCCTGAGCAGCGTCTTCAAGATAACCAACTTCCATTCCTCCGGCTAACGTCTCCCGATGGTTTAACACAAACTCTGTACCCAAGTATCCGCTCAAGGTTCGATGAGCCTTTCACAAACACGAGTTACTACACTTTAATCCAAGAACGTCGAACGGCTACCGAGGGCATCTATGATGTGATGATTGTTTCACGAGCCCCAGCAAGATTTACTTCTGCAATAGGAACAAGTGAACAATTCGGAACTCCAGTTGAAAGAGCCGGTGACCGGCCATCATCATTTACAGAGACGGCAGAAAGACTTGATGAGTGGTACACCAAATCCAATTCTGAATCATCTAAGAAGGACGAAAATAAGATTGATGCTTCTTCAACTGCGGAAGGCTCTGAAGATGTACCTCTTGAAAGTCTTGCTACAGAATCAGAAACGACGTCGAACCTATCAGATAATGAACTGGATAGCTCAAATCAAGAAAGCATAGATTTAGATACTTCCGATTTAGCTTCTACTAACCAAACTCTTTGGCTAGTGATAATGATTGCCATTGTTGCTATTCCAGTTGGAGTAGCAATAAAACGTATTCTTAAATCAACACCAAAATAAATCTGCTTGCCTTACGATCAAGCGTGGAGCGACGTTACATTGCCTCAGTTTTAACCCGGAAGTGTCTCAAGCGTGATATTTAATTTGTTAGTGGGTATATGCAAGAAATGTGGCGAGGAACCTGTGGCTGATGAGATGTGGTGCCATCCATGTCAACGAAACTACCAAAAAGAATACTCTATGTTTAAGGATTACGAACTTAACAAAACATTAGAGCACATTTCGTACCAAAAGTATCTGAAAGTTCGGTGGCGTCCTCCTGAAGAGCGACGACCAACTCCAGTATCGCCACGCAGACCGAACCAGAGAAAACCTAAGATTTGATAGACATATCTAAATTACGGGATGTTAAAAATCTACCGAAAATTTTTCTTACATGAATCATCGGTTTAGTTTTAGAATAAATAATTGGAGGAAAAATGATTTTGCTACTGCAAGAAGAAATAGATAATTATGAAACTTTTAGCGCATGGTTCAATGGTGAAGCAGTTCCCAAGATTGAAGCAGCAGGCGGTCGAGTTCTGGTTCAGGGAGTTGAATCAGATAATGAGAAAATGTTGCACCTTGTGATGGAAACACCTGACGAAGATACTGTTGCGGCTTTTATGTCAGACGAACAGTTCACGGCTGACAGAGTAGCTGCGGGCGTTCATGTCGGAACCACAAAAGTTACATTTTTGAAATCCTAAGGAATTTCACTCATCCCTCCCTTTCTAAATACATTGGAGAGGACTGGAATTTAGAAGTGTTACCTATGTAACACTTCTATTTAAACGGAAAAACGTTTCTTAAGGATATTTTAGATATATGCGTCGAGTTGTTCTCACAGCATTATCCGTTGTCTTTAGCAGTTTGATTTTTTTGTCTTGTAGCACCGAGCCTGATGTGAGAAGTTCTGTTCTGGCCGAAAGCGAAGTTTTCCTAGCTGAAAATTTCCAGCTCGAAAGCTCCGAAGAGTTTCTTCGGGACTGCCTCTTTCCGATAGCTTTTCAAGAGAACTGGTTAGATACTTGGCAAAGCACGCTTGATAGAATGCGAAACGGGTCAGGTAATCCTCTTCCCAAAGAGAATCTAATAAACCGTCTAGATATCGCTCATCGTGAATGTGGTGGAAACACATTGACGGCCACAGACTACGGCAGGCTTCGTGGAATCGTGGTTCTTAATCGCTCTTTAAACCAGAGCTAATACCAACGAAAGTTTATGACAAATGACACTGGTGTTGGAGGTCACATTCCCGCAAAATCTTCATTCGAGGTGGCTATAAATGAATGTGTAAGTCTGAAAGATTTACACCCTCCAAACCAAAAAATAGTGACCCCCGGATTTCGCTCCTTGCTCCGGGGGTTAACTATGTAAGTAGCTCAGACTATAAATTACCTGATTGAAGCTATCGGTTCAGAGTAAATTGCATTACCAAAAAGCAAGTTGGCCAGCCCGAAGGCTGGCCAACTAAAAAGAGTTAGGTGCTGTTACGCGTTTGATTCTGCTTCTGTACGTGCTTTCGCAATCCAGAGAATCATAAGACCATAAAGTCCTTTAGCTGTAATATCAGCAAACGTGTATCCTACTTGTCGCAGAGTTTCCAACGTTGCCGATTCTGCATCGAAGATAGGGAAAAGGTAAGCGATTGGATAAACCATCCACGTGGCTAGGAGAACATATGTTGCATTCTTAATTTGTTTAGCAACTGCTCCGGTTTCACGTTGTCCTGCTTTTTGCAACTCCGCATAGAGAGTCTTCAGAATATAGGTGAATGGAATCATTGCTAGAATCCAGAAAGTCCACTTGGCACCGTTACTATCAGCAACTTCACCTGGGTATCCAAGTCCAACCATTAAAATTGTTGCTGGAACGAGCTTAAGCATAAGACTTGTTCGATCTGCTTTAGCGACTCCGAGAACAATCAAAAGCTCAACAATTAACAATGGAACCGTTATGAGCCAGTCGGCATATCGATATCCTTCGTTCATCTCAGCTGCGCCAAAGTCTGACCAAATTCGGTAATAGTGATATCCAGCGATACCAACAACTATCGCTGAAACAGCGATCCCTGCCTGATACTGCTTACTCACTGATTTCATCTGCGTAAGGAAGTAAACAAACGCACCGAACATTACAGCCGTTCCAAATGATAGAACGTTGTAGACAAGTTCGTACTCGCCACTTCCAGGTAATAATAAGTCCAAGATTTCCTCCTTGTGAAAATTTAATGGATCTTCTTAAAATTAATTCTGTTTCAACGTCTTTGCATCTTTTGTTGATGTGACATTTGTCCCTTTGCCACTTGTCACACTATTTCCGGGCATAAAGAAAAATTTTTTCCATAGAATTTTAGTATGAATAAAAAAAGAAACCAAAAAAGACAAAAGAGTCCTACGGGAAACTGGCAATCAAGTTCAAGGTCAGACCGTTGGAAAGGGTTCAATAGCTGCTACCCACCGTACCCCACGGGAACGTGATAACAATATCCATAAGCGAATGCTAATTAGCTAAAAGGCTAATACACTGAAGATGTCCTGTACAGCTTCAGTAATAGTGCAGTACAACCCGAAAGCCCCCTCCATACCACTTTGGTAGGGGGTTTTCACTTTGTATAACCTGATAATATTATAAGCACAGCTTGCGGGAGGAGACTGAGTGATCTTTGAGCAATATTATCTTGAGTGTCTTTCGCAAGCTTCTTATTTAATCGGTGATGAGATGACTGGCAAAGCTCTGATTATTGATCCGAGACGAGATATATCTCAGTACCTTCGAACTATCGAAAATCATAACTTAAATTTGGAATGGATTCTTGAAACACATTTTCATGCTGACTTTGTCTCCGGACACCTAGAATTGGCAGATAAAACTGGCGCAAAAATCGGCTTATCTTCAAAAGCAAAAGCTGAATTTAATTTTGTTACCCTTGAGGACGGATACCTTATCCAGCTTGGCGAAATAGCTTGCAAAATCCTCCATACACCTGGACATACTCCGGAATCAATGTGCATCTTAGTGAACAAAGGAACGTTTGCTGAAGAGCCATGGGCAATTTTTACTGGAGATACTCTCTTTATCGGAGATGTTGGTCGCCCTGATTTATTGGTCTCAGTTGATCAATCAGCCGAAGAATTAGCTGGCGAACTTTTTAATAGCGTCCATAACGTAATAATGGCTCTTCCTGACGAGACAATAGTTTTCCCAGGTCACGGGGCAGGCTCGGCGTGCGGAAAAAAATTATCAACCGCTACATCATCAACTATCGGAGAGCAGCGATTAACTAACTACGCTGTGCAATCAAGGGATCGAGAAACATTTATTGAATTAGTCTTGGCAGATCAAACTACTCCCCCGAAATACTTCTCACATGATGCATCATTTAATCAAGAAATACGACCTTTGTACGATGAAAAAGAAAAGTTAAACACCATAAATTTTGAAAATATTCCTAGCGACGCAGTGATTCTTGATACGCGCACACCAGAAGAATTTGCTATGGGGCATCTTGATAATTCAATCAATGTCGGGTTAGAAGGTCGATATGCAGAGTTTGTCGGTTCTTTAATTAACTTTCATACCCCTATAGTCATAATTGCTAATCCAAATGAAGAAGCAGAAGCTCGAATGCGCCTTGCAAGAATCGGGTTAGATAACATAATTGGTTATGTTCCAGCCCCCTATGAGCTTCTACGTTCCTCCACTGCAAACGTTTCTCAAAGTTCGCGTATCACATGCTTTGAAACAAAATTAATGTTGGAAAAGAATTCAGACCTACAGGTCGTAGACGTCCGTAACGAATCAGAAATATCTGAGAACGGCGCTATTAATGAATCAATTGCGATACCACTACCTCAACTACATAGTTCTCTAAACAAACTCAAAGCTGAGAAAACGACTATCGTTTATTGTGCGAGCGGCTATCGATCATCTATTGCCGCAAGCTTGCTAAGGAGCAAAGGATTTACTGATGTCTCAGAACTCATTGGCGGATTCCCAGCTTGGAAAATTTGCAAAACTAGCTCCTAAAGCACCTTCTCTTCTTAACCTCTTTCCATTACAGCCCGTTCGCACGCAACTGACCTTGTCATAGCCACCACGTACTATGTAGACGTGCAAAAAGAAGAATCCGACAATCAAATAGACGGACCAACAATTGAAATTTCACGTTGGGAAATGCGTAATTTGCTCAAAAGCAACAAGGGACAAGAGCTAAAAGAAAAAATAGATCTCTGCTTATATTATTCGGAGCTTTCAATTGGACCTGTTCTTGCTATCTCAACTGGAATAAAATTGGCGGATAAGATTGATCCCTTTCATACGTTCAAGGCACCCGTAATGTCCGCAAGATATATCCAACATTTACTCGTGTGGTGGTTAACCTTAACCGGTAATAAGAATCTTGCAGAAACAGCTTTGTATAATAATCTTCGAAATCACGAAAAGCTTTTAGGGTGCTGGTCTCCTCACTTCTCATTTTTGGTAAGCGGTGAAGCTACTGCAATTCAAGCGAAAGTCAACACCCGCAAATTGCTTCACATCAAAGAACCTGACCTACTTCGAAAAATCACCTACTTCTTAAAACCGATTCCGAATGACCCTACGAAAATACAATATATTCCGCCGGAAAGACAGGGAAAACGCGGAAAGTACGATCCTGGTCCAGTATTTGGAACTTCAATAGAATTTCTACGCTCTGAACACGAGATACAAAAGTTTTTTGATGAATAACAGAATCATGTTGGGTAGGGGTTCAAGGTGTGGCTAGGCTAACTCATCACTACAAAAGATTTTCGGGGATGGTGTAATTGGTAACACAACTGGTTCTGATCCAGTCATTGGGGGTTCAAGTCCTCCTCCCCGAGCAAATCAAGTAAGATAGAAAGTCCTCGCCCCGTTCGTCTAGTGGCCTAGGACGCCACCCTCTCAAGGTGGTAGCACGGGTTCAAATCCCGTACGGGGTACTCATTCGCTTAATGTGCTTGCTCGCCGGAAACCGATTATACGACCAATTGATGTGCCTAAAGTTTCTCGTAGCAATTGTCCAAAAGAACTATCAAGACTTGTTGGAGAGAATGATGGCTCAAGCCCTACTTCGCGTGCTATTTCCTTTGCTCGGAGAGCATGATAGGGGTCTGATACGAGCAAAACTTGATTCCCGAGTCCAGCAAGTTGGATTGCGCTCGATGTGGCACTGAGCGACTGGTAGGTATCTAAACCATCTACAACGACAATTATTTTGTTTTCAGGGACACCTCTTTCTAATAGATAAGTTAAACCTGTATATGCTTCTGTAAATCGATCACCTTTCTGTTTAGATCCAGTAGTAACGATGTAGGGCGCTACTTCTCTGTTGTGTAAATCTAGGGCGTGGTCTAACCGGGCTTTTAGAACAGGCGAAGGGATCCCATCCCATTGAGCTGCGCCAAGCACAACTATGACGTCAACACTTTTAACTTCATCACGCGTGCTCTGAAACCAAACTTGTATAAAGGTAAAAACAACAAATGTTAAAGCTAACAAGGTACAAGCCATTACGAATAGCATTGCTAATCTTCCAACATTTGCATTACGCATAGAACTAGTACCTTCTGGTTCAGATTTATGATCTATGCGCTGATCTAAATCTTTCATAATGGGTTCTACCCCAAGCCCGCTCGAGCTTCTCGTAATCTTTCTAAAACTTTTTGGCGTCCCAATATTTCCATTGGTTTAAATAATGGCAAGCCGACTCTTCTTCCAGTTACAGCAATACGAATAGGTACTTGTGACTTTGTTTCAAGCGTATGACCTATGCCATTAATTGTCTCACCGATTGTTGTCTCATTCCACGTGCATTTTTCTAATTCTTCTACTGCAAGGTCTAGAACATCAGTTACCTTGTCTAGGGACATAGCTTTGGTGATTTTTTTAATCTCTTTTTCATCTGTTTCGGCAGGGAATTCATCATCAAATAACCAATCGACGAGTTTCGGAACATCAGCAAGTTTCTCTATTCTTTCTTGAATTGAAGATGCTAAATCATGAAGCACCTTCGGGGTGAGGTATGCAGGTTCCCATTTGATTAGTTGGAAATACTCAATAACGGTGGAAACGAACATTTCAGGCGGAAGTGCTCTGATATATTCTGCGTTGATGTGATAGAGCTTTTTCATATCAAAATAAGCTGGTGCTTTATTGATATCTTCAAGTGAAAATAAGGAAATTATTTCTTCAATAGGCCTAATTTCTTTATCATCATTTGGCCCCCATCCAAGTAGTGCAAGGTAGTTAACCATTGACTCAGGAAGTATTCCCATTGTTTTAAATTCACCTAGGGCCACGGAGTGTTTTCTCTTTGAAAGCTTTTTCTTATCTTCTCCAACTAGCAGGGGTAGATGCGCGTATTGAGGAGATGGGCCGTATCCGAGTGCCTCCCACATAAGTAATATTTTTGGCGTTGTATTAAGAAGGTCTTCCCCTCTTATTACATGCGTTATTTGCATATCTGCATCATCAACTGTGTTCGCTACGAGAAAAACAGGGGTTCCGTTACTCCTGCGTATGATAAAGTCTTCTAATTCATTAGTATCAAAGGTGACATTTCCTCGTATCGAATCTTTGATTTCAACAGTTTGATTCTTCGGTGTTTTGAATCTGATGGTCACGTTCGGACCGTCTCGAATCTCTCTATCGCGACAGTGTCCGTCATATCCGCCTTTAAATCCTTTAGTCTTATTTCTTGCTTCTATGCTTTCACGACTGCAGTCACAACAGTAGGCAAGGCTTTCATCCAAAAGCCTTTTAATTGCGTTCAAGTATTTCTCTACCCTTTGTGATTGGTAGAAGGGCCCTTCATCCCACTTGAGACCGAGCCACTTTAAGGGTTCTGTTATAGCATCATAAAATTCTGGTTTAGCTAATTCAGTATTTGTGTCTTCGATGCGAAGAATGAGTGTTCCGTCCATTTTATTAGCGAAAAGCCAATTAAATAACGCTGATCTTGCTGAACCTACATGAAGGTATCCTGAAGGTGCCGGAGCGAACCGAACACGCGTTGCAGTAGGTGACAAGGTGAACTATCTTTCTTCCAGCTTTGACGAGTCGATCATTGTGCGCCAGCTTTTTCCGTAGTCCATTCGGATTTGGTCAAGCGGTCTCTTTAAACTAGATGATGAAACCGCATCGGAAACGTAACGGCGTTTGAGGTAATTATGCCCTGATCCGATGTGGCCGAAGTTTCCTTTTCTGATTTCGATTAGTTGGTCTTCTGGGTTTGAGTCAAGATAACCCCAAATCCAAAGACCAGCTTCAATATCATGAGCACAAGGAGCTCTTCCAAAGAGGGAGGCGCGTTTTAATGCAGTAAGTACTGCTACTTCTGAAGCATCTTGCCAATGTTCCCCTGGAAATAGAAAAATCTTGTCTTTAAAATCTTTGACCAACCGTAAAGCATACCCTTGATCCGGCCCCGGGTGGCCTGTGCCTGCTTCATTTGCATTATGTATATAAATCTCAGCTGGTCTTTCAACTCCTGAGGAATGCTTTATTTTGGCAGTTGATTGATAATATTTAGTCTGCTGAACTGGAGGTGGAACGTATTTTGGAGCGGCCATATTTCAACTTTAGTTCAGTTTGCGGCAGCACGGGCACGCAAAAGGCCATAGACGATTGAATCCACAAGTGCCTGCCAGCTTGCTTCAATTATATTTTCTGAAACGCCGATGGTTGTCCATGTGTCTTCGCCATTGCTGCTATCCAAAAGTACTCTGGTTACAGCTCCTGTGCCTTTTTCGGTGTCAAGAACTCTCACTTTATAATCGACTAAAGATATCTGCGCTAACTCTGGATAAGTCTCTATAAGCACGGATCGCAATGCAGTATCTATTGCATTCACTGGCCCATTTCCATCTCCTACCCCAACGAGTTCTTCACCATTTATTTCAAGGTCAACTACGGCTCGCGTGTCAACATCCACAGAAATTTCGTTCCATGCTCGACTACCTGAGCCGACGTGGTTCATGTCCACTGAGAATTTCTTCAAGTTAAAGAAATTTTGGGACCACCCGCTTGCTCCTCTCATTAATAACTCTAAAGAAGCGTCAGCTACTTCGAAGTGGTAACCCTCATATTCTAATTTTTTAAGGGCTTCTACTACGTCACCTATTGTTTTACCATCGAGTTCGATTCCTATTTCTTTGGCCTTAAGTTCCAGCGTTGACTTTCCTGCCATTTCCGAGACGAGGAACCTTGTGCCATTCCCTATACTCTCAGGGGAAACGTGTTCATAAGCGTCAGGCCTTTTAGAAATCGCACTTACATGGAGACCTGCTTTATGGGCGAATGCTGATGCCCCTGTGTAGGGCTGTTGAGGGTTCAACGTGATATTCACTAATTCGGCAATGTGATGACTAACTGGAGTTAACAAGTCAAGGTTTTCTGATGGGATTGTTTCTATCCCCATTTTTAGAGAGAGATTAGCGATAATTGCGACTAAGTCACAATTGCCAGTTCGTTCACCATATCCATTTATAGTTCCTTGGACTTGCACTGCTCCAGCCGTTACTCCAGCGATTGCGTTTGCAACGCCGCACCCTGTGTCGTTGTGTAAATGAATTCCGATGCCGGTGTCTAAATGGCTTGCCACACTAGTTACAGCTGCTGAAACGTCATGAGGAAGTGAGCCTCCATTAGTATCACACAAAATTAAGCGTTCTGCTCCAGCTATGGAGGCAGCTTCAAGAACGCTCAGAGAAAATTCTGGGTTGTTTTGATACCCATCAAAGAAGTGTTCAGCATCGAAAAAGACGCGCTTGCCATTACTCACGAGATACGCAATTGAATCAGTGACCATTGCAATACCTTCTTCTAACGAAGTTTGTAATGCTTCAGTAACATGATAATCCCAGCATTTACCTACGATGCAAACGATATCGGTATCTGCACTTATTAGATTGGCAAGGGTTTGGTCTTGGTCAACTTTTCCTTTTGCTCGGCGTGTAGAGCCGAAAGCGACAAACTCAGATCTCTTAAGATTAAGTTCTTTTTTAGCCCTGAGGAAAAACTCATCATCTTTAGGGTTGGCTCCGGGCCATCCTCCCTCAATGTAATGAACGCCGAGCTGGTCTAACTGCTCAGCTATCCGTAGCTTATCCTCGACAGTTAGAGATATCCCTTCGAGTTGACTTCCATCCCTGAGTGTCGTGTCATAAATTTCTACTGACTTTACGGATGGGTTTAGCATCAAACTTCCTCACACCAGTGCGCATACTTTGAGTTCTTTCCACGAACTGTATCAGCATAAAGTTCAGCTACTTGTGTAGTTATAGGACCCGGACATAGAACAGGGCGATCATCTACGCTATTGACTGCACTTACTTCGGCTGCTGTGCCAACAACAAATATTTCATCGGCCGTGTATAGATCTGAGCGTGCAAGAGCTTCGAATGTGACTTCATGCCCTAAGTCACGAACAAATGACATTACCGTGTGTTGGGTTATGCCCTCCAGGGCTCCGGATACGAGCGGGGGAGTCATAATTTTTCCGTTACGACATACGAAGAGATTTTCTCCTGAACATTCAGCGACTAAACCTTCTTTGTTGAGCATTACGGCTTCGTCATAACCGGCATTGAGAGCTTCCATTTTTGCAAGTGTTGAATTCGCATAGTTCCCAGTGGTCTTTGAGGCTGGGGGCATTATGTTGTGGTCGTGGCGCACCCATGAAGATATCTTCATGCGAACACCTTTCGTGGCCGCGTCATCACCTAGATAAGCTCCCCACGGCCAACAGGCAATTGCTACATCTACGGTGCAATTCATAGTCGCTAATCCCATTTCTCCATAACCGTAATATGCGATGGGTCGTATGTAGCAGCTACTTAGTCCAGAATCTTTAACGACTGCTTTTGCAGCTACTTGAAGCTCTTCCGAAGTGTAGGGCATAGGAATTGAAAGTATCTTTGCAGAATTTATTAACCTATCCATGTGTTCTTTCAATCGAAAGATTGCTGGTCCGCTTTCTGTTTCGTAGGCACGGATACCTTCAAATATTCCGGTTCCGTAGTGAAGGGTATGTGTTAGGACATGTATTTGAGCCTCATCCCATGGGATTAGCTCACCATTCATCCAGATGCTTTTCGTTGATTCAATCGGCATATTTACCTTCTTTACGTTGTCACGAGTTTGGCAATTGCATCGCCGATCTCAGTTGTTGTTCCTTTTTGCGTTTCTGGTTTTGCGCAGGCATTCTCTATTTTCTTTGCCGCTTCTATTTCGCCTAGAAAATCAAGCATAAGCGCTCCGCTTAGTATCGCGGCAGTTGGGTTTGCCTGCCCTGTTCCCACGATATCGGGTGCTGAACCATGTACGGGTTCAAACATTGAAGGAGCAGTTTTTTCTGGATTGAGATTAGCCGAGCAAGCAAGGCCTATTCCTCCTGAAACTGCTCCTCCTAGGTCAGTTAGAATATCTCCAAAAAGATTATCAGTGACGATAACGCCGTACCTCTTGGGATCTTGAACCATGTATATGCAAGCTGCGTCTACATGGTTATATTCTGTTTCGATTTGTGGATATTCTGTTGCTACAGCATTAAATGTTCTTTCCCAAAGGTCGCCAGAGAAGGTAAGGACGTTTGTTTTGTGAACAAGAGTGAGATGCTTATCGTCACGTTTGTTAGCGAGTTCAAAAGCGTAGCGTATGCATCTTTCAACCCCTAACCTAGTATTTACAGATCCTTGAGTTGCTACCTCATGACTAGTATTTTTTCTGAGGAAACCACCTTCACCAGCATAAGTCCCTTCAGTATTTTCTCGTATAACTATAAAATTATGATCCTCAGTATCTTCAGTTGCTTCTTTCACGAATGGTCGGAGATTAATGTATAAATCAAGTTCAAATCTCATCTTGAGCAGCAATCCACGTTCGATGATGCCTGGGGGAACTTCCGGTGTTCCTACAGCTCCTAAATAGAGTGCATCTAGACCTCTCCATTCTTCAAGGATTGAATCAGGCAATATCGTTCCATCTTTGATGTATCTTGAGCCTCCAAGGTCATAATTGTGAAGGTCAATGTCAATACCACTGGCCGCAATAACTTTTAGACCTTCGGCGATGACTTCAGGTCCGATTCCGTCTCCCCCGATGATTCCTACTTTATGGCTCAAAAGGTCTCCTCTGCTCTACTTTTCCTGCGTTTCATCGATTATGTCATTTATTTATTAGAATATTGACGTTACTGATGATAGGTGCTTTCTTCCTTTTCTGCAGTCTCGCAGTTAATTTCAGAATCGCAAACGTTAAAACACAGGTAACATTTTGATATGGCTCAAGTACAAAAACTTTCACAAGCAGCGTTTGACCGCTTAAATGAAGAATATTCACTTTTAACAACAACTGGTCGAATAGATATTGCGCGAAAAATTGAAACAGCTCGAGAACTAGGTGACCTCTCTGAGAACGGTGACTACCATGCAGCGAAAGAGGAACAGGGGAAAATGGAAGGGCGAATTGCCCATATTTCTTCTATTCTCGAGAATGCAGAGATTGTCGCAGAGACAACTAGTGGGGGTATGGTGCGCGAAGGATCAGTTGTATCTATCCAATATGTAGGAGATGACGAACTTGAGAGATACTTGGTTGGATCTATCGAAGAACGAATAGAAGATGCCGAAGTTGTCTCTCCTACATCACCTCTGGGCGAAGCTCTTTTGGGAAGCAAGGTCGGAGAGGTTATTAAATTCAGTGCACCAGGTGGCTTGCTTGAAGTCGAAATTGTAGAAATTGATTGACATATACGTATATACCATCCTCTTATAGACAAAACTAATTAAATGGAATCAGAAGATAAGACAGAACAACCCCTAGAACATGATGCGGGAAATACTAATATGCCTGAAGAAAGTCTTTACCCTGACTCCCCTGAGGAAGCTACAGAAAGCAATATTAGTAAAGGGAAAATGATCTTTGGGAATCAAGGACTTTATCCTTCGAAGCCCATGGTCCAAAATAAAGCATATAGTTCGGTAGTTACTGGCGATTCGAATCCTGAAAGGCAGCGACCTCGTAAAGGAGAACCATCAAGTTACTATCACCCTAATGACTATTATTTAGGAACAGATTGGCCAAGATTGATTGTGGGGACTCTGGCTTCACTTATTCTTCTCGTTTCTGTAGGCATCTTAGCTCTTTATCTATTTGATCGATTTGAGTCGGGCACAGCGGCACCTCAAGTGCTTGCTAGTTCAAATAATGAAATAACTACTGTGAATGCATACATGTGCGCTGGCGATACAAATCCTGTTAAACAGATTGATCCACCTCCAAGCGCTCTATTCAGTGGCAAGAATGCTGCAGGAACATGGATTGCTTTTCAAGATCCAGTAGCTCCTTCTGTTCAACTTTGGTCGCGAACAGGTGATTTACCAGCTACTAACCTTGACGATCTCCAAGTTGTAAATTGTGAAAACCTCGATGATTCTGAGGTTATTTCTGATAGCTAATCCTCACTTACTCGCTACACTATGCAGAGTTAAGGAGAGTCGTGGGGAAAACTTTAAGTCAGAAGATTTGGAATAATCATCTTGTTCGTTCAGGAGATGGACTCCCTGATTTACTTTATATTGACCTTCACTTGATCCATGAAGTGACTTCACCCCAAGCTTTTGATGGGTTACGCCTCAATGGTAGGAAGGTTCGCCGACCTGACTTGACGGTAGCGACAGAGGATCACAACGTGCCCACAGAGAATATTGATCAACCAATCGCAGATGAGATTAGCTTGAAGCAAATTGAAACTCTTAGAAACAACACTAAAGAATTTGGAATCACTAATTTCCCAATGGGGGACCCTCACCAAGGCATTGTGCACGTAATTGGGCCCGAACTAGGGTTAACCCAGCCGGGGATGACTGTTGTCTGTGGTGATAGCCATACTTCGACACATGGGGCCTTTGGAGCTCTTGCTTTTGGCATAGGTACCAGTGAAGTGGAGCACGTACTCGCAACGCAGACGCTTCCGCAACCCGTTCAAGAAACTATGTCTATCACCATTAATGGAGAGTTACCTGAAGGGTCAACAGCGAAAGACGTTGTGCTTGCAATATTGAATGAAGTAGGAACTGGAGGTGGGATAGGCGCTATTGCAGAATTCCGAGGGGCAGTTGTTGAAAACCTTTCTATGGAAGGTCGAATGACCCTTTGCAATATGTCAATAGAGTTTGGTGCGAAGGCTGGCCTAATCGCCCCCGATGAAGTCACTTTTGAATATTTAAGAGGTCTTGAGAACTGCCCTGAGGGAGAGGGTTGGGATGAAGCTGTTGCCTACTGGAAGACTTTATTTACTGACAAGGATGCTACTTTTGATCGAGAAGTTGTTCTTGATGGCTCAACGATTACGCCTCAGGTGACGTGGGGAACCAACCCCGGGCAGGTCATTCCTGTTTCCGGCTCTATTCCCAACCCCCAAGACTATGCCGACCCAGCTGAACGTGAAGCAGCGGAACGTGCATTGGAATATATGGGACTACAGGCAGGATCAGAAATGAAGAGTATTTCAGTTGATACAGTCTTTATTGGTAGTTGCACTAACAGCAGAATTGAAGACCTTCGGTCCGCTGCAGAAGTTGCTGAAGGAAGAAACGTTGCGAATGGAGTGAGAACTCTTGTTGTTCCCGGTTCGAGAGTCGTGAAAGAACAAGCTGAAGCAGAGGGGCTTCACAAGATTTTTATTGAGAGCGGTTTTGATTGGCGTGAACCTGGATGCTCAATGTGCCTTGCTATGAATCCAGACAAATTAACCGTCGGCGAACGTTGCGCTAGCACAAGTAATAGGAATTTCGAAGGACGGCAAGGGCGCGGTGGACGCACACATTTGGTTTCGCCTCGAGTCGCAGTAGCAACTGCGATCGCTGGGCATTTCGCTACTCCAGAGGATCTATCATGAAACCCGTAGTAGTCATTGAGGGAACCGCCGTCCCCCTTGACAGGTCCGATGTTGACACAGACCAAATCATTCCCAGTGATTGGCTCAAGCGAGTCGAAAGAACAGGGTTTGAAAAGGGTCTATTCTCAGAATGGCGTGATAACAAAGACTTTGTCTTGAACAACGCCGATTATTCCGGAGCAAATATTCTTCTAGCAGGCCCAAATTTTGGGACAGGTTCATCACGAGAACACGCTGTCTGGGCGATACAACAAGCAGGTTTTGATGCCGTTATTTCGCCACGTTTTGGGCCTATTTTCAAAAATAACTCCACGAAGAATGGTTTAGTACCAGTAGAGATAGAGTCCTCTGTAGCAGAGGAACTTATGCAACAAGTGCAACGTGACCCTAACTTATATTTCGTTATTGATATCGCTAAACGCTCTCTTGAAGTTACTCAGTTAGGTATAACTATCGACTTTCCCCTGGAAAGTTCAATACAAGATAGGTTCCTGAAAGGGCTTGACGATATCGCGATTACTCTAGAACATACAAACGCCATTGAAACTTTTGAAAAGCATCGAAACAGTTGGCTCCAACGACAGTAGTAATTTCAAAAGAATCATTGACTCGGGAACAAAAGCTAAGCCCTTGACGTCAAAAGTGGCATAACATAAACAGAGGAGATAAAAATGAAAAGACTATTTGCTGCACTTCTGTCGATGGGTCTTTTGACATTGGCTTGTTCAGACACATCTGAAGTATCACAAGTTGAGCTAGACCCAACAGATATTCAGTTAGTAAATCGACTTATCCCCTTTGATGATTGTGAAAGCGTTCTCGCTCATATTAAGAAAGAAGCTACTGAGCGGGTTGGTCCATACGGTTTGGATAACACTGGATTCCCTATCTGGACCTTTGGGCCAGAAGGAGTGTTGCGCTCTGAAATAGCTGTGATGGACTCTGCTGCTGTCACAATGGCTGTCGAAGAGTCGGCTAGTTACGGTTCTGATTCAGGCAGTACAAGCTCGGGTTCTTCCGGAAATGTTGAGTTTACCGGAACAAATGTGCAGGAGTTAGGCGTTGATGAACCTGATATTATCAAGACAGATGGGGAAAGGATCCTAGCCATAAATGCTGGAGTCCTCTCCCATTTTGCTGTGAACGGCGGGAATGGTTCTTTAACAAGTCAGATTCCTATTGGTGATGACTTCTATGGCTATGAACTATTCATCCACGATGACAAGGCCTTTCTGTTTGCAAATGGAGGCGGATATTCTATTCTCCCAGAAATTAAGGGGGGCCTAGAAGAGGAAGCGGGCCTTATAGGAGGTTTTTATCAGCCTCAAACTCGCATTATCGAAATTGATTTATCTGACCCTTTTAATCTACAGATAGCAAGCGAAATGACCATAAATGGAAACTACTTGAGTGCTAGGTTAGTTGGCTCAACGATTCGGATGGCAGTGAATAGCGCCCCGAATCAGCTTGAATGGGTATACCCAAGCAATCCAGGTTCCGAAGAAAGAGCTACAAGGTTCAACAAAGAACTAATTCAGGAAACAACTATTCAAGACTGGGTTCCGTCTTTTCAATTAGCTACCAATGATTTAACTGAGACAGGGCAACTCATCCCCTGCGATAAACTTCACAAGCCAAACGCGTTTTCCGGGTTTGATGTTCTTTCAGTATTGAGTTTTGACATTAATAGTGGATTGACTTCTGGCGATGGTGTTGCAGTTCTTGCAAGCGGTCAAACTGTTTATTCTTCCCTAGATCGTTTCTTCATAGCTACAACAAAGTGGGTTGACGTTGACATATCTGAGGATGATTTTCCAACATGGACCGAATCCTATACGACAGATGTCCATGGGTTCTCGATTAGTCTTGATAGCCCAGCCGAATACGTCGCATCAGGTAGTGTAGATGGGACACTTCTGAACCAGTTCTCTATGGATGAACATGATGGTTATCTCCGAATTGTTACAACGACCGGATCTCCATGGAGTGAGCAGAATCGGAGCGAATCACAGCTGATCGTGATGGAGGAACAAGGAAAATCCTTGGTACAGGTGGGCCAGGTAGGTGGATTAGGGAAAGGTGAATCACTGTATTCAGTCCGATTATTAGATGACGTAGGTTTTGCAGTTACGTTCCGACAAATTGACCCCTTCTACGTAATCGATTTAAGCGACCCTATAAATCCAGAAGTAGTTGGTGAATTGAAGATTCCTGGGTTTTCGACTTATCTCCATCCAGTTGATGACAATATTGTGCTTGGCATTGGACAGAATGCTGATGATCAGGGAAGAGTCTTAGGCTTGAAAGTCAGTTCCTTTGATGTTTCTGATCCTTCAAACCCGATTGAAACTTCAACGTGGGTACTAGATAATGCAAATTCAGTTGCGGAATATGACCACAGGGCTTTTCAGATAAGAGACCGTGTAGCGGTGTTGCCAGTTCAAAATTTTTCTAACTCTGAACAAAACGGTGCAGTCCTTCTGGAAGTAAGTGATGATGGAGAACTCCAAGAGACAGGCTTTGTGTCTCATAAGACTGGTGACGATAAGAAGAGAACAGACTGTGAAGTGCTAGACACAGAAATTCTTATTGGAACCGATTTAGAATTCTTAGCTGAGGAAGAGTGGAATGAGGGTTATGGTGTTCACATCCAACTTTGTGAATCTTCTGATACAGGTGGATACGGATCTGATTATTGTGACGTTATCCCCGTAGAGCAACTAGATGATTACTTTGGCTCAATTGCTGACGATCTTATAGAAATTATTGGAGCCGCTCCGACTGATCGACTGGAACAATGTTGGCCTCAGGGTGTCCGATGGGACTTGCAGATCCAAAGAAGCCTTTTCATTAATGACTCTCTTTGGACTATGAGTGTAAGTCGCCTTCAGTCCAACGATGTCAGCGATAGTAATGATCCAAGTCAATTACCAGTGATCTCTATAATCCCAATACCAAATTAATTTTAAAACTAATGAATGCGCCTCAGTGAGACGCATTCATTCTGTCTCTCTTTCGAGAGCAAGGGTTGGGACTCTCATTATATCTGTTTTTTTCATTGTGAGATTCCAATTATTGCTCCTAAGATATTTGTATGAGAATTATTCGAAAAATTTTAAAGCTTGCAGTTATAGCTGCCATTGTTGGCGCACTAGCTTCCTGGTTTAGAAGCCGTTCATCAGAAGAAACAGAGGGGGAAGAAGAGGAAGATCTTCCTTGGCCTCCCATCGCCTCTTCTGTCGAAGAGGCACCTTCTCAGGTAGTTGAACCTAACGATGGTTCCGCAATCGAACCAAGGGAATGGATTGTCTGTGACGGTAATGGCAACTGCCCAACGACACACTCCATTAAGGCAAAAGACAGTAGCGGTCTTTACCATGTTCCTGGTGGGACACTTTATGAAAGAACAATTCCTGACCGCTGCTATATGACTACGGATGCCGCAGAGGCTGATGGGTACAGACCCTCTCGACGGTAATGCGAATTATCTTAGTCAGGTAAATTAATTATTGAGCATTCTGTGACACCATCAGTGTCAATTAAGGTTTGCGCTGTTTCCTCACTAACCGCATTTTGAGTTGTAATTACCATCAATGCCCCAAAACCGTCTTTGCTTCTACCCACATTCATGTCAGTAATATTAATTTGATTTTCTCCAAGGATTGTTCCCACTTTGCCAATGACTCCTGGTCTGTCATCATTACGGAGAACAATCATGTGCTCGCTAGGAGGAACATCAACTGTATGGTCGTCAACCATAATTATTCTATGTTCACCCTTTAGCCCGATGACTGTCCCAGCTATTGAGTGACCTCCGCCATCAATGGTGATTGTATTAAGGTAATCAAGAGACTCTGTAGTGTTAGACGCGTTTATACTGACTCCCTGGCTTTCTGCTATAGAGAAAGCATTCACAAAAGAAACTGTCACGTCGCTATCCATAAACAGGCCTTTAAGCACAGACAACTCTGTAATTTTATTATCGTATCCCCCTATTTCACCGGCAAACTCTATGTTTACTTGTTCGGGAAGTTGTCCGCTCAGGCCGGAGAATAGCGCACCGAGTTTTTCAGCGAGTGGCAAAAAAGGACGTACGATTTCAGTCGCTTCGGAAGCAGAAACGTTAACTGCGAATGGTACGAATTTCCCCTGAAGAGCAAGGTCTACTTGTTCTGCGATCGTATTTCCAGCTTTTTCTTGCGCTTCTTTCGTACTCGCACCTAGGTGCGGCGTAACAACGACATTCTGTTGTTCAAAGAGGGGTGACTGAACTGTTGGTTCTGTTTCGAAAACATCTAGTGCTGCACCTGCGATCTGACCGGATGCTACTGCTTGGGCAAGCTCAGTCTCATTAATAATTCCTCCCCTAGCAACATTCACGATCCTTAAAGATGGTTTAGCGTACGAAAGAGTTTCTGCGTTGATCAGATTGATAGTTTCTGGTGTTTTCGCTACATGAATTGTGATGAAGTCTGAGATTGTCATGAGCTCTTCCAAAGAAACTAGTTCTACAGATAACTGTTGGGCACGCTCTTGAGCTATGTAGGGGTCGTACGCAACGAGTTTCATTCCGAAAGACAAGGCTCGTTGCGCCACCAATTTACCAATCCTTCCAAGCCCCACTATTCCAAGTGTCTTATCTGCAAGCTCAACTCCGGTCCATTTGCTTCTTTCCCATCTTCCGTTCTTCAACGCCTCGTTTGCAGGCGGGATGTTTCGTGCTTGAGATAGTAATAATGCCAATGTATGTTCGGCTGCTGAAAGAATATTCGATTTCGGCGCATTCACAACCATGACACCTTGTTCAGTTGCCGATTCGACATTGACGTTATCTAAACCAATTCCAGCTCTTCCGATGACAATAAGGTCTTTAGCTTCACTGATTATTTGTTCTGTGATAGTAGTCGCCGACCTGATAATAATCGCATGTGCTCCAACGACTTCACCCATCAGTTCGTCGGCAGAGAGGCCTAATTTTTCATCAACCTGATACCCAGATTGGCGTAGGTGATCGAGGCCTTCCTGCGATATTTTTTCTGTAACTAGAACACGGTGCATCTTCCTAATCTAGATCCTCTTAGCTAAGAAGAGAACATTGTAATTAAAAGTCCTTAGAAGCCATAATGGAATAACTTATTTGGATTAACGCAGTAATATTTAGGACAACTCAAAGGAACTGTTATGCACCACCCTGACCTCAAAGGATTTGATTGTGATCATCATTATTATGAAGCTGAAGATGCTTTTACAAGGCATATGGACCCGATGATGATGCAACGCGCAATGCAATGGGTAAATATCAATGGGAAAAAGCGCTTGATGGTTGGAGGAAAAATTAATAGATTTATCCCTAACCCAACTTTTGACCCTATTGCTAAACCTGGTTGCTTAGACGACTATTTTCGAGGAAAGGTCTCAGTAAGTAACATGCGCGATGCTTTCGGTGAGTTGGAACCACTTTCAGAGCGACCCGAGTACAGAAATCGAGACGCAAAGGTAGATCTTCTCTCAAAGCAAAATCTAGATGGGTGCCTTTTATTCCCAACTCTAGGAGTTGGGATGGAATCTGCGCTTGAAGGTGATTTGCTTGCTCTGCAATCAGCATTTAGTGCCTTTAATAGATGGCTTAATGAGGATTGGGGTTTCAATTATCAAAACCGCTTATTTGCCGCACCATATATAACTCTCTCCGATGTAAAGCACGCAATATCTGAACTCGAGTTTGCTATGGACCATGATGTAAGGGTGATTAATTTGAGGGCTTCTGCTGTAACGACTGCGGATGGGCAGAAGAGCCCAGCTGACCCTAGTTTTGATGACTTTTGGCAACGCGTAAATGATGCAGGCATTGCCGTAGCTTTCCATGCTGGAGACGCTGCTTATGATTTTTTATTTGCTCACTGGGGGTTATCTACTGAATTTGAGGCATTTCGGTATGAGCCATTGAAGCGCCTACTTAATTATTCCAATATTGCTGATACCGTAGCTGCTTTAATAAGTGGAGGATTGTTTAACCGATTTCCAAGAATACGCGTTTGTACTATTGAAAATGGGTCTGATTGGGTAAGCGGTCTCTTACGAAGGTTCTCGAAAGCATATAAACAAGCGGGTTACGCTTTCGCAGAAGACCCGGTAAAGACTTTCCAGAACCATATTTGGGTTGCCCCATATTATGAAGATGATTTAATGGAGTTACGCGAACTTATCGGAGTTGATCATATTCTCTTCGGCTCAGATTATCCTCACGCCGAAGGATTGGCGACCCCGATGGATTTTCTTAATGATCTAGAGGGTTTTTCTTCATCGGAAATTGAGCAAATAATGCATAAAAATGGAAGAGCATTAGTTACTCCGCGTTCCTAGGGAATTTCTTTCGTATGGCATTTCATAATGATATAGCTCTTAAACAAGTACAGAATGGCGTATTCCAAACTGACATAATTGAAGATTATTGGATCATTGTTGGCCCAAACGGAGGATACTTAGGAGCGTTACTAGCAAACGCTGGGGATATACACCTAGGTGTTGGATTACACCAGTTACGCGGCATGACAATTCATTATTTATCTCCACCAAAATTGGGTCCTGTGGAGATACGTGTTGACATAATTCGCTCAGGTCGGTCCGTGACGTTTCTTAGATTTGAGATGCACCAAAATTTAGCAGTAGTTCTTGTTGCAACTGGATCATGGGCTTCAACCGGGAAAGGCTTGGAATCTCCTCAAATACCCATACCATCAGTACCATCTCCTCAAGCTTGCCCAGAGCCGACTCAACTTACCGAGAGCCCTACACGCTTACATGAAAAGTGGGAAATAAGATCAGTAAACCGAGCTATGGCGTCACCGCTAACTCCGAGTGTAGCTGAAATGACTTGGTGGGTTCGCCCTAAGGATCCCACTCCGATCTCTTCAGCTTTACTTGTTGCTACAGCTGATGCATTGCCGCCACCAATTTTTTTTCAATCCGACCAAATAAAAATGGCCCCAACCATTGACTTGACAATACACATAAGGGCCTCGCTTCAGTCCACCAAGTGGAATGCTGGAGATTGGATGCTTGCACATTTTGTCACAAATCATGCGTCAGAAGGATTCATTGAAGAGGATGGGTTGGTATGGAGTGAAGAGGGAACCTTGCTTTGTATGAGCAGACAATTAGCGTTGGCCCGTTAGCTATTTATGTGATGATGATTTCTTCAAAATCATCAAATGGTTCAAATCCAAATATTTCAGAAAAGAATGAGTACTCTGACTCAAGTGCTTTAACTATATTTTCTGACTTTCTAAATCCATGACCTTCTCCTTCGAAAAGAATATACGCGTGCCTGATGTCTTGAGATTTAAGAGCCGCAACAATTAGTTCTGATTGATTCGGAGGTACAACTGCATCCTCTGACCCTTGAAAAATAATCATTGGGCTTTGGAGGTTCTCGGTTTGATGAATTGGAGACCTCTCGACGTATACATCCCTATCTTTTGGGTATTCTCCTATAAGGCGATCTAGGTACCGGGATTCAAATTTATGTGTGTCCTTCGCAAGTATCTCTAAATCAGCAACACCATACCTGCATGAACCAGCAGAAAAATCATCATAATTTGCTAAGGCAGCTAATACGGTAAGACCTCCAGCACTTCCTCCTTTGATTGCTATTCGGTCAGCGTCTACTCTCCCGTCTGCGACTAGATAACGAGCAGCAGCTACGCAATCAGCGACGTCAACCAAGCCCCACTTACCATTTAATGCATCCACATATGAGCGACCGTATCCCGTGCTTCCTCGGTAGTCAACGTCTGCAATGGCCCAGCCTCTACTAGTCCAATATCGTAATGCGAGAGATAACTCGTTTCGCGAATTCGCTGTTGGGCCTCCATGTGCTAATACCAGTAGCGGAGGGTCTTCCTGGTCAGGGCCCTTTGTGTTTCCGTGAGCTGGGGCATAGTAGCGCACATATGCGCTATCCCCATCAAGAGTGGGAAATTCTATTAACTCCGGAGGTGATAAAAAGCCACTTTCAAGTTGATGCGATTTTGGGGCTTTAAGTATCTTCTGATCCTCGAGACCTTTAATGATAGATGGTCCCGTGTTATGACTTGCGGCTAAAATTATTATGCCCGCTTCACCTAGTGCCCTGACTTGATGTATCGATGACCATTCTGTAGGAATTAGCGTTGAGGGAGTAGCAAAGTAAGTTTCCCCCTTTGGATTAGTCACTGATGCAATGACAACATTTTCTGATAGGAGCACATACCGTGATTGATCAAAGACCCATAGAGGCATTCCGATGTCAAATTCACCTCCGATGACCAAATCGTCTTCTTTTGAGTTAAATCGGTACAAGTTCGACCACCCAGATCGGTCGCTGAGAAAATACAAATCGCTTGAATCCGACCATTCAGGCTGGATGACAGATTCGTTTTCACCTCCCGCAATCTTTTGGCCTTTCTTGATTTCTCCATTTTCAAAGTTACCTATCCATAGTTCTGTCCCCCACCAAGGCATTGACGGATGGTTCCATTGAATCCACGCTAGAAATTCACCATCTGGAGAAGGTCGAGGAAAGGCATAAAAATCAGATCCGACAACAAGCTCATTGATTTCCATATCCCCATCAGTTGCGATAGCTACAAGTTGATTGTCAGGTTCAACGTTCAAACCTTCAAAGTTATGATGGATTTCCCTTACACAGATACACCATAAACCATCTGGAGTTATTCTTCCGTCTGCGAATCGCCAACTTTCCCCCTCTGGTGGTTCGGGAGTAAGGAATTGCTCTTTCTCCCCTGGAACGATCTTTCGTAATCTCTGGTCATCAAAATTGACATAAAATAACGTGTTGCCGCTGACCCACCAAGCGCCTCCGCCATATTCGTGGACTTTACTTCGGACATTTACCTCTGAGGGAGTTATTTCCTGAGGTCTGTACGTTTCTTGTTGACGCATAACCGCGACTCTTCCGTTTTCCTCTGGCCTGGATTCCGACCACCAGATACTGTCTCCCTCGGTTTTAATCTCAGTGATTGTCGTAACTCCTTCGACAAGCGAAGCTGCAGATAGAGGAGATTCCCAACTTCCGAAGGGCTGTACCTTTTTCGTACTACCCATCAGCCATTCAGGAGATCAGAAATTCGAGTTAGACCTTCTTCAAGGTCATTATCACCTAGAGCGAAAGAAAGTCTTGCATAGCCGGGGGCCCCGAAAGCTTCACCAGGAACTATAGCAACATGGATTTCCTCAAGGAATATTTGGGCTAGATCTAAAGTCGTTTCTACTTTCCTGCCTGCGATGTCTCTATTTAGACAGCCCGAAAAATTCGGAAAGGCATAAAAGGCTCCTTGAGGTTCAAGAACCGATACTCCATCGATAGCATTCAACATTGAATGCATTACCTGCCTTCTCCTATCAAAAGCTGTCCGCATCTCTTCCACCGCACTTAACGGCCCAGAAACTGCAGCCAGAGCTGCCTGTTGAGAAATATTCGCAACATTTGAAGTTTGATGAGATTGAAGCGTTGATGATGCTTTAGCGACATCTTCAGGGGCGATGATCCAACCAACTCTCCATCCAGTCATCGCATATGTTTTGGCTACCCCATTGAGAATAACTGTTTGATCAGCGCATTCGGGTACCAATGTCGGGAGTGAATAGTGTGTGCTTGAACCGTAAACAAGATGTTCATAGATTTCATCTGTAAAAATCCAAATATTATTTTCCAAAGCCCATTTTCCGATAGCTTCGATCTCTTCTTTAGGGTAGACCGCCCCTGTAGGGTTAGACGGAGAAACAAAGATAAGAGCTTTCGTTCGTTCTGTAAGCGAAGCGTTTAATTGATCAACAGTGACACGAAACCCAGTTTCTTCTGACGTTGGCAATACGGTCGTTGTAGCTCCCGCAAGCGCAATCGGTTCGGGGTATGTTGTCCAGTACGGTGCAGGAAGTAGAACCTCATCTCCAGCATTTAAGATGACTTGCATACAGTTATACACTGCGTGCTTGCCCCCATTGGTTACCACCACTTGATTCGGGTTTATCTCTAGACCAGAATCTCTAAGAGTCTTTCGTGCTATTGCCTCTTTGAGATCGGGTAATCCCCCTGCGGGGCTATAACGATGGTTCACTGGATCTGAACAAGCAGAAATCGCTGCTTCTACAATATAACTAGGTGTTGGGAAATCAGGTTCTCCTGCTCCAAATCCTATTACAGGTGCTCCAGCAGCTTTTAGTTCTTTTGCTTTTGACGTTACGGCTAACGTCGCAGATGGGGCTATTGCTCCAACACGTTTGGAAATTCTAGATTCCATGGATAATGATTCCTCCGATTGGCTTGTTATTCAATGATGTCTTATTTCTTTCAATAATACGAATCATTTAATTTCTATGTGGCTACCCCACTTCTCCTACAGTTAAGACTATTTTTTAGATGTATATGAATAAAAATATTACTATCCCAAATAATCTTCTCCCAGTTGATGGGCGCTTTGGTAGCGGCCCTTCGTTAGTTCGTAAATCAGATATTGAAGCTTTAGCCGAACTATCTGATTCATACATGGGCACTAGCCACCGGCAAGCACCCGTAAAGGATATGGTTGGTCGTTTACGTGATGGACTGTCCGAACTATTTACCCTTCCTAATGACTGGGAAATTATCTTAGGAAATGGTGGGAGTACTCTCTTCTGGGATGCAGCAACCTTTTCACTTATTTCAGAGAAAAGTCACCATCTAGTATTCGGCGAATTTTCCTCTAAGTTTGCTATTGCAGCAAATGATGCACCACACATAGGCAAACCTTTCATAGCTAATTCTGAGCCTGGGAAAGGTCCCGAGATTTTAGAATCAGATGCCGATACATACGCTTTCACGCACAACGAAACATCTACTGGCGTATCAATGAATCTCCAAAGGCCAGCGAACACATCTCCTGATGAAGCAATAACACTTGTTGATGCAACATCCGCTGCAGGCGGGATGGTTTGGGATCCCTCTGAGGTCGATTGCTACTATTTCGCCCCTCAGAAATGCTTTGCAAGCGATGGTGGTCTTTGGATAGCAGCTTGCTCACCTGCCGCGATTCAAAGAATTAAAAAAATATCTAGCTCTAAACGTTGGATTCCCGCAGGTTTAGATCTCAATATTGCACTTGAAAACAGTAGGAAAAATCAGACGTACAATACTCCTGCACTGGCAACTATTTTTTTAACTGTACGACAGATTGAATGGATGAATAGCAATGGTGGATTATCTTGGGCCGCTAACCAATCAAAATCATTATCGAATCATGTTTACGATTGGGCGGAAAACCATGAATTTGCCGACCCTTTCGTGACAAATTCTTCTGATAGAAGCCCAGTTGTTTCGACCATTGATTTAACGGACCGTGTTGATGCAGATGAGGTTATTTCTATCTGTAGAGAAAATGGAATATTAGATATCGGCGGCTATAGAAAGCTCGGTCGAAATCAGCTACGTATCGCTACTTTTCCTGCTATTGAATTTACCGATATTCAGGCGTTAACCGCATCTCTTGACTTCGTAATGGAGGCTTTACTCTGAATACCGCAGGTCGTTTACTCGTAGCTAGCCCGCTTATGACTGATGGAAATTTTGACTGCGCCGTAGTCTTTATCATTGAACATAATGAGGCAGGTGTAGTTGGCTTGGTTCTTAATAACCCACTTAAGGATCGCTTGGGAGATGCTATGCCTATTTGGGATAATAGCGTTTTTGCTGATTCTGGACTGTTTTGTGGCGGCCCAGTTGATACTCGTAGCTCTATGGCATTGGGAAAATTCATTAACCAATCAGGTGACTCAGAGTCGCTGATATTTGCAAATATTGGTGTGATAGATCTAGGTTCTGGGCCAGAATCTATTCCAGATAATGTCGAGGATTTGCGACCTTATGTTGGTTATTCGGGGTGGAGCTCTATGCAATTAGAAGCAGAATTAGCAGCAAACGCGTGGTTTGTGGTTGATGTTCACCCAGATGACATTTTTGCTACTGATGGAGCAGACTTATGGTCTCACGTCCTTAGAAGGCAGAAAGGTCCGATTTCTTGGCTATCAAATTATCCAGGTGATCCTTGCATGAATTAATTCAATCACCATGTTGCCCCTTTCGGGATTATTCCATGTGTGTGCAGATTAGTTGTACCTGCCAGAGACACATCGATAAGACCAGAAATACCCGTTAACCATAATCCGTGAGTTAGCAAAGCGGCGGTTGTCCCTGTGATTGGGTCAGCGATTGCGTCGCCTACGAACCAAAGATCTTCATTGACTTCTGCAAGCAGACTTCCAGCCGCTGCTGCATCATCTCCAAACCCAATACGGTGAGGGTTTTGCTTACGGCCATACCCTGTTATGGAGCACCATACTGCACCTCGGTTTACCTCTTCCTCAGCAGAAATACCAATGTTTTCTAGAGCTCTTGGTCGTGAACTTTCAATTATTATATCAGCATTACGGATGAGCTTTTTAAGCTGGTCTTTACCGTTCTGTGTATCAAAATCTAATGCCAGGATCTCTTTACCTTTATTTAATCTTTGGAAAAAAGGGGTCCTATTTAAACGACCTCTATCAGGTCTTTTAATTGATTCGACCTTGGTTACCCGTGCTCCAGACCGCATTAGGAACCAAGAGCATAATGGGCCAGCCCACATACTTGAGAGATCTAGAACCTTCGGAGTTTTTTTTATTGCCCTAGGCATAGAGTTTGGTATAACTTCTATTCTTATTTTCTTCGCCTCTCCTATTTCAGAAATTGGTAGTCCTAAAAGTTCAGCACGTTGTAGAAGGACTTGCGATGTTTTTGAAAGAGCGAAACTCTGAATAGCACTCCAGATATCATCATTTATCTTTTCTTCAAGCCACGCGGGGACTGACAAGATGTCTTCTTTACGAGGTAGATTTACTGCGAGAGTTGTATCCGCAGTTTGCACAAGTCTGCATGAACCTCCTGCAGAAGTTTCTCCCCAACCGCGGTGTCCCAGAAGCGGAGCTCGCTCAACAATTAGTGAAAGTCCACTTGGCCCCCCAGATGGTCCATTTAGTGCTTTACTAAAATAATTTAGAAGGCATACGGTTGCTTCAAATCTATGCAACCACCGTAGATCAAAATGTTTCAGTGCAACCTGAGGTGGGCCTATAAGGTCTGAGAGAATGGGAGATGGCCATGTGGGCCAACGGGGATGAATTTGTGAGATTCGGGTTAAATGTTCAAGGTCTACTAATTCAGAAGGAAGAAACTCTAGAAGACGTTGTAAGTGATCAATGCTTGTAGAAACTGGGCTATTGAAGTCTTCTTTTGGCATTCTTCTAGCCTAGATGACCCTTTGGCATTGGCGGAAACCGCTCTTGTGAGGAATGATAGGATTAAATGATCTTTGGAGGTATAAATGGAGATTAGAGCTGGAAGTAGATTAAAGAGTGTTGTTTGCCAAACTGAGGTAATCGCTGTGAAAGCTCCTGGAACGGATTTGGATATTCGGTGTGGTGGAGTTCCAATGGTTGATCCGACAGGTTCCGTATCTGATGATGTTAATCCTGCTGATGGGGCAATGAATGGGACTCAGATGGGGAAACGTTATGTTGACCCAGATGAAACCATTGAACTACTTTGCACTAAACCCGGGGATGGTTCACTAGGAATCGGAGATGCGCTACTAGCCATTAAAGAGAGCAAGCCACTTCCAGCATCAGACTGAGGACTTGAAATAATGAATTTAATGATGCTACTTGAGATGGCTTCTAGCGGCTTCGGAGACCGAGTAGCTATAGGCAGTCGTGATGGGTCAGGAATGACTTATCAAGATCTCTACGACCAGTCCGGTCGAGCAAGCGAATATTTGAACCAGCACAATGTCGAACATATCTCTTTCCTTTCTGAATCAAGCCCTGCCTTGCCCGTAGCGTTATTCGCAGCAGCTTGGGCCGGTTTACCATTTATCCCATTAAATTACCGTTTGCAAGATGCAGAACTCCAGTCCCTTGCTGAGAGGATAACGCCAACATTTACCATCAGTGATGGCGCAGATTTGCAATCGCTCTTAAGCGATGTTGATGACGTTCAAACAACCGCTTGGCATCGTTTTCTAAATGACACAACAAAAGGTGCAATTCCGGAACCGACATGGAACATGGACCCTGACGAAATCGCTATTCTTCTTTTTACTTCTGGTACAACTGGGGCTCCAAAAGCTGCTGTTCTACGTCATTCTCACCTCGTATCTTACATCCTAGGGTCGGTTGAATTTATGGGAGCTGCTGAAGAAGAGGCAACCTTAGTCTCAGTCCCCCCTTACCATGTTGCAGGAATGGCAGCAATGTGTAGTTCCGTGTATGCAGGCAGACGAATTGTTCAACTTCCGAGCTTTGATGCTGACACATGGATTGACCTCGTCATCAAAGAGGAAGTTACCCATGCAATGGTGGTCCCTACCATGCTTGCCCGGATTGTTGAGCGTCTTGATGAGCAGTCAGCTAAAAAAATCGTAAGCCTCAAGGCGCTCTCATACGGAGGCGGAAAGATGCCCAGACCAGTGATCGAAAAGGCGCTTGAGTTGCTTCCGGAAACAAACTTTGTCAATGCGTATGGTTTAACAGAAACAAGTTCAACTATTTCTGTTCTTGGGCCGGAAGATCACCGAACCGCTTATACAAGTTCGGATCCTGATATTCGACAACGATTGGCTTCAGCAGGGAAACCCCTACCCACCCTTGAGGTTTCTATCCGCGATGAAAGCGGAAATGCAGTGTCTGCGGGAGTTAGCGGTGAAATCTGGGTAAGAGGTGAACAGGTCTCCGGTGAATATCTTGGACAAGGAAAAAAGTTAACTGATGATGGTTGGTTCCCTACTAATGATGGTGGGTCCATTGACGACGGTGGTTATTTGTTTGTTGAAGGAAGAATTGATGACATTATCATTCGAGGCGGAGAGAATATTTCGCCGGGAGAGATAGAAGACGTCCTTCTAGAACATCCCAATATTCGCGATGCTGCCGCTATTGGTGTTCCAGATGAGGAGTGGGGCGAAATTATAGTTGCTGTTGTAGTTCTTCATAATCGGGAGGATTTCTCTGAATCAGCGATGAAAGACTTTACGAAAGAGCTTCTGCGTTCTTCGCGGACTCCAGATAAAATTATTCCATTAGATGAGTTGCCTTATAACGAAACTGGCAAGTTGCTTCGACGTGTAATCAAAGCTGATCTAGTAAAAAGACATTGATGTGGGATTTGGAGTGATGCGAGATGAGTGTCCTCACATTCACTGAAGCCTGCGATTTTATTGCTGATCCATTTTTGAATCAAACAATTTATGAAGACAATATTAAAGTTGTTTTTGTTGAGATAGATCCCTCTGCTCATATTGATAATATTGACTATTTTCTTCGTTTTGTTAAAGATTCGCATTCGGTGAATCTTATTATTGTTGGCATTTTGAATTGTGGTAATGAAGATTTATCTGAAGATTTTCTTGCATCATTTGATATTTTATTAACCGATTCTCAAACTAGTCACATGCCTGTATTTGTTAATGACCTTTCAGAAACGATTCTGGAACTTGAAGTGAAGATCAATTCTAATCCTCAGGCATCACTAGTACTGACACAACTCTTACGTCAGAAATCCTATAAAAGTGTTTCTAGCGGCCTCCTCCTTGAATCGTTCGCCTATGGGATGCTTCAAAACGGTTCTGAATTCAAAGATTGGTTAGAACAACGAGGTGATATCCACCAATCAATCGACTCAGAACCTGATGTATTAGCTGAACGTTTTGATAGACGGTTAGATATCTGTCTAAATAGGCCCAATCGCTCCAATGCTTTCTCTTCTAGTATGCGGGACCACCTATTTGAAATTCTTCAAGTGGCTTCTATTGATGAAACGATTACAAAAGTCGAACTTCATGGTTCTGGAAATTCTTTCTGCTCTGGAGGTGATTTAGCTGAGTTTGGCCTTGTTCCATATTCTCCAGACGGTCACTTGACACGCATGTATCGACATCCTGGACTTTCTGTTCATGTAATAGCAGAAAAGATGGAGGTTTATTTACATGGAGTTTGCGCTGGAGCAGGAATTGAGATTCCTGCATTTGCAGCCAGAGTACTCGCTGATGAATCTGTGGAAATTTTCCTTCCGGAAGTTTCTATGGGTCTGATTCCTGGTGCCGGTGGGACTGTCAGTTTGCCGCGAAGAATAGGACCACAAAAGACTGCTTTCTTGGGTATAAGCGGAAGGAAAATAACTTTTTCTGAGGCACTTACATGGGGTTTAATTGATGAAGTGGCTAGTTATAAAAATCAATAATTACGACAATGCCTCAATAATTGTTACGTTTGCTTGACCGCCACCTTCACACATAGTTTGCAACCCATAGCGACCGCCCGTTCTTTCTAATTCATTTAAGAGCGTGGTCATTAATCGCCCGCCTGTACATCCTAATGGATGTCCAAGAGCGATAGCTCCTCCGTTAACATTGACTTTTTCGTGAGGTATATCATGTTCTCGCATCCAAACCAATGGCACAGGCGCAAATGCTTCATTGCACTCAAATAAATCAATATCGTCTGGATTCATTCCGGTCTTTTGAAATGCGTACTCTGTCGCAGGTATGGGCCCTGTGAGCATATAAATAGGGTCATCGCCCCTTGCGCTCATATGATGGATTCGGGCACGTGGTTTAAGTCCGTGATCTTTTACGGCTTGTTCGCCAGCAATTAGAAGGGCTACGGCTCCATCTGAAATCTGACTAGCTACGGCAGCTGTTATGACTCCCCCTTCTTCCAACGTTGATAGTTGAGCCATCTTCTCTAGCGTGGTCCCCCGCCGGACACCTTCGTCGCTTTGAATTTCGCCAAATGGAAGAATTTCGTTATCAAATCGCCCTTCGTCTTGTGCTCGGGCAGCTCGTTCATGCGATTCTAAAGCGAACTCTTCTAATTGTTCTCTGGTAAGATCCCATTTTTTTGCGATTAGTTCAGCTCCCCTAAATTGAGAGACTTCTTGTGTTCCGTACCTGTCCACCCAGCCACTCGAGGTAGTAAATGGGTCTTCAATTTCAGGTCGGCCAATACTTTCATGACCCATGACATCCATGGCAGACCCTATTGGGATTAGGCTCATGTTCTGTATTCCACCTGCGACAACGAGATCTTGAACCCCAGACATAACTCCCATGGCAGCGAAACTCACAGCTTGTTGACCTGAGCCACATTGACGATCAACTGTCACACCTGGAACTGACTCTGGCATCCCGGCCGCAAGCCAAGCAGTTCTGGCAATATCCCCTGCCTGTGGGCCCATATTATCAAGACAGCCCATTATCACATCATCGACAGCGAGCGGGTCTAAGCCTGTTCTGTTAAGGAGCCCCTTTATTGCGTGTGCCCCTAGGTCCGCTGGGTGCACTTCGGAGAGTCCGCCCCCTCTTCGGCCAACGGGTGTTCTCACTGCATCAATGATGTAGGCTTCGCTCATTTGTTTCCTCTCGTATTTCCCCTCCATGTTACTTTACCAGCAGTGTTTTGGGGTTCGTTAGTGATTCCAGAGACTAGTTGCTCTTAGGCTCTTTCGGTAACCCAAGCACCCTTTCCCCTATTATGTTTCTTTGGATTTGATTGCTACCGCCATAAATCGTGTGAGCTCGGCTATATAAAAACGTTCTTTGTTCTCGGTCTAGAGAGTAATCTTTTCCTTCAAAGCCGGTATGTCCATTAGAAGCAACCATCCCTGATGTTCCTCTGATTAACATCCAAAGTTCACCCAACTGTCGGTGCCATGAAGCCCAATACAATTTCCCGATGCTCTGTTCAGCTCCAGGTACCCCATCCGCTGCCAGTGCGGTAAGCATTCTCAGTTGGTTATAACGAAGGACTTCAAGTCCAATATAGGAATCCACTAGTTGCTGTCTTACTATCGGGTCATCCCATTTACCTGAAAATTTTGCCTCTGTTAGTAACTCATCTAGCTCCTGGCGAAAGCTTACTTGTTGTCCCAACGTTGAGGCTCCGCGTTCGAACGACAAAGTTCCCATGGCGACTTTCCAACCATCGCCTTCTTCGCCAACGATATTTTCTTTGGTTGTCCTCGCATTATTAAAAAATGTCTCGTTAAATTCAGCTCCACCTGTTAATTGGATAATGGGGCGAATAGAAACTCCGGCCTGTTCCATGGGAACGAGAAGATAGCTAAGCCCTTTGTGTTTTTTTGTTCCTTTCCCTGTTCGTGCCACAACGAAAATCCAATCAGCAAACTGTGCCAAAGATGTCCAAACTTTCTGTCCGTTTAGAACCCACTCATCTCCGTCCAGCTCGGCTTTTGTATTCACATTTGACAGATCAGAACCTGCATCAGGTTCGCTGTAGCCCTGACACCAGAGTTCTTCTCCCGAAAGAATCGGCGGAATGAACCTTCTCTGTTGTTCTTCTGTTCCAAATGCCATGATAGTAGGCCCCAAGAGGGTAACGCCCATATTGGGTATCCTTCCAGGTGCGCGCGCTTCGACATAGGTTTTGTGAAATAGAACTTGTTCAACGAGCGAACATTCTCTTCCCCCAATAGATTTAGGGAAATCTATTCCTAGCCAGCCACCCTTTGCTAATTCCTTTTCCCATTCAATTTGAAGTTCTGCTGGAACATCATCATGACCTGTCAGGCCTTTCCCTCTTAAGGAAACAAAATCTCCAACAATGTGTTCACCTAACCACGTACGAACTTCATCAACAAATTGACTTTCTTCTTTTGAATAGGTGAAATCCATAAATAGCTCTTGTTAGTGTTCTCCTGTTTAGGTTACTATTGAGGCTTTCTGTTTTGCCTATTCCTTATTTCAGTTTGTTCTCTAATCTCATCTACAAGTCTTTGATAACGCTCAAGTTTTTGATCGTTAATTCGGCCTTCTCTGACAGCTTCTTGCACCGCACAGTGTGGTTCAGTTTTATGAGTGCAATCTTTAAATCGACAATTCCGCCGAGCGGAGGATATTGAGTGGAAGACTGTATCGATTCCCTCCTCTGAGTCCCACAAGCCAACTCCTCGTATTCCAGGAGTGTCAATAATTATCCCACCTGATGGAATGAGAATCATTTCTCGGGCAGTGGTTGTGTGCCTACCTTTTTTATCTTTGAGGCGAACTTCTTTGGTTTCTTGAATTTCTTGTCCAGCAAGATAATTGACGAGTGTAGATTTTCCCACGCCTGACTCACCAAGCAAGACCAGCGTTTGGTTCTGATCAAGTAGATCACGTATTCCGGATTCTCCTGACCCAAGGAAAGCACTTGTTTCGAGGTGCTGCACGTTGTGCAATTCGTCTACGATTTCTGCCCACTCCTCCGGAATTCCATAATCTGCTTTCGTTAGTATCAGCACTGCCTTTGTTTCGCTAGTCGCAGCAAGGATCAAGAGGCGCTCGATACGGGCGATATTTATTGGCCGATCAGCAGACAAAACTATTGCAACTACATCTACGTTTGTGGCTAGAACTTGTGGTCGTTCCATCTCAGCAGGATCTCGCCTAATAATTTGGGAGTACCTGGGAAGTACCGAATCTATAACGTAGCCTTGCTCAGGGTCTGTAAATACTTTTACCCAATCTCCTGTAACTGGGGCAGTTATTGACTTTGCTCTTCGACTATCTGAGAATGCTCTGATTTCCCCGCTGGGAGTAAGTACGTCAACCTCGCCTCTATCAACGCGGCGGACTCTTCCAACAGCATTTGATATAGTCGCTAAATTTAGTCGGTTTATATAATTTTCCCACCCTAGCTCTTTGAGACTGACCATAACTTTAGTAACTATTAATTGTCATGAAGTTCCTCGTTGAGGCCTTGCCAACTTGAGTTCTCACCACGAAGAAGAACCTCCACTACTCCAGTTGTTGAATTCCGCCTGAAAAGAAGATTATCTTTCCCTGAGAGTAATTTAGCTTTCACAGTTGAACCATCTGGCACGCTCACAAGCGTTCCTGCAGTTACATACAAGCCGGCTTCAACAACACAATTATCTCCAAGAGAGATACCAATTCCAGATTCAGCCCCAAGAAGGCAATTTTGACCAATTGATATTACTTCAGTTCCGCCACCTGAAAGAGTTCCCATTATTGAGGCTCCTCCGCCAATGTCTGAGCCATCCCCGACTATCACTCCTGCCGATATACGACCCTCGACCATTGACGCACCTAGCGTCCCAGCATTAAAATTACAAAATCCTTCATGCATGATCGTTGTACCATCTGAAAGATGTGCACCAAGCCTTACTCTGTTAGCGTCGGCTATTCGGACACCCGACGGGATGACATAGTCGGTCATTCGCGGGAATTTATCAACACCGTGCACGAATATCTCTTTACCGTCTGCGATGAGTGAAAGTTTCTGTGCCTTAAAGTCTGTTACCTCAAATGGCCCCAGATTAGTCCAAACACAGTTTACGAGTTTTCCGAAGATTCCTGAAAGGTTGATAGTGTTAGGTTGAACGAGCCTGGCAGAAAGAAGGTGTAACCGAAGGTAGCTGTCTATGGCATTAATTGGGTCATCTGATCGGTCTGCAATGAAAGTCACGACAACTGTCCATGCACCGTTTATAGACTCCCTTTTGAGAGTTGCATCCGTTATGTAGTCCATAATCTGCATTGTTTCCTCTTGGTAGGAGATCTTCTTTAATGCTGATGTAAGTGAGGCTTGAATATTCTTAAGACTCGCTTCATTGAGTTCGTATGAGTTGGTCTTTCCATCCCATTTAGTTTCGTGAGCTAGAACGGCGCATGTATAGGGATCAGAATCTAGCTGGGGCGCTGGGTACCAGACATCCAATATATTTCCATTACTGCTTTTTCTTGCAAGACCAATACCAAACGAGAATGGTGCCACATAGTTTCCTAGGCTATTTTCAAGTTCTTCTTGGTGTTCTTTTAATTGTTCGAGACTTTCTATTTCTTTCATAGAAACGACGTTAGCGGTAAATGGGATGCTTGGGTCGTTTGGGCTACCGTTATCTGGATGAGTTCTCAGCACTACAGGAACCTTATTAACGGTTTTACGTCTTCTTCTTCACCCGAATTTCTATTTGTTTGCGGTGCTATTTCTCAATATCTAGGTGCAGCTCTTGCTTATAGTCTTTTTGATCGTGTGGGTACGAGTTTGGTTGCCACTTTAAGGGTGATTGGGGCTGCAATTTTTATTATTGCTTTAAGGCAAAGTTGGAAGCGTTCGAGGCAAGAACTCGACTTAGTTTGGACATCGTTATTTGGAATTGTTTTGGCTTGCATGAATCTTTGTTTCTATTTAGCTATTAATAATCTTCCATTGGGAAATGCTGTGGCGATTGAGTTTATAGGCCCGATTACTATTGCTGCTATTGGCAATAGGTCATGCGCAAATATCGCGTCGCTTTTTAGCGCAAGTTTGGGGGTTTTTCTTCTTGCCCAGGTGACTGCTGAAGGCACACTCGTGGGGGTTCTTCTGGCGATCTCCGCTGGTGGCTTATGGGGACTTTATATCGTATTGGGAAGTAGAGTCGCTCGGTCTGGTGCTCACTTAGATGGATTGGGAGTTGGGATGCTGATTGGAGGTTTAATGATTGCTCCGATAGGAATTTCTTCAATAGGGAAGGCTGTTCATTCACCTTGGCTAATTTTAGTTGCGCTATCAACTGGTATTTTGGGAAATGTAATTCCTTATGGGATCGATCAGGTTGTTCTGAGAAGGATATCTAAGACTAGGTTTGCTTTTTTACAGTCATTACTGCCTGCCACAGCAGCATGTGTTGGTTTCGTCGCACTTCAGCAAAAAGCATCTGTTGGAGAGGCCATTGGAATTGGTTTGATAATATTCGCAATTCTTTTTCGAGGTAAAGAGGATTGATTATTCTTTAAGGTCGAGGATGCTTCTTGCTTGCTTTGCTAGCGCTTCATCTACCATTTGGCCTTCGAATACAACCGAGGCTGTTCCTTCTTCAACTGCACGGTCGTAGACCTTCAGAAGTTCTATAGCCTTCACGATTTCCTCTGTCGTTGGTGAAAATGATTGGTTTGATAGAGGTACTTGTGAAGGGTGTATACAAAGCTTCCCAGCGAAACCGAGTGATTTAGCTTCTTGGGCTTCCCTAATAAATCTTTCGTTATCTGAAAAATCTGCAACAATTTGGTCAATTACCGGCACACCAAATATGCGACTACTAATTCCCATCTGGCTTCTTGCGTAGAGGACTTCATTATTGCCCTGAGTTCGCACTCCGCCTAGGTCATGGATGTAATCCTCAGCTCCGAAATATGCTCCGACTACTGATTCTTTAGCGAAGATATCATTAAGCGCTACGAGTCCGTTCACTGTCTCTATCCCAACCAACATTTTCGCATTCACTGAGTTCCGTTCAAAGGCTTCCTCAGCTTTTTCTACGTCTTCGGCATTGCTTACTTTGGGAATTATGATGCCAGTTACTTGTGGAGGGAGCGATTGAAGATCATTTTCGAAGTACTCGGACAATGTTGGGTTTACACGAACAAAAATTGTGAGATCTAGATTGATTGCATCTTGCGTATATTTTATGAGATTCGCTCTGGCTACGACCTTTTCTGAATTTGGTACTGCGTCTTCAAAATCAATGACAGCTACATCTGGTTGAACTCTAGAAATTTTTTTGAGTAGGTCTAATTTATTCCCAGGAGCAAAAAGCATGCTCCGCATTTTTTCAGTCATTGAAGCCCTTTTACATTTTTAAAGTATTCTAGTGCCTCTGGGTTCGCCAGTGCTTCAGTATTTTGAACTGGTTGTTCTTCCACCACTGCCTTGATTGCAAGTTCAGAAAGCTTTCCACTTCGGGTTTTGGGTAAATCCGGAACCGATAATATAAGGTCTGGAACATGCCTTGGCGAGGCTTGCTTGCGAAGTTCAGATCTAATCTCTGTTTGTAGTTTGTTATCTAATACTTGTTTCTGAACTAGTACGACAAAAAGAATGACCCGACTATCCCCTTTCCACTGTTGGCTGATTACGGCACTTTCAACGACCTGTGGCATGATGTCCACGACTGCATATATTTCTGCCGTTCCTATCCTGACACCTCCGGGGTTTAGCGTTGCGTCTGAGCGCCCATGAATAATGATTCCATTTGTTGAAGTCCATTCTGCAAAATCTCCTTGGTGCCATTTACCAGGAAATTTTTTGAAGTATGCATCTTGGTATTTATCACCAGTGACATCGTTTAAGAATTTAATCGGCATGGACGGAAAGGGTTTTGCGCATACAAGTTCCCCTTGTTGTTCAGTCTGGACTTTTGCCCCATTGTCATCAAGTATCTCTATATCCATTCCTAAAGCGGGCTTTTGTATTTCTCCCTTGTGCACAGGGCCTGTAGGGTCTCCTGCTACTAAGCACCCGCACAAATCGGTTCCTCCGGACATTGATTGGAGGTGAACATCTCGTTTAATTTGACCGTATACGTAATCAAAACTTTCGGGGATAAGGGTTGATCCAGTTGAACATATTGTTTTTAGTGTTGAAAGGTTATGAGTTCTAATGGGTTCTAAACCTGCATTAGCGCAAGCATCAATATATTTGGCAGAGACCCCGAAAAGTGTTATTTCTAACTCGTCGACCATATTGAATAAGGTCGATGGTGTGGGGTGAAATGGTGAACCATCATAAAGGATGACCGTTGCTTCGGAACCAAGAGCGGATACTAACCAGTTCCACATCATCCATCCTGTTGTGGTGTAGTAGAAGACTCGATCTGCAGGTTTTATGTCGCATTGGAACGCATGTTCAGCTAAATGTTTTAGAAGAACTCCTCCCGACCTATGAACTATGCACTTGGGTTTTCCGGTTGTTCCTGAGGAATAAAGCACATACAAGGGGTGGTTAAAGCCGTGTGATTCGAATTCAACTTCTTTGGGTGTATATTTTTCTGTGAATTCTTGCCATGAGGTTCTTTCGCTTTTGTTGCGTATTCTAGATTTCTTTTGGTCGCTATTTGGGTAGGGAACGACGATGGTTTCCTTGAGAGAAGGAAGACCGTGCTCTACGTGATCAATTTTATCTTGCAGTGAGAACCACTTTCCTCCATAGAAATACCCGTCAGTAACGAAGAGTAATTTGGGTTCTACTTGCGTGAAACGGTCAAGTAGGCCTTGCACACCAAAGTCAGGTGACGTTGATGTGAAGGTGGCTCCTAGGCTTGCAGCGGCGATCAATATAGCAATTGCCTCTGGTCTGTTAGGAAGCCATGCTGCGATACAGTCACCACTTTTGATTCCAAGTTCTCTGAATCCCTGCTGAAGAGATGAAACTTGATTATTGAGTTCAGCCCATGATAATTTTTCAAGTTGACCGAGCTCACTTTTCCAGATCAATGCATCGCTGTGATCATTTTTCTTGAGTAATTTTTGCGCTACGTTAATTGTTTCGTTGGGAAAAAAAATGCTGTCTACTAATCTCGCACTATCTACAACAAGTGCGTTTTCTGTTACGTCAGCGAGACCTAGATAATTGGCGGCGTATCGCCAAAAGTCTTCTGGCGAACTGATGCTCCAGTTGTGTATAGCATCATAGTTTGGAAGTTGGATATTGAAATGGGATTCAGCTTTGTTAGCGAAATCCATTAATCGCGTGTTATCGATTCTTTCTTTTGATGGCTTCCAAAGTTGAGTCACTTCCCCAGCATAGTCTGAGCTTAGGAATGGCAAACTAGCTCTCAAAGCTATTTGAGTGGAGCTGAGGGGAGTCGAACCCCTGGCCTCCTCGATGCGACCGAGGCGCTCTAGCCAGCTGAGCTACAGCCCCATTAATTTAGATTACCGAAAAGGACTTTATGGGGCTCAGATCCTGTCAGTTCCTGTCGCTGCGAAATCTAACGTCGCTGATCCACTTGGTTGAAGTATCGCTCGTCGCGTTTGTTCAATTTCGCGTTGATACTGAACTAATGCCCATACGTATAGGAAAAGTAAGGCATCAGCGAAGAAATGAAGTGCTATGAACCCTCCACCTGCAACTACCGCTAATAGCAGCGTAAAGACGACGGTCCCTCCTAAAGCAAGTAATACTTTTCTTCTTCGAATACGGGCTTGTTCACTTGTCAGTTCCATGGGATTTATCCCCTTTTCTCTTACGTCGAGCGGTGGCTCAACTAACGAATGTCCTGGTTGTAGTCCGCTCCCCAAATATTGTTGGGAAGTATGTAATGGGACTACGACGGCTTTTGCACGTCTTGGCGTGCGAAACCGATTTGTTGTATTTCTAAGAGCAAATGAAGGAGCAGTTATACGGTTTCGTAGCCAATAAACACCGGCCCCTAACCATAAAATAGCTAATGCAATTAACAGCATTTCTCCACCAAACTCTAACTAGCTGTACGTTAAAATTTTTGCACTAATTGAATGGTAAATGGTGGATATGCAGGGAATTTACTGAAGATGTATCTTGTCTGAGCAGAAATATACTTTCTACTCTCGAGTATAGGTTCCAGTTTTTCCGCCAGTTTTCTTCCAGAGGGCAATGTCGGAGATAACTATTGCTTTATCTACACTTTTGCACATGTCATAGATCGTTAGGGCGGCCACCGAACACGCTGTCAGGGCTTCCATTTCAACTCCTGTTTTTCCCACGGTAGAAACTACAGCCTCAATAGCCACATGGTCCCCGCACTCCTCTAAATCCACCGAGACTGAAGTAATTGAAAGGGGGTGACATAAGGGTATTAGTTCTGATGTTTTTTTCGCCGCTTGGATGCCGGCTATTCGAGCAGCGGCGAAAACATCACCTTTTGGTATTTCTCCATGGGATAATTTGTTGATTGTGTTATGACCCATTATTACTTTCGCCTTGGCAACTGCCCTTCGTGCAGTTTCACCTTTTGATGCAACGTCAACCATTCTTGCTTGACCGGCTTCATCAAGATGCGAAAATTTTTCAGTCATTCCTCAGCCGCCAATCTGAGACATTGATTTGCTCGGGCGAATAAAAACAGATTTACCTATCTGGTGACCTGCCCATTTTTCTTGAACACCAGAGAGGAATAAATCTGCAATATCATCGTCTGTTGCGCCATTGCGCAGAAGGTAACGCATGTCGTAATCTTTTAAGGCAAAGAGGCAATTTCTAAATTTCCCATCGGCAGTTAGCCTTACCCTGTCACAGGATTCACAGAAAGCTTCAGAGACTGTCGCTATAACCCCTACTTCTCCTAGTCCATCTGCGTACTTCCACCTAGCCGCAGGAGCGTTACCACGTTGAAGTGGAATAAGTTCATGACGCGAAGAAATAACTTCTAGAATATCCGCTAACGACATGACACGGTCGTTACTCCACTCTTCATCAGCATCTAAAGGCATAAACTCGATAAACCGGACAGTGACTTTCTTAGTTCTGCCGTAATCTACGAAATCAAGTATTTCGTCATCGTTGATTCCCTTCATTACGACCATGTTGATTTTCACAGGATCGAAACCTGCAGTTTTTGCAGCATCTATCCCTTCGATTACTTGCTTGAGGTTGTCGCGCCTTGTTAGGTTATTGAATCGATCGCGCTGAAGAGAGTCAAGCGAAATGTTGATTCTATCCAAACCTGCAGTTTTAAGCTTTCCAGCCATTAGTGGGAGAGTCACCCCATTTGTTGTCATTGATAAATCAACTGGAAGTTGTGCAAGTCGATTAATTAAGTCCACAAGGTTTGCGCGTACAGTCGGTTCTCCGCCAGTTAGACGTATGCTCTCTATTCCGAAGCGGTTGACGAGTAAGACAGCTAGCCGCTCTATTTCCTCGAAAGTAAGGAGTTCCTCTCGTGGAGTCCATTCCAGGCCTTCTTCGGGCATACAGTATGTGCAACGGAAATTGCATCTATCAGTAATTGAGATTCGAAGATCTTTATGAACCCTGTTATGTGTATCAATCAGTTTAAGTGTCATACGTTCCCATATTAGCGGTAGAGGTCAATCTAGGAAAAGAAATTGGAGTTTCGAACCCTGAGTAGTGCCAATTCCATCTGGCAGGATCGCTAATGCGTTCGCCCCGGCCATGCCTGTCAGTTGATGTGATCCTTGATGCCCTGCCGATTGTATCTGTGGCGTCTCTTGAGTTACGTCAACTAAGACTCTGAAGTAATGCGTCTTCCCATCTGGTTTTCTGTTGAAGTCCTGCGCTGCTACCCCAAAGAAAAGAGGGCGGTATGGTTCGGTGTATCCTGACATTTTTTTTAATGCTGGACGAGCGAATAATTCATAGGAAACCATTGAAGAAACAGGATTCCCAGGTAATCCGAAGACGGGAAGTTGACCCACTATGCCAAAAGCCAAGGGTTTTGCGGGTTTAATCGCTACTTGCATCCATTGCATTCTCCCAAGGCGATTTAAGACAACTTTTACATAGTCAAAGTCCCCCATGCTGACGCCGCCCGTCGTGATAAGTGCGTCACAAGAGGTTTCTGCCTTCTTAATAGTTTCTTCAATTGCTTCTTCATCATCTGGAATCAATCCAAAATCAACTGTTTGGAAGCCATCTCTTTCAAGAAGTGCGAGCAACGAAAAGCGGTTCGAGTCTCTTATCTGTCCTGGTTTTAGCGGCTGTTTCCCTTCGATGAGTTCGTCACCAGTTGAGAATATACCTACAGTCGGTGTCTTCACCGTTGAGATTTCGTAGATACCTAAACTTGCAAGGAGCCCTAAATGAGCTGCGTTGAGTATTGTCCCTTTTGGTATCACTAAATTGCCTGGCACTAGGTCTTCACCACTTTGCCTTATATGCTGCCCCTCTGAAACTTCCTTTCTTATTGTCACATGTAATCCATTGTCACTTTGTTCAGTCCACTCAACCATGACTACTGCATCAGCTCCATCAGGCAAGGGGGCGCCAGTCATGATTTTTGAGCATTTTCCCTGATCAATTGTGAAAGTCGGAGTCTTCCCTGCGGGTATCGTTTCAAGCATTTCTAGTGACACTGGGCTATTTTCTGTGGCTCCTTGGGTATCAATTGCCTTTACTGCGTAGCCATCCACGGCAGTATTGTCGAAAGGGGGAATACTTTCTGACGAGACGACGGGTTCAGCTATAACTTTATTTCTCCCCTCAAGTAGAAGTACATTTTCGCCTTCCAGAGCATCCACATTCTTTATCACATAACTCTGAGCCTCTTCTAATGAAATCATGCGTTTCATCTTAACAACTCCTTCACCTTGCAGGACACTTACTTTGGCGAAGAGCGGACTATCATGAAGAAGTGACGTGGTGGTACTTCCTAATTCCTGTGAGCTACATCTTTGGAACTTTCCCTACCGCACAGTTAGTAGCTGGCTTACTGGGTCATGATCCGACTGAAGAGGGTTCTGGAAACCCTGGAGCTTCTAACGTATATCGCGTTGCAGGAAGAAAGGCAGGTGTCCTTGTCCTCACAGGAGATTTACTCAAAGGATTTACCCCGGCGCTTATTTGTTATTTCATCGATGGAAGATTTTTGGGCTTATTAGCTGGGGTTAGCGCAATGCTAGGTCATATTTTTCCAGCTACAAGAAAGTTTTCTGGTGGTAAGGGTGTCGCAACCATCGGAGGAGTCGGAATCGCCCTGTACCCTCTGGTTGCAGTCATAGCTATTTTGCTTTGGCTTCCAATAATGAAATTTTCTCGAAGAGCTTCTATCGGATCGATAGTACTCATGGGCGTCTTCCCGATTGGAGTGTTAATTAGTTCATCAGGTTCTCTTAAAGAGTTTTTTGTTTCTCTAGGGGCTTCCCTAGTTGTCTTATCAAGACATCGTGGGAATATCCAGCGATTGCTAAGTGGCAATGAACAAGCAATTGATTAGTAGATTCTTCCTGTAGAGTTCTTCTTTGAGAAACTAGAGCGATTTTACCGAAGAATAACGGAGTTTAAGAATGCCAACGTACGATTATCGATGCGATACATGCGAGCATACGTTTGAGATTTTCCAATCTTTCTCAGAAGAACCTCTATCAAAGTGCCCTCAAGAAATATGCAACGGAGTAGTCAAGAAAATATTTTCAGCTCCTGGGATTTCTTTTAAAGGCTCTGGATTTTACAAAAATGATAATCGATCTAAATCTTCGTCCAAATCGACATCACCGGATACTGCATCTAAGAGTTCAGACTCTAAAAATTCTAACTCGAAAGACAAAAGTACAAGTGATAGTACCTCGAATAGCTCAATTAAATCTGACTAATAATACCGGTTGAGATTAAGAGTGCTGCTGCAACTCCTATGGCTAACCTGTAATAGCCAAAGATGGCAAAGCTTCTTTTCTCCAACCAGTCCACCATAAACTGAACAGAGATTAAAGCTGCAACGAAAGCTACGCATAAACCAATTAAAGGAGTGGCATACCCGAAGCTATCAATTACTTGCTGACCATCGGTTCCTAATTCATAAGCAGTTGCAGCGGTTAACGTTAGAAAACCAAGAATGAAGCTGAACTCCACCGCTGCTTTCAACGATAATCCAACGAGAACTGCTGCGAGAATAGTCACAAGGCTTCTACTTACTCCAGGCCATAGTGCAAGGGCCTGGGCAAGACCTATTAAAAAAGCCTTTTGTGGTGTCAAATCTTCCAACCTTCCACCAGGACGGTTAAGAATATTTCTCCTTTCAGCTAAAAGAATAACTAGCCCACCTATTACCCATGCTGTGGCTACGGGCCAAAGGCTATACAATTCCTCTTTTACAAAATCAGCTGCAGCAAACCCGATTAATGCTGTTGGTATAAAGGCGGTTGCTAGGGTTACTAGTAACTGCTTGCCTTCGGTGCTTTTCCCAAAGAGCCCTAAGAGCATTTGCCCTAAACGCTGACGGTAAAGAAACGCAACTGCAAAAATGGCCCCTATCTGGATGCTAATGATGTAGCTGTCAATAGCTTCTTCTGAGAGTTCGGTTTTGCCTACGTTTAGGAATTCCTTAGTCGCCAGCAAGTGCCCTGTTGAACTTACAGGAAGAAATTCGGTGAATCCCTCTACGATTCCGAAAATGATAGCTTTCGATACTGATAGCGATTCTTTTGGCAATACCTGTATTGATCCGAATGCTGGGTCAGCAATAAGAAGAAAAGATGCAATCAAAGTAATTACTGAAATGAGTCTCTTGAGAGTATTCCCTTTCACCTAAGTGCCCGTTTCATCAGTCTCCTCATCTTAGGATCCTAGATGGGTTGGGATCTTAAATGTTATCAGACTCCAGAAACTGTGACATCAGCAACAACGAGGCTAACTCCTGATGCACGCATTGGTAACCTTTCAAGATCATTTCCGATATCGAGTACTTCAAGAAGCATCCGCTGAAGTGTTGATGCAATTGTTATTTCTCTAACTGGCTCAGCTAGTTGCCCGTTTTTGATAAGCAACCCTTCGGCTCCGGCAGAAAAATCTCCGCTCACTGGATTAACTCCTGAATGAAGTCCGGATACTCCTTGTATTAGGATTCCATTATCAATTGCTCCGATGAGCTCTTCCTGTGATTTAGTTCCAGGAACAAGTGACAGTGCTTGTGCCCCGACACTAGGAGATGAGTTATAACTGCGAACAGCCGACCCAGTTGAATGGGTTCCCATAGATCTGGCGGTATAGGAGTTATGCAGGAACGTGTTAAGAATACCCTGATCTATAAGCACGTTTCGCCTGCTTGCAAGACCCTCTCCATCTACTTCTGTAGCAGTAAACGCGTCGGGATCCGTTGGGTCATCGATTAATGTTAAAATTTCAGCGGCTATCTTCTCATTCTCCCTATCAGCAAAGAGTGAACGCCCTTTGAGAAGTGATTCTCCACTAAAAGTCGAACCTATTATCCCCAGAAATTGGGCTGTTACATATGGGTCCAGCACCACTGTTTTGCGACCAGATGATGCTTTCTGAGCGCCGAGCATACGAGTTGCTCTTTCGGATGCCAGGGATCCTGCCTTTTCTATTTCAAGTTTTTTTGGGTCACGGCCAACAGAATAACCGAAACCAGTTTGCATATCTTTTCCATCGGATGCAAGTGATGAAGCGGCGACGTAGCAACCCCCTTCATAGCTTGATCGGCGAATGCCACTTGATGTAACTATTGCACTTGCCGAAATGGAGTCCACATATTCTGATGATTCCACACCCACTATTCTCTGATCTGATTTTATTATGAACTCTTCAAGTTCTTTAGCGAGAGCTATTTTGTCTTCGGTGGCAAATTCCTTTAGCGCTGAGTCATAGAGATTCAGATTGACTGGTTCAACATCATCTGGTTCAGCGATTTGTAGCATCGAATCAAAAGTTCCAAACGTTGCGTTATCCCTTGCTTCCAAGAGAGTTTCGTTTAGGATCTCCATATCTAACGATCCAGCGTAGGCCATCCCCTGGCGTCCATCTTGCACGACTCTTATGCCTACTCCTTGAGATTCTGAGGCAGTGAAAGATTCTAATTCCCCTTTGTAGACCCTTATGTCAGTCTCTTGATCATGAACAACAATGACTTCTATTTCTTCATTCGAAGATGCAAGAGTAATGATCTCGTCTGCTATTGCAAGTAATTCATTTTCCATATTTACGCTGCCGTTCCGCCGACTGTTAAACTTTGAACTCTCAATGTCGGCGTTCCATCTCCGACTGGTACTCCCTGGCCATCTTTGCCACAGGTACCAGGGGAACCCATTTCGAAATCATTCCCTAAAGCATCTATCTGGTTAAGGACTTCTGGTCCATTACCTATCAAGTTTCCCTCTCGTATTGGAGCAGTAATTTCTCCATTTTCTATAAGGTACGCTTCAGTCATTCCGAAAACGAAGTCGCCGGTTGCCGTGTTGACTTGCCCTCCTCCAAGGTGAGCAACATAAACACCATGCTTCGTATCAGCAATAATGTCCTCTGGAGCGGTCTCGCCATTGGCTATGTATGTGTTAGTCATGCGAACCATTGGGAGCACCATGTAACTTTGTCTTCTGCCGTTTCCGCTACTTTTCCGACCTTGCGAGCGTGATCGTAATCCGTCCCACATATAGTCCATTAAAATCCCATCTTCTATCAACGTATTTTTCTGGGCTGGGTGCCCTTCATCATCGATAGCGAATGCTCCCCATTCTTTTGGCATTGTGCCGTCGTCGATTAGAGTTACGAGCTCACTTGCGACTTTCTCACCTTTTCGGTCAGCAAAAACTGATGCTTGCTTTTTAACTAAATCTGCTTCTAAGCCATGGCCACATGCTTCATGGAAGAGAACGCCGCCGCCACCACTTCCTATGACAACTGGCATTGTCCCACTGGGTGCAGGTTTTGCATTTAATTTCGTTATAGCTCTTTGTGCTGCCCTTTGCGCTAGCTCTTCTATGTCATATTCTTCAAAAAGTTCAAAACCTATCGGTCGGCCTGTAGATTCTCGCCCCGTTTGCATTCCTGCGTCTCCTGTCGCAACGCACGCAACTGAGAATAGCGTTCTGACTTGATCATCTGACGCATAGATGCCTTCACTGTTTGCTACCAATATGCGTCGCCTTGAGTCGCCATACCTGGCAGAGACTTGAGTGATTGATTCACTTTGGCTTCTTGCTACTTCATCAGCTCGCTTTAACAGTTCGACTTTTTTTATCTTCTCCACAGTTTCGGGAAGGATCAGGACCGGGTTAGGTGATGCAGCATTTGATGGTGCCAACCTGTTGACAGAACCTGCTCCTCCTTCACTTCGGGCTGCAGCAGCCGCTGACCGAGCAGCTTCTAAGAGCCCTTTTGTGCTTAGATCAGCCGTATGTGCGAAACCAGTAGTTTCACCTACGACGACGCGTATTCCTGCCCCTCGGTCTCTTCCTGATGTTAGTTCTTCTACTTTCCCATTATCAAAATATGCTGAAGAGGATCGTTTATCTTCAACAAAAATTTCAGCAAATTCGCCACCTGTCTTTAAGGCTTCAGCTATGGCACTCTCAATTAAATCTTGATCTATCATGTCTTTTCCCATACCTATTAGATTACTTCATTCACAAGTCATTGCCCTATCCGACAAACAACCGCTTTACTTGCGTATGGTACATGTATGGCATTGGAAGCACCTATTCCTGCAGCAGCAGATTACATCGTTACAAAAGATGATTTGGCAACTGCCTTGACATCTGGCGATGTTGAGGTTTTGGCAACCCCGCGAGTCATCGCATGGTGTGAGGCTCAAACGATGGCCGCAGTCTCTGATCAAATTTCTGATGAAGAGACTACTGTTGGAATGCGGGTAAGAGTCGACCATGTGAATCCTACAGGGCTTGGAGCAACTGTTAGGGTTAGCGCTCTGCTAACGCGTGTTGATGGAAGAAGACTTACTTTTCAAGTAAGTGCATTTGAGATAAAAAAAGATGCCGAAGAACTTCAGATCGCTATGGGCCAAATCACACGAGTAATCGTGTTTAGAAATCGTTTTATGGAGCGAGTAGACATCGCTTGACATGAAAATCCCCTAGAATCAAGGCTTCGAGTATCTAAGTTTGGTTTTAACCTAAGGCATCGTGCAAAAGTAGTCTTTGTGCCAATAACCTATCAAGGTTGCACAAATGCATGGTTTGTAGCGGACTAACAAGTGGAGTAGGTCAACCTAAGATGAGCTTTGAAACAACTACTGACGTTTCCACTCAAAAGCCAAAATGGTGGAAAAGCAAGTACGTTACTGTCCCCCTCCGCATTGGGTTAAGTGTTGCTTTGCTCCTTGTAGTGATTGTGTCAATGGATGATCTCGACTGGGATGAGTTACCTGACTGGAACAGCGAAACTGCCATTTGGAGTATCGGGGCTTTCGTCTTTACGTTGACTGGGTTTATCCTTGGAGCAGTTCGTTGGCAAAGAGTTTTGATAGCTTTGGGAGTTCGCCAGCCGCTTGGGCGGCTTTTTAGTCATTACATGTCAGGGCAATTTGTCTCAAATTTCCTCCCGACTACAGTTGGCGGCGATGTTGTGAGGGTAAGTAGATTAACAAAAGATACGAATGATGGACCTATAAGTTTCACATCAGTTGTCTTTGAACGATTGAGCGGCTGGCTAGTCTTACCCGTCATAACGTTTATTGGATTTGCAATTAATCCTGGATTAACTGGACTGGGTAACTCAACAAGGATTCCGCTAATTATAGGATTCATAACATTAATAGGTTTAGTGCTTGTTTTGCTTATGCTGGGGAATGACCGCATAGGTCAAGGTTTGCGGAATCGAAAAGGTGTTTTACGTTTCGCTAATGCTATTCATTTAGGAATTGACCGCCTACGACAGCACCCTAAAGCTGCTAGAGAAGTTATCCTTTCCGCTTTTGCGTATCAATTTATGCTCTTACTGGCTGCTGGTTGCGCAGTGGAAGCATTGGGAATTGATCAGGTTGGCTTAACAGCGTTGATGGCTTTCATCCCAGCTGTTCTTATCATTCAAGTATTACCTCTAGGGATAGGGGGATTGGGTGTTAGAGAGGGAACGCTTGTTGTTTTCCTCTCAGGTATCAACGTCCCATCGGAACAAGCACTTGCTTTAGGATTATCGATCTATGCTTTGACGCTTCTTGGAAGTCTTATAGGTTTCCCTCTCCTTATTTTCGGTGGACGGAAAGGGGGCAGTAGCCTTGATGCTGCCCAGAGCGAGGCTTAGTTTAGGTTTCTGATGCGTGATGATGTAATTCAAGTTAATTATTCATCTAAGAAATTGGTATGGGTACGTGAATTATTTCTATTAACTATTTGTTATACGTGTTATTCGTGGGTTAGGAATCAATTTGGATCCGCATCGGTAACTTCTGATACGGCCTATCGTAACGCAGACTACATGATCGAAACTGAGCGATTTCTTGGCTTCTATTTTGAGCCATCATTACAAAGCTGGTTTGACGGTTGGGTCTGGTTTTTGCGCTTCTGGAATATCTTCTACGGAACTCTTCATTTTGTTGTGACTCTTGGTGTGCTAATTTTTCTATTTGTTCGAGTACCAGTTGAATATACGAAATGGAGGACTATCGGTCTACTGACAACAGGGCTTGCCTTGGTAGGTTTTGCCTTGTTCCCCTTAATGCCCCCGCGACTATTAGGCAACTGCAGAGAAGTAGGTGCGTGCGTTGATAGCCCGTTTATTGACACAATGGCAGAATATGGTGGTCTATGGAGTTTCGATTCTGGACTAATGGAAAGCCTTTCAAACCAATATGCCGCGATGCCTAGCTTGCATTTTGCATGGGCTCTATGGAGTTGGCTTGCAATTAGAAGACATTTAGAAAGCCGAACCAGTCGTATCGCTATTGCTTCGTATCCGATTTGGACGTTGTTTGCGATTCTGGTGACCGCTAACCACTATTGGATTGACGCCGTCGGGGGGGCGGCTGTGCTTGGGGTCGCTTATTGTCTTGGAGTCAAGTTGAACTCTTGGGTTAGTAAAACCATTTCTCAAGAGAATACCAAGGTAAGTAATTTATAGGTGTCGAATTTCATAGCTATGTAGCTGTGTTCACGAGGTATTATGTTGGTAGTTTACAAATGAGGACTACTATGCTTGAACAGATCACATGCCCAGCTGATTTAAGGCGATTGTCATATGATCAGTTGACTTCCTTAAGTTCCGAAATACGTGAGTTTATTGTCGAAACAGTGCAGGAAAATGGTGGGCATTTAGGATCAAACTTAGGCGTAGTAGAGCTTACTATTGCACTCCACCGTGTCTTTGATTCTCCACGCGACATTCTCCTTTGGGATACTGGCCATCAGGCTTACGTTCACAAAATGTTCACAGGAAGGTTAGGAGATTTTAAAACTCTTCGAAAAGATGGAGGCCTCTCCGGTTATCCCAGCCGCTCTGAATCTGACCATGATTGGATCGAGAACAGCCATGCTTCTACTGCATTAAGTTACGCATTCGGTATTGCAACAGCTCAAGAAAGCAGTATCGGAGAAGGCAGAAGAGTTATAGCCGTAATCGGTGATGGAGCTTTGACTGGCGGAATGGCATTTGAGGGTCTAAATAACCTTGGTCACTCTGGCAGTAATGCGATCATTATCCTAAATGATAATGGCAGGTCGTATGCGCCAACGGTTTCTCTACTTTCGGATAGTCTCAAAAAGTTGCGGAACAACCCGAAATACCTTGAGCAACAAGAAAAGATTGAATCGAAAGTTAAAAGCTTGTTACCATCTCGGGAAGTTCTCGGACTTTCAGTTGAGCGGGCAATTGATGCGGCAAAGGCAGCTGTTAGGGAAATTTGGGATCCTACTTCTTTCTTTGAGGATCTTGGGATTCGATACAATGGGCCGTTTGATGGGCACAATGTTGAAGCACTTGAAAAGGCACTTCGAAATGCTTCTGGTTTTGAAGGCCCAACTGTAATTCATGTTCTGACTGAGAAAGGTAGAGGATACGGCCCGGCTGAAAATGACCCAATCAAAAGGCTCCATGACATAGGGACGCCTAAACCTGGCAGTTACACCTCTGCTTTTACTGAGATTCTCATTAAAGAGGCCGAGACCCACCCAGAACTGGTGGCGATCACAGCTGCAATGCCTGATAGTACTGGTCTACTCCCCTTCTCAGAACGGTTCCCTGATCGTTTCTTTGATGTCGGCATCGCTGAACAGCACGCTACTACTGCTGCTGCAGGCATGGCTATGGGCGGATTACGACCAGTAGTTGCAGTTTACGCTACCTTCTTGAATCGAGCCTTTGATCAGGTCAACTTTGACGTAGCCTTACATGAGCAACCTGTAATCTTCTGTATTGACCGAGCTGGAATCACTGGACCGGATGGAGCATCACATCATGGATTATTAGATATGATGCTACTCACCAAGGTCCCTGGAATGACAATGTTCGCTCCTTCGTCCTACCAAGAACTTCAGCAAATGTTCTCTGATGCTTTAGACATCACCACTGGACCTGTGGCGATTCGTTATCCACGAACTCCTGCTCCTTCTGTGCCTGAAAATGAAGTAGGGTCAGGCTTAAACGCCCGCGTCGTCTCTGAAGGAGTTGACATATGCATTCTTTCTGTTGGGAAGATGCTTGAATCAGCTCAAGACGCAGCTGAGATACTTAAGAAAGATGGCTATAGCGTAAGCGTTTGGGATGTTCGTGTCGTCGCGCCGCTAGATCCCGAAATGTTAGCTGCTGCTCATAAGCATTCACTGGTTGTGACTCTTGAAGATGGAGTCATTGAAGGGGGTGTAGGATCTTCAATAGCTAGTCATTTGCGTGAATCAACAGGTTCGACGCCAACAATAATCACTAAAGGAGTTCCTGTCTCCTTCGTTGATCAAGGAAACCCCGAAACCCTTCTATCTGAATTAGGACTTGACCCTGATGGGATTGTAAAAACGATTTTGGAATCTGATTTCTAATTCTACCTCACTCAAAAAAAGGATTTTCTCCTGCTTCATGATCAGTGACGTCAACGATCTCTGTAATTTCGGGTATCGCTTCAGCAATCATTACTTCAATTCCTTGCCTGAGGGTCGCAGCTGACATAGCACAGCCTTGGCAACCGCCTCCCATAAGGATATGAGCGCTAGTACCATCCATCTTTACTAATTCTGCGTAACCAGAATGTGCGGCTAAGGACGGATTTATGTGTGTATCAAGCAGTTGTTGTAGTTTCTCCCCTGGTGTTCCGATCAGCTCGATATCTTCGCCTTCTAACATCTTTGGGCGGTTGGGGTTTCGTATTACTAACCCGCCTTGCATTGGATTGCTTGGAAGGTCAAGAGTTGCTCCGGATAAATTCTCAAGATCAACTTTGGGAATAACTATGGTTAGTTCGCTCACCTGATAAATGTGATCATCGGGTGCAGCTTCTTCTATATCTTCAAAAGAGAGATCATAAGAGAATTCTGGACCATTTGCTCCGGTAATTGCTACTCTGAGAGCTGTAGATTCAGGGTTCTCTTCCTCAGACCGCACTTCCATAACTGTAGATAGGGCCGCTTCGGTAACTTCTAAAGCATCAGCACCAACATGGGTTTCATCAACTGCCATATTATGATAATACCGCCTCATTTTGCTTAATGAGATACCTTCGCTTCTCTTTATGAAGTTTATTTATGAATTGGGTACTCAAACCTGAATCGCTACTAACTTCGTTTCTTTCGCTATGACGATCTAGTCTTTGTCATGGCTAATCCCATGCAACTTAAAGTGAAGAAGCGGAGATCCCTCAGAAGGATCGGGCTCGTAATCCTGCTGTTGGTTGCCTTTATTTTACGAGTGTGGAATTTAGATTGGGATGAAGGGACCCACCAACACCCTGATGAACGTTACTGGAGCATCGTAACCTCAGATATTAATTGGGAGGACCCAGTAACTTACTTTAATTCTGAGAAGTCAGATTTAAACCCGTATAGTTATCGAGATACGTGGGTGTATGGCACTCTTCCCTTGTTTGCAACGAAAGGTGTCGCTGAATTTCTTGAGGCAGATTTTTTCTTATCCAATTGGGTTGTCTCAATTGTTGACAGGGCGGGTATTAATCTGCAGGAAGATCGATTATCTTCGTCCGGAGAGAGCTACACAGTCAAAACCTTCAATAGCGGATATGAAGTTCAAAATATTGGAAGATTACTAGCTGCTTTAATTGACACTGGAACTGTTTTACTTACCTATTTGTTGGGACGTGCTCTGTTTTCTCGACCTGCAGGTTTAGTCGCCGCAGCCCTTCTAACTTTTTCCCCACTCCATATTCAATATAGTCATTTCCATGGATCTGAACCATGGGTGACATTCTTTAGTACCGCAGCAGTTTTGTTGTCAGTGCTATTTTTGAAATCATCAAAAATTTCAGATAATAAATCTATTTGTAACCGGAAAGGGATTTATAGGGCGCTTCTCATTGGATTCTTTTGTGGACTTGCGGCTGCATCGAAATTCACAGGATTTATTGTTTTTATTTCACCAGTCTTTGCGTTCGCTTTAGCAGTATTTTCAAAGCGAACTTTTGCAGGAGTTGGTCGGATGAGGCTTTTCATGCCCTTTATCTCTTTTATCTCTTTAGTTTCAGTATCTGGATTATCGGGAATCGGTACGTTTCGGCTCTTTCAGCCGTATGCTTTCTCCGGTTTTTTGCGCCTTGATCCAAATTTTCTTGCTGACCTTCAATACTTACGAGCCGTGAACGAAGGTGGAGACTTCCCTTGGGTTATACAATGGGTTAACCGGATTCCCCTGTTTTCCCCTTTGAAATCAATGTTCTGGTCCGGTATGGGGCCAGCCACAAGTATTTGCGTTCTAGTTGGTATGGGTTTTATTGGTCGCAGAATCTTGCGTGAACACGATTTTTCTTTATTGATACCTGTTTCGTTTCTTCTAGCTTTAGGAGGGCTTGTAACGCAACAATTCAATCCTTTGAACCGGTATTACCTGCCCATTTACCCGATCCTTATTGTTTTTGGGGGGTTTGGAATTCATAAATTGTGGGTTGGGGCATCTCGCCGGTTAAGGGCTCATGAACCCAACAAGATTGCATGGAATTGCGTTTTATTATTTTGCGTACTTACGATCGGAGTAGTTCTTTTCTGGGGCATTGGTTTTGTTAATGGCGTTTACCAAAAAACTAATCCGAGGTTGATTGCTACAGCGTGGGTGGTTGAGAACGTTCCCGATAACTCCACAATTTCTCGTCAAGTTTGGGATGATACTGTTCCAGTTCGCTCAACCATTCGAGGGGGAAATGACTACAGGTTTATTGAATTAGATCTTTTCCGCACAGATTCTTCCGTTGACCCTATTACTGGCTTATCAAAACCAGAATTATTATTATCGCAACTTGATGAGGTGGATTACATTATCGAATCTAGCAATAGGTTGTATGACTCTATTCCTCGGATGCCTGCGGAGTATCCATTTACAACTGCTTATTATGAGTCATTGTTTAGTGGGCAGTTAGGTTTTATCAACGTTGCTTCATTTGAGAATAAGCCTTCTTTATTTGGTTTTGATCTTCCATCATGGGGAGGGGAAGAAACGTTCTCTGTTTATGATCACCCGACAGTAACGGTTTGGGAAAAATCAGACAAGTGGGATATTGAGAAAGCTCGTCAGATTTTAAATCCGTTTGCGTCAGCGAACGCTCCAAATTTGTCACCGCGCGAAGGCGCCGCGAATGCGTTGCTACTTCACCCATCGCAATATCGTTCTTTGCAAAGCGGGGAAACTTTTTCTGAGCGATTCTCATCTGATTTCTTTGTGGGGTCGTTGGGATGGTTGTGGTGGTTTTTGTGGTTGCAGATATCTGCGCTAATTACCTTGCCACTTATTCTTCGACTTTGTCAGTCGTTACCTGATCGTGGTTATGGGTTGAGTAAAGTATTCGGATTCCTTGCAACAGGCACGGTCACATGGGTTCTTGTCTCCTGGGGTTTCATTGATTTTTCAAGATTCGCTCCTATTGTTTCTTTACTAATTTTGTTAATAGGATCTATTTGGCATGTGTTTAAGAGTAGTTCTCTCATCAAAGATTTCTTTATCCACGAAAAGAGGACATGGATAACAGTTGAAGTTGTGTTCACCTCGGTTTTCTTTACTGTTTTGATGCTTAGATTCTTGAATCCTGATTTGTGGGATGCATTTCGCGGTGGAGAAAAGCCGATGGAGTTGGCATATCTAACTGCAGTCGGGAGGAGCGAGGCTCTTCCACCTTATGATCCTTGGTTTGCAGGCGGTGTGATGAATTATTACTATTTTGGATGGTTTTTGCTCGCTGTTCCAATGGTTGCTTTAGGATTGCGGCCTGAATTTGTATTTCAGTTTGGATTAGCGACTTACGTCTCTCTAGCTGTTGTAGGCGTTATGACTATTGTCGTGAACATAGTTGGGTTTTCTAAGAAAAGGACTTCTGTTAAGTCAACCATCAGTTTTGCTGCTGTGAAATTAGGACTATTAACAGCTTTTATTTTTGCTATTGCGGGTACTTTTGACGGCATTCGTCGCTACCACCAACAATTTAGAGAAATAGACAAATGGAATATATTGAGTCACTGGCCTGTGGTGGGTGATTTTTTTGAGTTCTTTGGTGGTTTTATGGCATGGGTTCAAGGTACGCCATTACCTTCGTACGATTGGTGGAGTCCCACTCGTGTTAATAGTGGAAATTTCGATATTACTGAATTCCCTTTCTTTACTTTTATTTTTGGCGATCTGCACCCGCATTTAATGGGAATGTCGATTTTTATGTTACTTGTGGGTCTGTCTTTAGCGTATATTTTTTCTTGCTACGAAGGCAGGTTTCTTCATTCCATAGTTCTTGCTTCAACTCTTGGATTCATAATGGCAATCTCGAAAATGATGAATACCTGGGATACGCCGACATTATGCCTAATCGTTCTGGTTGCACTTTCGTTAGGTGGTGCATGTTACCGCATGGACGTAGATTCATTGAGTCTAGTTAATCGAAAGAGTGAATCTATTCTCTGGCTGGTAATAGGTTCTTCAATAGCCTTGAGCGGTTTTGGGTCAAGGTTTGGGTTGATCACAGTGATTTCCGTTCTGGTTACTTTGATCGCTGGAGTTAGTTGCGTCGTTCCTGGTGAGGTGCGTTTGCGCATGTTAGTTTTTATCCGGCATTTACTTATTGCTTTTATAAGTTTTTTGATCCTTGCAATTCCATACGATCAGGCTCGTCAAACATTTGATTTAGGTTTACAGAGAACAAGTTGGGTATCACCCTTTAGTGATTTCCTATCACATTGGGGCCTTTTTCTCTTTATCGCCGCTACCTTCATGTTTGTTGAAATCGATCGAAGGAGAAGAGAAGAGGAGGCAACAAAGACTTTTCGTGTCCGATTCCCTCGTGGTAAGTCCACTAGCTTAAATTTCTTTACTTCTGTCGTTTATACAGTTGTTTCTGTTTCCTTTGGTTTAATTGTCGGGTGGGCATTTGCGTTATCTGTCTTTGGATTGTCGTCAACTGTGCACCTTCTAGTACTAGAACTTCTGAGTTCTAGATCTGTTCGAAGAGTTAGCGCTCTTTGCTTTTGGGCAGTGGGATTCGCTATTTTGGCCGGTCCGGAAATATTTGTTGTGTCTAATGATGTCGAGAGGATGAATACTGTTTTCAAATTTTGGTTGCAATGCTGGGCTTTATTTGCTGTGTCATCTGCTTTATCAATTCAGTTGATTTGGGAATATATTCGAGAATTAAAAGTCCGTCGACCATACCCTGAACGATTTTCCTTTGCGGGTTTTTGGCCAGCCAGCCTTGTAATTATCTTGATTATCTCACTCATATACCCGGTTTCATCTATTGGGCCTCGGCTTGATGCTCGCTTCTCAAAGGATTTAAAAACACTAAATGGCATGAGTTACCTATCTTCGCAACCCTCGTTTGCTCGCTACGATAGTGGGCAAAATGCAGAACCTTCATTGATTCAGATAGGTGAAGATTTAGAGCTCATCAACTGGTTCAGATCATCTGTTCATGGAAGCCCAACGATTGTTGAATGGACTGGACTTAGTTATGACTGGAATTCCAGGATTTCGATTTACACGGGCCTCCCTACGGTTTTAGGTTGGTCATCACATCAACGCCAGCAGAGAATGGGTTACCAAGACATGATCAGTGAGCGAAAATTAGCGATTCAGAAATTTTATGCATTGGAGAGTCATGAATACATGACAACTTTTCTTCTCACTTACGACGTTAGCTATATTGTCGTGGGAGTGCAGGAGCGACGCTTTGTCTCTTCTAAAGCATTAACACATTTAGGGGAGCACCCTGGTATCAGTCAGGTTTTTAGAGGGCAGTTAAATAGTATTTACCGTGTCGATGAATCAATTCTTTGGGAATTGGCAGAAGCTATCTCTGAGACTTCGTGATTTATTGAGATGCGGTTCGTTCCAAACATCTGTCTGCTTTGCAAGTTCTAAAACTGAATCTTTTATGTAAACGTTACCGCTGAGAGCCGCTGGGCATTGGGCAGGTTTTCCTTCGATATTGCGCCAAGGTGTCCTTCTCCAAATCCACTGCGCCCAGTTTCCCAATAAAGTATGGGAGTCTGCAAGACTAGATATTCCTGCGTCATATTGTGGAACCCACCACCAGCGATGATTGTATGGCAATACCGTATAGTCTCCTGACAAGTTTTCAGCGAGATCTCTGTCCCATTGAGGCAGGAATACAATATCAGGGGATGTTTTCAGTGAGGTTACATTTTTGGGAGCAATTGAGGCGTATGTGGATGTTGGGAAGTCGCGCAGATACCAGCCGTAGGGCCAATAAATTTCGTTGTCTATTTGAACGGATAAGTGTCTACCCTTTTCTGCATAGAACACCCTATTGAGATCGTAGAGTTGGTCTGCCCAGGTAGTTACTTCAGGAGTTGCTTGTCCTGCTTGGACTAAAAGCTCGTTCGGATCACCGGGTCCATCAAAGTTTGTAATCACGGATTGAAACGTGACGAAAAACAGAAGCAAGATTGTAATGACGTAGGTAAGTCGTTTCTTGATCTTTCGAGTGGAGACTGTCTCCCATACATGTTGGATACCTATTCCTGCGATGATGATAGTGGGCAAAAGGATATGGATGATCAGCCATGGCATTCGTTCTGCTGCCCACGAATATACGATGATACCCCCTGTAGCCCACCACAGAATAGCTTGGTTAAAGAGGGTGGGTTTTCGAATAATTTTCCATACTCCGAATAAAGCAACGAGTAGTATCACCCATTCGTATGCAACCAGCACGGAGAGATAATAGTGCCAGCGCGAGTCTCCTCTTGCCCCTGTGCTTTGCTGATTTGACCAATATCGAAATCCTGCAGTGATCCCATTGCGCAATGCCCCATTGGGAGCACTTTGAGTATTTGGTCCGGAAAAATTAGTGAATAATTGGGTGAACAAGGCTACGAATATGATGCTTGCTGCCGCGAGTGAACTAATCCATTGTTTTATGTTTACTACCCTTATCGACCATATTAGCGAGATTGCTTGTAGATGCTGTTTCCGTAAAGTCGGCACAATCCTAATTCCTAGGTTGAGCAGAAGCAGAAAGCCGCCGTAGCATGCCAGTTTGACTATGGTCTCCTTTCCTCCACCTTCACCTAACCAGGCCAGCATAAGTGTTAGGGAGAGTAAGCCTATTGCTAAAACGAGTTGAGAGACGAGTAGCGAAGGTTGTCTTGTTGTTGCTTTTTTAATGGATGAGAGACTTTCCTGCAGGGAGTAGAGAAGTATGAAGATGCTAAAGAGAAAAATAGTGAGGAGAACAGATTCTTTGACCGCCATGCTGAGAACAAGCGTTATGAGGAGTGCTGCAGGGTGCCACCCTTTAGGTTTTTCTAAGAAAGCAATCATGAATATTACGAAAATGGTCGTTAGTAATAAAAAAAGCGAGTCCTCTCTTCCGAAGCGAGAGAAGTAAACCATAGTTGGACTGATGGAGATTAGTGTCATGGCTCCTATGGCTCCGACAACCCCTACTTGTTTTCTCCAAATTAGTGGGGCAAATATCAACATGAAGCCTGCGATTGCTGCAAGAAGTCGCGCTGTCAGATCTGTTATACCGAAAAGCCAAAATATTGCTGCCGTCAAATAGAACCTCAGCGGTCCATGATAAACGGGGTCGTACCCGTTGTATTCACCAGCGAGAAACCGGAGTGAAAACCATGCATCAAGGCTTTCATCATGATGGAATGGTCTTTCAGATAGGAATAGCAGTCGAAATATCAAAGCTATAACTGCCAAGATTATGATGATGCTAAGTGGTGATATAGATCTCTTGAAGCGTTCTGTAGTCATCGCAATTCCCGAACATCAAATACCTGATAATTTGCTTGATCGTATACTAATTGAGCGCCTTTAAGAACTAGTTCCTTTTCCAGTAAATCATGATGGTTCTCCATCAGTCCGTAATGAAGTTTTTCTAATGGACCAAGAACGAGGTGCGTGACCTTATATTTCGTTAGCAAGGCACTAAATTCTTCTTCCAATTGATATATGGATCTTAGGTCTTGGTCTCTTGAGTTCCAATCGACACCTAGGTCATTTAAACGCCCCGGTGATCCTGAGATCACACTCCTGCCAGTAAGCACACGTACAGGGTGCGTGTTGGTATTTGCAGTTGCGAATGTGGCTTCCTTATGTGTGTTTTTGAGAATCCATTCTCCGACGAGTACATCCGAGCCAGTCAAATACTCCACAGGGTAGGGTCCAGTCGTTTTATCCATAGCCCGCCACACGTCCAGAGCTCCAGTGAAAAGTAAGGTAATGAGAAGCACTATTGAAAGCATTTTTCGTAGTCTTCTTCCCTTAAGGAGTGCCTCTATTTGTTCTCCAACGAAAGGGGCTGTTAATAACAAAAACAATATGACATATTTTGCGTTATTCCCTATCCAGAAGTGCCAGATCGCGATATTTGGGATCACCAGAAACGCAAATATGGGTAGAGCAAACTTTTTAATTTCTTTCGATGTACGCATCATACCGAGAACAGCAATGGGAATGAATAGGCCCGTATTGAGTATCCAGAACCAAAAAAAGTCAAATATGTTGTGGTTCCAAGAAGACTTCCCTAAGACCCATAGCAAATGCCATCCTCTTCCGCTGCGGTCTGGCCATTGCCATATTAGAACCGGTATCCCTAGTAAAAGCGTCGGAGTAAAGAAGTAGAGCCAATATTTTTTCAAATTAGTTACTGCCCAAAATATGGACAGCATCAGAAGGGCACCAAACGAAAAGATGTGGAAAATTGGCAGGCAACCTGTGATAACGCCAGCGGATACATATATTGATGGTGTTTTCATTTTTCGGTTTTCCCAGAGAAGAACAATCACGATAATCACAGCGGAGAAACCGATGAGAGTAGGGCGTTGGGGGTAAAGAAATCCGGTTACAGCGTTGTCTACCCAATTTCTATCAAAACCGTCAAATGCGTAACTTCTCGGCAGATTAAGAAGTACTGATGGCCCTTTGTCAGGGAGATCCTCAACTAAGAATCTAAAGAACGCAGCTGTACCTCCTGATAACAAGAATATGAGAACCGCAAATAGTGCTGCACGGTTATTTGAAACGAATCTTTGATATCCAAAATAAAGAATTGGGGGAAGAGCCGAAGCAAGGAGAATAGTAGAAATCTCCATGGCGGAGAAGATATTATTTCCTAACGGAATGAACATTGCAGAGAACCAGTCAACACCAAAGTGGTAGGAGAAGTTCTCTCCCGTAGCTGTCGGCAGCTCGGGAGGGAAATTATCGCTGTACGCAAACGATGCAGCATAGGAAAGATGAGCTGACCAGTCGCCATAAACCGAGAGGTGTGAGACTGCTACACCACCGCTATCTGTTCCACTATATGCAACCTGCATAATTCTTGAAGTTAGAAGGCCACTCGCTGCAAGCAGGATAATAGCTACTTTCGGACTTTTGGGATCATTCCATTTTCGTTTGGAACGTATAATTAAGCTTTCATAGTCTGCGATTAGTACTGTTCGGCGTCGAAAGGCCATAAGCGCATTTACGCTTAACAGAATTGCGGCCGTGCTTAGAATAATTGTTCGACTTACCGAAAAAGCCCATGAAAGAAGAAACCCTAGGAGAGATATTTCCATTACCCCCAAAATGATGCCGAAGATAAGTCGTTCTTCGAATCTGAAGTGGTTCTGAATTAGATATGTCGCTAGGAAACCAGTCGCTACTATGCAGCAAATGAATACGGCGGTTAGTAAATTCACAAAATCTCTCTTCGTATCAGAATACGATGCCTAGGCGCTGTAAGCTTACCGCACGAGTTCTGATTGTGGTAGCGATGAAATGCTATCAAAGCATTATTAAAAGGTGCGAAGTTTAGGAATTCTGTAGCAACTTCCGCCGTTAGACGCTACCGTTCGGTTTGTGCCTGAAGGACACACGATCCACCGATTAGCTGCTGACTTACGGAAAGATTTCGTCAGCAAAAGTGTTGAAGCTACGTCTCCTCAAGGGAGATTTGCCGAAAGCGCTGCCCTAATTGATGGTATTCAAATGATTAAGTCTGAGGCTTGGGGGAAACATCTCTTTTGCCATTGGGAGAATGGCATCATTTTGCATGTTCACCTTGGCCTGATTGGTAAATTCAGGAAAGTCAACGTCGATGATCCTCCGAGAGATACCATTAGGTTGCGCTTCGTTCATCAAAATTCGGCTTGGCATTTAACTGGGCCGCAGACTTGCGCGTTAGTTACAGAAGATGATCTTCAGACCGTGATTGACAAACTTGGTCCAGATCCTCTGAGGGTTGGATTACGTGGAATGAATAAGTTCAAGCGGAGACTTGCTGAATCTAAAAAACCTGTTGGAGCAGCCCTATTAGATCAAGGCCTATGTGCAGGCATTGGAAACGTCTACCGCGCTGAACTTCTTTTTCTTTGTGGAATCCATCCGGAGACACCGTGCAACATGATCGATGATCATCAGGCTGAAGAGCTGTGGAAGTGGACTGTTGACCTTCTCCGAAGGGGGAAAAAGCTCAACAGAATTGTAACGATTCAGGATGAGGATAAAGGTAGTATCCAGTCGAAGAATAAAAAACGAAATAATTCTTTGTATGCGTACAAAAGAGCTGGGCTGGATTGCCGTCGCTGTCCAGACGAAATTGTCATATCAAAACTTGCCGGACGGTCAATTTGGCATTGCCCTAATTGTCAAAAGAGAAAATGACTGAATTCGATTCCATCCTTTTGACGTCCTTTGGCGGTCCTGAAGCTCCAGAAGATGTTGAACCTTTCCTTCGGAATGTAGCTAATGGAAGAGATATCCCAGCAGAAAGACTTGAGGAAGTGCAGGCTCAATACGGCTTATTCGGTGGTGTCAGCCCCATAAATCAACAGAACAGAGACCTCATTGCCGCATTAGAAAAGAAACTTAGGTCACGCGATATTGAATTACCAATCTATTTTGGGAACAGGAACTGGGAACCGTATATATCTGATGCTTTGCATAATCTTTACGATGACGGGAAACGCAGGGTTTTAGCATTAGTGACGAGTGCTTTTGGTTCATATTCCGGATGCAGGCAATATCAAGAAGACCTCGATCTTGGTGTGAAAAACTTAGGTGCAGATGATCTCTTTATTGATAAAGTTCGTCCTTTTTGGAACCATCCTGGCTTCTTTGAGGCTATGGTTCAGCGTTTAAAGAGTAGTTTTTCCGGCATTGATAGCAGCACTCTTCAGGAAACTCGCCTAGCTTTTACTGCCCATTCTGTTCCGGTAGCTTGGATGGAAACGAACCCTTACCAATGGCAATTAACAGAATTCGCTTCTCGGTTAGTGGACGCTGTGGCCCCTGATATGCAGTGGGATCTCGTATTTCAGAGTCGGAGCGGTCCACCATCGGTTCCGTGGCTTGAACCAGATATTGTCGATCACCTTGATTCTCTGACCTTACAAGGTGTGAAATCGGTAATTATTACTCCGATAGGTTTTGTGTCTGATCATATGGAAGTGATGTTCGACTTGGATACAGAAGCTATGGATCATGCGCTTGCGTTAGGGATGAAAGTTACTCGAACCCCCACTGTGGGTGTTCACCCTGATTTTGTATCAGGGCTTTGCCAACTTATTGAGGAAAAGCTAACTGGTCAGACTCCTTTAGTTGTCTTCGGGGAGCCTTGGGTCTGCCAACCCGGATGCTGTTCGGTAGCTAAACGCCCTGCTTCAAGATAGTTATGTCAAACATACAAAAAAATGTAGCTGTTGTCGTCCCCGTATTCAATGAGGAATCCCTCATAGGTGAATGCATAGACGAGTGGGTTACAGTTTTGAATTCATTGAATTTGAGTTATGAGATTCTTATTATTGATGACGGATCATCAGATTCGACTGTCTCAGTCGTTGAGTCGTATGGAGACAATCAAGACATTAAGCTCATCAGAAAAGATAATGAGGGACATGGACCCTCAATATTGCTTGGCTACAGAAAGGCTGTCAGTATCGCTGAATGGGTTTTTCAGGCTGACAGTGATAACGAAATTAGCCCACATCAATTTTCTCTATTGTGGACTGGTCGGCAGGGAAAAGATGCAGTTATCGCTTGGCGGGAAAACCGCTTCCAGACGAGGATAAGGCATGCGATAACTGTAATTGCAAGATTAGTAACAAGGGTTCTATTTCGTTGCCACCTACGAGACGTAAATATTCCTTTCCGGCTTATTCGTTCAGAAGTTCTCATGGTAATACTTGAGCGCATCCCTTCAGAGACCTTTGCTCCGAATATCGCATTATCTGGAGCCTTATCTCTCATGAATTATGATGTCGCTGAATGTCCTGTGGTCTTCAGTGAGAGGGCGTCTGGTGATTCTTCGTTATCTGATCTTAAGGCTGTCCGCAAAGGTAGTCGTGCCTTGTTAGAGCTAATAAAGATCTCTAGAGTGTTTTCATGAAAAGCACTGAGTACATGATCATCGGAGGCGGGCCGACAGGGTTGGGCGCTGCGCATCGGTTGGATGAGTTAGGGCACAATGATTGGGTTCTTGTTGAGAAAGCACAAAATTTGGGAGGGCTTGCTTCTTCGGTAGTGGATGATCAGGGTTTTATTTGGGATTTGGGCGGACATGTTTTATTTTCGCACTATAACTACTTCGATAACCTGCTAGATGATCTTTTAGGTGAGAATTGGTTTGAGCATGAGCGTGAAGCGTGGATCTGGATGAGAAACCAATGGATCCCTTACCCTTTCCAAAGTAATATGTGGAGACTTCCACAAGCAGATCTTGAAAAGTGCCTCCTGGGTTTAGAGAGCATAAACGAGAATAAAATTTCCACAGTAGGTATGAATTTTGATGAATGGATCGTTGATTCATTTGGGGAAGGTATCGCAGATGTTTTCATGCGTCCTTACAACTACAAAGTGTGGGCTTACCCTACCCGCGAATTAGCTGCGAATTGGACAGGCGAAAGAGTTGCAACCATAGATAAAGATGAGGTACTTAAAAATATCAAAGATAAATCTGATCTTAAGAGTTGGGGGCCTAACGCAGTTTTTCGTTTTCCTAAAGAGGGTGGGACAGGTAGCATTTGGAATGCTCTTGGCAGTCGCCTACCCAAAGATAAGATTATTCTTGATACTGAGATTCGTGAAATTGAGCCGATAGAACAAATAGCAGTTTGCGAAAACGGACAGCAGTTTAGATATGAAAAGTTGATAACAACAGTTCCCTTACCGCTTTTTATTAAGAAACTGAGAGGCAAAATCGGAGAGAGTTTTTCTAAAGATAAATTAGAAAAATTCAAATGGTCAAGTACACATGTAATTGGAATAGGAATTGAAGGGGTAACTCCTGCACAACTTCGGTCCAAATGCTGGATGTACTTTCCTGAAGATAACGTTCCTTTCTATAGGGCTACAGTATTTTCTAACTACTCTCCTGAGAATGTCCCTCGACCTGGGGAGCAATGGTCACTTATGTGCGAGGTTTCTGAGTCTTCAATGAAAAAAGTTGATCACGCTCACATTATCGGTGACACTATTGATGGGCTATATTCAACTGGGATTCTTCCCGATGATGCAAATTTGGTGAGTACTTGGAGTAGATTTTTGCCGTTCGGTTATCCAACTCCATTCTTGGGTCGAGACGAAATTCTGAAAGATTTTATTCCTCGATTGGAAGATGTAAATATCTTCTCGCGGGGTCGATTCGGAGGGTGGAAATACGAAGTTTCCAATCAGGACCATTCACTCATGCAAGGTGTGGAGTTGGTCAATGCTCTTCTTCTTGGCGAGAAGGAAGAAACGTATTGGAATCCGACTGCCGTAAACAACAGATAAATGAGTCTCTCGCATCCTCATTCCTATGAGAACTTAACTAGATATTGGATTGCCACGCCAATCAGTCGGTATTGGATTATTTTCAAGACTAGGGCATTTAGATTGTCCTAGCAGAACTCTATGCTCGCTTACACGTTTGGAGAGGTCAGGAATGGCACGTCAACAAAAACTTTCATTTGCTAAGGATTTCGCTCGCGAAGTTATCCCTGTTCCAGTTGCGGACGAAATGTCAGAATCATTTTTAGCCTATTCTTTATCTGTAATCACCGCCCGTGCGATTCCAGATGTGCGTGATGGCTTAAAGCCGGTCCAACGACGAATATTGTATTCCATGCTTGGCATGGGGCTTCGACCAACAAACCCCCATCGCAAAAGTGCTCGAGTTGTCGGCGACACTATGGGTAAATATCATCCACATGGCGATATGGCTATATACGAAGCTCTTGTTCGGCTTGGGCAAGATTTTGCTCGTATGGTGACTCTAGTAGACCCTCATGGGAATTTCGGAAGTCTTGATGACCCCCCAGCAGCTTCGCGTTACACAGAATGTCGCCTGACCGAGGCTGCTATGGAGATGGTTCGAGAAATTGAGGAAGAGACTGTTGATTTTCGACCAACTTATGACGGTGAGAGTACAGAACCGCTTTACTTGCCTGCGTTGCTTCCAAACTTATTAGTGAATGGAACAACAGGTATTGCTGTCGGTATGGCCACTAATATGCCTACCCACAATTTACGTGAAGTTTTTGAGGCAATTTCTCTCGTAATGAAGAAGCGGCGCCCGAAGCCGACATTGACCGAACTTCTCAAAGTGCTTCCAGGGCCTGATTTCCCTTCTGGCGGAATTATCGTGGATGAAGATTTAAAAGAAGCCTACGAAACTGGTAGGGGCACATTTCGTATAAGGGCGCGTGTGGAATTTGAGAAAATTACCCGCTCGCGTCAGGGCATTGTCGTCACTGAACTTCCTTACATGGTTGGGCCTGAAAAGGTTGTAAAGAAAATTAATGAATTAGTTGTTGCAGAGAAGTTAGTTGGAATTGCTGATGCTAAGAACTTATCTGACCGTAAATCAGGCCTGAAACTTCTGATAACACTTAAGCCAAACGTCAATCCCGAAGCAGTTCTATCTGAGTTGTATAGACAAACCCCCTTGGAAGAAACGTTTGGAATAAACAACGTGGTTCTTGTCAATGGGATACCTGAAACTCTAGGTATCTATGACCTATGCAAGCATTATGTCGATCACAGGTTAATAGTTGTAATCCGCAGGACTCAATTTAGATTGGATCGGGCGCAGGACCGTCTCCATATTGTTAAAGGGCTTATTGTCGCTCTAGAGAATATTGATAAAGTTGTTGCCATTATTAAAGGGTCTAAAGACGTTGAGGACGCCAAGGGATCACTCCGGAAGGAACTCAAGTTATCCGAAATTCAGGCAACCCACATACTTGATATGCAGCTTCGAAGATTAACCGCATTAGAGATGCAAAAGATTTTGGATGAGCGTGAAGAATTAGCTGCTCGTATAAAGGAATATAAAAAAATCCTTGATTCTGAGCAGCGACAACGAACAATAGTCCTTAGCGAGCTTGAAGAGATCGTAGAAATATATGGGGTTGATAGGCGCACGGAAATCGTTAATTTAAAGGATATTCCTGTTCACGACGATGTGCCTCTGATTGATGTAGAGGATGCCCCTGATGAGCCATGCCTTATCACGTTATCAACTTCTGGTCGTGTGGGTCGAGCACCCATTGAAGGAAGCCGAAGATCGACACCGGGCCAGCATGATGTTTTGTCTGCTTCTACTCTTGGGTCAACCCATAGTTTGGTGTTCGCTATTACTTCAGAGGGGCGTGCCTTCTCTGTGAGGTCATCCGAGCTTGGGGAAATTAAAGGCAGAAGCCGAGGTGCAACTGCTAATAAAGTTTTTGGATTAGGAAAGGGAGAGCAGATACTGACTGTTGTATCACCAGGAGATGAGAATATTGTGTTAGTGACCAGCAACGGGATCGCTAAGCGCATATCCCCATCGGAACTCAAAGAAACATCTAATGGCAAACAAGTCATAAAGCTCAAACCTAATGATAAATTGGCTGCGGCTTTTACCTCCCCCGACGGAATCGATATCGTGATTGTTTCTTCTGATGCCCAGGCGCTTCGAACTTCAGTTGACAATATCAGCGTCCAAGGCCGAAATGCAGCAGGTGTTCTAGGCATGAAAATCCGTGATGGCGTAAAGATAATTGGCGCCGGTGCAGCTATTGGAGACGGTGCGGTAGTGACTGTAACAGATACTGGATCAGCGAAGGTCACTCCTTTTGAGGAGCTTTCTTCGAAAGGCCGGGGAGGAACAGGAATTCGTGTGACTAGATTTACTAAAGAAAAGAGTTTAGTGCTTGCTCGAATTGTCGGTCCAGATGTACTTCTTGCTGTTATGGCTACCGACGATGATCCTAAGAAGGCGGATCCAGTTCCTGTGGATCTTCCAATTGAACCTACCAAACGTGATCTTGTTAGTTCCAAAAGTGATCGACGCATTCTTGACGTTGGGCTCCCCCGATGGTGAGAATCAATTTACCAATAGTTCAAGGAGGCTGTAGACAATAATGGCTACCACGAATACGAACGAAGTTAAATACGATGCGGATGCGATTCAAACATTAGAGGGTCTAGAGGCCGTCCGTAAGCGACCAGGCATGTATATAGGTGGAACCGGAAGTGACGGACTTACACACCTTTTGTGGGAATTGATTGACAATGCAGTTGATGAGGCAGCTGCTGGTTTCTGCGACAAAATTGACGTCATTCTTCACCGAGATGGATCAATGGAGGTCATGGATAACGGTCGAGGAATTCCAGTAGGAAAACACAAAAAGCGCAATGTGTCTGCGCTTGAAGTGGTACTCACAGAGTTGCATGCAGGCGGTAAATTCGGTGGGGGCGCTTATTCCTCTTCAGGTGGTCTCCATGGTGTAGGCGCTTCGGTGGTTAACGCTTTGTCTTCAAAGCTCATCGCTGAAGTAGACCGAAACGGGAGCACGCATAAGCTCTGCTTTCAGGACCGTGTTGCAGGTCAATTCAATGCCAATGGAAAATTTAGGGCAAGCCATACGCTTACGAAACCAAAGAAAACAAAAAAAACGGGTTCACGGATCCGATTTTGGCCAGATCTTGAGGTCTTTGACCCTGATGCAGAAATTGACTTTGAACTTGTTTGCCAACGCGTAGCCAGGACCTGTTTCATCGTTCCCGGTCTTAAGGTTCGGGTGGAGGATAAAAGAACCGGTCAAAAGAATGATCCGTTTGAATACATCAGTAGGGGCGGATTGTCCGACTTGGTCGACTCTTTAAGCGCAAGCAACCCCGTTACAGAAATCATTAAAATTAGTGGAATTGACACATTCGAAGAAAAGGTTCCCGTGGATGGGAAAATGACTATCGTTGAACGGGAATGCACTGTAGAAGTTGCTTTACGCTGGGTTGAAGGTTACGAGACGGGTGTTGTCTCTTTCGTAAATACTATTCCTACTCCCGATGGGGGGACGCATCTGGCCGGTTTAGAACGAGCTATGACGAGAGCAATCAATGATTCTCTCCTGCCCGGCACGAAAAAGCTCAGCAAATTAGTGAAATCGGGCAATGATCGAGCTTCGAAAGAAGATGTCCAAGAGGGGCTTATTGTAGGTCTTAAAGTCACTTTTCCTGAACCTCAATTTCGCGGCCAGACGAAACAAGAACTCGGCACGCCTGCCGTCCAAAGCATCGTCTACGAGATTACGAAGCAGAGTCTTTCTGATTGGTTTGATGGAGCAGGAAAGAAAACTCATATCAACGCCGTTAGAGAAAAGATTGTTAATGCAATTTTAAATCGTGTTGCTTCAAAGGAAGTTCTTGATGCAAAACGTAAGGCAGCTAATTTGGGTAGCACTGGAATGCCCGACAAGCTAGCTGACTGTAGAACCCATGGTGAAGATAGCGAACTTTTAATTGTGGAAGGGGATTCGGCTGCTGGGCCGGCAAAAGCAGGTCGCGATGCTGAGTACATGGCGATTCTGCCGTTACGAGGAAAAGTTGTCAATGCAGGAAAAGCTACCATGAAACAAGTCATTGATAACGCTGAAGCGCAAGCATTAATTACCGCTATTGGGGCAGGAAGTGGGAAAGACTTCAATATTGATGATGCACGGTATGGGCGAATTATCATCCTTTGTGACGCAGATGTTGACGGCAGCCACATTAGATGTTTACTTCTAACTTTAATTTTTCATTATATGAAACCGCTTCTTGAGGATGGGCGAGTTTTTGCTGCTTTACCGCCGCTTTACTCATCCAAATGGAGAGGTGAAACCCTTTTTGCATTTTCAGATACGGAACGGGATTCCATTTCGGGAAAAAAGAAAATACCTCTTGATAAATGGGTGCGGTTCAAAGGTTTAGGAGAAATGGATGTTGACGAATTAGCAGAGACAACGCTGAACCCTGAGACGCGTATACTCAAGCGATTGACGATGGATGATGCTAAGCAGGCAAGGGAAGCGATGCGAATGTTTGAGACTCTGATGGGTTCTGACGTTTCTAAGCGAAAAGAATTTGTTCTTAAAGAAAGTGCTCTGTTTGACCGTGAAGCATTGGATGTTTAAAACCCTGGCTTCCAAACCATCACTATGAGCATTACGGCAAGTGACAGATGAAGTATCCCAGTGAGCGGTCGCTGGTAGTGCGATGGATCAGGGAAAGTAAGGAATGGTGGTCTGAAAAGTAACGTTGCTGACCCGCATGCTGTCAGCCAAACTACTCCAGCTATCGTTAACCATAATTGTGAGAAATCATATACGTCATCAGATAGTCCAACAAGTGCTCCACCAAATACACCGCCAAGAAATAACGATGGTGCTACCAGAAAGCCAATTATTCGCTGCGCTGGATTGTTTACAAGTATCTCACTATCTTTTGCGTTGATGAATTGAATCATGAATGTAGACCCTGTCCCTACCATGACTGTGAACAAATGAAGAAGGAGCACGATGTTGTACCCGTCTGAGTTAATTGCTGCGTACATAGATTCCTTGCGTCTTTCCGTTAGTTTAACCTAGCGAAGAGGGTATGAAATGCTGTTTGGGAAAGCGTTAATGTGTAATAAATCACAGAGTCACACTTTGTGTCTTAACAGTCTGATAGAAAATGCTAATGGCCGATAATCACACACTTCCGTCAGCCTTGTCTCCTTCAAGCGCTTCGACTTTCTCGCAATGCCCTCAAAGGTGGAAATTCCGTTACATTGATCGACTGCCTGACCCTCCAGGAAGAGCCGCCTTGCTAGGAACCTTTGCACATGCAGTTCTTGAGCACCTTTTTCAAGAACAACCACAGTCAAGAACAAAAGAGAAAGCGAAATTGATAGCTTCGGCGTTATGGCCTGAGACTGATAATGACCCTAATTTCATTGCATTAGAATTGGATGATCAGGAGAAGACAGAATTTAAACATGATTGCATGTCAGCATTTAATGGCGTGTGGGAAATTGAAAAATATCAACCTGAAATGGTTGATGTCGAATCAACTGAACTTGATGTTCAGGTTCAATTAGGTGATGTTCCTTTCCGTGGAATCATTGACTTAGTTCACCGTGAAGAGGACAACTTGATCGTAAGCGATTTCAAATCCGGGAAGGCACCAAAAACGGCTCGAGATGAAGACGAGAAGATGAAACAAGTTCTTTTGTACGCTGCTGCTCTTCAAGAAGAAAACGATGAGCATATTGAAAAGGTTCGCCTCGTGTTTATAGGAAGTAGAACGAATAAGGATTACGAACGTGTCGTTACAACCAAACTTATGCAGGAACCTGTCAATGAGTTGCACCAAACTTGGAAAGAAATACAATCCTCTTGCACTACAGGGTCTTTTAAGACTAAGACAGGGCCTCTTTGCGAGTGGTGTCCTTATGTTGATAAATGTATCGATGGCGTTAACCAAGTTATCCAAAGGTTTAATGCGGGTAGGATACGTGCTGATGCTCCAGCTATGAAAATTTTTGGTTGGACTGGAAAGGCAATAACGCAAGTGGCTAAATAATTGCTACTTTGTAGCCATGCCCGAATTACCCGAAGTTGAATCTATTCGTCGTCAACTTGAACCTTTAGTTACAGGTTATTATGTTACCGAGGCTAGCAGTCACCCATCTGGCAAGTTCACTCCAGCAAGAGAGGTGGTGGGCCTAGGTTTTGAAGCAATTTCCAGGCGGGGTAAGTACCTTTTGTTTCACCTCGACAATGCAACTGAAATGGTTGTTCATCTAGGCATGACAGGTCAGTTGCTTCCAGTCACCAACCTTTCAGATCCGTATCTGAGAGCTTGGTGGAAGTTCGATAGCAATCTTATTCTTGGTTACCGCGACATTCGCCGGTTTGGCCGAATTCGAATTTATTCGCCGGGCCTATATGAAGGAACTCTTGGTAGTCTCGGGCCTGAACCATTATCGGACGATTTCACAGTTGAACAATTTTACGCTTCCCTGAAAAGAAGTAACAGGAAAATTAAAACTCAGCTTCTTAGCCAACGGCCCGTTGCTGGTATTGGCAATATTTATGCTGACGAGGCATGTTTTAAAGCTGGAATTTACCCCGGTGTTCGGCAATTAACGAAATCGCAAACGGGTGCCCTTCATGAGAGTATCCGTCAAGTACTTGCTTTGGCTGTTGAGAATGGAGGAACGACTTTGCGAGATTATGTCAATGCCGAAGGGAAGAAAGGCAAAAACCAGTACTATCTCGCCTGCTATGGCAGGGATGGAGAGCCATGTGTCGAATGTGGCGAAATACTGCGACGCGTAATCATTGATGGCAGAGGAACTACTTTCTGCAAGTCGTGCCAGCAGCGATGAATACCTAAAGTGTTGCTAGACGTTCATACATCAGCTGGAAGAAACCATCGTCATTGACTTCTGAGACCCAAAGACAATTAGGGTCTTTTCTTCTTGCCCCCCAGTAGTCAACGACTGTCATTCCCATTGTTAAGCTACTCCGTGTTTCGACCTCTACATATACTTCCTTCCCGGTATACAGGCTCGGATCAATTAGATAGGCAATTGTGGCAGGGTCATGCACTGGACTTCCCGCCATTCCATATCGTTCGAGATCAAATCTGTTATAAAACGACAGCAACTGGGATGATTTTTTGCCTACTTCTGTCCCTAGGTCTTCTAGTGTTTGTATCCAATCTTGCGTCATTAATGCTTTGTGAGTGACATCTAATGGCATCGCCACTATGGGGATTCCACTTCTGTAGACAACATCAGCAGCATGTGGGTCAACGTATATATTGAACTCGGCAGCTGGTGTTATATTCCCGCCGACGAAATAGCCACCGCCCATGCTTATGATCTGATCTACTTTGCTTGCTATCTTAGGTTCGCGAACGAGAGCCATAGCTATGTTTGTCAGTGGGCCAATAGGACATAATGTAATTTCCTTGTCTTCAGCAACCATGAGGGTTTCAACTAGCCAATCAACTGCATGCTGGTTTTGGAGTTGGCCTTCAGGGGGGCTCCATTCGGGTCCATCTAAACCAGTTTCTCCATGTATCGCTTCAGCTGTCACAAGTTTTCGTACCATCGGTCGATCGCATCCTGAGAAAACTTTTACATCTGGTCTACCGGCTAACTCGCAGACCAATAGCGCATTCCGTGCCGTTAGGTGTAAGGGGACATTACCAGCCACGCATGTTACTCCTATGACATCAAGTTCAGGGGATGCTAGCGCTAGCAATATCGCTATAGCGTCATCATGGCCGGGATCGGTATCTATTATTATCTTCTTTTGTTCCACCACAGCAACTTAGCCTACTTCGGGCATAATGTGAATGTATGACTACAGACTTTCGAGAACTCCAAAAGAAAAATAAACGCACGACACGGTTACTGCTTTGCGCTAGTTTTTTTCTTGTTTTCCTCGTTTCCTTTGTTTTAGGTCTTGCACTCACAGGATTCTTTGGGTTTGCGATCTTTGCATTGATCTTTTCTGGGATTTTGACTTATTTCCAATATAAGCAATCCTCAAAAATAGCTTTAAAAGCCACAGGCGCTATTCCAGCTGACCCTGATAAGTATGCTCAGCTTCATAACCTTGTTGAGGAGATGGCTTTATCTTCTGGGCTTCCTAAACCTGACGTCTATATTGTGAATGACCCTGCTCCGAATGCATTTGCGACCGGGAAGGACCCCGAGAATGCTGCTGTTGCAGCGACTACAGGACTTTTGGAGAAGATGGATCGTAATGAGCTTCAAGGCGTGATTGCCCATGAAATGGCCCATATCCGAAACTACGATATTCGTGTAATGACGGTAGCTACTGCAACTGCTGGCGCAGTCGCAATTCTTTGTGACATGTTCTGGAGAATAGCATTCTGGGGTAGCTTGACTGGAGGTCGAAGGAATAGGGACCAAAATGGTGGAGGGCCACAAGCAATTATTATGCTGATCGCTGTGGTTTTTGTCACCATTCTCGCTCCTATGGCTGCTGCCCTGCTGAAAGCTGCGGTCAGTAGAAGTCGTGAGGAGTTAGCTGATGCTACGGCGGTGGAATTGACTAGAAATCCTTCTGGCATTCGGATGGCGCTAGAGAAACTGGATCGTGACGTGACCATAGTGAAAAAAACATCGCATGCCACGAGTCATTTATGGATCGAATCACCTGACGATCATGTAAAGGGGCATAAAGGGAAGCGCTTCAATGACATGTTTAATACCCATCCTCCGCTTGCTGAACGAATTAACCTGTTGAGAACGATGGAAGGTTTACCCCCTTATCAAGGGTAATCAATCTGCTAGACTACAGACCAGTATCCATCGATTAGGAGGGGCTTTGACTTTGTTGGATGGGCGCGTGGCTATTATTTCAGGAATTGGTCCCGGTATGGGACGTGACGCAGCTCTTGCTTGTGCTCGTGAAGGAGCTCGCGTGGTTCTCGCCGCCCGAACACTTTCGAAAGTTGAAAGCGTCGCAGCAGAAGTAGAGTCTTTAGGAGGGGAAGCGTTAGCGGTTACCACAGATGTCACGGACTTGACTCAAATAGATGACTTGGTCGCGTCTACACTTGATACCTTTGGAAGAGTCGACGTTCTAGTTAATAATGCTTTTGCCCAACCACCATTTGCGACATTGGAGGAGATGGATCTTGAGTCGTGGTATTCAAGTTTTGAAATAAATTGCACTTCAGCGTTAAAAATGAGTCGTGCTGTGCTCCCCTCTATGCGTCAGCAAGGGAAAGGTTCAATTATTAACGTCGCAACAATGTCGATACGGAATAATAAACCAATGTTTGGTGCGTACGCCGCTGCTAAATCAGCGATGACGTCAATGACGAGAACAATGGCGAAAGAAGTCGGACCGGATGGTGTTCGTGTCAATGCCATTTGTCCGGGTTTTATTTTTGGGGATTCTGTTCAGTGGTATTTGCAAAGCCTTGCCGATCAGCACAACACAACGTATCAAGAGGAATATGACAACGTTGCGAACGAAATTGCGTTGGGCTTTATTCCGGATTCTGAACAAATATGTGGTTCAGTCGTTTTCTTTGCATCTGATTTATCAATTGCCTGCACTGGTACAAGTCTCGATGTCAACGGTGGACATTTCATGACATTCTAGAAACTCGTTTCAACTTCTGGGAATAACTCATGATCCATTGGTTGCCCAGGAGACAGTTCATGCTCTAATCCAGGAAATGGTGGTGACGTTGGTCCAGGGCGAGCAGCATATACGGCATCATCTCCTAACCACCGTGCTGCAAAGGCCCGGCGTCGAGTGGCGCTTCCACCGGCGGCATGAAGGGTTCTCATATGGAATACGATGACATCCCCTGGGTTCATTTCCCATGACCTGATTGCATCACCTGAGTCTGTCTCAGAGATTTCTGGCAGATCGGCAAACCCCTCATAGTCATATGATTCATTATCATGGAACCGTTTAGGGGCATATAAGGGGCCTAAGTGTGAACCTGCAAGGAATTTCATTGCTGATTCTTTACTGATTGGGTCAAGGGGAACCCATGTTGATACGAGTTGGTTACCGTCTACGCAGTAATAAGGCTGGTCGTGATGCCATGGAGTCTCTTCTGTGGTTTGAGCTTCTTTTACCAGGACATGTTCATGGAAAAGCTTTATTTTTTGAGATTGCATAATTTGCTTCGCTATTGAAGCAAGCGGAGAATTTAATAGAACGAATTTATATTCGCTAATACGTTGCCAATTGCAGTAATCGTCCCAGAATTCGCCTGATTCACCAGGTTTCGTATAGTCGCAAGCCCATGGGCCTCTGCTTCTCTTATTGCGATCCATACCCCGTGCTAGTAAGTCAAGCCATTTCTGGTCAAGAGCATTTTGAATAAGGATTGCTCCATCTCTTTGGAATGATGCTATGTCCTCGGTAGTCAGCACGTTTTTAGTGTACGTGATTGCTTAATTTGATAGTTACTATTCGTGAGTGTTGGTAGCAAAGGGAAGTCCTGCGATGTGGGCGTGGTCGTTGTAGCGGATTAAGGTCCATCGCCCTCTGGTAGTTCCTGTGTCATCTACAAGAAATTCGGTTAATGACGTATTGAGGGTCCAAAGGTCGAACTGCCCTCGTCGGGGTAAATCAAGGAGTTGACGAATCGCAACGTCGATTACTCCTCCATGACAGACGATCATGATCTTTTGTCCGACGTGTTGAGCAATTACTTTTTCTAGTGCCGATGAGACACGGTAATGGAATCCAGAGAGACTTTCAGCCCCGGGGGCGAACTCGCTGTGGGGTCTTCCGTGGTAGTCACTTTCCCCGAAAAGGGTTTCTAATTCTTCGTATGGTTTTCCATCTGCTTCACCGGGTCTGTGCTCAACCAACTCTGAATCTAGATGTAGTTGGTCTAAGTTTAAGGCAGGTCGGATGGTTTCGGCAGTTTCCATTGCGCGTGGCATGGTACTTGCATAAAGGTAATCAATTCTCGCTTCTTCTTTTTCTAATCTGTCTCGAAGAGCGGCTGCCTGCCGCTGGCCAAGTTCGCTTAGTCCTGTGCAACTTTTTTCTCCACCTAGAATTCGTTGAACAGTTACGTTAGATTCCCCGTGCCTGATAAGGATGACACGTGTTTTTTTATCAGTCATGACTCTATGTTCTCTTTCTATTTTATGGTTTGGCAAACTGTGTGGCTAGAGCTTTCAGTTTGTAAAGTATTCTGCTGGGATTGTGCCCGATGAGGTTTTCGTCATTATCTCAAATCCGTCATCTGTAACGATCATTGTATGTTCAAATTGTGCGGATCGTCTTCCGTCGGTTGTCACTACTGTCCATGTGTCGTCCCACATGTGCAACGTATGTCCGCCGAGATTTAGCATGGGTTCAATAGTGAAGCTCATTCCAGTCGTTAGTTCCGTTGTTGCTCGACGATCATAGTAGTGAGGAATGGCGAGAGCGCTGTGGAACTCGGGCCCTACGCCGTGTCCAATAAATTCCCGAACGACACTCAATTGGTTCGAGTGGGCATGTTTCTCTATCGCTTTTCCAATGTCACATACACGTGAACCGTTCCTGACAGTATCCATACCTTTGTATAGTGCTTCGCGCGTTGTTATGACGAGGTGTTTGCTATGGTCATCGACTTCACCTACGAAAAAGGTAACTGATGTGTCTCCGTGCACACCCTCAAAATACACGGTGACATCGATATTGATGATGTCTCCGTCTTGTAACTGTCTGCTGTCTGGAATGCCGTGGCAGACGACTTCGTTCACTGATGTGCAGATTGATTTTTGGAAGCCCCGGTAATTGAGTGGGCTTGGGTATGCACCCAGTCGGACAATTTCGTCGTGAGCTATTTGGTCAAGTTTGTCGGTGGTAATTCCTGGAATTACTTTTTCTCCGACATGAAGGAGGACTTCTGCAGCAATAGCTCCTGCTTTACGCATAGACGTGATCTCATCTTGGGTTCGAACCAAGGGAAGAATAGAAGGTCCGGGGTCTCCGGAGAGTGCGTAGGGAGGTCGAGCTATTGCGCTTGGAACACCTCTTTTGGGACTAAGGAATCCTTGTTGCACAGGGGGTAAAGATGGCGGTATTTTCGGGTTCTTTATCTTTCGCTTCGCCATATTTAAAGCGTATCGGGAATGAGCGGATGCGCCGACTCTATTAATTAAGGAACCTGCTGATGCTTTCAACAATGCATGCTGGTTTCTCTACTCCATCAATTTCGATTGTGAGTTGGACGATGGCTTGGACGCCTCCGTTTATTTCATCCACTTCTATTATTGTTCCATGGGCTCGTATTTGAGAATCAACTGGAACTGGATGGGGAAACCGTATTTTGTTCACGCCATAATTAATGCCCATTGATATCTCAGTTACTTGCAGGAGGTCTGGGAGAAACATGTTTGTCAATGACAGCGTGAGATACCCGTGCGCTATCGTGGTGCCGAAGGGTCCGTTTTTTGCTTTCTCCGGGTCTGTGTGTATCCATTGATGGTCGCCTGTTGCTTCTGCGAATAAGTTGATACGTTTCTGTGTTATTTCAACCCAATCTGTTGCCCCAAGGTTAGTTCCGGAGGCTTTGAGAAGTTCTTGGGGTGTTTTGAATATGGTGGGCATGTGTCGAACATTAGCCTAATAGACTAGGGTTCGGTACTTTACTGTAAGAAAGGAATAGCGGAGGGTCACTATGGCAGCTACTGGTGGAGCGAAAACGATTGTGACAGCGTTTATCGCTAACTTTTGTATCGCTGTTGCAAAATTATTTGGCTTTTTTATAACCAGTTCATCAGCGATGCTGGCAGAATCCATTCATAGTTTCGCTGATACGAGTAATCAGGCTTTGCTCCTATTGGGTCGTAAACGTTCAATGAAGCTTCCCTCTGCCGAACGGCAGTTTGGATTTGGTCGTGAACGTTTTTTTTGGGCTTTTGTTGTTTCTCTTGTTCTTTTCTCTTTGGGATCCATGTATGCGCTCTATGAGGGCGTACATAAAGTTCGTCACCCTCATGATATTGATTCACTTTGGTGGGCATTGGGAATTCTGCTGTTCGCCATGGCGCTGGAAGCGTATGCGTTCAAAACCGCCGTCGGTGAATCTCGTCACTACAAAGGAAATCATTCATGGGGTAGTTTTATTAAACGTTCTCGCATACCTGAACTTCCCGTTGTACTGCTCGAAGATTTTGGAGCATTAATGGGGCTTGCCTTCGCCTTTATTTGCGTTTTGTTAGCAAAGATTACTGGTAATGCTGTGTGGGATGGTGTGGGAACATTATCTATCGGTGTGCTTCTTGGCATTATTGCGATTGTGTTAGCGATTGAAACTAAAAGCCTGCTTATAGGTGAAGGAGCGTTGCCGGAACAATCAGAAGCAATAGCAACTGCGATTACAGGGTCACCTGAAGTCCTTCATTTAGTGGATCTTCGGTCTGAGTATCTCGGTCCTGAGACGCTTCTCGTTGCCGCAAAAATTGAATTCAGGTCTGATATCTCTATGAATGTTAGCGACGCTGTGAACTCTGTGGAAGCTCGAATACGTGAAACTGAGCCGTTGGCTAAAATTATTTATCTTGAACCTGCCTCAAAAATAGATGATATTTCTGAGGGAATTGAATAATCCTTCAATTTTTTTTGTTGGTACTCACGCTACGGAAGATTCATCCTCTAGGCTTTCAAACATGTTTAAAGCAATTTATTTAACTCAAGATGAAGAAAAGAAAGTAACGGCAAGTGTTTCTGAGATTGATGAAGCCGATTTACCTGATCACAACGTAGCAATTGATGTTGAATACTCAACAATCAATTATAAGGATGGCCTTGCGATCATGGGGAAACCTGGTGTCGTGCGTAATTACCCGATGATTCCTGGTATCGACTTGGCTGGAACTGTTTCTGCTAGTGATAGTTCTGATTACAGTCCTGGCGACAAGGTTGTGTTGAATGGTTGGGATGTTGGCGAAATGCATTGGGGTGGTTTAGGCCAAAAGGCTCGTTTACAATCGGACTGGCTTGTTCCCATCCCTGATGCTTTCGATACGAAACAGGCTGCCGCAATTGGAACAGCAGGATACACGGCGATGCTTTGTGTTCTTGCATTAGAAGAACATGGTATTACTCCTGAGAACGGACCTGTACTCGTCACAGGAGCATCTGGCGGCGTTGGAAGCACGGCTGTGGCGATTCTAGCCAAGTTAGGTTTTGAGGTTACCGCATCTACTGGTCGTCTTGACGAATCGGAGTACTTAAAGAGTCTCGGGGCGTCTGAGGTTATTGATCGCGCAGAATTAGGTGAAGAGAACCCTCGTCCTTTACAGAAAACCGTCTGGGGCGGTGTCATTGACGCTGTGGGAAGCCACACACTCGCCAATGCTATTGCCCAAACCAATGCCAATGGTTGCGTTGCAGCCTGCGGACTCGCTCAAGGGCCTGATTTACCGACTTCGGTGATGCCCTTTATTCTTCGAGGAGTGACGCTTGCTGGCGTTAACTCCGTTCATGTTCCGTTCGCTCGAAGGAAAATGGCGTGGGATAGGATGGCGACAGACTTAGATGCAAGCAAGTTAGAGCAGATAACAGAAGTTGTCGGCCTTAAAGACTCTATTGATATAGCTGAGAAAATCCTGAAAGGTCAAATACGTGGTCGAGTCGTCGTTGACGTGAACGCCTAAGGATAATACATTTCAAAGATTCCAGTTTTTCGCAACGCACAAAATCTGACACACTTGCATCGGGTGCGATAAGCGGAGGTGACAAGTGGAGAAGCCACTTGAAGGATTACGGGTTGTTGATACAACAAATAATCGCGGAGAGCTATGTGGTCGATTACTGGCTGACCTAGGTGCGAATGTGGTACTGGTTGAACCAATCAACGGGTCATCGCTTCGAAAGGCTGCCCCATTCGGACCGAACGGTGCCAGTTTGGGTTTCCTTTGGAGAAACGCAAATAAATCGGGAATTAGTATTGACTTCAATACAGATTCTGGTTCAGAAAAGCTCCTTTCTTTGCTTTCTGACGCTGACGTCTGGCTAGAAGATGGCTCACCATTGGGCAAAGTGATGGTTAATACTGTGATAGGGAATATGCCGGAGCTTGTGGTTACGTCCATTACTCCTTTCGGTTATACCGGTCCGTACGCTGACCTAATTGCCAATGACGATGTGCTTGAGGCTATGAGCGGGATGATGTTTAAAGCAGGCATTTCTACCAAAGATCCTTTGCTTCCGCCGACGCCGATGGCGACGGATGTCGCTTCAATTTCTGCCGCGGTCGCGACCGTGCTTGCGGTATATCAAAAGATGCGAACAGGGTCAGGACAACATGTGGATTTGGCGATAATGACAGCCGCAGGAGCGACCACAGATTGGTCGTATTCGAACGCGTCTGTTCTGAAAGCTGCCGGCCATCCCTACAACGAAGTACGCCAAGGCGGCGGATTCATGTACCCCATTTTCCAATGCAGTGACGGCTGGGTACGGATGGTTATTCTCAGCCCTCGGCAGTGGGAATCGTTGTGGGATTGGATGGGGAAACCCGAAGCATTTGGTGACCTTGAGTACTGGTCACAAGTTGGGAACAGGATCATGAACGCTGACGTTTTGAACCCTGCCTACAGTGAATTCTTTTCTGACAAGAATATGTTAGATATTTGTGTGGAAGGGCAAAATCGGGGAATCGTCGTTACACCTCTTCTGAAACCCGAAGAAGTTCTCTCCGACCCGCATTTGAGCGCACGTGGCACCTTTATTGATACCGAGATAGGAGAAAGTGTTGAAGGTAGTATCGCTTCCGGGTTCTTTGAACTAGACAATGTGCGCCATGGCTTTGATCGTCGCGCTCCCGGATTGGGTGAGCATAATGGTTTCAGCTTTGACGGTGACCGTCTTATATCCAATTCCCCTGACGGTGAGGCTCCACTCCCATTATCAGGGATTCGCGTGCTTGATTTTGGAATAGGTGGTGTAGGTGTAGAAACATCACGCTTGCTGGCAGAATACGGGGCTGATGTCATCAAGGTGGAGACGCGAACCTACCCTGATTTTATTCGCCTCGTTGCATTAAGTGAGACGTCGCCATCATTTGCTTCATCCTCACGCAGCAAACGCAGCTTTGGATGCAATGTCAAAACAGCAGAGGGTTTAGGGATCATTCACCAGTTGGTTGCCGAATCGGATGTCCTCGTGGAGAATAGCGCAACAGGAGTGATGGAATCTTTAGGTTTGGGGTATGAGGATCTCCAGAAGTGCAATCCGAACATTGTGATGATAAGCAGCCAGCTTGTAGGTTCACGCGGCCCAAATAGCCATTGGACTGGATACGGTCCAACAACCCAAACCTATGGTGGACTGTTGCATTTATGGGACTATGACGACGACGATGCCCCTGCCACGAATGGCACGATTTTCCCTGATCATGCTGCTGGGCGCTTATGTGCATTAGCGGGCATTTCAGCGTTAATTGGTCGCGATGCGAGAGGTGGAGCTTCCCATACTGAGGTCGCTCAGGTTGAAGTTGTCGTGAATATGATCGCTGAACAATTACTCAAAGAAAGCCTAACCTCTGGTTCGACTGGCCCAGTCGGTAATCGACATGAACAACGAGCGCCTCGTGGACCTTTCCGATGCACTGGAGAGGAACAATGGGTAGTCATATCTATTGAGAACGATGAGCAGTGGGATTCGTTCGCAAATGCCGTGGGGTCTCCTGAATGGGCGATGGATGAGAAACTGACCACTGTCGAAGGACGGGTTGCGAACGCGGAGAAACTGAATGAACATGTCGCAAAATGGGTTCAGCAGCATTCACGTAGAGAAGTGTTTGATCTGCTGCAGTCTGTTGGTGTTCCGTGTGGGCCGATGATAATTGGAATGGAGATGCTTGAAGACCCTCATCTTGACGCGCGTGGGTGGACGTTAGATATTGATCAGCCCGGAGTTGGGTACATGAAACTTGAGGGTCCGGCTTGGATGAGTGAGCACATGGGTGGTCCGATTACTTTCCCATCACCTGACCTTGCAGGTCATACCAGAGAGATCGCACAAGAAGTTCTTCAAATGGACGATGAGTCCATTGACGATTTAATTAGTCGTGGAATTCTTGAAGAATAACCTAACCAGTAAATAGGGGCGTGCCAGGACATGCCGCAATAAACTCAGACAAAAAAATAACCCAAGTCTTCTACAGCCCGGACCAATCATCGGCCACCACAAACATCATCTCAAACCCCGGCCCTTTTGAAGGAACCCGAATCCTCGAAACAACGGGACGCGAAACAGAAGAATTCGTAGAAGTCATCCTCCCAGTTACCCCAAATAATACGTCGGGCTGGCTAGTCAAAGAAGATATCACCATCGCAGAATCAGAAAATCTCATCATCGTTGATCTCTCCGAACGCAAAGCAGCCCTATACGTCGGAGCGGACCTTATCGCCGAAGCACCGGTCGCAATAGGTGCACCAAACACGCCGACTCCAGCACTCGAAGCAATTATTGACGCTATCTGGGAGCGCTCTACCTCCGAAACGAAACTCCCGTCGCTTTACGGTCAACGACTATTCGGACTGAATAAACATTCAGAAGCCCTCTCCGATTTCGATGGCAGGCGCCCAGCACTAGCAATTCATGGAACAGATGAACCTGATCTCATAGGTTCCGCCGTCTCAAACGGGTGTATACGAATGCGCAATGACGATATGGCTATCTTCGCTGAACATGTGACGCTTGGGACACGGGTAAGTATCATCGGATAAACACATTAGTTCCGAGGCGCAATGACCAATGAAGCAACAGGTGACATCCTCACCTCAACAACAAACGACATCGGCACCTTAACCATCTCAAACCCCAAACTGCGCAACGCCATGAACCTATCAATGTACAAAAAGGTGCCATCCGCAATTGATTCCTTAATTGCATCGGGGGCGAAGGTAATTGTGGTCCGTGGCGCTGGAGATGACGCATTCGGAGCCGGTTCAGACATCTCTGAATTCGAAACGCTACGCACCCCTGACAACGCACATGCTTACGATGACGCTGAAGCCGACGCCCACGAATCAATCGAAAAGAGTCCAGTCCCAACTGTGGCCATGATTAACGGACCTTGCCGCGGAGGCGGGTTAGCTATCTCTCTGGCATGCGACCTTCGCTACGCAAGCGACACCGCCACTTTTGCTGCACCCCCAGCAAAGCTAGGCATTGCTTTCCCCCACCCAGCTGTTGAATCACTGGCAAAAACCGTTGGAGACGCACACGCCCGCTTCCTTCTCCTCACAGCGTCAACCATAGACGCCCAAGAAGCACACCGCATCGGACTCATCCACCATGTCACCACAAGCTCAGCACTTCCCACCGTAATTGATGACCTAACAGCACAAATCAGCCAACTCGCCCCCCAGTCACTCACAGCGGCGAAAGTCAGCCTCGCCGCTATCAACGGTCACGCAACCAACACTGAAATTCAAAACGCAATACGGAAATGCTACGAAAGTAACGATTACCAAGAAGGAATCACCGCCTTCGTAGAAAAGCGCAGCCCTGACTTTAACGGCACATGAACCAAAAATCTGCTACACCATAAGAAGAACCAAAGGAAGGCACAACCCAATGAACGACTACCCAGTACGAACAGGAAGCATGCTCTACACCCTCGTAGACCCAAACAAAGGACATGAGGTCGCATATAACCGATGGTACGAACGCGACCATTTCTACGCCGGATGCCTTATCGGCCCATGGCTCTTCGCAGGCAAACGCTGGGTAGCAACACGAGAACTCAAAGACCTCCGATTTCCTGAAGACAGCACCGTAACATCACCAGTAGACAAAGGCTCATATTTAGCTACCTACTGGATTTTAGAAGGTAAACATGACGAACACTTCAAATGGGCAGCAGAACAAGTCTGGGACCTATACGCCAACGATCGCGGATTCCCCGAACGACAACACGCACACACAGTCATGTTTAACACCCCCTGGGCACATTACCGAGACGAAAACTATGTCCCCATAGAGCTCGCCTTTGACCACCCCTATAAAGGACTCGCAAATGTATTCCTTGACAGAGCCGAAAACACCAGCGAAGAAGACCTCAACGAGTTCCTTTCCACGACCGTCCTCCCATCACTTCTCTCCGATGGTTCCCCCGTCGCCTCATGCGTTAACTGGAAACCTATTCCTCGAAATGATGACATTGACGGAAACGCACCCATGGACCTCGGGTCCCCTACAGGAAACGATGAACGACACATGCAAATGTTCTTCCTTGAAGAAGATCCGCGCACTATTTGGAGTCTCTTCAAGGATTACGCGGACCAAATTAACGAATCAGGACTTGCATCTGTCGTGCTAGTAGCCCCATTCATCCCAACGATCGTTGGAACAGATACCTACACAGATCAGCTCTGGTAATCACGCCACCAATTATCAAGAGATGCTTCAGTACCCTCACGATCAAGATCAGGCTGAGACCGCCGCAATTCCAACAAAAATTTTAATGCTTTCCCAACCTCAGGGCCAGGACCTACCCCTAAGCGCTCCATAACCTCACCACCATCAAGAAGAGGTCTCTCTGCAGCACGCCGATCAGACTCAGCTAATTCACCGATCCGACGCTCTAAGTCATCAACATGATGATGAATCGCCTGGTGAATGTGATCATGGCGCGATGTGCAATCCGAACGCACCAAACTATTCAACTTCCCTAGAAGATGGCCAGCGTCACGCGCGTATCGCCGAACAGCTGAGTCACCCCAGCCATCCGCATACCCCTTAAACCTTCCAGACAAACGAACTATTTGAGCAACGTCACGCACAACATCCTCTGGGTACCCAAGCACACGCAAACGCTTCTTCGTTATCTTCGCTCCAACAGCCTCATGATGACGAAATGTTACGCCCCCATGCTTAAAAGAACGAGTTGCTGGTTTGCCGATGTCATGAAATAACGCAGCTAAACGAATAACTAAATCACCTGGGGTTTTCGCAGTTACAGCAATCGTGTGTGATAGAACTTCCTTATGACGATGAATTGGGTCCTGCTCAAGTCGTAATGCAGGTAATTCAGGAACGATCTCATCAGCAAGCCCTGTATCAACTAAATTCCATAAAGCTGCCTCAACATCATCAGACATCAACGCGCCACTTAGATGCTCTCTCTTTTCGTCGATGCTTAATTCCATGCCAACAGGCGGAGAAGAACTTACTTCTCTTCCTTAAAGATCACATGCTTGCGGACTATAGGGTCATATTTTTTCAACTCAACACGGTCGCGAGTATTCACTTTGTTTTTGTTCGTCACGTAGGTATATCCCGTACCGGCAGTTGATTTCAATTTTATAACTGGTCGCTTATCACTCCCTGCAGGCATCAGACCTTCTCCCCTCGTCTACGCATATCTGCCAACACGCTCTCAATCCCATTTTTATTAATGGTCTTAATTCCACGCGCACTGACCGTAAGAGTAACCCACCGTTTTTCGTTAGGGACCCAAAACCGTTTGTTTTGAATGTTCGGGTTCCAACGTCGACGAGTCTTTCTATGCGAATGAGAAACATTATTCCCAAATGCAGGCTTCCTACCGGTTACTTGGCAAATTTTAGACATTCCGAAAGTCTAACGACCATCATTCAGTTCCACACCCCACCACAAAAGATATATCTCTAACGGGAACGACAAAGATATTTTTTCCGGCGAGATATGGTTACATCATGCAATCAATAGAAAACAGACCTTCTTAAAGCACCAAACCAACTAAGCGATCAGGTGTAATGCTGTTAACCTACCCACTGCTCGTGAGTACCTCTCGTTATTGATATTGCTACACCAAAGCCAGATTCAAATCAGCAATGACCCTCATCGAGTACGACCTCATCATTGAAGCACCCGAAAACACCGTCTCAGGAATCACCGCAGCAGAATCCATCTACTATCTCTCACCATAAATAATCGGCGATAACTAGTCGCTATCTGCTAACGAATGGCTTTCTAAGTCATGCAAAAAAACCTTTGCCTTGCTCATCTTTATGTTCTCAAATCCCCGCACAGCATCGGGTAGGCATGCTAAGTCAAGGAACTCATTAAAGTTGCTATCAGTTAAGGAAGCTAACGACTGGGAAATCTCTTCAAGGTACTTATCGCGAATTTGCCGTTCCATTTTCCTCACCTTTGCATAACCAAAAAAATCTAGTTTTGTTCCTCTTAACAATTTTCCTTTTGAAAGGACCTTCATCAAAGGCAGAGCGATTTTGTAAGGGACCTTCAGCTTTTTACGCATACCGAGAGCTCGAAGAAACGGAGGATGAAGATGCCAAACAGCTCTTTTCGCCCCTTTCGATTGAGGCAATTGATTTATCTCGCCTTCTAAACCGGGTGATAGAAACAAGCGGGCTACTTCATATTCATCTTTATATGTGATCAATTTATGAGAATTCCGCGCAATAGCAACAATAAGAGTTTCTCTATCATCTCTCCTGCTGAGTTTCTTAGTCTCGCAATTAGCCTGTTCCAGAAGTGTTAAGAACTGTTCTACTGCCTTGATATTTTGAAATCCAAGAACATCTTTAGCCAAGAACTGAACTAATTGCGAACCTTCCTGCGATAGATCGAATTCATCAATTCGTTTAATGAAATCATCATGCAAACGCACTTGCTCTCTTTTGTCCTTCTTTTTTCTTTTCTCTTGAATGAGTTGATTGACGTATTCATTATCAAATGCACACGTTCGGCCCCAATGAAATGCGGCAAGATTGCCTTGGACATTCACATTATTTAACTCGATAGCCTTCCTAAAAGATTCAGGGCTCACAGGTAGCACACCTAACTGGACAGAAACGCCGAGAATAAAAATATTTGACGAAGTGACAGAACCCAGAAGGTCTGTGCAATACCGCCCAGCATCAACAAGATAACTAGATTCGCTATCTATACGATTTGCGAGTCTTGCTAAGAGCGACTTGACAGAGGGAAGACTCTCAAGAGGATTTCCTATCATGGCTCCAGTTGGTGTCGGCGTTTCAGAAGCGACAAGAATAGTTTTCTCGCCAGTTGCAACTTCTAAGGCTTTATCGCTGGCAGCGACAAGTAAATCAAATCCGATAAGCACATCTGCGCTTTGCTGCATTAATAGATTAGAAGGACTAGGGATATCTCGTGTTAAACGCAAATCACTAACAACGGGCCCAGCTTTTTGCGAAAGACCAGTTTGGTCTAGCCCCCGTACCTCAAAGCCATCTAGCATCGCAGCCGTGGCCAGTATTTGAGCTGCAGTCACTACTCCCGTGCCGCCAATACCAGCTATTCGAAGATCTAATTTATCACTTGGGACCTTTATTTCGGGGTTAGGGAGATTAATACCCTCTTTGTTTTTAAGAACTCCCATATTCGGGGTTTCTGGGTCTATTTCAACTGTCATAAAACTTGGACAATCACCATTTATGCAAGAAGCATCAAAATTGCAAGAGTCTTGGTCAATTCGGGCCTTAGGACCAAGAATTGTTTCTCGATTTTGCACCGATAGACAATTTGAAACGTCTCCGCAGTCTCCGCAAGCTTCACAGATTCGGTGATTGATCAAAACGCGAAAATCTGGTTTCTTAATAACATTTCGTTTGCGTAAGCGTCTTAACTGAGCCGCACATTCTTGGTCGTGAATGAGGACCGTAACGCCATCTACCTGGGCCAAAACCTCTTGGGCCTCTACTATTCGCGAGCGCTCCCAAACACGAACATTGTCAGGGAGTTTGAACGAACGGTATTTACGCACATCTTCGGTGGTGATGATAATTTCCTTTACTCCCTGTGCGTGCATAATCGTCGCGATCTCAGGAACCCCTAATCCTCCCTTTGGATCTTGGCCCCCTGTCATCGCTATTGTTCCGTTGTAAAGTAATTTAAATGTGATGTTGCTATTCGCTGAAACTGCCGAAGCAATAGCTAATTGTCCGGAATGGAAATAAGTTCCATCACCTATATTTTGTATGAAATGTTTACGGTCAACAAACGGCTCCATCCCTACCCATTGCATACCCTCATTGCCCATTGCTGTAACGCCGGCGATATTTCCTACCTGCTCTTCATCCATTAAAAGGACCATTGTATGACAACCAATTCCAGCGCCAATTAAAGAATCTTCAGGGACTTTTGTACTGGCATTATGAGGACAACCAGAGCAAAAGTATGGGCTTCTAGATGTGCTTAACGGTATCAAATCACGTTGGTTGTGCTTTGGTTTCGGGGATATTAATCTATCGGCTATACGTAAAGACAATCGGTCAAAAATACCTTGAACCATAGTGTCTGCATCCAAAATCCCGTGGCTGGGCATAAGAGGTCTTCCATCTGGGTATGACTTACCGAGAACTCTTGGTTGGTTAGCGCTCCCATAAAGAGCATCTTTAACAAGCCATTCAGCTGTTGGGTTCTTCTCTTCAATGACTAATATTTCTTCAAGTCCGCGTGCAAAATGACGAATGTTTTCAGGGTCGAATGGTATTGGTAACTCCAAATGAAGTAGCCGGATCCCAACCTTCTTAATATCATCTAAGGTCCGCAACCCAATTGCAGATAATGCATGACGAAGTTCATGATAAGTAAAACCACTTGCTATTAAACCAATCCACGCATCCGGCGGATCAACTGTAGTCGGGTTAAGTTTGTTAGCGACGGTGTATCTACGGACTAATTCTGACCGTACCACCCGAAGATCCTTTTCTATTGCGAGATTATTAGGCGGAAGCAATTTAGCGTCTGGCCGATGTTGATATTCAATATTGTTTATGAACAGGTCTGGAATAATTGGGTTTATGACTGTTGAAGCGAGATCAATTGTTCCGCTTCCATCTGCTACTGCGTCAACAATTTTTAAGGCGGTCCATGCCCCAGTTATTCGACTTAATGCTATCGCATGCATCCCTAGTGTTAGAATCTCTTTCACATCACCGGGGTAAAGAATAGGCATATGAAGGTCAACCAATGTCGCATCAGAGCTCGACGGGAGTGTAGAACTTCTTGCTGCTGGGTCATCCCCGACTATTGCAACTGCCCCCCCGTATCGTGAAGTTCCGGCAAACACAGCATGACGAAGCGCATCGCCTGCTCTATCTAAGCCAGGAGCTTTCCCGTACCAGAACCCAACAATTCCATCAAATGAACAATCTGGCTGCTCTACGGCTAATTGGCTTCCCATAATAGCGGTTGCTCCATGTTCCTCATTCAGTACTGGTCGGTGGACAATAGGAAGATCCTGCGAAAGGTCGGCAGCATTATCGATCTCGAAATTTAAACCTGCCAATGGGGAACCTGGGTACCCGGCAAGCAAAGACGCTGTATTCAATCCTATAACTCGATCAGCTCTCAGTTGTTGGATAGGAAGCCTAGCAATCGCTTGAATACCTGTAAGAAAAACCTTGCCGTCGTTTTTAACATAACGGTCACTGATGTTGTAATTATTGCTGTCCGCTATAACCATATCCCCCGCCAGTCACACTACTTATCAGTCTTCCATATTCTGCAGACAAAAGATCAACTATTGGGCAAATATGTAATGTTAGCGCCCTCGACAGGAATCGAACCTGTGACCTACCGCTTAGGAGGCGGTCGCTCTATCCTACTGAGCTACGAGGGCATCGTATTGAGATTACTAGACTATCTGGATAGTGCCTTCTTAGAAGTCAGTATTGTATTCTTCAAGGAAACAGTCAGTTGGCGCGTACATCTCTAATTTGTTATCTATGCTTTTACCATGCGCATATTCGATACTATGAGAGACCAAATAGTAGATCTTAAACCCAAAGACCCTGGTAAGGTTTCCATTTATGCCTGCGGTCCCACAGTTTATGATGTACCGCACTTAGGTCATGCTCGGACAGCATTAACATATGATGTATTAAAACGTTATTTGACATGGTCAGGATATGAGGTTGCACTTGTAAGCAATATCACAGATATTGATGACAAGATTATAAATAGAGCAGCTGATGAAGGAGTATCTGAGGACCAACTCTCACAGCTCTACACCAAAATTTATATTGAACAACTCCAAACTTTTGGCATTAAAGATCCAGACCATAGGCCTCTCGCAACACAATTTATCACGCAGATGATTACGATTATCGAAGAATTAATGGAGAATGGCTCAGCATATGAAATCGTAGGAAGCGGAGTTTACTTCGATGTAAGCAAATTTGGTGGCTACGGAGCCTTAGTTAATCGCTCCGCCGAAGATTTAAGGGACAGCGCTAAAGCGAGGATTGCTTCAGATGAGGCCAAAAACGATCCTCTAGATTTTGCGCTATGGAAAACCGCTAAACCAGGCGAACCTACTTGGGATAGTCCTTGGGGGTCTGGAAGACCAGGCTGGCACATTGAATGTGTTGCAATGTCATTAGATATTCTTGGAGAAAATTTTGATATCCATGGCGGTGGGTCAGATTTAACATTTCCACATCATGAAAATGAACGAGTCGAGTGCGAAGCAGCCGGGTATTCATTTGCAAGACACTGGATGCACAGTGGAATGCTAAATGTCAGTGGCGAGAAGATGTCAAAATCTCTAGGTAATTTCCAAACTTTGGGTGATGCTATGGAACGTTACGGAGCTAGACCTCTTCGCCTTGCAATGCTACAAGCTCATTATCGATCGTTAATGGAGCTTTCTGAGGACACAATGGCAGGAGCTATCGGGGGGATAGAAAGAATTGACGCGTTTTATAGGAGAATGGATGCCGCACAAATAGGGCCTGAGAAAACCGATGCCAATGCTAAGGACCGGTTTTCTGGAGCTATGAGTAACGATTTAGGAACCCCTGATGCTTTGGCTGTGATATTTGACTTGATCAATGCAGGAAACTCTTCGCTTGATTCTCAAGATTTTGAGAGAGCAAGCGTATCATTAGCATCAGTAACTGAATTATTGGATGTCCTCGGACTTGGTAAAGTCAAAAAAGACTCTAATGATGAAATTGAAAAGCTAATTCAAAGGCGCGAGGTTGCCAGGCAAGGCAAAGATTTTGAAGAGGCTGATAACATTCGAGATGAGCTTCGGTCGCAAGGTGTTGAGATAGAAGATACGCCAACAGGCACCTTATGGAGATACTCCTAACCAGTAAGCGATCTCCGGTAAATTTCGTAACTAACAATAGCTGCCGTAGCAGCAACGTTAAGAGACTCGATCTTATTTGTGAGAGGAACTGAAACGAATTTTGAGATTCTTTCTGTTGTGCCTGCGCTTAAACCAAATGTTTCGTTTCCTAGTACTAACGCCATTCTTTCATGAAATTCAGTTTGGAATATGCTTTCACCGTCTAATTCTAAACCTATGACTTCAAACCGATTCTCAATTAATTGATCAATGGCATTACTCGCTGTGTCTACCCGAACTATTGGAGCTTTGAATACGGTTCCTGCGGATGCTTTTATTACTACAGGATTGATCCTTGCAGTTCCCTTATCAGGAATAATGATTCCGTCTAGCCCTGCTGCAGTTACAGTTCGGATGATCATCCCTACATTAGCGGGATTATGAACTCCATCTAATACCACGACCGCTGTTTGATGCTTTCTGCCATTTCTCTCTGAAAGAAACTGGGGTAATGACTGCATCCTTTGAGTTTTTAAGTCTGCGGCAACACCTTGATGCTGTCCACTTTTACTAAGAGCAGAAATTCTACTCTCTGACGTTATTTCAATTCTGACGCCTTTTGCCCTAGCAAGCGATTTGATCCTTTGGATGATGTCACCAGTCGCTTTGGAAGATACGTGAATACATGCGATCTCTAAACCTTCCTCCAATGCCTCCTGCACAGGCTTTCTTCCATGCAAAACAAGATATTTATACTGAGATGACACATTTACATCTTCTCACAAGAAATACAGCATGCAGGTTATCAATGTCGGCTTGATGTGCTCATCGCGACACAAAATCGTGTAATGTTCATGAGGTAAGTAAAGGTGACAATGCCAAAGAACGATACTCTCCCCCACAATTTACAAAAAAAAGAAATTGTTAAAGCGGCTATTGATTTAAGGGGCGTCCCCGAAGGAACACTGGGGAAAGTAATTCTGTCAAATGGCCTTGACTGGGTTCGCTACTGGGTCGCATTTGATAACGGCGTCGAAGTAGGAAGCCTCCACAGAGACAAGCTTGTCCGAGAGAACGAATGGGATGACTACCTCTTAGCGCGAGAACGAAGTGAAGAAGTAGTTGTTAATGATTCTGAGATTCCTGACAGTACAGCTGAATCTCCCTCTCAAAGTTCAGGTTCTGGAGGAGTTGAAGTTAACGGAGTTCTTGTCCCACAACTTCTTCTTGATAGAGCTCAGGCAGCTTTAGAACGATTTGGAGTAACAAGGTAGTTAACGAACAGGGTGTGTTCCTAATAAATCCACAATGAAGACCAACGTTTCATTGGAAGCTATTAATCCGTTACCGGCACCGTTTTCTCCGTAGGCCAAATCAGGGGGTATCACAATTGTTCTTCGCCCACCTACTTGCATTCCAAGCACACCCTGATCAAGGCCTTCAATCACATTTCCAGCACCGGAGATATATCCGATGAACTCTGAGCGACCTCGATCCCAAGAAGAGTCAAACTGCTCTCCAGTTGATGCCGAAACCCCAACGTAATGAATGTAAACGACGTTCCCTAGTTCCACGGCTGCTCCGGAACCTCGAATAGTGTCATCTATTTGCAACTCTTGAACAGCCTCTCCAGTTACTTCCTCATTCGGCTTCTCAAGATCTGAGGGAACAACGGCAATAAGGTCCACGACAAAAACGAGCGTCTCATTAGGGCCTATTGAACCTGAACCTGAACCACCTTCCCCGTATCCCAGAGAAGGTGGAATCGTAAGAATCCTGCGTCCACCTACAGCCATTCCAACTATTCCTTGTTCCCATCCCTGAATAACTCGACCTGCTCCCAACTCAAAGGGAAACGGAGATCCTCTATCCCATGAGGCATCAAATTGTAAGCCCGTTGAATACGAAACCCCGACGTAATCCATTATGAGAAAATCACCAGATTTTACAAAATCACCATTACCAGTTACGAGATCCTCTATCTCCAAATCGGATGGGGGCGGTGTTGATGGGATAACCACTACTGGCTTAGAAGAGAGATCAAGGTTATCAATATCCCCTGCAGGCGTTGGGGTAGGGAAAACTTGTTGTGATGAAGGGGTTTCAGCAGGAGAGTCATCTTCTGAACCCTTTTCACTACCACTTCCGCATCCGATCAGTAGCGCACCGGCGATAGCTATAGATGCGGCCTTTATAAGAACGATACGCATAATAATTATTCCTTCTTGATTACGACTCTTTGATGCTAGTCCCTAACATAAGCATTACGCACTCTAATATAAGTAGTCTAAGAACTTTTGGAGCAATATTGTGAAATCTAGTCTCGTTCTAATGGCCGCAGGGTTAGGAAGCAGGTTCGGAGGAACTAAGCAACTTGCAACCGTCGGCAAAAGCGGTGAAACACTTCTTGATTACACCATTCAAGACGCTAAAGAAGCGGGAATAGAGGAGGTTGTCGTGATCACCCGCAGTGAAATAGCTGAGAGCATGCAATCCCATTTGCAAGGGCAGCACCCTGCAGACGTTAACTTCAAGTTTGTCTTACAAGACCTTCACGGCCCACCCCGAGCAAAACCTTGGGGAACAACTCACGCCGTTATCTCAGCTGCAGATGTAATTACGGGGCCTTTTATTTTGGCAAACGCTGACGACTACTATGGTCCGTCATCTATTCAAATAGCTTCAGAGGAATTAGTTAAAGTCAACGAGGGTAGCGGGTCGTTAATAACTTTTGAGCTGAGCAAGACGCTTTCATCAAGTGGTCCAGTTACGAGGGGCATATGCAGTGTAGAGAACCATCAACTTGTTGACGTAACTGAAACAGAGGGATTATTTCTTGATTTGCCAACCGATCAGATCAAATGCACAGGTAACGATACTTTCCCGCCAGACACTCCGGTATCAATGAATCTATGGTGCTTCCACCCTTCTATTCTAGAATCACTGCAAAACCTCTGGGAACAGTTTGTTTTCAAAAATCAAAATTCCGAAACTGCTGAATGTCTGCTTCCGGTGTGCATTTCGAATTTAATGGACCTTTATCAATATCGAGTAGCAACTGTACCAAGCACGGAGGAATGGTCTGGGTTAACCAACCCTGACGACCTTGACTTAGTCAAAGAGAAAATTAATAGTCTTCGAGGATAACTATATGGTAAAGCCAACAATGGTTCCTGGTCCATCTTGAGGGGATTCGACGAAGACACGACCATCATGCCGCAAGATAATTTCCTCCACTATTGAGAGCCCTATCCCTGAGCCTGGGAGGTTCCTTGAGTCCACAGACCTAAAGAACCTTTCAAAGAGTTGATTCTTATCATCTTCCCTTATTCCTAAACCAAAATCTCGTACGGAAACGGTTCCGCCTTCGACACTGATAACGATATTTGTGCCTTCAGGGCTAAATTTAATTGCATTATCAACCAGGTTAGAGATAGCGCGCTCCATCGCTACCTTTTGCATTGATCGCAATGTTTCACCCGAATTAAGAACATCAATGACTCTCCCCGACCTTCTGTAAAATTTATCGGCAACTTGCTGTGCTAGCGCTGAAAGGTCTTCGTTAGCAAAATTCTCAGACTTATAACCCGTTGATGTTGCAAGGTCCACGATTTCATCAACAAGAAGGCTTAATTCCTCTATTTCTGTTTTCAGGTCATTGATAATTGACTCTCTATCTTTTTCTTCAATAGTTTTTACTTTAGCCAAAAGTTCTATATTCGTTCTGACGCTAGTAAGAGGAGTACGGAGTTCGTGGCTAGCATCCGAAACTAATCTCTTCTGCTGTTCCCGTGAGGTTAAAAGCGCCCGCAACATGACGTTGAAGCTCTCAGCCAAGCGCCTCACTTCTCTATCGCCATCATTTGCATCAATGTATGCGCTGAGTTCTTGTGTCCGTGCTATATGTTCAGCAGTCTTGGATAACCTTTTGATCGGTTTGGCTAGTCGAGAGGCCAAAAGCCAAGCCAGCAGAATAGCTAAAGCTATTCCGATCACTCCAAGTATGAGAAAGGTACGAATCATTCCCGAAAGCGCATCACGAACTTCTGACAGGTCACGGCCTATTTGTAAAAGACCGCCTCTAGGGAGTGGTTTGGAGAGTATACGGTAATCAATACCAGCTACTGTTGATTCGCGAATCCGTGTCTCGCCTCTTAGGTTCTCAGCTTTCTGTGTAGCGATCTCTAATTCTGCATCTACTAAAGGGAGAGAGGTGGGGTATGCGAAGATCACTTGACCTTTGGGGTCTACTATCTGCGTCACAGCATCAGGTTCTGCTAGGAACTCAGATAAACCTAATTTTTTTTCATCTCTTTGCCCGAATGCTCGAGCATCGATACTGGTAGGAAGATTTACTATATTTTCTGCCCTATCAATTAGAAAATTATCCACGCCTTCAACAAGCTCGCTCTTAGCGGAACTGACAGCAATAACAGCAGATACAGTTACGACTGTTGTAATTACCGCAACCATTGCAATCGTGAGACGAACCTGAAGAGTCATGACTCTCTCAAGCAGTATCCAACACCACGAATGGTGTGAATCAATTTCTTGGAAGGGTCGTCATCTACTTTTTTCCGTAAATAACCGATATAGACATCAAGCGATTTTGAGTTTGTTTCAAAATCATAATCCCAAATGGCTTCATAGATACTTTCTCTCGTCAGCACCAAACTCGTATTTCTCATTAGCAGCTCAAGCAAGTCAAATTCCGTCTTCGTCAAGTCAATTTCTTTTCCTTTTCGGAAAACTTTCCTTGATCCATATTCAAGAATGAGATCTCCAATTGAACGTTTTTCAACTGTTTCATCGTCAAAGCGCCTTAAGAGTGCCCGAATTCGAGCGAACAGTTCGTCAAGCGAAAAGGGTTTCACTAAATAATCATCCGCACCAGCATCTAACCCTGTGATTCGGTCTGAAATTTCATGTTTTGCCGTAAGGATGAGAATAGGTGTTTTATTCCCATTCCGCCTCAGCGCTCTACAAACGGAGAGTCCGTCAATAACTGGCATCATTACATCTAAGATAAACAAATCAGGTGCTGCTATTTCTGCGTCCAGTAATGCCTTTGAACCATTAGACACAGCTGTTACGGAGTAACCTTCGTAACGTAGGGCTCTCTCAAGTGAGTCACGTACAGCATTGTCGTCTTCTGCAATTAATATATGTTTCTTTTGGGCTTCTTCCATAGCTCTCTATCAACGGTTTCATCCAATTCTGATCGGAAAGCATACTGCACGCTACTATTTAGCAATTTTCTTAATTGATTCTTACTTTAATGCTCAATCAAACTAGGTGATATTGAATCTTACCTCTTCAGGATAAGGGAAGAATTCTGGCGCCTCTACCTCATGTTGACGTTGCATCTCAACCCACGTTTCCGGATCGCAAAGATCACCATGAGCAATATCAAAAGAATTACCTACAGAGTCCGGAAATCGGAAAAATTTCCTGAATTCCTCAGGGAAAACATCATTAGCTCCCACCGCAAACCAAGGCTGAGATGACATTTCATCTTCAAATGATCTTGCCTCCGGTATTTCTCGGAAAGTAACATCTTGAAGTAGTGTTAGCTCGTCATAATCGTAGAAGACGACACTTCCATGTCGAGTAACTCCAAAATTTTTGGTGAAAAGGTCCCCTGGGAAAATATTCGCAGCGCACAGATCTTTGATCGCATGCCCATAATCAAGGGTTGCTGAAAGAACTAGATTCTCTGGCATCTCTTGTAGGTAGAGATCAAGCGGATAGACACGACGCTCCGTGTATAAGTGATGAATAATAACGTCAGTGTCGGTGATCGTTATTGAACGCGAAGCCTCAGATGCTAATTCTTGAAGAAGATCTTCGCTGAATCTTTCACGAGGGAAGGCGAGGTCCTCAAAGACTTGAGCATCCACCATCCGACCGACACGATCATGAGCAAATACCATCTTGTATTTATCCATAACCTGCGACCTTGTAATTTTTTTTGAAGGAGGGAAAATATCTTTGATTACCTTAAAAACAACGCCAAAAGAAGGCAAGGTAAAAACAGTCATTACCATACCGGGTATACCTCTAGCTGGTTCAAAGCGATCCGTAGAGTTTGAAAGATGCCTATAAATAGCTCTGAACAGACTCGTTTTCCCATGAGCGCTATAACCGATTGCTGTATAAAGTTCTGCCACAGGTTTAAGAGGTATCAGCGTTTTGATGAATGCAACTATTGCTCCTGGTTCCTTGGTATTAACGTGAAAATAAGATCTTGTGAAGCCAAAGATCCTACTGGTAAGATTTTCCGTTAAGAGGACAGCATCACATACAATTCCTTCTTCAGTGGACCGCAAGGGGATGATGAGCGGAGAAACACGCGTCAGGTATCGTATTCGACCAACTAGGTATGCTCCACGGTTGCGATAGAATACAGGTTTCAAAACATCTATTTCAACTGGCATGGTCGCTTCCCAAGTCTCTGATAGATGCTTTTCAATTGCAAGTGCAATATTCGAAGAGTCACGTTCTAGATTCACCCATTTCTGACCGACATCAAATGCTTCTAGAACAGCTTGTATCAGTTTACTGGAAGTTGTTCGAAGCCTGAATGTGAGAACTTCTCCTTGTCCGGGATCAACGACAGGAAGTGCGATCCCCCCGAACCATCTAAATTCAAGGTCATCATCAAAGCCAACAAGTGTAAATAATCTTCGTGTTACGGAATTAAAGAATGTTTCTGCCAGTTCTGAGTCTGATCTCCACGCAATAGCTTGCGCGAATATATGTCTAGCAGATGCCCATAGCTCTCTCTTGGCTTGATCTTTCAAATTATCAAGAGCTGGGCTAATGACCTCTACACACTGATTTACAAGTTGCCGGTGTAGAAGAAGGCGGATTTGGGAATTTATTTGGTGTTGGGCAAACTCCCGCCTGGCAAAATTTTCTTGTGCTCTTTGGGTGACCTCAAGGAAATCTGATCGGAACTGATTAAAGAACTTAGCTACCTGTTCTGCAATATCTTTTGCTGATCGTTCCCCTTGGTCAAAGTCTTCAATTGATATAACACCTTGAAAATTTTGACTTCTTGCTCGGCGCCGTAACCAACTCGGAGATAAAGCAGAGGGCATATCAACGCCATGTTGTTTTAACAGTTCACTATCTGTGAGAATTTCTATAGTTTGTCCTACAGCGACAATTTCTCCTTGATTAAGAAGCACAGCGGTTTGGCATGTCTCAATAGCTACCGTTATGTCCGCGGTGAAAACAACGAGGGCTTCTTCGCGATCAGCCAGCGCTTCAACTAAAGAATTGGCTGAACGTGCATCGAGCATCGACGATGGAGCATCAAGCAAAAGAATTGGGGCCTTATTCTGCAGTTGTGCTGCTAGTGCAACCCGATAAGACTCTCCGCCACTCAATCTTCCTATTCGTCGCTGAAGAATCATTGGATCCAAATTCACATTTGAGATTGTGTTCGCTGGATCACCACCACAAATGGCCTGCAAAGCCGAAGAAACCGTTTCTTCGCTATTGAAATAGCGAAGATCCGTGACCGTTCCGATATTCTCGGGATTACTACAAATGCCAGAAATAACTCCTGAAGTCGGTGTGAGTCGCTGAGAGATTATTTTCGCTAATGTACTCTTCCCGCTTCCATTTCCGCCGACTACTGCAATGCGGTCGCCTTTGTTAATCGTTAAGTTAATATTATGCAAGCCTAAGCCATCAGGATGGTTATATGAGATGGCGTCAAGTTGCAAAAGAATTTCATTCACATAGAAATACTGCCCGAATTTCTTAGGATTGACTGTACAAACATGTTTTTTCTTTTACTTTATTCAGAAATTAGCTATTTTTAGTAAGTTTATGACTAGCAACTTGCACATTCGCCTTAGAAATACAAGACTAAGTTAAATTATCCAAACCTGGAAATGAGGGGTTCCTGTATGCACAGATCCAAAATATTCAAACTATTAATAGCCTTTTTAGCTTTAGCAATGTTCGCAACAGCTTGTGGCGGCAGTGACGACGATAGTTCGTCTTCAGATAGCTCATCTGCATCCGAAGCTACTGAAAGTTCATCCGAAAGTAGCGCTAGCGAAGCTGCTGAAGAAGAAGCTGAAGAAGAA
>DDNP01000028.1:11023-31364 GCA_002341185.1 Candidatus Neomicrothrix sp. UBA2517 | reverse complement strand
GAAGAAGAAGCTGAAGAAGAAGCCCCAATCGTTCAAGAACAAGAAGAAAGTGTTCTAGAACCTGTGTTTGGCGGAACGCTTCGTTGGGGTCTGGAAGCTGAGGTAGATGGGATAAACCCAACAGCATCTGCTCTGTCATCCCCTGGACTTACAATGATGAACGCTGTTTTTGATACTCTTGCTGCCTACGCTGCTGATGGAAGTACTGTACCCCATCTAGCAAAGTCATTCACTGCTAGTGAAGACTGCAAGACTTGGACCATGGAACTCCGTGAAGGTATCACATTTCATGATGGCACCCCTCTCAACACTGAGGCAGTTGCCACAAACTTCCTCACACAGTTTAGCGACCCACTTGTCGGGCTAGCAGTTAGACCGTATTACCCAGATGCCGATCAAGCAATCACGATTATTGATGACCTCACCATGAGTTATAATCTACTTGACGCAGACTGCAACTACCCTTCAGCTTTGACCGGACAACTAGGCGCTGTAGCATCACCGACCTGGTTAGCTGCAGCAAATGAAGATCCTACTCTTGATCAGCAACCTGTAGGTACTGGCCCATTTGTCTTCGAGTCAAGAGTTCAAGACTCAGTTACCAGATTTGCAAAAAATGCTAACTACTGGGGTGGCGATGTTTATCTTGATGCTGTTGAGTTTTATCCAGTTACCGACGGTGATGTAAGAACAAGTCTCTTACTCGAAGGAGAACTTGATGCGCTAGGAACCACAAACGTTGAAAATATAGCTGCGCTTGCAGAGGTTGACTCAGTTACTCAAGTTCTTGATGACACTGGTGACGAGTCTTTCTTAATGCTCAACACTGCGCAAGCACCATTTGATGACATCAGAGCAAGGAAAGCAATCACCCATGCAACACCTCGCGACAGATACAACACGTTGATCAACTTGGATGTGACACGTAAAGCAGATCAGGTATTTACTCCTGAAAGCCCTTACTATAATCCTGACATCGTTCAACTATCAGATAGACCAGAACTAGCAGGACCGCTAGTAGAGGAGTACTGTTCAGACAGTCCTGCGAACTGTTCAAATGGGAAAATCAATATTGAATATCAGTATTCTGGACCATCTGTTGTTCAAGACCGTATAGCAGATTTACTCGTAGAGGGTTGGGGTGACTTTTTCAATGTCACGACACAAGTTCTGCCTCAAGATGCCCACATTCAAGAAGCAGCTCTCGGGTTCTACAATTCTATAGGGTGGAGACAATTCGGTGCTGTTGATCCTGGTATTGACAGGGTGTGGCTCCTCTGTCGAGCAATTGGTGGAATCTCTCTAAACTGGCCACGATACTGTGACGAAGACCGAGATGCATTGCAACTAGCAGCTGACGCTTCTAAGACGGTTGAAGAGAAGATACCTTACTACCAAGAGCTTTCAAAAATGATAAACGAGGCGTATACCTACGTCTTCTATCACCACACACTATGGAGCCTCGCTCTCAACGATGGAGTTGAGAATCTATGTGGAGTAAAGACAGTTGAAGGCATAGATATGCGATGTTCAGTGAACGGGCGAACCTTCTTCCAGTCAACTTTTATCACTGAGTAAGAATACTTAATCTCTCTGACCCCAAGTAGTGCCGAATATCTGCACCACTTGGGGTCAGTTAGATATTTCACGCTAAAATGGTAAAGCAACATGTTGCTGGTACATAAAGATCGGGGATGAAGTGCCGAAGGCAGTCAAGCGGTTTATAGGCCTACTAGGCCTTTTAACTATTGTCTCAATGGTTACTTTTGGCGCAATGAATTTCTTAGGCGACCCGCTCTTTAATATCCTTGGTCCAGTGGCAGCTGATGTTGATAACCCTGAGAGCTTGGCGGCTATTGAGGAAGCAAAAGCTCAATATCACCTTGATAAATCCCTCCCTGAGAGATGGGCCCGATGGGCATGGGATTTCATCAGAGGAGATTTTGGAGTTCAATTCAGCTCTTCTGGACAACCGCCGGTTAGCGACCTTATAAAAGAAAGACTTCCAAGGACTCTGGAGCTAATGGCAGTGGCCCAGCTTATAGCTGTTTCCCTAGCAATACCTTGGTCAGTGCTCGCTGCATCAAGAGCAAACAGGCGAACTGACAAAATCTCAACTATTACAGCTTTTGCTTTCGTTTCTATACCTAGCTTTGCTATGGCAGTCATTCTTTTCTATTTCTTCTCAGTCCAATTGGATTTCTTACCAGACACATACACTGCGAACGACCCGTTTTGGGGATTTAGTCACGACCATCGCTTGATTCAATTAATACTACCGGGATTCACTCTTGGCCTTGGGTCTGCGGCTGCATATCAGCGACTTCTAAGAACAGACATGATCACAACACTTCAACAAGATTTTATCCTCATGGCCAAATCCAAGGGCGTCTCAAAGAGAAGAGTCCTCTACTCACATGCCCTTAGGCCTTCTTTGTTCTCCTTGATAACTTTGCTTGCTATCAACATAGGTTTCATGATCGGTGGTTCACTCGTCGTGGAACAATTCTTTAGAATCCCTGGGATAGGTAGTGCTGTCGTTGAAGCGACACTACGAGAAGACTTTCCTGTTGTCTTAGCAGTAGTCATGATTGTCTCAGCCGGATTCATGGTCTTCAACTATCTAGCTGACTATCTTTATACACTTGTTGACCCAAGAGTCAGACATGAAGATTCAAGCAAGCCAAGAAAAATTACAAGTATGGGTATGTAACCATGAACGATGAACAAGCTACAGATATGGATAATATAAACACAATCGATTCAGAGACAGCCGAGGTTCAGGAAGAAACCAACGATTCAAATCCACTAGAAGTTTCAGAATTTGCAGATAAGAAAACATTAGGTTTTGGATTCTGGCTAGCTGCTTTCTGGCTTGTACTAATTTCTTTTCTTGCTGTGTTCTCACCGATGCTTCCATTCAAAGATTCTGAAAAGAACTACATAGCTTTCGAGCAAAAAGAGAACCCGATAACAGGAAAAATGCAAGAAAGACCCATTCAGCCTCCTTACGCTCCCAGTAGCGAACATTGGCTCGGAACCGATCAAGATGCCCGTGATATTTTAAGCCGCTCAATTGAAGGCGCAAGAATATCCCTTGCTGTTGGGGCGTTAACAGCGCTATTTGGCATGGTAGTAGGAGGAACTCTCGGCATGATCGCAGGCTACTTCAAAGGGGTATTAGACAAAGTTGTGGGTGCTATTTTCCTAGTTGTCTTAAGCTTTCCAGGCCTGATTCTTGCAATTTTGATTGTTGCCTTGCTTGACCGCTCTCTTCTAACGATTTCGGTCACGTTAGGCATCTTGGGTGTTGCTCCCATAGGGAGACTCGCCCGCGCACAAACTCTAAGCTTCTCGGAACGTGAATTCGTCATGGCAGCTGAAACTCTTGGCTCAAAAAAATCTAGAATTTTAATTAAGGAACTACTTCCAAACGTCCTTATTCCTATGAGCACGTTGGCGATGCTAGTCATAGCTGTTGCAATCGTCGGTGAGGGAACTCTGGCGTTCCTTGGTTTATCCGTCCAAGGAAGTGCAACATGGGGGAAACTAATTTTGACAGGTTCCGGGTTAAACACCCTAGAAAGCTCTCCATGGGTTGCTTTCGTTCCAATGGGGTTTCTGTTCCTGACCGTTGCATCTTTCAATTATTTAAGTGACCGGATTCGGGACTACTTCGACGTGAGGGATATCTTTGTTACGCGAGACTGAAGAGACCGAAACGATTCTAAAGCTTACCGATTATCGCGTCGGTTTTAGAACCGAACGCGGATTGGCTAAAGCTGTCGACGGAGTCTCATTATCATTGAAACGTGGCTCAACTTTAGCCATTGTCGGTGAATCAGGATCTGGGAAAACGGTACTAAATAGGGGTGTTATGGGCCTCTTGGGAGCGAATATCATTGAAGGTGGGTCTGCAGAATTTCAAGGGAAAGAACTCGTTAACGAAAGCAGACAAAAGTTCTGGGGAATAAAGATGGCTATGATTTTTCAAGATCCCATGACGTCATTGAACCCAGTAATGAAAGTTGGCAAACAAGTATCAGAACCACTTCGTTTACATCAGGGGATGTCAAAGAAAGCAGCCCGTGAACGAACGATTGAGTTATTTACTCTTGTTGGCATCCCTGAGCCAGCACAACGGTTCAATGAATACCCCCATCAGCTTTCAGGCGGGATGCGCCAAAGAGTTATGATCTCCATAGCACTTGCGATAGATCCAGACCTGCTAATCGCTGATGAACCGACGACCTCACTGGACGTAACAGTCCAGAAATACATTCTTGATCTTCTTGTCGAAATACAATCCAAATCCGATATGTCAATGATCATTATTACGCATGACCTTGGTGTTGCCAGAGGACGCGCAGACGAAATCATGGTTATGTATGGAGGGCGAGTAATGGAAATGGCACCTGCAGAAACATTATTCCAAAGTATGATGCACCCTTACACGGAAGCCCTATTTTCCTCAATCCCTAGACTCAACGACCCAAAACATACACGATTGAAGCCCATCGAAGGATTCCCTCCAGATATCGTTGATGGGCCTCAAGGTTGTAAATTCGCGCCACGATGTAAATATGCGCAGGATATCTGCCTCACTGCACACCCTCCAGAAACTATTGATAACGGCCATGCATACTCGTGCTTTTTCCCTGTGGGTACTGATGCTGGGATTCAAGCATTGGAATCAAACGAGGCTCGAGGTTTTACAGCAACAGGACTGAAGATTAAGAGCAAAAGCGAGGCCATCTAATGGCTGGATCAGGAAATAATCACCTTCGTTCTGAATTTGACGATATTTTGCTAACCATTGAGAATCTCGTTGTTGAATTTCCTTCAGGTAGAAAAAATAAAGTTCATGCCGTATCTGATGTCAGTTTCGATATTCGTAAAGGTGAGACGTTAGGAATCGTTGGCGAATCAGGGTGTGGTAAGTCAACAACTGCAAAGGCCATCGTTCAGCTTCCGAAGCCGACATCTGGAAAAGTTGAGTATGAAGGCACTGATCTAACAGCACTGAGTAAAGAAGGTATGCGGCTAAAGCGCCCTTCTATTCAGATGATTTTTCAAGATCCGATTAGCTCACTGAATCCCAGAAGAACTGTATTTAATATAGTAAACGAAGGAACACGGGTTTGGTCAACAGAGCATAGTAGGCAACAAGAACTAAAAGTTGAAGAGATGATTCAGGCTGTCGGATTAGACCCGAAAGAGGCTCGCAATCGTCGACCACATGAATACTCTGGGGGCCAATGTCAAAGAATTTCAGTAGCTAGAGCTCTGGTTTTGGACCCACAAGTTATCATTTGCGATGAACCTGTATCATCTCTTGACGTTTCTGTTCAAGCACGAATTCTTAATATGCTCCAAGATATGAAAGATGAGTATGGCCTCACTCTTCTGTTCATTAGCCATGACCTTTCAGTTGTAAAAAATGTTAGTGACCGCGTAGCAGTTATGTACTTGGGGAAAATTTGCGAAATTGGTGACGGAGATGTCATATACGAGAACCCTGCTCATCCGTATACAAGGCTACTTCTCGCTGCTATTCCGGATCCTGATAATAAACATAGCCAAATCTCTGACGTTCTTGAGGGAGAGCTTCCTTCTCCCCTTAATCCCCCAAGTGGTTGCCGCTTTAGAACAAGATGTCCTCGAGCTACTGAAAAATGTGAAGCGGAAGAACCGGTTTTCCAACAGGTTGGAGATGCAGACCATTGGGTAGCCTGCCACTTCCCCCATATTGATGATCTCGCTGACACTCCAAACAGTGAATTTAACGAATCTGTTAAGGACACAAACGCAGACGAAATCCTGTGGCCTCCGGCAGATTAAGTTATTAACTGAGCTAACTCACTAATTGTTTGTTGTCGCGCCTCGTCTGGCCCGTAAACGGCGGCAACGACTTGCGTCCCTCCACTGTTCTCGTACCTCTGGAGTCCTTCAGCAACCTGCTCAAAGCTTCCGCTTAGTGCTATATCCCAAGAATTGGTGAGGCCTTCGCGTTCAAGCATTGCGCGGTATGAGGGCAACTCCCCATAAAATCCAAAATCTCTTTTAGCGTACTCTTCAGCCATATCAGTATCCGATGATATGCAGACAGGAACTGCGGTTATCACTTGAGGGACAGGTCTCCCAGCTTCTTCTGCTGCCGTATTGATGACCGGTGATATATGGTTACGGATTGTCTCAGGCCCCGTCATCCAAGTCACTGTACCGTCTGCAGTTCTGCCGACCAGTTTCAACATTTGCGGGCCGAGAGCTGCAACCAGGACGGGAGGGGCATCAGCAGGTATATCAATTCCGCCCCTGCTTACTAGATGTTTCCCTCCATGAGAAATTGTTCCTTCGTGGAGAAGTGCCATGAGGATTTGAAGATAATCGCTCATGTGCCCTACTGGCGCATCAAAAGATATTCCCCACATTCCTTCAACAACTGGCTTGTGAGATAATCCTATTCCAAGGTCTAGTCGTCCTTTAGAAACTTGATTAACAGTCAAAGCTTGTTGAGCTAACATCATGGGGTGTCTTGGGTAAGTAGGAATTACTGAAGTTCCCAACCGAATACCATCAACAGATTCAGCAATAACAGCTAACGCCGTTAATGCATCCAAGTTAAAGATTTGAGGCGTCCAAAACGTCTCGTACCCAAAGCCTGCTGCTACCTGTACCTGCTCCTTTAAATCATCTACATTCTGAGACGAACCAAAAATTCCTAATTCCATTTTTATTGCTCCTATCTTGCATCCTTCAAATTCAACTTTTCTTGGAGTTCTCTTTTGAGAAATTTACCACTGGCATTTCGAGGCAGTGGGTATTCAAGAAACCACAAATATTGAGGGATCTTATGTTTAGCTATCTTATCTCTAAGGAAAACCCGAAGAAGTTCGGCATCAATTGAGCCTGCTTCTTTTAAATAAATTGCTGCAGCTACTTCTTCTCCTAATCGGGCATCTGGGACACCGAAAACCGTCACCTCATTTATAGCTTGATGTTCAAAGATTGCTGATTCGACTTCGGCGCAATAGACGTTCTCACCGCCTCGTAATACCATGTCTTTCTTCCTATCAACGATAAAGATGAATCCATCATCGTCAATTCTAGCTATATCGCCTGTATGTAACCATCCATTAGTTATCGTTTCAGATGTTGCATCAGGTCTATTGAGGTACCCTTTGATGACCTGAGCGCCTTTGACCCAGAGTTCCCCGATTTCACCATTGGGAATTGGGAGTCCAGCATCATCAAAGCATTTAGCTTCGAAACATGGCATGGCGGGACCAGCACTTTCCGGTTTATCAAGAAAGAAATCAGCCGAAATTGCCGTGATTATTCCACATGTCTCTGTCATCCCATAACCTGTCCCCGGTCGGGCCGTCTCAACTGTATTCTCAATCTTTGCTACAAGGTCGGGCTGCAACTGCGCACCACCTCCCCCAAGCGATTTCAAGGATGAAGTATCTGTACTCTCAAAGTCAGGATGAGCAATTAACTCTCTTGACATGACCGGAACACCACTTATCGTCGTTATCTGTTCTGATTCGACTAGCTTGAGAGCCTCGCCAGCATCCCACTTGTACATATGCACTAGCTTTCCACCGGCCATCGTGATTGAATGCGCAACACAATTATTAGCTGTGACGTGAAAAAGAGGTGTGATAACTAAAGCAGACGTTTGAGCGACCTTCTTAGCTTCAGGTTTACTTGTTTTAATATTAGCTCGAGCTGAAGCAACAGACTGAACGATATGAGCGAAGACAAGACTCATAGCGTTAGCTACGCACCCTCTATGAGTTAATTGAGCACCTTTAGGTTGACCCGTTGTGCCAGAAGTGTAAAAGATGCATGCGTCAGAATCGGGGTCTATCTCAGCGTTAGGCATTTCGCCGCCTGCTTCAACCAGCGCGTCCCATGTTGTTACGTTCTCAACAGTACTTTTTGTTCGAACAGAGACAAGATGTGGGAAATCATCTGAAGTACGCAATTCAATCAACTGTGCTAATCTTTCTTGATCTGCAATTACTACCTTCGGCTTTGAATCATCAATCGCATATTCCAATTCAGGAGTAGCCCACCAAGCATTCATTCCAACACAAGTAACACCGATACTCATGCAGGCCCAGTATGCCAGCATCCACTCAGGATAATTTCGCATAGCTATCGCTACTCTGTCACCCACCTCGACACCATGTTCAGTCAGCCAATTAGATACACCAACTATGTGCTCATGGGCTTCGCTATAAGAAAGACGCTCGTTACCGTATATAAGGTAATCAGCGTTACCGAACCTTAGGCTGGAAAGCCAAATATCTCTAAGAGTGGCGGGTTGATTTTTGTAACAAAGAAGATCTTCACCTCTAACATTCACTGTTTCCAATTCAAACTGAGCGCCCTCAGCGGTAAGCTCTTCCCATGCTTGAGATAATTCCTTATACACATCTCCCCCACAATTAGTGAATGACTCCTAGGGTAGATTAAATTCGTAACTGCTCATAACTGTCAAGATAGTAACTTTGAAAATACCGAAAAGGAAAATTATCCTCACACTTGGTCTAGAATGAAACGGCAACTTGCAAGGAGTGGTCATGGGAAGTGAAGAAAATCAAAAACTTAATGCTCGCGAAGCTTGGGAGCTTGACTACCAGAAAGCCTCAATAAGAGACGATAATTTCGAAACAATGTCAGGGGTGCCAGTTGACCCTGTTTATGGAGACGACTTATTCCCGGGACAATACCCCTACACTCGAGGAATTTATCCTTCAATGTACAGGTCCCGCCTCTGGACCATGAGGATGTTCGCCGGATTTGGAACAGCAGAAGATACCAACTTACGGTTTAAGGAGTTGCTGCGTAATGGCGGAACCGGACTTTCAACCGCATTTGACATGCCAACTCTAATGGGTCGTGATTCTGATAGCGAATGGGCATTAGGTGAAGTTGGTCGAGCTGGTGTAGCAGTTGACACTCTTGCAGATATGGAGGACTTATTTGCTGAGATTGACCTTTCAACAGTTTCCACGTCTATGACAATTAACGGTCCCGCTGCAACACTATTAGCAATGTACGTGGCTGTTGCTGAACAGAATGGGGTCTCGCCTAATCAACTTGCTGGAACAATCCAAAATGATATTTTAAAAGAGTACCAAGCACAGAAAGAATACATTTATCCCCCTCGACCATCAATGCGAATCATTACCGACATGGTCAAATACACAACGGCAGAAATGCCGAAATGGCACCCTATTTCTATCTCTGGCTACCACATCCGAGAAGCTGGAAGCACAGCTGCGCAAGAATTAGCGTTTACTTTAGCCAATGGTTTTTCCTATGTCGAAGCAGCTATCGCAGCTGGCCAAAATGTTAATGAGTTCGGGAAACGCCTTAGTTTCTTTTTCAACAGTCACAGCGACTTCTTTGAAGAAATCGGCAAATTCAGAGCTGCTCGACGGATTTGGGCTCGATGGATGAAAGAACGTTATGGAGCAACCGATGAAAAAGCCATGCTTTGTAGATTCCACACACAGACTGCAGGGGTATCCCTCACCGCGCAACAACCCGAAATCAATATCGCAAGAGTTGGGATACAGGCGCTTGCTGCAGCTCTTGGCGGCACTCAATCACTTCATACTGATAGTTTTGACGAAGCATTAGCGCTTCCAACAGAAGATGCAGCTCGAATAGCTCTAAGGACACAACAAATCGTCGCTCATGAAACGGGTGTTGTAAATGTGGCTGATCCGCTTGGAGGCTCACCATATGTGGAATGGATGACTGATGAAATGGAAAGGCAAGCCGAAGCTATATTCGCACACCTTGATGATCTTGGAAATGGATCAATCCTTGAGGGAACATTTAACGGAATTGAAAATGGATATTTCGTTGGAGAGATCGCCGACGCTGCCTATAGATTTGAACGAGAAGTGAACTCGGGAAGACGTATCATTGTTGGAGTAAATGAATTCACAGACGGGGACAACCCGGAGAACCGAAACTTATTACGGATAGGTGCTGAAACTGAGGAATATCAGCTCAAGAGACTAAACGACGTTAAATCGAAACGAAATCAGGAACACGTCAATGAAGCTCTTTCAGAAATAACTGCTGTTGCAAATGACCCGACACGTAATCTAATGCCGGCAATTATTGATGCGGTAAAGACCTACGCCACCGAAGAAGAAATTGCTAATGCTATGGAAGTCGTTTTCGGAACATATGTTGAGAAAGCAATTGTTTAAACGCAAGCAAAAATGAAGGAGACGCAAAATGGGTGATTACCAACAGAGAGTAATCTTAGCTAAATTAGGCTTAGACGGTCACGATCGAGGAATCAAGGTAGTCGCAAGAATCCTGCGCGATGCAGGTATGGAAGTTATCTATTTGGGTTTGCGACAAACAGCAGCAAGCATTGTGGCCGCAGCGGAAGAAGAAGATGCTGATGCTATAGGACTTTCAATGCATAACGCAGGTCACCTAACGCTTGGACCAAAAATGGCATCTGCACTATCAGATGCTGGTATGGATATCCCCTTAATAATCGGTGGGATTGTTCCTGATGAAGACGTTGAGGAACTAATGAGCGCTGGAATCGCAGCTGTTTTAGGACCTGGAGCGTCTGCAGAAGAAGTTGTTGCGACTGTTCAGGACGCAATTTCTGCACGAGATGAAGCGTGACTTCATCGAGTGATTCATCAAAAGAACTCTTTGAGAGAGCAGTAAAGGGAGAACGACGAAGCCTTGGGAGGCTGTTAACGTCTATTGAACGTGGAGGAAATGAAGCTGAAATTATTGCAGGTCTTGCACATCAAGTTTCAGGCAATACTCACGTAGTTGGAATAACTGGCGCTCCAGGTTCGGGAAAATCAACGCTTACTGGCCGACTTTTGAAGCTCTTTTCAGAAGCTGGAGAGAAATTAGCTGTATTGGCTGTCGATCCATCTTCTCCTCTCACTGGAGGGGCTATTCTTGGAGACCGCATAAGGATGGATGATCTTGCAGGCGAGGAGTCCTTTATTCGTTCTATGGCTACACGAGGTCATTCAGGAGGTCTCGCATTAGCGGTTCCAGCAGCTATTCAACTCTTTGATGCAGCCGGTTATGAACCTGTGATTATTGAAACTGTCGGAGTTGGTCAAGTCGAAGTTGATGTTGCAGGTGCAGCTGACACTACAGTCGTTGTTGTTACTCCCGGCATGGGTGATGCTGTTCAAGCAAACAAAGCGGGCTTACTTGAAGTCGCAGATATTTTCGTTGTTAATAAGTCAGACAGACCTGGAGCGAATGACGCTAGACGTGATCTAGAGTTGATGTTGGATCTTGGGCATGTATCGGGCCTTGAGCAAATAACTGGATATCGGCCTCCCATTATCATGGCAAACTCTCTTGACGGAACAGGCGCTGAAGAAGTCCTTGGTGCTATTAAATCGCACGCAGAATACCTGCATAATTCAGGCACAATCCATAACCGTCAGAAGGAACGTCTTGTTAAGGAAATACAAAATAGAATTGAGTTATTAATTGGATTAACTGCGGATGGGGTTCTTAAATCGGAACTAGGGAATAGGCATATAACACAAGTTCTAGATAGAAAAATCTCACCTGCTGAGGCAGCGAAATCTATTGTCAGGTTATTACTTAAGGACTAATTCCGCATTATCTAACTGGGATAATCTTCCCACCTGACTTGACGATGACATAAATATTTTCGCCTGAGGGAAACTCGAAAAGAACTCTTTTATGGTTAAGGCCCCAGACTAGGTAATCTGAGCCACGAATCTGCCCAATCCAATCAACATTTTCCGTTGCTTTCGGTTCGAGGACAGTTAAGGATAAAAATCCTAGGAATTGTTCCTGATCGTAAACTTTTACTTTATGAAACGAGCCAAAAGTATATTGAGTGCTCATATCGGTAGTTTACGTTCAGAATTTGGACTGTTTGTTATATTCGATTTGTTATCGACCATTACTAAATTCAAAAAATAATTATGTAAAACAAGTTGGGTATATCAAGGTCTCCATAGCATCATAGAATAAACCAATGTTTTAGAAGAAAGACAGCAATGAGCGAATATTCTCCCCCACTTGAAGATATGAAATTTGCACTCAAACAAGTCGTTGATGTTGACTCTTTATCTAAACTACCTGATTTCAGTGAAGTAGGGTTAGAAGCTCTAGATGCGCTTCTTGACGAAGCAAGTCGCTTTTTCAATGAGGTAATTTCCCCAACGAATAGGACTGGAGATCTTGAAGGTAGCTCTCTTAACGATGATGGATCGGTCTCAACACCCACTGGATTCCGCGAGGCATACGCACAATATGTTGAAGCTGGCTGGGGTGCTATAAGTTTTGATCCAGAATATGGAGGTGGAGGGTTTCCGTGGTTAGTCGGTATCGCTGTCACTGAAATGTTGACTGCTGCGAACATGGCTCTTTCTCTAAACCCGATGCTCACACAAGGCTCCATTCACGCTCTTAGCGCACACGGAGACCAAGATCAGAAACTGGCTTGGTTACCCAAACTAATCACGGGTGAATGGTCAGGGACAATGAACTTGACTGAACCTCAAGCGGGTTCAGATGTTGGAGCTCTAACTACCAAAGCAGAACGGCAAGAGAATGGCACCTACAAGATTACCGGTCAGAAAATCTACATCACGTGGGGCGAGCACGACTTAACAGATAACATAATTCACTTAGTCCTGGCTAGAACACCTGATGCGCCTCCTGGAACAAAGGGGATAAGTCTTTTCATCGTTCCAAAATTTTTGGTCAACGACGATGGGAGCCTAGGAGATGAGAACGATATCAAGTGTTTATCGATCGAACATAAATTAGGAATTCATGCCTCCCCTACCTGTGTCCTCCAATTCGGAGATAATGGCGGTGCACTTGGATACATTGTCGGAGAAGAAAACTCAGGAATGCGTTCTATGTTCACCATGATGAATCAAGCACGGTTAGCAGTTGGATTAGAAGGACTCGCTGTCGCAGACAGGGCTTATCAACAAGCTCTTGATTACGCTATCGAGAGGATGCAAGGAAGAAGGACTGACACCCCCAAAGGTGAGTCAGTCCCCATTATCGACCACCCTGACGTGCGACGTATGCTAATGACGATGAAGGCATATATTGAGGCCATGAGGTGCCTGATATATCTGAATGCGAAAGCCATTGATATAGCGCACCATCATCCCGATGCTGAAGAAAGAGAACGTGGTAACGAATTGACCGATCTTTTGACTCCGTTATCAAAAAGTTGGTGTACCGATCTTGGAAATGAGCTAACAAGTTTGGGTATCCAAATCCATGGAGGTATGGGTTTCGTTGAAGAAACGGGAGCAGCGCAGCATTATAGAGATATACGAATTGCCGGCATTTACGAAGGAACAAATGGAATACAAGCTGTTGACTTGGTTGGTCGGAAACTGGCTATGCGAAATGGCGACGTTGTTCGAGAACTACTAACAGAAATTAGCGAAACGGCAACTAACCTCATTACAGCAGATCTTGAAGGAATCGGGAATGCCTTAGAATATGCCGTTAAGGATATGCAAGAAGCAACAGAGTGGTTGGTTGAAAAAGGTGGTGCCAGCACCGATGACGGGTTAGCAGGAGCGACGCCCTACCTACGAATGTTCGGCACAACTGTTGGTGGGTGGCTTTTAGCGAAGTCTGCCTTGCAAGCAAAAAATCTTCTTGATGAAGGCGACGACTCAGAATTCCTTAAGGCAAAGATAGAAACTGCGCTATTCTACTCTGAACAATTGCTGCCGCAGGTTTCAGGTTTACTTCCTTCAGTAATAAGTGGCGCTAGATCACTATATGCAATTACCCCCGATAAGTTAAGAGGCTGATAATGCAAAAAAGTTCTGACATAACTATTCTCACCGATTCTGCAATTCAGATCCCTGGACATTGGACTAATGGAGAGCCATATATCACCGCAGAGGAAATTAAAGAAGTTCTCGGATGGGAAGTAAAGCCAGAAGGTCTTTGTAAAGAGGACGCATGCATACCTATCAATGAAGAGAAGGACATAGAAGACCAAGGTCACTATAACCTTCGGCAAATAGCGAATCTGACTGGACACCCCGCACTTGTCTCCTCAGAAACACAAACTGTCGCCATCGGCCAGCTATCCGCCCTCCGAACCTCTGCTCTTAGAGACAAAGTTGCACCAGATTTTAAACTCCCAGATATTGATGGGGTAGATAGAGCGTTATCTGATTGGGCTGGCAAGAAAAGACTACTTGTAGCATTTTCAAGTTGGTGAGGTTGCGCATTTGACCTACCAGGCTGGCAGGAACTTCATCAAGAATTAGAATCAGAAGGGTTCACAGTAGTTGCAGTAGCTATTGACGAAAACTTAGATTCAATTATCGAGTTAGCGAAAGGAACCACTTATCCGGTTCTGATGGACAGAGACCACATCCTCACAGAATTGTACGCAATTAGCAACGTCCCCTCAGTCATATGGATCAACGAAAATGGGAAGATATCACGACCAGCTGCAAGCGAATTTGGCACTGATACATTTAGCGAAATAACCGGGATTAGCCGAGAGATTCACATGCAACAAGTGCGAGAGTGGGTAAAGAATGAAACCCTGCCTGAAGATTCTTCCTATGAAGTTCCTGATTTATCAGAAGATGAAATTCAAGCAAGGCTTCATTTCAGACTCGCGGCTCACTTTCGAAGAAATAGATTGTCGGAACAATCTGAAAAGCATTTCGATCTCGCCGCTAAACTCGCTCCACTCGACTTCACAGTAGTCCGGGCAAGTATGCCCCTGCGCGGCGGTGACCCATTCGGAGAAGAGTTCTTTGAGCTTTACCAAAAATACCAAGATGCTGGATCGCCCTTCCATGGAATTCCTCGAAAATCCAATACGAATTAGTTAGGGATCAACCATGGATTCCATGTATTGAAACGACCCTCTGACTGACTTCAACCATCTCTCCCCCTCTTATCTCAAATGAGATAACCTTTTCAGCTCTATGAAGACCTGACTGCATTTTGCCAGTAACAACATCTACAGCTGTTCCTTCGATTACTGGAATTAAAGCGATTGCTCTGAAACCTTTATCGTTGCCAGGAGAAGGCTTTTTAGTTTCTTCAATTAACTGTTTCGACTGCCAAACCCATTCCTGATCAACACTTACAAAACGGCAACGGTGATTTGCAGCGCTTTTTGAAACCAATGCTCCAGGACAAATTAGAAGCTTTCCTTCAATCCACGGATTAACTCCTAAACCTGAGCGGTCAAACGCTATTTCAAAAGCTTGCTTAATTATGGATTCGTGGTCTCCAGATTGTATAGCCCTTTGCAATATTTCTTCTTGCATTTCACGATGAAGGTCCTGCAATTCGTGGTCGCTGAGTTCCTTAATGAAAAAGGACCACATAGCACTTTCGTTTAGATCGCCATTACTAGAATCTCTGCTCATTTGTATATTCTGCCACTAGTGTGTGCCATTTAATGATTTATGGTTAGCTTTGTAGAAGTAATTCAAATACAAGCTAAATATAGAAAGGCTATGCATGGAACTTTGGCCACAAGATAACGAAAAACATGGTACGGCACTTCAGAATACCCTTGGGAGCGCAGAAACTGAAGGCTCGGATTCCCTCGACAACGACAAATTGACTGCGGGTGAATATGTTGAACTCATGCGCGATACCCTAGCTGCAACTCCTTTTGAACTAGATGATCAAGCTGCTGATACAGATATTGATGGAATTCCTTGCCGGATTATTCACCCGCCAAGCGAAATAAATGGTGTGTACCTTCATTTCCATGGTGGTGGTATGGTAGCTGGCGCAGCCTTCATGGGTGACATTGAGAATAGGCATCTTGCTGACACATTTGGGCTTGAAATTATTTCAGTTGATTACCGTTTAGCGCCTGAGCACCCCTTCCCTTCTGCCTTAGAGGATAGTTATAGCGTCGCAAGATGGTTGACCAATCACGCCTCAGAGGAATTTGGTACACAAAAAATTATTATTGGCGGAGAATCTGCTGGGGCATACCTTGCTTTGATGACACTTTTGGACGCAAAGGAATCCTTCGGTAAAAGTAATGATCAACAAATCATTGGCGCGAACCTTACCTTTGGCGTCTATGACTGGAGCGGAACACCGTCGCAACTAGGAAGCCGCCCTTCTCGAGATGACTTTGATGTGCTCTCCCCAGAGATCATTAGCTTCTTCACTTCTCAATACCTCCCAGCAAAAAGTGTCGAAGATCGAAGAAATCCTAAAATATCGCCTATGTACGCTGACCTTACAGATTTACCTGATGCACTTTTCTGCGTTGGGGCAGCAGACCATCTCCTTGATGACACCCTTTTCATGGCAAATCGTTGGAAAGCAGCCGGGAATAACTGCGAACTCAACGTCTATCCCGGGGCACCCCATGCCTTTACGATGTTTCCTTCTTACTTTGTTGAGTTATTTTCTACACAACGAGATGACTGGTTTAAAAGAATTCTGTCGAAATAAGCTAGTCAGGTGACTTAGGTCTAACTTCAGAGAAGCTTTTCACGTCACTCAGAGCTGGGAAAAACTTCCACCAAATAATTACCGCCACCAGAGTCCCAAATCCGCCAAATAATACCGCACCAACTATGCCAAATGCTGCTGCTGTTAACCCCGACTCAACGGCTCCCAATTCGTTAGATGCCCCAATGAAGACTCCTTCAACTGCGAGCACTCTTCCCCTCATCTCTTCAGGTGTTGCTAATGGCACGAGACTTGCTCGTATATAGACAGACACTGCATCAGCCCCAGACAGAACCATTAGCGCCACAAACGCAAGAATAAAATTCGTGGCTAGTCCGAGAGCTATCGTTCCGAAACCAAAAATTGCCACAGCCGACATCAATGACCTCCCGATGTGCCTCTTCAGCGGCTTAATTGAGAGTATTACTGCTACTATCGTCGCCCCAATGCCTACTGCGGCTCTAAGCCAACCAAGGCCGACAGCGCCCACACCCAAACGGTTTTCTGCTATCGCAGGTAGTAATGCCACAGCGCCACCAAGTAACACGGCAATGAGGTCAAGAGAAATTGCCCCAAATAGAACAGGGCTTTTCCTAATAAACCTTAATCCTTCCTTTGCGTCTCGAAATGCTTGACGTCCACCCTTTGTCGATAATTTGCGGATAGTCGAAGGCCCAACAGCAAACAGCAAACAGTTAGCGATGCTATAAGAAACAACTGCTGCTAAGTATGGAAACTCGGGTCCAACGACAAAAATAAATCCAAAAAGCGCAGGCCCAACAATAATTCCTGCTTGAAAAGCTACCGACTTTAAAGCCACAACGCGCTCAATCACATTATCTGGAGCCCAATCGATAGGCAAAGCTCTACTAGCCGGCATCGCAAAAGCTCTTCCGATACCAAAGAGTGTTATGAAGGCAAATATGGGGAAAACGCCACTAGGGTCCGAAGCTATGTAAAGGAAAAGAAAGAAAGACGTCGCCGTTTGACCAACCAAGGCAAAACTAAAAACTTTTCTTCTATCGAATCGGTCTGCGACAGGCCCTGTAAACGGCGAAAGTAAAGCAACAGGTAAAAACTCGGCTAAACCTAATAAGCCCAAATTTAATTCACTACCTGTCATGTCATAAACCTGTTTACCTACGATCGTGATCTGACCGACAGTAGCAAGAGCCGAAAAAAATGAGGCGGTGAGTAAGATCCTTACTTTTGTTGGGACTTTCTCTCCCAACTCTAAACTTCTTTTACGATCCATGGCCAGATTCTTTATTCAGAGATTGCTTGAGATTCACGCATAGCAGCTGCATAAATTCCTTTACTCATAAGACTGGACTCTTGCGACCGCCTTAATTTATATATTTCTGCACGTATCCCATGAACCTCTTTATTACCAGGATCAGCTAAAGCAGCAAACTCAATTAAATGACAAGATAATCTGAGATCTCCCTCCTCTGCCAATGTTCTAGCCCTGTTTGCAAGTTGGAGCGCACCGCCAGCCAGAGATGTTAATTCAACTGCCAGATGTTTTCTCGGGGAAGGCTTCAACGTTGCTGGGTCAGCATCCCACCACCCCCCATACATACGCCAAATATTGCGAACAACGAATTCAGGTTCATCGTATAGAGGCTGAAGCCAAGGAAGGTCAAGCATCTCAGAATCAACCTTAACCATATGAACAATGTCGTTTAATTGATATCCGTCATTCATCAGGTTTAGGGTGTCAGCTACCAAAGTTTCAAGAACATCTGCAAGGTCCCCTAAAACTCTATTGATCCTCATACTTCCTGATATCGGTAAACCATGTGCTGGGACGAGGAGCTCTGCATCATAGCTCATCATTTCTCGTAAAGCCTTCGCCCATTCAAGAGGATATCGCTGGACTTTCTGAGGATTTCCAGCATTTGGAAAGACCCAAAGCACAAGGTCTCCTGTGACTAGGGTTTTTGTATTCGGTATCCATGCCCATGTGTGATCATCAGTTTCTCCCTTTCCATGGTTGAATTCAATATCTAGATCCCCCACAGTTAACTTCATTTCGTCTTGATAGACGACGTCAGGCCAAACAGTACCTTTAGGAACAAAAGAAGCATGTTCTGTCGTCAAACCCATTCCATGTTTAGAAGAGATTCCTCCGAATTGGCGCTGATTAATTATTGTGTTCCACCCATTCGTTTGCTGATACCTTTCCAGCCGTTTGGGAATATTCTCATGCCCAAAAACCGTTGGGTGTGCGAAACTCCGAAGTTCAGCATCATCTATTAGCGCTCCTGATCCTCCAACATGATCTAAATGCCCATGCGTATATACCAAGGAATGAACCCGGCCTGTCTCCCATTTGCGCAATGAATCAACGACTGCAACCCCGCTCTGTTTACCGCTAGCATCAAAGAGGACAAGTCCATCTTCAGTTCGAAAAGCGACCATGTGGCTGAAAGATTCAACGATTGCAATATCATCATTAAGTTCGCTGAGCTTATTCGTGACTCTATTTGTAGGTTCTGTTGCAACACATTCGTCAATTACTTTTGAGGATAATTCTATTGGGTCACCTGTGACAACCTTATTTAAATCACGGGGTTTGGGATGTAGCCCCATGAACTCTACTTTCTGGTAAATGAAGCTTTACCCGGACCATGATCAAGAAAGCTCTGGACTCCAATCAACCTATCATCGGTCTCAAAGCAATCACCGAAAGCCTCGGCTTCTAATTTAACAGCCTCATCAAGTGGAAGAGAAAGACCGTCCATCATAACTCTTTTGATGAATTGAAGTGATTTTGGTCCATTTGCATATTCTTTAGCCGCTGCCAATGCCTGCGGATAGCAATCATCATCAGCGTAAACAGCTGAGACTAGACCTAGTTCTAAAGCCTCTTCGGCAGTAACTTGCCGACCAGAATAATTTATTTCTTTTGCTTTTGTGATACCCACTAAGCGCATTAACCTTTGAGTTCCTCCAGCTCCAGGCAGTATCCCGAGAAGTACTTCTGGTTGCCCAAAAACGGCACTTTCGCCTGCGAAACGAAAATCAGTTGCCATTGCCAATTCACAACCCCCTCCTAACGCATAGCCATTAACAGCACTTATCGTAATTTGCGGAAGGTTTTCTAATGCCAAAAGAGCATTATGTAATAATGTGGAAAATTCAACAGCTTCTTTTTTATTTTGCAAAGCAGGGAATTCTTTTATGTCTGCACCCGCAGCAAAAATTTTTGGGCCTCCCCAAACAACCACAGCACCAATATTCTGATTCTTTGATAATTCCTCAGCAGCGCCATGCAGTTCAGAAGTTAACTGCATACTGATCGCGTTCATTGGCGGTCGTTCAAGACGGATTGTTGCAACCCCCGAATCACTATCAATTTCTAGGTTAACGAATTCTCCCATTATTTCTCCTATCGCTTTTGTAGGGCAAGGAGAGCTTAGCCGATCAGAGCATCTAGAACATCACTCATGGGCGAAAGGTATTTAACGCCTCTGAAGGAGAATTCGTGGTAACTGAGTCCACACCTTCCTGAAATAGTCTGCTAACTAGATGAACGTCATCAACTGTGTATACCCAAATTTCAAGCCCTAATTTATGTACTTCTCTGATAATTAGTTTTGACACATACCTATGATGCATGTTTAGAGCAATAACTGAAGATTCTTTCTTTAACCCCCTGAATCTATATTTTATATACAGGCGAGATAGTAATTTCGTGGCTACGAAAAACTGATCAACCTTTGAAAGGTTAACTAAGACATTAAAATCTGGATTGTTCATGAGAACATTTTTTGCGTTAGTTAGTTTTAAACCAGAGAGAACTATGTTGCTTACTAAACCAAGCTCTCGAATG
>DDNP01000028.1:0-10630 GCA_002341185.1 Candidatus Neomicrothrix sp. UBA2517 | reverse complement strand
CCAAAAGTTCGTAATAAATTTTCAATCAAAGGAATCTTTTCGCTTGTAATCTTCCCATCTGGGCCTTTAACCGAAATACATTGCAACTCACCCCAAGAATATTTTTTTGCATTCCCATATCCAGAAGTGCTCTTTTCAAGAGTAGGACCATGCAGTGCAATGGAGTAACCATCACGAGTCACCGATACATCAACTTCAATGACATCGCATTCAATTTCTATGGCCGACTCAATCGCTGATGCAGTATTCTCAGGGAACCTTGAAGAATCACCCTTATGTGCAATCACCTGATACCGAGTCGTAGCCCAACCTGCCATGGCTATAGAGTACCGAAAGTCTTTGATCCACGAACGATGCATAACATTTTCTATTCGTGCAACGTCAGTTTCTTAAGAAATAGTTAAATAACAGAAAGCTTTGTATTCGTCTTCTAATCTAGAAATGGAGGGTCCCATGACGAGTAAAGAACATCAAAACGGCAGCGAACTCAATTCAGTCCAAGATGCACAGACATTATGGGGGTCGCGCCTGATCAAAAGGTCATTATTTGACGCAGATGGAAGTACGTTAGGTTCAATTCAAGATATTTTGCTTGTACCCGCTTCTTCAGAGAACAAGCTATATCTTCGAGGATTCGTTGCCTCTGTAGACCGAAGATTGATCTTTGTTCATGAGGCAAGAGTTGATGCAGTTGATAGAGATGGACTTCACTTACGGGGCGGAACTCTTGACTTAAGGATCTTTAAAAAACGTCACGGTGAAATGCTTCTTAGCAAAGACATTTATGCTGTGCGATTGGATAGTGGGAATATAAGCGATGTTGGTTTCTCCGAAAGTGGATTGTCGGACAGTAAATGGCTGACTAGCAAGGTTGCATTCAGCGCAGGAGGAAGGCTACGCAAAAAAAACCTTCAAGTGCTCGATTGGTCGATCATTGGTTCGGCCTTTACTTCTGATCAGGTATCAGGTGACCTGGCACGTCTAAGCGAATTACATAAAGCCGATGCAGCTGAAGTAATTCAAGCAATTCCGGAGAATAGACGTACTGAACTAGCAGCAGCCCTTGAAGCGAGCCGACTTGCTGACTTGCTTGAAGAATTACCTGAATCTGAACAGGCCATAATCCTAAACCAACTTGATACTGCTGATGCTATTGAAGTACTCGGAGAGATGGAGATCGATGATGAGATTGACCTTCTCAAAGAATTAGAGCCTAGCCAGCGCGAGATGTTGCTTTCGGAAATGGATCCCGAAATTGTTCTTCAGATACGTTCTCTACTCAAGTACAACGAAGATACAGCAGGGGGGATGATGACACCTGAAGCTATTGTATTGACACCTGAATCAACAGTTGCAGATGCTATAGCTAGACTCCGAGATACTGATCTTCCGCCCGCAATTTCTGTGAGGTTATTTGTAGCTGAATCGCCGATTCAAGCTCCAACTGGAAAATATCTAGGAAGCGTTACTCTTGCAAGATTGTTAAGAGAACCTCCGACATGTGCTGTGGGTGATTGCATTGATCATGGTGTACCTACCCTCGAACCAAATACGTCTGAGAAAGACGTTGCAGGAATCCTTGCTCGTTATGATTTGCTAGCAGTTGCTGTTGTTGATGCAATGAAACGACTTGTTGGAGTCGTAACTGTTGATGATGTAATCATCCGCCTGACTGAAGGAGCGGAGAAGTGAAAATAAGAGATGATGCAGTAACAACTCCTGGCAAAGTTGGCCGTTCCTTAGTGTCCACGTATGACCGAGATACCGTCGGGAGGTGGTCAGAAGCAATTGCACGTGGAATGGGTGGGGGAAAATTCCTTATTATTCAAACAATCGTAGTTATAGTATGGATCGCCCTGAACGCCGTTGCCGGTTCCAAAGGGCTATGGGATGAATACCCTTTTATTCTCCTAAATTTGCTCTTTAGCATCGAGGCTGCATACGCAGCTCCACTTATCCTCCTAGCTCAACATCGTCAAGATGCGCGTGACCGTGCACTTGCCGAAAGAGACAGAGAAGTTAATCACCGTATTCTTTCCGATAGTGAATTCCTAACGAGAGAGTTAGCAGCAATACGGCTTCGACTAGATGACCTCGTAAGCATCTCTGAAACAAAATCCATCTCTATAGATTTGGATAGAGCTGATTAGCCTTTAAATTTTGTGAATCTATTTTTTTCGCTAACCTATAGGAAGGAGAATATATGACTGAAATTCCAAAAATCATTTCTGTTGACGACCACGTCGTAGAACCTCCTGATCTTTGGGTTGAGAGACTCCCTGCAAAATATAGAGATCGAGGGCCCAGAGTCGAAAGGGATCGCGCTATTTTCAATTTCGAGGGAGGCGTGTTTTCTTATGAAAAGGGTGTGAAAGATGGAGAAGAGTGCGACTGGTGGATCTACGATGACCTTGTTTACCCTTTCCCTAAACTATCCGCTGCAGTAGGTTTTGATAGTCTTGACGTAACTCCAGTAACCTTTGACCAGATTCGACCTGGTTGCTGGAAACAAAAAGAACGTTTAGAAGACATGGATGCGAACCACGTTGAAGCATCAGTAAACTTCCCCAATGTTCTTCCGAGGTTCTGCGGTCAAGCTTTCTTAGAACGACAGGATAAGGACCTTGCATTATTATGCGTTAAAGCTTATAACGATTGGATGATTGACGAGTGGTGCGCCGGAGACGGGAAGGGTCGACTGATACCAATGACAATTGTTCCCCTCTGGGACCCGCTTCTAGCTGCAGCCGAAATCAGGAGATGCGCAGATAAAGGAAGCCATGCAATAGCCTTCACAGAGAACCCGTACCCCCTTGGACTTCCGTCAATCCATTCGGCTGACAACCATTGGGACCCTGTCTTCCAAGCATGTGCTGAAACAGAAACAATTCTCAATATGCACATAGGATCAAGTTCAAAAATGCCGGCAACATCTCCAGATGCCCCCTTCGCTGTGAGCTCAACTATAACTTTCTCAAATGCAATGGGATCATTCTGCGACTACATCCTCTCTGGAGTCTTCGATAGGTTCCCGGACCTCCGAATTGCCTACGCTGAGGGCCAAGTCGGATGGATGCCCTATGTGATTGAAAGAATGGACAAGCTATGGGAAGAACGAGATAACTCATCCGATTTTGGGGTCATGCTTCCTAATCTTCCATCTTCATATATACCTGATCATATCTATGGGTGCATCTTTGATGACGAGGTTGGCTTACTAAATAGAGACTTAATAGGAATGGACCAGATCTGTTTTGAAGTTGACTACCCGCATGCTGACTCAACCTTCCCCCACACTAAAGATGTTGCTACCTCCATCGTCACAAAAGCTGGATTAAACGATGAAGAGATTTATAAATTAGTGAGAGGGAATGCTATTCGAGGTTGGGGTTTAGAGAGATTCGGCATAACCCAATAACAAACCACTGATTAGCTCATGCAACTCCCTCATTTGCGCAGAAAAAAGAGATCGATTGATCTATCAAAGATTGCGGGTCATTTCTCTTCAGGCATCGCAACAGTAAATGCCACAGTTGAGCCAAGAGCTGTTTTTTGGGATGAATGGAATGAGATGAATTTATCTGGGGATGGTCCGCTATGGATTGCTTTGGGCGACTCAGTTACACAAGGTATTGGTTCCTCCAAACCAGAAACCAGCTATGTTCGGATTGTCCTTGATCGATTAAAAACACGAACCGGGCAAGATTGGAGACTTATTAATCTATCAATGAGCGGAGGACGATTCCTTGATATTGTCAACAAGCAAGTCCCGATAATAAGTGACTACGAACTCAAACCTTCGCTCACTTCCGCAATTATTGGTAGCAACGACCTAATGTGGCGAAGAGATACGCGTGAGATTCTAAGTGATGCAAAAAGCGCAATTGATTCTCTTCCGCACGGCAGTTTCCTAAGCAAGGTTTCAACAGCACAAAGAGGAAAACGCGCAATAGTCTCGTCAGCAATTAATAACCTCGCTCCTATTAAAGGGATTCACTTATTTAATGCATGGAATTGGCCAACAGGTGAAGGAATGTGGGCAGAAGATCGATTTCACCCTAATGACGAAGCCTACAAATATATAGCTAATAACCTTTGGGATAGTTTCGTTAGGCATCTCCCGCTATAGATCTAGTCAAGGTAATTTGCAGAATTACGTTGGCGTTTTAACTCTCCTCTCTTTTTTTTCTGTTCTATACGCTTTCTCTTTGCTGATGCGCTTGGTTTAGAAGCAATCCTTTTAGGGTCTGTTCTAAGATTCTTCTCAACAACAGACATCAGCCTCTCCAAAGCTAAATCCTTATTCCGCCTTTGAGAACGATATTGTGACACAACTATTCTCACTCTTGGGCCGAGGCGGCTAAGTAGCAGTTTCTTATTAGCTTCTGATATAGAAGCACTCTCAGAGATATTCCAAATTAGTTCAACGCGAGTGTTTACTTTATTAGAGTGTTGCCCGCCAGGACCTCCAGATCTTGAGTACCGAAATGAAATTTCATTCTGGTTTATCACTGGTAACCTTCGCTTCATATGTACAGAATAGAGCAGCACATACCCAAATTGAGAACATACGTTTATTCATGAAAATTTGTAATCATATTCATCCACATTCACAAGTAGGGCTTCGAAGACGAAGTATGGTCAAAGGATGCGAATATTTGTAACAAATGATGATGGAATTGATTCTTTAGGCCTTCATGTACTTGCCAGAGCTATGCTTCCTTTCGGAGAAGTTGTTGTCGGAGCTCCAGACACAGAGTATTCCGGAGCCTCTTCTAGTTTCGGAGCATTGCACCTGATTCGCCCCGAACTCCGGAAGGAAAGCATTGAAGGAATTGACGAAGCATGGTCAATAACTGGCCCTCCTGCTTTATGCGTTATGTTTGCAAGATTAGGTGTATTTGGAGACCCATTTGATCTTGTAGTTTCTGGGATAAACCCTGGAGCCAACGTAGGTCGCTCGGTTTACCATTCTGGGACGATAGGTGCTTGCCTGACGGCAAGAAATGGAGGCATAAACGGTGTTGCTATTAGCCAAGCTGTAGACGAGGGTGGATACATGGGCCAAGGAATTGATGAAATGTTACGCAATCAAAAATGGCACAGTGCCGCTGAAATAACGGCCCTGGCAGTAGAAGAACTATGCTCAAATCTTCCGCTGGAGGCATCTGTGCTAAATATCAACGTTCCTAATCTTGAGGTATCCGAGATGAACGGGTGGAAAGAAACCACTGTTGGAACAGACCTCATTCGCCAAATGACGGAGGTAGATATTGAACCTAAAATAGGGTACGAAGATTCCTTTCACCTCAAACTAAAGTGGGGTGAAAGAATACCCCCTTCTTCAATAAACGACGACGTTGGAGCAGTAGCTAACGGTTACGTTTCAATTTCTTGGCTAAGCCGACTGATGTCTCAAGCCCCCCCAGCTGAAAGTTCTGTGGAGAATCGTTTAGATTCCGCTTTCAGAATTTAAGCTTTTCTGTTGAGGAAGAATTTGTGTTAGTGCAATCTTGGACATAGTGATATTGTCTGATCAAAGAATGGAGCAACGTTGAAAGTAGCAATCCTTTATCAGTCCTTGCGAGGGGGAACAGAAAAACTAGCCGAAGCCTTGGGCACTAATTTCCAAAGCAAAGGCTCAGCAGTCGGGGTGTACCCCATAACAAATTATGATGCTCAATTCGTTCTTAACTCAGATCTAATAGTTGTTGGGACTTGGACTGATGGACTCTTTGGTTTAGGTTCTCGACCTGGTCAACTAAGCAAGCTAAATACATTGCGTGATATCGCTCATAAAGATGTCGCTTTATTCGTTACATACGAGATCAGTCCAGAAAAATCATTAACCGGGTTGAATGAATGGGCTAATGGCCGCTCTGCAAATATTGTCGCCTCAGCAGGATTTAAAGTCCGAGGGCCATTCAAAAAGGATATTCAAGATGACATTGACCTCTTTGTAGAGAATTCCTTGCAGCTAATCACCCTAGACTGAAAACACAATGCTCATAATAAAAGACCGCAATGAACCATTTCATCAAAGACTAGCGAGCGAAACCCTTACAAACTATGGCAATTAAGGACGCAAAAAAGCTCGGTCCTCAGGACTTTATTTGGGATTACTTCTGCAGGGGCCCTCAAGACTCGATGATTGCAAGAGTTAGAGCTGCCAGTGCAGTTGGGTTTAGTGGAGTAGGAATGCATTTAGGGGCTTGGATCAAATTGTCAGAGAATCCAGTCCAAATCGAAGAGCTTGAGCAAGTTTTGGATGAATGCGGCATTGCACTAGCGAATATTGAGACTCTAAGAGGCTGGGCATCTCCATCAGCACCCTCCGAAAAGTGCTTATCCCAGGAGAACATGGTTTGGGAGATAGCTAAGAGGTTTCAATGTCGCTATGTTCAAGTAATTGGAGATTACACAGGAACAATTGAAGAAGCCGCTGAGGGTTTTGGTAGCTTATGCGATCGAGCATCTGAATATGGTCTTCTTGTAGGCCTCGAACCAGTTCCGGAAATGACTAATATAAAAGATTTTAGTGTCGCCATAGAAATTATAGAAAGAGCTGACAGGGAGAACGGTGGAATCTGTTTTGATAGTTGGCACTTAACACGATCAACTAACCAAATTGCCGATATTAGAAGAATCCCTGAAGGGAAAATATTTGCGACACAATGGAATGATGGACCACTTCAGAAAACATTTGACGACTATTACACAGATACTCTAAGTACAAGAGTTCCTCCAGGAAAAGGAGAATTCCAATTAGTAGCAATGATGAAAACCATTCTAGAGATTGACTGTCAAGCCCCTATCGGGCTTGAAATACCTTCGACAGATCTTTGGGCTATGCCAATTGAATCGGCTGCCGAATTGGGGATGAAGGGGATGCGAGAGCTCTTGGCTAAGGCCAAAACTAGTTAGCGGGCATTGTGCTTGAACATGAAGCGCGAGTATTCTTTAATTAGAAAATTGTAAGGGGGGACATGCCAAAATTGCTTGATGATATTGTCACGGATAAAGGCGATGAAGTAGCGATCGCTGACGAATTCGGCTCAACTACTTGGAGTCAATTTGACGAAAGAGTGCGACGTTTGATCAACGGTTTGAAGGACTCCGGTATAGGGCCTGGGGACACGATAGCGATGATGATGGGCAACAGAAGGGAATGTTTTGAAATTTTTCAAGCATCTGCCCACCTCGGAGTTACCTATGTTCCTGTCAACTGGCACTGGGTTGCCGACGAGCTGGCGTATGTTATTGAAGATGCTGATGTCAAACTGCTACTAGTTGGAGATCGTTTCTCAGATGTTGCGATTGAAGCGCTTGCTGATAACCGGGCACAAGATGTTCAACTCACGCTTGTAGTTGGAAAGGCAACTGAAGGCTTAACTGACTACGAAGAATTTCTCTCAACTTCGGCAACCGATGATTTACCAAATGACCAACAGTTACTTGGAGGACCGATGTTCTATACCTCTGGGACGACAGGAAGACCAAAAGGTGTAAGAGGGGCATTATCTGGTGGAGGGGCCATACCAACTGAGGTTATGCAACTTATCGGGTCAAGCATGGCGAGTTATGTGCCTCCTGGTGGTAGATCTTTATTAGTTGGCCCTGTATATCACTCTGCTCAGTGGGCTTTCACCTTTATGCCTATGATAAACGGGTCTTCGGTAATAATGAGACACAAATTTGATGGGGCTGGAACTGTAGAACTCATTGACTCTGAAAAGATAACTAACATTCATTTAGTGCCTACTCAATTTAAACGAATGCTGGATGCTCCTAATTCTGTAAAAGAAGCCTTCAGTGGAGAATCTCTAGAAGCGGTTTGGCATGGTGCTGCTCCATGTCCAGCTGCTTGGAAACGGTCGATGCTTGATTGGTTTGGCCCCAAGGTACATGAATATTACGGTTCAACAGAAGGAGCATTTATCTCTACAATAAGAGCGGATGACTGGTTAAATAAAGGAGGTTCCGTCGGCAAACCAGTAGAGACTGTAGAAGTCCTTGTTGTTGATGATGATGGTAACCGGTTGACTGAACCCAATGCATCAGGAACATTATATTTTAGAAATTTAATGGGTACAGATTTTGAATATCATAAAGCACCAGAAAAGACAGCGGAAGCACATCTTGAGCCCGGAGTATTTACAACTGGTGATATTGGTTTCCTTGACGAGGACGGCTATCTATGGCTTTCGGATAGAAAAATAGACATGATAATTTCTGGCGGTGTGAACATCTACCCGGCAGAAATTGAAGCTGTGATAGCCGAACACGATGGTGTTGCGGACGTATCTGTTATTGGTGTTCCAAATGAAGAGTTCGGAGAGGAAGTCAAAGCAATCGTAGAGTGTTCAAATGGTTACATAGGAGATGCGGATTTCGTTCGGGAGATATTGCAGTTGTGCAATACTAAATTGGCGGGATATAAGCGGCCAAAATCAGTTGATTTTATTGATCAATTGCCTCGAACAGGAACTGGAAAAATCCTAAAACGAACACTTCGCGAACCCTATTGGGAAGGTCATGAGAGGCAAATCTAGGTAAACATTTGTGATGGAGCGTAACCCAAAACCGTATCTTCAAGACAGTTTTACTATTGGCAACGAAACTGTTGAGGACACTAAGGGACAGGTCGGAAATGCTGAATTAGTAGATCACTCTAGACGACTTGAAAAAAGGCTATGGAACGTCGCTGAAGGTGTTTGGTGCTTCGTTGGCAATGGTCTATCAAACCAAACATTCGTTGAAGGACCTGAAGGCCTGATTGTCATTGACACTGGTGAATGCATTGAGGAGATGACCGAGGCTTTGGTCGCAATACGCGAAGAGACTCAAGCTCCTATTGCTGCAGTTATTTATACTCATTTCCACTATGTAGCTGGGACGAAAGCAATTTTCTCAAACGAAGAGCGTGGCGATATTCCGATCTGGGGTCATGAACGAATTACTATAAATAGAAGGAGTTACGGCACAGAGCTAAGTGCGGTTGCTTCAAGAGGTTTAATTCACCAATTTGGAATTGCACTTCCTGATTCTGGGATTGATTCCGTCATCAACGTGGGTCTCGGTCTCGCTTACAGAAATCCGGAACATGCCCCTTTCACATCTGGATTTATAGAACCGAATGAAACTTTTTCCGAACCAATGTGTGTTCAAATTGCTGGGTTGGAAGTTCATATGTCACCTGCTCCATCCGATGCAGATGATTCGATAACAATATGGTTTCCTAATTTGGGAGTTTGTGTCAATAATTTAGTTTGGCCAGTACTCTTCAATGTTTTTGCAATTAGAGGCGAAGAGTATCGAGATCCGCGCATTCTATTGACAGGTATTGATTATATTCTCTCTCTTTCTCCTGATGTGGTGATTGGGACTCATGGGCCACCAATAATAGGAACTGATCTAGTGGAAAATGAAATCACAAGGTATCGAGATCGAATTCAATTTCTTTGGGATCAAACAGTTCGGGGAATTAATAAAGGGATGGATCTCGAGCAATTAACCCAATTCGTGCAACTCCCACGATCGGAGGAAGAATCCTATCTAACACGACAGTTCTATGGATTAGCAGAACACCATGTTCGACAGATACATAACGGGCTTCGAGGCTGGTTTGATGGGAACCCAGCAAAATTATTTCCAGATAACCCATCGTCTCGGGCAGAAAAGCTCGTGAATGGATTCGGGGGTGTTACAAGAACTCAAGCAATTGCTGATGAAGCGTTTGCGGATGGAGACCTTCGATGGGCTATTGAGCTATCGAGCGTTCTTTTGGAATACCACCGCAGTTCTGAAGAGGATATTGACGGCGACATAGGAAGAACTTCTGAGCTTTTAGCTAATTGTTTACGAACAGTTGCCCAAAAGACAACAGCTGCAAATATACGAAACTGGTGCCTCACATACGCTCTTGAATTAGAGGGATTACTGAACCTTGAACGGCATCGTAGACATAGGTTCTCCCGCTCTGTAGTGTTGGCAAATCCTCCTTCTTCAACTGTTCATGCCTTAAGAGTTCTATTAAATCCCGATCTAGCGATAGGTTTTTGCCAAGAACTTAGATGGGAGTTTGAGGATGGAGAAACTACAGGGTTACTAATACGAAATCAGGTTGCTATCCCCACTGACGGAAAAGATGCTGACCTTGCGATACGTTTATCCATTGAGACATGGGCCGATTTGCTTTCTGGTGCTTTAACCTTGTCGGATAGTTTGATTTCAAGCGTTACAACCACAAACAACAGCGGAGAAATAGCTAACTTCCTATCACATTTTGATCTCCCTTCACTCACTCAATGACACAAATACCTTTCTCCTCACCAAAATTTCATGGAAAAATAGGGCAATTAATTGAGGACTCGGTTGCCGTACCTCTGGAAATGAAACAGCCTCCAGATAGTGCACCCAATGTACTTTTAATTATGCTTGATGATGTTGGATTTGGGAGCGCTTCTACTTTCGGTGGCCCTATTGATATGCCGGCAGTATCAGAGATAGCTGAGACTGGAATTTCTTATAACCAATTTCACACGACAGCTCTATGCTCTCCTACCAGAGCTTCCTTGCTTACAGGGCGCAACCACCACTCGGTTCACATGGGCGGAATCGCAGAGGTAGC
>DDNP01000027.1 GCA_002341185.1 Candidatus Neomicrothrix sp. UBA2517 | reverse complement strand
TGGCGCGATTGAGGGTCGTGTCCTACCCACCTTACGGAAACTTGATGACCTCAATGTCGTTGAAGGGGAAATAGAAAACCTTGACCCTCTTGATTCCTCGATACGGGAATTATCCGTTCCTGAGGACACTCCGGAGAACGAAAAACTAGATATCTAGTTTTCAACTGGTTCGAGTCGTGCCGGCACATGTTTGTGCCACGGTGTTCCTGCTATTGAGTCTCTCCATTGGGTTGAAGTCAGTTGGTTTGGAGCGACACCCACTATTTCAGCATCCCCTCCCGCTGGGGAGTAAGAAAGTCCGTACCCATTCGGCAGTGATACGTACCCTGGCTGAACTGTTTCATTTACTTCAGCTATCGCAACAGCTTCTCCGCCTTGTGTTGTGATTCGCACACGGCCACCATCTACGACTCCTAAATCCGAGGCGTCATCAGGATGTATTCGCAAAGCGCCCTGTTTATCTTTTTTTCGCCAAGAAGGGTCTCTAACAATGGTGTTGGCTGAGAATCCTCTTCGTTCACCAGCTGAAAGGATGAAAGGGTATTTCTCTGAGGTATATTTTGCAGGTGCTGAGTCGAGTTGCTTCAATTGTTCATGCATCTCAGAAATAAGTAGGTTGACTTTCTGATCAGGCGTGTTGAGGAAATCGAATGCATCCTCATATTGGTGTCTGGTAAAGATAATCCCGTCATCACTATCAATAATTGCTTGGAATAATGCATTTCCGAGTTGTGGACCATCCCCATCGTGACCAGCTTCACGAATTTGGTCAGGGTATTTTTGAGCAGCCATTTGGCAACTGAACCATAGAACAGCTGCGCCTTCTTTGCTTTTTGGTAAGGATTTTCCTATCGTTTCGTACAGAACAACAGCACCATATGCAGAGACGGCTGGGTTTTCCATAGCTGCGGCCATGAAAGCTTCAGTGAATGCATCAAGTCCCTGCTCGGCTGCTTCTCGCAACGGTTCAAAATCAATTCCATCTAGTACCCCAGAAGCCTGAACAAGGCGACTATGAATTTCTGGCTCAGTTAACGTTCCTTCAAGTGGTTCAAGGATTGCTTGTCTTAAGTGGAAAGTATTCGCAGGGAAGTTCGCACCAAAGAAAGTCGCTTCAGCTTTTTCATATTGTGATGATGCTGGAAGAATCCAATCTGCCTGTTCAGTTGTTTCGGTATGGACAACATCTATTATTACGGTAAGTTCAGCAGCGCGCATCGCTGCTCGAAATTTATCAGACTCTGCTAGAGAATGGACTGGATTACCGCTCTCTATGATCATTGCCCGACTTCGCTCTGGATGATCAGATAAGAAACCATCTGCTATTTCATTACATGGAATCAGGCCTGAAATAACTTTCCCTCCAGTGACGGGATCAGTGGGTTCGCGACCGGCAGCAGAATAATTAAATAATGGGGCAACTGAAGTGTGTGGACCTAACGCTCCGGGTTTTCCATAGTTCCCTGTCAAGATAGAGATAGTACGGTGAAGATACGAGATTAGTGTGCTGTGCGGACCCATTTCGATACCAAGGTCTTCGTAGGTTGAAACACTTTTAGCCTCTGCTATTCGTTTCGCCACAACATGAAGTTGTTTAAGCGGCACTCCTGAGCGTTCGGCATATTCCTCAACCGGAATATGTTTAAAAGCATCTTTTGTTTCTTGGACGCCAGCGGCATTTTCCCGAAGCCAATCATCGTTAAGTAAGTTTTCTGTAACAAGTACCGCCCCTAATGCCGCCAGAAGAAATGCGTCTGTTCCAGGTTTTACTTGAAGCCAATGATCAGCGAGGTCCGCTGTTTCTGTTCGTCTCGGATCTATAACAATTAGAGAGCGTCTATCATCATTTGCGATTTCTTTGAGGACTCTACGCGCTTGATCAAAACCATGGGAATGCCATGGGTTTTTGCCCAAGAAAATAGCTACCTCAGCGTCGTGGAATCCTCCATGAGTATGTGTGCCGAACATTTGACCCTCAACCCAAGCTTCACCAGTCTTTTCCTGTGCAAGTGCATTAGATTTACGGCTAATGCCGTAAGCCTGTCTTGTAGCTGTGGAGTAAGCTCCTCCTAGGTGGTTACCTTGACCTCCACCTCCATAATAAAAAATCTTGTCACCGCCATACTTATTATTTATCTCTTTCAGACTCTGTGCTATTTCCTCTATCGCCATATCCCAGTCGACCTCTAAGTAAGATCCATCTTCGGTTCTTTTCAAAGGAGAAGTTAAGCGACTGGTGTTGTTCTGGTAATGATTGATTCGAAGACCCTTTTCGCATGTGTATCCAGCGCTCGCAACATGTTCTTTATTACCACGTACTCGAATGATTTCACGGTCATCAAGACGGACTTCAAGGCCACAGTTTGCGCTGCAAAGAACACATGCTGTTTTATGCCAGACTTTTGAGCTATTAGTCTCTTCTGGTTCTTGGTAATTTTCTAAGATCGTCATACCAACTGTGCCTATGACCTTTGAGTTCGGATTCATTGACATAATAGCTGTTGTAATGAATGACGCACTTTCTGTCGCACATATTCTAAAAAGGACACAAGGGGCTTCAAGCCAGGGCATGTGTTTTGATGCCATGGACCCATCTACCAAAAGGTAAAAGAAATTAGAGATACGGCGCTATTGGCTAAAATGCATTATCTGCTAACCCCAATTACTTTATTCTTGTTTCGTCGCTGCGAGCTTTATGCCCACTGCAGTAAACAAATCATAACTTGTGAGTATCACATCCGAAATAACTATGAATCAACTCGCAGGAAACGTTATTTACCTCTTTAAAGCTATGTTATTGTACCTTACACTATTAATATAATATACTATTATAGTGTAAAGTACTAAAATTGACTTGATGAAGATAACAGGATCACAAAAAATATGATAGACAAATATAAAGTGGCAGATCAAAGCATACAAATCACCGAGCAGCAGAACATGATTAGGGTTGCTGTTGATGTAGCCCTTTTTACGATTCGAGATGAAAAATTCCAAATTCTGCTAATCAAAAGAGGAATTCCGCCATTTCTTGGTTTTTGGGCCCTTCCGGGTGGCCTTATCCGAACTAACTTAGGAAAATTGGGTGAAGATCCAAAAAGCGCAGCTATCAGAGAATTGAGAGAGGAAACCGGTCTTACGGTCGCCCCTGGACATATTGAACAACTCAAAACCTACGGTAGCCCAGATCGGGATCCCCGTAATCGTGTTATCTCCATTGCGCATCTGGGGATTGGTCCGAATTTAGATAATCCATCCGGCGGGTCTTATGCTATCCATGCAGAATTCATTCCGGTCGAGGGTATAGATCAGGAGTTCAAATTAGCTTTTGACCATAAACTAATCATTGATGACGCCATAGACCGTGCCCGAAGTAAACTTGAATACACAACTCTCGCAACCGAATTTTGCCCTCCAGAATTTACTATCACCCAACTGCGGACTGTGTATGAAATAATTTGGTCGATACCCTTAGACCCAGGCAATTTCCAAAAGAAAGTCCTTAGTTCCCCAGGTTTCGTTGAAGATACAGGGAAAAATGCTAACCCATTATCTGGGGGAGGACGGCCTGCGAGGTTGTACAAGTCAGGATCTACGGCGATGATTAACCTTCCTATACGACGTAACTGAGTTGTTTCCTAGAGAAATTCTGAAACATTAGTAGTGTTTGTTCACAGATTCGGCACACTAGGTGAATGAATGTTCCTAGAAGCCTTTACTTTGCAACGTTTACTCTGACAGCATCTATTGGTGTTGTTTTTGGGCTTATCGCTTCCCTACAGGACGATTTGGGATTTGCGAATACCGCCTTAGGTCTGATCGCCGGTGCTTCATTTTTTGCGGGATTCGCCGGCCAACTGTGGTTGGCTCCACTCGCTGACCGCGGCAAGACAAAATCCTTACTGATAGGTGCGGTCATCGCTGCTGCTTTGGGAACTATCTGGTTTGCTATGGCTGTTTCCGTCTGGGAGTTGATCGCCGCTCGAGTCCTAACTGGGCTTGGATTTGGTGCATTCATACCCGCAGCGCGTGCTGTAGTAGCGGACATTGACCCATCACGGGCTGGAGAACGTTTAGGAAGATTGGCCGCTACAGAGACTTCAGGGTTTGTGACAGGGCCAGTTATCGGCGCAGTTCTAAATGAAATTTGGGGCCTTGATGCACCTTTCATCTTTCTTTCTATTGTTCTCATCGGCATGCTGCCAGGTTTAACGAGAATTAACCTTTCGGTTGAGAAGACTTTTCCCAAGGGTTCGCGGCTTATCGCTGCACGGACAATACTGAACCGTAGGGAAGCTGTTGGGGCGATATTGCTTGGTGCTGCGATGTTTTTCCCAGCAGGAATGTACGAGGCTATCTGGGCCCGATTTATGGAGGACTTGGGTGCTAGCACCCTTTTTGTGGGGATTAGCCTTACAATGTACGGCATTCCTTTCGCCTTTACGGCAAGCATGGCAGGGAAGTTTACTGACCGCATAGGACCGTGGAAGGCTGCGGGCTTTGGGGTTTCAATAATAATCCCGATGACTTTTATATACGGATTTCTTACCTCTCCATGGCTATTGATGGGTCTGGCTATGGTAGAAGCGGTCGGGCAAGGAGTGGGTGCTCCTGCGTGTCAAGCCGCAATGGTTAAGGCAACAGATGAAAGCGAACGTGCTACTGGTCAAGGCATGGTCGGTGCGGCTGGTACCTTCGGAGCAGGAATCGCTGCTCTCATAGCAGCTCCTTTATATGCGGGCCCCGGACCAGAGATAACTTTTATTATCGTTGCGATAGTAGTACTTATTCTTAGTTCATTAGCTATGAAGCTGAGTGGCTTCAAATTTAGTCAACCTATCAATGAGGTACTTCCGCATGGATAAAGACAGAGTAATTTATGGCATTTACAATGCCGATGGCACATTTTTCGGGGAACTGGGATATGTCGTTTCAAAAGCAGTGGGGAAGAGATCTTGTAGCCTTTGCGATATCTCTCACGGTTGGAACCCATTTGGAAAAAGTGAATGGAAAAGAGTCTGTAAGTCCAGTCCACTGGACATACAATTAATCCACCGTAATGAAGCTACAGAATCGCAACTTGACGCTGCAGGGGGTTTACCATCGTTTATAACCGAGGTTCAAGGAGGATGGGTTCAGATAATGACTACAGAACAAATAACTGAACTCAAAAACAATGTCGATAAATTGATCTTGGAGCTTGAGGATTCAGCTGAAAACCTATAGCGATAAATGCATTCATTAGAAGTGGAAATTCAGCTGATCGTGGGTAAGAATAGACGCGGAAAGTGATTGGATATGTTTATTGACTTTACTGAAGAACAAAAAGCCCTAAGGGAAGAGCTTCAAACATATTATTCAAACCTCATAACTCCTGAAATTCACGAATTGCAAAAATTAGAGGAAGGGACGGGCCCTGTTCGGCGAAAACTCGTTGAGCAACTGGGTGAGGATGGTTGGATCGCTATGGGCTGGCCTAAAGAGTATGGGGGGCAAGGCAAAAGCGCAATAGAGCAGTTCATCTTTTATGATGAGACAATGCGCGTCGGCTCTCCAGCGCCCATGCTCACCATCAATACTGTCGGACCCACAATTATGGAATACGGTACGGATGAACAAAAAGATTTTTTTCTCCCTCAGATAGCTGCTGGCAAGCTTCATTTCTGCATTGGTTACAGTGAACCTGATGCCGGAACAGATCTGGCTTCACTGGCTACGAAAGCAGTTCGTGATGGAGATGAATACGTCATTAATGGACAAAAAACTTGGACCAGTCTTGCACTTGGCTGTGATTATATTTGGCTCGCTGCCCGAACGAACCCTGATGTTTCAAAACATAAAGGGATATCCCTGTTTGCTATTCCAATAGATACACCTGGAATAACCATCGAACCGTTATCCCTACTATCAACACATAATATTAATCACACATTCTTTGATGATGTTCGAGTGCCGGCCTCCTGCATTATTGGTGAGGAAAATCAAGGTTGGCGACTCATTACCAGCCAACTCAATCGTGAACGAGTGACACTTTGCTCATCTGCTTTAGTTGAACGCAGCATTAAAGAAGCCCTTGCATGGTCGAAAGAAAACTGTCGTGCTGATGGGACAAAAGTTCTTGATATTCCCTGGGTACGTCGCAACCTAGCTGAAGTAACTGCTGAACTTGAATTTCTCCGACTTTTAAACTGGAAAGTGGCATGGAGTGTTGCGACTAAGCACCTTGATGTAGCTGATTCATCTTCAGTCAAAGTGTATGGAACGGAATTTTATACAAGAGCTTTTCGGAAATTAATGCAGATTTATAACGAGGTAGCGTATTTGGTTTCAGATGATATTGAAAAGGAAGGGCGGTTGGAATCGCTCTACAGAGGACTAGTAATTCTTACCTTTGGCGGCGGCACCAATGAGATGCAACGTGATCTGATAACGATGTTCGGGATGGGTTTCCCAAGGGCAGATCGGTAGGTGCATAATGGACTTTGATTTTTCTGAAGAAGAGCAAGCAATCAGTGATCTAACTCAGCAGATTTTTGAGGATAAAGTCACACATGAACATCTTAGATCGTTAACTGAATCTGAAGAATATTTTGATCGCGACCTTTGGCTATCCCTCGCTGACACTGGTGTTGTCGGTGCCACCATTGATGAGCGCTTTGAAGGGGCAGGTCTTGGCTTCCTTGGTATTACGGCTTTGTTGGAAAAAGTAGGTAAATTTGCTGCTCCGATCCCTGCATTAGAAACGATCGTCACTGGTGCGTTGCCAATCCAAGAGTTCGGAAATGAAATCCAGAGGGCTGAACTTCTTCCAAAGATTGCCGCCGGCCAGTTGATTGTTACTACAGCTCTCATATCTTCAGAAAAAGCAATGGCTGAGGATGGGCAAGTCAGTGGCTCTTTTGATTTTGTATCTTTCGGCCTTGAAGCTGATATTTTTTTGCTGCCAACCGATACGGCTGTTTATGTTATTGAGAGCACTTCAACTGGGGTTTCTCTTGAATCACGCGAAACTACCACCGGCCATCCTCAGGCAACATTAACCCTTAATAATGTAGACGCTCAACAACTCGGAACAGTGACAGCTGAAGAATTCATGACTTGGATACGGTTGCGTATTGATTCTGCGATCTGCTCAATTATGTGTGGGGCTTGTGAAGCTTCTTTAGACCTTGCATCTGAGTACACCAAGATAAGACAGCAGTTTGATCGTGCTATTGCAACCTTTCAAGCTGTAAGTCAAAGAGCGGGAGATGCATATATTGATACTGAGGCAGTGCGACTAACCTCACGTCAAGCTGCTTGGCGAATCTCGGCAGGATTACCCGCCGGAGAACAAGTTGCTATAGCACGCTGGTGGGCATCTGAGGCAGGGTTCCGAGTTGTACATGCAGCTACACATTTACATGGCGGAGTAGGTGTTGATCGCGACTACCCGCTACACAGATTCTTTTTAATGGCACGACAATTAGAGTTGACGCTTGGAAATAGCGAAGAGCAACTCGTAACATTAGGCGACTTAATTGCCAACAAAGCCTAGAAGATCGGTACTCTCACCTGCGTGAGATATACTTAAATTATGGAAACACTTACTGATGATTGCGCTTGCCCATGTGAACCTGTGTGCGAATGCACTGCAGAATCTAATTGCGGCTGTACCTGCTGGCAGTAGCAGACGAAATATGCGACATTTGTCTGTCGTTGATTCAAGTGATTTGAGGAGTTAGCGAAATAGCGAGCTCCACGAGGTAACCGAACTGTTCTTCGCTCAACTCACCGCTACTTCTGTGCATAACTCTTCCTGTAGCGTCAACAAGTACCCAATAGGGAAATCCTGCGAGTCCGAATGCTGTGGCTAGATCATTATCTTCATTATCGACAAATATATCTGTCGGCCACCGTTCTTTAATAAACCATTCAGAAGGAGGGTAATTTGGTGTTCCCTCTCTTACAGCGGTTGAGACAGCTAATATCTCTATTTCTGTAGGGACACCATTCTCTTCCAACCATTGAGTCACGCGCGGGACTTCACGTTGGCAGTGTGGACACCAATGAGCAAAAAAACCTATAAGCCGAACTTTTCCATCGGCAGGGTCAATGGTTATTGACTCGGACCCATCATTTAGTTGAGCTTTGAATGACGGCGCAAGGTAACCGATCTCGGCATCAATTGGTATGGGCTCGCCAAAAATTTCTACAGTCCCCTTTTCCCGAAGTGAGTCACCGTTACCATTATCAGTTTCTACCTCACTTGATCGTAGTTCGCTCTGCTGAGCCGTTATTTCTGTTACAGGAATACCCTCAGATATGGAGTCTGGAGAACTATTATCATTATCTGAAAAGATTAGGCCTAAGAAAATCGCCAGCCCAGCAACTGCGAAAAGTAGTGAAGCAAGAATGATCTTTGGGTTTCGATTTTCATTGAGAGTTGATGATTGTTCTTGCAGGTCACTCATATCTAATTGTCTTCCATGGGCGCGGGGTAGTTATCAAAATCATACTGATAAACGCGAAGCTTGTAAGAGCTAAGAATGGAATTGTGATGAATCCAAATACCTCTATCCACCTGTAAGTGCATGATGCGTCAAGCGCACAAGAGGAACTTTGTTCCGGAAAAAGTTGAAGTTGATAATGGTATGCCGAAAGTACTGTTCCTGACAATGAGAGCACTAGGGCATAAGGGATTATATTTTTATCACGCCTGATTGTTGCAATGAGCAAGATGATAGCTAGAGGGTACATAGCTATTCGCTGGTACCAACAGTATTCACATGGAACAAAATTTCGAACCTCTGAGAAATAAAGGCTACCTAAAGTTGCCCCAATAGCTACCACAGTTGCAAGCTCCATTGCAGCGGATCGGAGTTCGCTCCTAAGGGCACCCTTTGATAGCGCCAAAATAGCAGACCAAATTAGTATGGTTCCCGCAAGGAGGACTGTGAAAATAATCTCAGGAGCTTGTTGTTCCACTCTCTTATAATACGCTCTTATAAGTTACTTTCTTCATAACTGCGCTTCAACCTACTGTTTCTACTACTCGCTCAAGAACCCAATCAGGATTATCATTAATTGTTCTGGCAAGGCGGCCTGTGGAGTCGAATAGAGCAAAAAGGGTTCCATCTAGCGACCCGAGAACACGTGTACCACGAAGCTGACGTATCATTTCTGCAGTATCTTGATCTGTTCTTCTAGCCGTCACCCAACTCGTTGGGGACATTTCGACTTTGGCACCGAATTCATGTTCGAGTCGATGAGCGAATACTTCAAACTGCATTTGCCCGACTGCACCTAGCACAGGAGAAGCCGTGGGTGCATCTTGATCTCTAAGTACTTGCACAACACCTTCTTCATCTAACTGATTGAGTCCTTTACGAAACTGTTTTGTCTTTGAAACATCAATGGGTCTGGCACTCCAGAAGAGCTCAGGTTCGAACCTTGGGATTGGCGGGAACGCTACTGGGTCTCCGACATAGAGGGTGTCGCCAATTCGGAGATCACTAGCATTCACGAGACCTAATACGTCTCCGGGGTAGCCTTCATCTGCAGTATCTCGCTCAGACCCGAACATCGTTGTTGCAAATTTTGTACTAAACGGCTTCTGAAGTCGTTGATGAACGACTTGCATTCCTCTTTCAAAGTGTCCAGAATTAATTCGCATAAAAGCAACTCTGTCTCTGTGCGATGGGTCCATATTCGCTTGCACTTTAAATACGAAAGCGGAGAAGGGAGAATCAATATCTCTCATTACCCCATTGTCAGTTTCGCGCTTTGAAGGTGGTGGAGCGAAATTGACCACTGCATCTAAAAGATGACGAACTCCAAAATTAGTTAATGCTGAACCTACGAATAGAGGACTTGTCTCTCCAGCTAAAAAGAGTTCTTGGTCATGTGTTGCCCCTACCTCTTCCAGTAGCTGAACTTCCTCAAGAGCGTTTTGGAAATACACATTATCTATTTGGTGATTTGAGGAGAGGTCAACAGTTTCTTCAATTGCTTCCGTTGCCCCTCGACTTGTGCGCGTGAATCTTACAAGTTGATTTGTTTGCCTATTGATGACTCCTTCGAATTCGCCACCTGGACCAACTGGCCACGTTATGGGGGTTGTTTGAACGCCTATTGATTGTTCTATTTGATCAGTCAACTCTAATGGGTCAAGGCTTGGCCGGTCCCATTTGTTAATGAATGTAATAATTGGCATGTTTCGAGCACGGCACACCTCAAAGAGTTTAAGTGTTTGCGCTTCAATGCCTTTTGCGGCATCTAATACCATGATCGCAGCATCAACAGCAGAAAGGACCCTATATGTATCCTCTGAGAAATCCCTGTGGCCTGGTGTATCAAGAAGGTTGATAATTGTTCCTTCATACTCAAATTGTAGAACTGTGGATGCGATGGAGATTCCTCGGTCCTGTTCCATAGCCATCCAGTCAGACCGTGCAGATTTCCCACCTCGTTTTGCTTTAACCGAACCTGCTTCGGATACTTGTCCTGAATAAAGAAGAAACTTTTCCGTCAATGTAGTCTTGCCAGCATCTGGATGACTGATAATTGCAAAAGTACGTCTTCGAAGTGCTTCTTCAAATATTACTTCTGTTGACATCTTTACGATTAGCCTTTTGTTCCAACTCAAGAGTGTTTGGATTACCTGAGTATCAGCAGATAATGCTACCGTCTTTATGTCAAGAGTTTGCTTATCAAGGAGATCTAATGAGAACTGATACCCTCTCAAATGAGGAACGCGAGGAATTTAAACTACGGTGTCGAACATTTCTTGATGAACACGCAACAGGGATTCATATAACCGCACCCGATCCGCGAGATAAAGAAACTATCGCTCTAAATAAAGCGTTTCAGGGCAAATTAGCTGAAGCGGGACTAGCCGGTTTGACCTATCCCAAGGAATATGGGGGCGCTGGTCTTACTAAAGAGCACGAAACGATCTGGAGAGAGGTCTACAGCAACTATCCCGATATGACTACGCAATTGACTATCAGCCATGGAATGTGCCTCCCAATGCTGAATGAATTTGGGTCAGAGGAACAAAAAGAAAAATACCTTGCAGATAATATTTCTGCTGAAACTGTTTGGTGCCAAATGTTCTCAGAACCAGGCGCAGGTTCTGACGTCGCCAGTTTACAAACTAAGGCTGAGCTTGATGGAGACGAATGGATTATCAACGGCCAAAAAGTCTGGACCACGCTTGCGCACGTCTGTGACTACGGTGTTTTAATAGCCCGAACGAACCCAGAAGTAATAAAACATGCTGGAATTTCAATGTTTATTGTAGATATGAGAGATCCAGCAGTCGAAATCCGGCCAATTCATCAGATTGATGGCGGAATGCATTTTAATGAAGTGTTCTTCACTGATATTCGTATTCCTAAAGATAATCTTTTAGGTCCGCTTCATGAAGGCTGGAGATTAGCGACATCAATGTTAATGTACGAACGGGTTGCTATCGGAACTGGCTCTACTGGTGGAATCACAACACCACATGCAAAACGCCTTATTGAATACGCTCAAAAAAGTGGCACTATTTCAAACCCGGTTTTGAGGCAAAAATTAATGAAACTCTATTGTGAAGAAACAGCTAAAAGCCTTGTTTCAATGCGCACAAGAGCAGAATTGAAAGCAGGGAAAGCGCCCGGCCCAGGAGGGTCATTAGGAAAGTTGCATGGATCTAAGATTCTTCGAGATGTTCGGTCTTTAATTAACGATGTAGTAGGCATGGAGGCAGATGCATGGGCCGAAGGAGATAGAGGTCAATGGTGGGGGCGTCTCGCACTAGGAAGTTTCCAAGCTGGGATTGCTGGTGGAACCGATGAAATTCAAAAGAACATTATCGGAGATCGTGTCCTCGGGCTTCCACGTGAACCTAGCGTTGATAAAGGCGTACCTTTCAAAGACCTTTTGGTCGGAACTCAGAAAGATTCATAATGTTTGATTTTAAAGATCGCGTAGCCGTAATAACTGGCGGAGCAAGTGGCATTGGTTTAGGTCTCGCAACGAGGCTAGCTAGTGAAGGAATGAAAATTGTTATTGCTGATATTGAAACCTCTGCATTGGAAAAAGCTAGTGAATCTCTCCGAGCATCAGGTGCAGAAGTTCTGGGTATTCAATGCGATGTTTCAGATAAAGCGCAAGTTGAAGCACTAGCTATCACAGCTTACGAACACTTCGGTAACGTTCATTTTCTTGCCAATAACGCAGGTGTAGTTTCCCGTCATAAAGCATGGGAAGGGCCTGAAGACTGGGACTGGGTTCTGGGCATTGATCTTATGGGCGTTATTTATGGTGTGCAATCGTTCGTTCCGAGAATGCTTGCAAGTGGAGAACCCGGACATATATTGAATACAGCCTCTACTGCGGGTTTACTGGCATTCCCAGGTATTGCCTCATACAATGTGGCGAAAAGAGGCGTCGTCGCTCTAAGCGAAACCCTCCATCACGAATTTACTAAATCCGCACTTTCTGTCTCAGTTCTTTGTCCAGGTATTGTTGATACAAATATCGGAACGAGTGAACGTAACCGTGAGGGAATTGACTACAAACCTGAACCCGATAAGTTTCTTCCGAGCGATGGTAAAGAAAACCTCACACCCGATGAGGTTGCTGACATCGTCGTCGACGAGGTAAGAGAAGGAGTCTTCTGGATACTTCCTCACAAGCACTACGGTGAGCAAGCTTTGGAGCAAGCAACCAGACGCATTTCCGGGGGCACCCCTGTTATGCCACACATTCATAGGTGACGGATGACCCCTGGGGATCGTAGGTTCTGAAGCGGGATTCTGGCACAATACAGTTTGGTCATTAAAAAGGAATAATATGTACACTGAGCAACCAGGTTGGTATCACGCAGAAGGAGACCCTCTTGACACGAAGCGTTTTTGGAACGGCTCTGAGTGGAGTAACGGACTAATCGGTGGTGAAATGCTCTGGCCCCGTTTTGCTGCCAGATTGATGGATAGCGTCATTTCCGGAATAATTCTCTTTCTGATCGCATTAGGGTTTGGAGCAAATAGCGTCTTTGCTATCACCCTGATGTCAATCTTTGTTGTTGCGATATATGAAATAGCGTTTGTTACTCTGAAAGGTGCAACTCCTGGGAAAATGCTTTTCCGCTTCAAGGTTGTAGAAGCTTCAACGGGTCAATGCCCACCTTCAGGATCTATTGCTAGCATGCGTTACGCTCCAGGTCTTTTATCTGTGATCCCTTTCATAGGAACATTTGCATACTTAGGAGTTTGCGGCATTTCTTTATGGTGGCTTAGGTCTGATCCCGATAGGCAAACAATTTTTGATAAGGCTGGAAAAACGTTTGTTGCACGGGTGAGCCCTTGGTAATCGGTGCGGCGTTGCTCTCCTGAGCTAGCGTGAACGGATCGGGTCTTTCCCATCCCAGTCGATTGAAGCTTTTTTTACTCGTTCATAAAATCCGATCAACGCTGTATTAGGTTCGTACAGTTCAATAAAATGCCCAAGTGCTTTAGTGGCATCAATGAGATTGAATTTGGTGGGTCCAGCCTTAGCTTCCATTCCTAACTCAAAACCAAGCTCTTCTAGTGATCTGGTCGCATGATCAATGTCATCAACGAAATATGCCAAATGATGGAGACCGCTTTCATGGACGTCATAGAGGTCTCTGACTACTGAGGGTCCTGACCCGTGGTCTTGCACGAGTTCAACCATGATGTCGCCCCATTGCCCATAAGCCGATGTGTGATCAAATGTGGATGGCGACCCGCGATACATTACGTCAGTCACCGGTATATGCTCTGCTACGAAGAAGGGGCCAGCCCCAAAATCGTTTGCCCACTTGTGAGCCGCTTCATATGCACTAGGGACTGCGTATGCAATTTGTTTTGGAGGTCCAAGTTTGAACATATCTAATATGTATCATGCCTTAATCGGGTATGAAGTGGTTGGGAAAACTCTTAATATGGCATCGTCCCGCCGTCGACTGGGAATAATGAGGCTGTAAAGTTTCTGGCCTCATCACGAGCCAGCATTACTGCTACGGCAGCAACTTGCTCCACGGTATTAGGTTTTTTAATTGCTGATGCCTGTGAGTACATGTCTGCGACTTCGTCGAGGCTATCCATTCCAAGTGCTTCAGCAGTCTGAGGAGCAGATTCATAGAAAAGATCTGTTTTCACGAATCCAGGGAGGATAGCGTTAACTGTCACTCCAGAAGCTCCTACTTCATGAGCAGCTGTCTTTACGAGTCCGTTAATTGCATGTTTTGTAGCAACATAATGGCTCACTGTCTCGGTTCGCATCTTTCCCTCAACCGATGAAATAGCAATAATTCTTCCATTCTCTTGCGGAAGCATGTGCTGTAAAGCTTTTCGCATTCCCCAGAATGTGTGATTGAGATTCAGGTTTACGGTATATTCCCATGATTCATCAGACATTTCTGCTACTGGTGCAGCATCTAGTATCCCTCCAGCATTGAGTACAGCTATATCAATTCTGCCAAAGTGGTTTACTGCTCCATCAATTAATCCTTCAACATCACTTTGTTTTGATGCATCGCATGCAATAAAGATTGCGTTGTCCCCAGCATTCATTTCTTCTAGTGCAACTGCGCCCTTTTCTTCAGACCGTCCACTTACGACTACTTTGGCTCCTTCAGCTAGATAGGCTTCGGCTATTCCTCTTCCTATGCTTCTTGTGCTAGCTGTGATAGCTGCTACTTTTCCATCTAGTTTTCCCATTATTAGTCTCCTCGTTTAGTAGGGCGATTGTCCGCCGTCGATGCTGATCAATGAACCTGTAATTCCTGCTCCAGCTTCAGAAGCTAGAAGGACAGCTACAAGTGCGCAATCTTCAACTGTATTCATTCTTTTGATCGCTGATGGCTGCTGCATCCACTCTAAAAATTCTTCAAATTCCATTCCTAACTGTTCAGCTGCCGCTGGGCCTGACTCTTTCATAACATCAGTCAAAATACCACCTGGGCACAATGCATTCACTGTGATTCCCAGTTCTCCTACTTCTTGAGCGACGACCTTGGTTAATCCATTAAGTGCATGTTTCGTGGTGCAATATGGTGCTTGGGCAGGAATAACGACCTTCCCGTACATAGATGAAACCGACATGATACGACCCGATTCTTGAGGGATCATGTACTTTAAAGCCCTCCTCATTAGCCACATTGGATGATTCAGATTCCAATCTAAAACAAAATTCCAATTGTTGTCTGTTAGATCTACTAGCGGAGATGGTGTTTCGCCATCTGCTGTACCTCCACCAGCATTTGGAACGACAATGTCAATTTTGCCAAAGTGTTCAACTGTCTGGTCAACTAAACTTTCGCATGTTTCACGGTCGGTCACATCACCGGCGATGAAATGCAATTGGTCGCCTGCATTGATTTCCTCTATTGCTTGAGCTCCTTTATCTGCGCTTCGTCCATTAATAACGACATTTGCCCCTTCAGCTATAAAAGCTTCAGCTATGCCTCGTCCGATACCACGGGTACCACCAGTAATAAGCGCGACCTGTCCTTCAAGTTCCATAAATTCCCCTCTGGTCGTTATGAGTTACCTGCATATTCTTAGTCAATTTTTTGATATACGCAAAGTAGAAGAGAAATTTCTGACCTGACTATTTTATGATTTAATTAGGTATGACTACTTCGAGATTGCTTTCTTTGGCCGCAGGCGTAATTCCTGAACTAATGTTAAATCCAGCAAAATTTGTTGAGATAACAGCAAAAACGGGATGGCAGGCATCAGGAGTGTGGTTTGACCCTGAATCATGGACTGCCTCAACCGCTCGCAAAGTCAAAAAAAGGATTGATGATACAGGCATTGAAATAGTTGATATGGAGGTCGTGCGGCTGGGAAAAGGAAATGACAATGGCAAGATCCTTATAAACGCTGCCTACGAAGTAGGAGCGAGTAATATTCTTGTTGTTTCTTCATTAGATTCTCCCCAAGAGACAGCTGATAGGATTTCTCAACTATGTTCTCAAGCTGAAGAAGGCAATATCTGCGTTTGCCTTGAATTTATGAAATTCACAAACGTGAAAAACCTTTCAGATGCTCTAGAGATAGTTGGCTTGGTGGATGCACCAAATGTCGGAATTCTGCTCGACTTACTTCATGTTGTTCGCTCAAAAACCTCCTTTAATGAAATAAGGGCTTGCGATCCAAAATTATTCCCTTACGTCCAATGGTGTGATGGGACTGCGGACCCTACGGGCTGGAGCAATACAGATTTGGTAAGGGATGCGCTTGATGACAGGCTAATTCCATCGCAAGGGGAATTAAATGCTGCAGAGTTTGAATCGCTGTTTGATGAAAAAATTCCGTTTTCGATTGAGGTTCGTTCAAAAACCCTGCGTGAGAACTTTCCTGACTTTAGTGAGCGCTCTAAATATGTTTTGGACCACACATTAGCGGCTCTCCCAATTTAAGATTAACTTCAAAGACATGACTTACTTACATGAAAAGAGAGCAGTTTGGATTACTGGAGCGGCTTCAGGTATTGGGAGATTTGCTGCGGAGGAAATTTTGCGTGAAGGCGGTTCTGTTGTTGCTTCAGATCTTCCTGTAGCTGATTTTTCTTGGGCTGATGGTATTGAAAATATAGTGTGTGTCACTGGTAATGTTTCTGACAGAGAACACAATGCTTTAGCTGTGGAAACTGCTGTAGATCAATTTGGGCATCTTGATGGTGCTGTTTTGAATGCTGGAATGGCAGGGCGTATTGATCTTTTTGATGGAGATATGGAATTTTTTGACGAAGTAATGGACGTTAATGTTCGTGCGGTCATTCTTGGCATTAGAGAATGTGCGTCTGTTATGCGCCCTGGTTCAGCGATTACTGTAACTGCCTCAACCTCAGGTATGCGTGGCGATCCAGGCATGTGGGTATACAACACATCAAAGGCAGCTGTGATTAATCTTGTTAGGAGCGCTTCAATGGATTTAGCTGCTAAGGGAATCAGAATAAATGCTGTTTGCCCCGGACCTACTGAAACTGGTATGACAACAAGGTTTGAGGGCGAAGTTTATGATGATATGAGGAGGCGAATACCGCTACAGCGTTGGGGAAACGCTTCTGAAATTGCCGCAGCTCACAGTTTTCTTCTTTCGTCAAAGGCATCTTTTATCACAGGAGCTCATTTACCTGTTGATGGAGGGATGAGCGCTAACAGTGGTCAATTTACTCCGCCGCCCTTTTCGCTGTAATCAGATAATATTGATCGTGTCCAAGATGGTGGCTGCGTAATTTTCATCGCCATCTATGTTGCAAGTAGTTCGCCAATCGGATCGTTTTGTTCCCCATGATACAAAGTCATGGGCCGTTGAAGCGACTGTTGCAATTGCCCCTAAGTTAGCGCGATGGTCAACTACGATCAGCCCATCCTCACCAGCTGGTTGTATCGTCCATGTACCGCCTCCAGGGCCTGTTAATTCCAATTCCAATGGTGCGGTAACTGCTTCAGCAAGTTCAGTCGGTTGCATTTGAGGCATTCCTGCAATCATCCATTCGATACCTGGGCGAATCATATCATCAGTTGGGTTATCCAGACTTCCTGATAACGGTCCTTCAGGTGCGAGAATATCGATATAGAGATGACAGTAGTGATCGAAAGCGAATGCGTTGGCCATCATGTGCATCGGGTATGTTCCAAGGTCTGCCAAAGGTATCTCCATTGAAGCTGTGGGTTCGTCCTGTAATGCTGATAGCCAGCTGATCCAGTCATTGAGATACTTTGCATATTCGTCTAGTAATTCTTGCGCGGTCCAGTCTCTTCGTGGCGTGACTAGCGCTTCCATAGCTTCTTCCGCTTTCATGGGTTCCTGCGCTGTTTCAGGTGGTGGTGAAGGATTGATTGCTTCTTTCATGTTTGAGGACATGTGAGCGAAGACTTCCTGTACTCGCCAACCCTCACATAAGCTTTGAAGTTCCCAGTCATTTTGTTTCATTCCATTAATGACTTTTTCAACCTCTATGTGAATCTTTTGCAACGCGTCAACTGCTTGTAAAGTCATGCTGTGTCTCCTTTTGTTTAACGGTAGATAATTTACTCTTAGTCGTCAAAATTGCTGTATTACTCTCGCTGGAGAACCTACAGCTACTGAATTATCTGGTACATCAGCGGTGACGACTGATCCTGCACCTATTGCTACATGTTTTCCGATTGTTACCCCGGGAAGTACAACACTATTGGTACCTATCCATGAGCCAGCTCCTATATGTACTGGTTCCTCTGGCATACTTTGCTTTCCAATTGGTGTTTGAAGATCATCGAATCCGTGGTTTTGGTCTGTTACATAAACATTAGGTCCGAAGAAAACGTCATTGTCGATGACGATATGAAAGTGGCCTACGATGCTGGAATTTCTTCCGATGAGGACTCGGTCTCCTATCTCTACGATCTTGTCTGATAGTAATTCTTGGGTAGGTGCCATTCCTGCGCTTAAGGACACATATGGCCCAATCATAGTATCTTCACCGATTCTTATCGCATGCTCACCAAAGAGGGCTGCGGGAGGGAAACACATTATTGATCCTTCACCAAAGGCAGAAAATTTTCTACCACGCTTGCTATTTGGATGGATTGCTGCTCTTCTCGCATACCATTCGTACGCGCCGAGCATTAGGTCAGCTCTTCTACCTCTAAATGTCATGCCCCTCGACCAGCTGCAGCTTCATCTGCTCTATTTCGCCCGCAGAGCAAAATTAGTTCTTCATGCATCTCAAACCAGATAGTGTGATAACTGTCCTTTAAGGGAGCGGCAAGGAAAGAATGGTCTCCCGATTGTAATTCGCTTAGGGCGTGAGCGAATCGCTCTAGATAACGACCTAGTCTGGGAGCTAATTCTGCAGCAGCTTGAAAGATGGGTGCAACAGTGTGGTCAAGTTCAACGAGCCGGTTGATAACTTCTTGGTCGTAGCCTTGGTCTGAATGGTCATTAAGTTCTTGTTCTCCGTCAACCATTTTGATCTGCCAGTCGGTAACTAATTGTTTAAATGCATCGTTTTGGTTGCAGAATTTTTCATAAATCTGTTCAGCTTTTTCACCATTGATACCTTCTCTTTCTTGTTCTAGCAGGTCATCTGTCCATGCTTTCCCCTCTGGCATTAACCGAAGTCCTCGTGGTGTTTCTTGTGCATATTCTTTATCGATCATTGTCTTAAGAACATCGTCTACATCAGATTGTCCTTTCCCCGTGATTTCAGTTATGTGCTCGTTTGAAGCAATACCTTTCAGCCTCAATGCCATTGCAATGTCTAGCATGTTGTTTCCTTCCAGATGGTCTTTGTCAAGAATAGATCCTTAATTACTTTAGGAAAAACTTGAACGGTTTATGATTAGTAAAAGGTTCTTTGTAAATTCGCAAAAGTCTAGCAAAGGGGTTATTTTCTTAGGGATTTATGCTTTTCGGAGGATTTTATGGATGAGTACTGGTTTTGCGATTGGGAGCCTAGCGAACGCTGGCCACACTATACAAGGGCTAATGCTGGTGAAGTTTTAGCTCCCCCTGCAAGTCCTTTAGGGCAGACATTTACATGGGATAATGGCACGATTATCGGCTGGAGAGATGGCTATATTCGGCAGGGTTATTTTACTGAGGGCGAAATGTCAGATTTGCGACCGGAAGTTGGTGGTTTCTTTGGGGGTTTCTTCTATATCAATTTGGCTAATGTAAGAATGCAAGGGGTGAGAAACCCTGCGGTTACTATTGAAGGTTTAGACTTAGCATTTTTTGGTGATCACCCTGATGTTCCTGCTTATGTTGAACATCCAGATGATGTGAATGAAGACCTCACTGAAGGCATTCTTGCCCATATGGGATGGGTTATGTCCGTGACTGAGTGGCCAGAAATAGATGAGGCTCGGGAAAAGACGATCGCTCTTAGGGAAAATCGCCCTGTATTAGCGGATCTCTCAATAAACGAAATTGTTGCTCATGCCCGCACGTTTCAACCGTGGCTTATCGAAACTTACAACACGCATTGCGTTGCTGCATCAAGTTCAGGAGTCGCTCCGGGCATTCTTGGTGCTGTGGGTGAAGCAATCGGTGACACGACAATTCCAATGCGATGTATAACTGGTCTTGGAGATGTGGATTCCGCTGCCCCATCATATTTCCTATGGGATTTATCAAGGGTCATTCGTTCCTCTGACTATTTATCTTCAGAGTTTGAGAGTGGAGTTGATACGCTTCTAAAGAGGCTTGAAGAGTCCACGCATGGTGATGCTGCTAAATTCCTGAACGAATGGCAGCGTTTTATTTTTGAATATGGCTCACGAGGGCCAAATGAATACGAGATTATTGCAGATTCCTGGGAGACGAATCCAACAATTGCATTAGCTTTGCTAGACCGTATCCGCTTGCAACATGATGGTGAAAACCCATCTGACCGGCATCAGAAAATGGCTGAAAGTAGAGTCGAGACCATTGATTTTGTGCGCTCTGAATTGGAGAAACTGGGGAATGACGAACTCTCTGGACAATTCGAAGCTGCTCTTATCGCTGGCAATATTATGGCTTTTCAAGAGCGCTCCAAAGCAAATTACATTCGGGTTGTCAATGAGATACGCGTTGCTTTTGAAGCACTTGGTAATAAATCCGTTGATGCGGGGCATCTTGTTGATCACAAACACATTTATATGCTCACTGATGATGAACTAGAGTCTTATGTCGCTGACCCAGCATCAATGAAGGTGACTCTTGAGGAACGTTTCTCAATGTATGAAGAATTGAAAACTCTTGAACCGCCATTCTTTATCAAAGATGGTTTTGTTCCTCCATTATCGGAATATAAAAAGCTTGGTTCAGCGGCTGTGGAAGAATCCGCATCTGGGGATGTCCTCATGGGAGTAGCTGGAAGTCCAGGAACGGTAAGAGGTACTGCCAGAGTCATTCTTGACCCTACAGACCCATATGCCTTAGAACCTGGAGATATCCTTATTGCGCCACTAACTGACCCATCTTGGACTCCGCTGTTCTTGACCGCAGGAGCTGTGGTTGTTGATGTTGGAGGGCAAAGGAGCCATGCGGTTATCGTAAGTCGGGAATTAGGTCTTCCCTGTGTGATTTCTGTTACAGATGGGACTAAAAAAATTGCTGATGGTTCTGAAATTGAAGTTAATGGAAGTACGGGTGAGGTACGTATCCTATGACAAAAGCTTTTCGATTTGGGCTCCAGGCCTATTCATCAACGTCGCCTGATGATTGGCGAAATCTTGCTAAAAAAGCTGAAGATCTCGGGTTTAGTAGCTTCCATCTCGCTGACCACTACATAGGTGAGGGTCCAGCTCTTAAAGCAGCTAACCACCCTGTACAGAATTTAGCTGCTATTCCGGCAATGATGGTTGCTGCAGAGGCAACGGACTCTATTCGTGTTGGCTGTCGAGTGCTTTGCTGCGACTATCACGAGCCTGTGGTTCTTGCGAAAGAGATAGCAACAATAGATTGGTTTAGCGAAGGCAGGCTTGAATTAGGTTTAGGTGCTGGGTGGATTCAAAGTGAATATGAAGCAATGGGAATCACGATGATGCCACCGGGGAAACGCATAAATAAAATGATTGAAACTCTTGATTTGATCCGTCAGCATTACAGCGGTGATCAGATTGATGCAACTGGTGATTACGTTCAGGTCTCGGGATTCGCTGGCGCTCCAATGCTCGATAAGATGCCTCCCGTAATGATTGGGGGAGGAGCGAAACGGATCCTTGGAATAGCTGGGCGAGAAGCCGATATTGTCTCAATCAATTTTAATAATAGTGCTGGAAAAATAGGTCCTGCCGGGGTGGGCAGTGGTACCAGCGAAGGCACGATGCAAAAGCTTGAATGGATCAAGGATGGTGCTGGTGAACGGTTTACAGAATTAGAAATTGAAATAGCTGCTTATTTCACTGTTGTTACAGACCATAGAGACGTTGTCGCAGAAGAGTTTTCAAAACTTTTTAACTTAACTCCCGAAGAAATACTTAACCATCCTCACTGTTTAATTGGACAGCCAAATGAGATAATTGACCGAATTCAGCAACGGAGAGATGAATATGGCATCAATTACATTACCTTTGGTGGAGCTGTTTTGGATGAAGTAGCCCCTATTGTTGAGGCTTTAGCTGGGACATAACCCCAAATCTAGGCAAGCAATCTGAGTGGTTGTTCTAGGAAACTCTTGATTGTTGCAGCAAATTCTGCGGCGGGAGCTCCGTCAAGGACTCTATGGTCCCAGGTGAGGCTAATTGTCATCCGCTTTGCTTTGATTGGTGTGTCTTCGTCCCAAGCGACGTCATCTCGTATTCTTCCAACTCCGAGAATTCCTGAATTGGGAGGATTAATGACTGGGGTGAACGCATCAACTCCGAACATTCCAAGAGCAGTAACAGAGAACGTTCCACCTTCCATTTCAGCTAGAGAAAGTTTCTTATTCCTAGCTGCGTCCGCAAGACGACTGGTTTCCATTGCTATTTGAGCTAATTCGAGTTGATTAGCACCATGAACAACAGGTACGACTAGCCCATCGGGAACTGCTACAGCCATTCCAACGTTAATTTGGTTGAGTTCAACAATATCGCCACCATCAATCTGACTATTAGCCGCAGGGTGTTGCACCAAGGCCTGGGCTACAGCAGCTATAACAAAATCTGTATATCCTGGAACTGCTCCAAGTTCTTCTGACCCGATATCTTTGAGTTGCTCTCGTAATTCTACGACACGATCCATATTGACATCCATGGTGAGCGTCAATTGTGCCATTTCCTGCAATGATGAATGCATTCGTTCAGCAATAATTGCTCTCATGCCTTTGATTGGTGTTCTATCACCATCCAGTTGAGTAGATGAGGCGACTTGAGTTGAAGCAGGTTGTTTTGCGGTTGTTCTGCTGTAGGCAAAGACGTCTTGTTTCGTTACTCTGCCATCTGGTCCGGTTCCACTTACTTGTTCAAGGTCTACCCCTAGTTGTTCTGCAGCTTTTCTAGCTGCAAATGGCGCTGCAGTTTTCGTTAGTGGTTTAAGTGCGGGCTTTTCAGTAATCGATTCTACATCCTGGGGCTGTGGCTTAGTCTCTGGTTTAGGTGCCTCAATCACATCTTCTGAAGTGATTCTTCCACCGGGTCCAGTTCCGGTAATTGTGCGTAAGTCAACCCCGAGTTCCTTAGCTACTCTTTTCGCATTGGGAGATGCGAGGAGCCGACCTGATTCAATAATAACTGGTGAGGCTTTTAGCGCTGTGACATCTTCGGAGGTTATTCGCCCGCTTGGACCTGTCCCTGATACCTGTTGAAGGTCCACTCCCCTTTCCTTAGCGACACGTTTAGCGTTTGGCGATGCAAGAATTCGATCATTCTCTAAAGGTTTCTCCGACTCCTGTGTTTGGGTGTTCTCTTCAACATGCTGAGTTTCAATTATTTCAGGTTGCGTAGAATCAGGTTCTACTTGTGCTTCGACTTGCTCTTGAAGCGTTTCTTCGACTGGGGATTCTCCTTGGCTTTCTTCGCTAGGTTGTTCATCATCTGCAAGAAGCCAGCCAACGACTTCCCCGGGTTCGAGCGTATCTCCAACACCTGCTTCATGTTGGACCACGCCGTCAGCTTCTGCCTCAACTTCTGCCTCAACTTTGTCAGTCTCTATAAGCATGACAACGCTCCCTTTAGAAACCTTTTCGCCAGCGTCTACGACCCACTCAGTTATGGTTCCCTCGGTCATGGTGAGACCAAGTTTGGGCATGAGAATTCTTGTGGCCATGGCTCTCCTAATCGGAACTAACGAAGTGTTTAATCATGTTAGCCAAATCCAGCGCCCTATGAGTACTTATAACCCAAGGACCTTCTTTCAATACAGCTACAGATATTGCTTCGCCTTCTTGTAAAACTCGGTCACGTTCACCGTCGAAGGCTAAAACTCCGGGACCTTCCATTGATACCTGTTCTTTAAGATCCATTTTCCTAAATGCCTTTATCGGAATTGTTTCGTACGTTCCTGGCGCTATGGGAGCGCGCACCGAAGTATTTCCATCCCCCATTGTTACATGCATTGCCGCATCTTCATTTCTATCTATTGTTTCAAGTGCCGCAGCAATTGATGAGAGTCCTACCGTGGCTGATTCAGCAATAGCGAAGATTCCTTCTTGAAGGTTTGTTACATCCCAGATTGCCCTGCTCCCGATGAAATCACCAGAGACTAATACAAGGTCAACGAGAGCAAGGTCGCTTTGGCCGTCACCATATTCAACCTTTATTACTTTGGCTTGCTTTGCTACATCGGTTAAGGAGAGTATGTTTCTTGCTACAAGTCCCGCTGCCATCCCTCCAACGGTTGCTTCAATGTGAAATGGGAATACATTGTTTGTTCCCACTGAAAGCGGAAGTAGTGGAACATCTTGCCACCCTTTAGCAACATCCCTATTCGTTCCGTCTCCTCCAAAGACAATGACAGCGCCTGCTTCTTCTGATTTCAATGCTTTGGCAGCTTTTTCGGAGTCTCGACCAGTCCCCATAACGGCTTGATTAATGGGCTCAACCTGCACATTGCCATGCGGTATTCCTTCAAGAGCACGCTGTATTAAGTGGCGGGTATCGTCAAGATATAGAAGTCGGTCGACGCCTGATTCAATAACTCCTAGCGATGCCCTACGAATTACAGCAATTTTGTCAACATCACCGGTTGATCCTGCATGACCTACGAGTCTTCTAACGTCTTTTCCTGCGGATGGGCTTGCAATGATCCCAACGGTTGCCACGACCTAATTTAGCTGTTTCTATGAAGAACGTCTCTTACGCCTTTTGCAATACTTTCAGCGTCAGGTACATAAGATTTTTCTAATGCTGGGCTGAAAGGGACAGGGGCGAAAGGTGCGGCAACCCTTGTTACGGGTGCATCCAAGTAGTCAAATGCTTGCTCTTGTATTTGGGCTGAGATTTCTGCTCCTATTCCACCGTTTTTGACAGCTTCATGAACAATCACAATTCTGTTAGTTTTTTTAGCTGATTGGATCACGGTATCCATATCAAACGGTAGCAATGTTCTAGGGTCGATAATCTCGACATCTATTCCTTCTTCGGCAAGAGTTGCTGCTGCTTTTTCAGCTTCAGAGACCATTTTGCCGATTGCGACAATAGTTGCGTCAGAACCTTCCCTAACGATCTTTGCCTGCCCCAATGGGATCTCGTACAGACCTTCAGGTACGTGTCCTTTAGACCCGAGCATTGCTTTGTGGAGGGTGAAGATTGTAGGGTTGTCGTCGCGGACACATGATACTAATAGTCCTTTTAGATCATATGGGTTAGATGGATAGACAACTTTGAGTCCGGGAACATGAATGAGCCATGCTTCAAGGCTTTGGCTATGTTGCGCTGCTGCTCCTAGTCCAGCTCCACCTGTTGTGGTTATGGTTAAAGGAAGTTTTGCTTTTCCACCAAACATGTATTTCATTTTTGCTGCTTGGTTCGCTATTTGGTCCATTGATACCATAACGAAGTCCATGAACATGAGGTCAACGATTGGTCGAAGCCCTACAGCTGCTGCTCCTATGCCCAAACCTATGATTGCTTGTTCTGCGATAGGCGTATCTACAACTCGTTCATCTCCAAACTCTGCGTTTAGCCCAGCGAACGATTGGAAGACACCACCGTATCGGCCAACATCCTCTCCGGCTATAAATATGTCTGGGTCTTCACGAAGTAGTTCTGCAAGGGTTTCGTTGAAGGCATCGTTGTATCTGATGATGCGTTGTTCTGTTTCTGTAGCTGTCATCTTATGATGCCTCCGTGTATACGTCTGTTAGCATGTCGACTTCTGGGTCTGGGAGAGGACTGTTTTCAGCGAATTCAATTGCTTCATCTATCTCTGCCTGTATTTCGGCATGGATTTCGGAAGCTTCGTCTTCGCTCATTACTTTTGCTTTTGCTAGTTGTGCTTCAAAGAGTTTGATCGGGTCACGGTCCATCCATTCTTGGACTTCTTCATCGGATCGATAGGTTCGCCCTAACCCACTGACTCCTGCGTGATCGTAGAATCTGTAAGTTTTGCATTCAATCATTGATGGGCCTTCACCGTTACGTGCCCTCGCCACGGCAACTCTCGCCGCTTCATAGACTGCGACAACGTCCATGCCATCTACAATGACTCCAGGCATTCCGTAGGCTGCTGCTCTATCAGCTACATCAGTTATTGCCATTACTCTGTCTCGTGGGGTGTATTCTGCATACTCATTGTTCTCGCACATGAAGACTATGGGGAGGTGGAGTGCGCAAGCCATGTTAGCGGCTTCGTGGAAAGCACCGATGTTGGTGGATCCATCTCCGAAAAATGCCATAGTGACAAGCCCATTGTTTTTGTATTTATTTGCAAAAGCTGCACCGACGGCGATAGGTACTCCTGCTCCGACGATTCCATTTGCACCTAACATTCCTAGGTCTAGGTCTGAGATATGCATGGAGCCACCTTTGCCTTTGCAGTAGCCGGTTGCTTTGCCCATGAATTCTGCCATCATTGGTTTGAATTCGCCACCCTTTGCTACTAGATGCCCATGGCCTCGGTGGGTGGAAGAGATTTGGTCTTCGTCTTTTAGCGCTACACAGCCACCTGAGGCTACTGCTTCTTCGCCGACATATAGATGAATGAAGCCAGGTATTCGGGCTTCTGATGCTAATTGTCCTGCTGCTTCTTCAAGAAGACGTATTCTGACCATTCTTCTATGCAGGTCAAAGAGCACATCTTTAGAGATTTTGGTTTGTTCTTTGGTAGCCATTAAAACTCCGTTCAATTCTTATTTGTAGTTTATCTGGATATTGGTGGATGACTAATCGGCTTAGCCTTCTTCGCCTAACGCCCACCTTATGCCTCTTCGCAATAATTCATGATACTGCGGGATCTCCCATGAACACCTTTCAATTTGCGGGTAGTACTTCACAGCTTCGGTCATATCCCAGTGTCCTCGGCAGTGCCCGAGGTTGTTGTAAAGGATTTTTCCATTTCCATGAGATTTGAGGTACATGATCAGGTGAGTCGGATCACAATCTGTCCAATCTGAGTCGACGAAACCTGGAGTTTCTCCCTGCCATTCTGTATGCATGAGGGGATGTAGGTTTTCGCGTTCGTGATACTCGCACAAGTAGAGCTCATCATCAGTTTCGAAGGGTTCTATTCCTTCAACGAGCCAGTGGTCGGGATCTGATAGATGAACGGGGAATGGCGCTATCGGTGGGTGCGAGATGAATTGACTACCAAGAAGCTCTGCCCAGATTGGGAAGCATCTTGGTGAAGCTACTGGATTGGGTGGATTAAAATCCAAAGCGGAGTTTGTGCCGTGAAGCGCAAGCCATCTACCTCCACTATTGACCCAATCCTTGATGGCTATTTGTGCATCTTCTGAAGGACGAATATCGCATGTGTAGGAAATTAGCATTGATGACCTAGCAATGGAGGCTGTGTCTTCATAGTCTGCCCCTACTTTTACGCGTATGTAGGGGTGCTCACTGAGAAGTTTCAGCAACTCAAGTCTTGCATAATCAATATCGTGAAAGCGTCCGCCAGCTACGAGATACGCATCTACTCTTTCAGGCTTCTCCTCAGCCATTTCTGCTCCTAAAATTCAATTCTCTTGGTGTAGCCACCATCGACTACGATGTTGGCTCCAGTTACCCATGACGCTGCGGGGCTACATAGGAAAGCAGCGACATTCGCTACCTCTTCTGCTGACCCCATCCGCCCACTTGGTTGGTCTTTGACGGTATTTTCATAGAATTCGGGCATTCCTTGCTTGATTTTGTCCCATGGTCCATCTTCAAAGAATATAGGTCCGGGGGCTAAGGTATTAACTCTAATGCCCTTTGCTGCAAGCGTTTGAGCGAGTCCAGCTGCATATACGGTTGCTGCTGCTTTTAGGGCACTGTAACTTGTAGGGCCAGGGCCAAAGTGTTCTAGCGCTGCAGTTGAGCTGATTGTGAGCACAGCTCCCTCACCTGAAGCAGCGAGTAGATCCTCGGTAGCCCTTACACCACGGACAAGCCCCATGAGGTCAACATTGTAATTTGCGTCAAACTTTTCGTCAGTTTGGCCTCCGCCGCCACCAGATGCGTTATTGATGAGGATATCTATTCCTCCCAGCTCTTGAGCTGAGCTTTTAAGCCAATTCTCTAACTCTTCTCCACTGCTTGCATCAACGGCTGCGCCAATGATTGTTCCTTTCCCTTCAAGCGCTGAGAGAGCCTCATCTACTCCTTCTTGCCCTCTTGCACATATCGCGACTGACGCTCCTTCTTCAAGCATCTTTGTTGCAATCGCTCTTCCTATTCCTCGCGATCCACCTGTTATGACTACTCGTTTTCCTGTTAACCCAAGATCCATGGTTTCCTTTCTTACGACGCGGTGATCGTATGACTATGGCTATTGGTTAAAGGTAGAGCAAAAACTTGTTAGATGGAAACTAGAGGCCCTACATTTCGGTAGTCGGGAGGAAACTATTGAGCATCGTTTTAAACTTGGCTTCTGTTTCTTCAAGTTCTAGTTGAGGGTCACTATCCTCAACTAATCCGACTCCGGCGTATAGGTGTGCTTTATTGGCTGTTACTTCAGCTGATCGAATTCCTACTGCAAATTCGCCATCTCCATTTGCATCGACCCATCCGACTGGGCCGGCATAGTGTCTACGATTAATGCCCTCAACTTTCTTAATAATTGCCAATGCTTCTGTTTGAGGGTCTCCTCCAACTGCAGGAGTTGGGTGAAGAGCACTTACAAGTTCAAGAATTGAGCAAGGAGGGTTGGATAATTGGCCCGTTACTTCTGTTCCAAGGTGGTGAACATGTTGGAGACTGACAATTTTGGGTTCTGGATCGGCATCTACAAATGAGCAGAAAGGTAGTAGTTCGTTGAGCAGCCATTCAATGGTTACTTTATGCTCATATGCGTCTTTAGTTGAGTCTAAAAGTTTTTGCTTGGATTCTTGATCATAATTTGATTCCTCAAATTTAGGTGCGGTGCCAGCAAGGGGGTGCGACATGATGGTATTTCCGTTTCTTTTTATAAGTAATTCAGGTGATGCACCCAAGAAACCCTCAATGTTAAAGATCATTGCTGACTGGTTTTGTCCCTCCAACTTTTTTAGAATGTCATGGACTTGAAAATTGCTGTCGGCGGTAAGGACTAGCTCTCTGGCTAAAACGACTTTTTTGACAGATCCTGCTTGGATATATTTCTTGACCGCAGCTATTTTTTCATCTCTCCATACCTCTGGCGGTATAGGAGAGTCGATATGAAGGTTGGATTGGGGCTTGTATGGCGTTGGTCTGTTGTTTTGGGTTATTTCTTGGAGGAGTTCTCTTTTTGTTCTATCTTCATTTCCTGTGTAGATAAGTTTTGTGTCTCCTAGAGGGCTTTTTTTTATGAGTAATGAAGGGATGATGATTTCAGAAGGTTGAGTTCGGTCGAAATCAAAGGCTGCGAAAGCACAGAGATCTTGGTGAGATATGGGAATTTCTGAATTGTGATGATCAAGATTAATCTTTGAGAACAGATCGCGTTGTCTATCAAAATTCGTAAGGCTCGGCATTGTTATTCGTTTTGCGACTCCGATACCTGCAAGTGTGATACTTGGAGATGACCAATAGAAGTCATGAACGTCTAATAGTTGAATATTCTCACCGTCTGTCAGGTGAAATACTTTTGTTTGCACACTTTTAGGCTAGACGATATGTAACTGATGTAGCATCCTGATAGCAGTTTGTGACACATATCATTCGAAGGAGCAAAGATGGAGAGAACCGAGAGCGTCATAGTTAATGCGGGAATAGAGCGCTCCTTCTTGGTTCTTTCTGAGATGACCAATTATGCGTTGTGGCTAGATTTCATTGATTCAGTTGAGCCTATTGACAGTGAAGGTGATCCCGTCTGGACGCTGGTTCTCAAAGCACAATTAGGGCCTTTCTCAAGAATGAAGAAATTGAGAATGGCTAAAGTTCTATCAGATCATCACAGATTGATCAGGTTCCGCAGGGAAGAGGTATCGGGGAAAGATGTTTCAGAATGGTCTATAGATGTAATTTTTGAGCAGTTAGATTTAAACGATACTCAGATAACGTTTAAGGTTTCGTATTCAGGAAAATTGTGGAGTCGTGCATTGGAGACGGCGTTTAATTCATACGTTGAGAAAGCAAGAATAGATTTACAATCTTATTTCGTATCTTTACGAGCTGAAAGCGAGGATGAATGAGAGTAGTGTTCGTCATCATTGATGCTCTCCCCAATCGACTAGTAAGCAAGGAATGGACGCCTAATCTCTGGGAAGTAGCTCAAGCGGGTGGATGGAATAGTGAGGGTGGTCGCGCTGTTTTATCTACAGCTACGTACCCTAATCACGCTACGTTTGCTACAGGTCGGCTTCCTGATTCGCATGGTATTTTCGTAAATAAGGTTTGGGATGGTAATCAATTCACGATTGCTTCCTCAATTGGCCCTAAAGGGGACACAATTTTTTTAGCTGCGAATAGAAGGAATATGTCGTCTGCGGCAGTGGTCGGCGATCATCACCTAATCGGGGTAATGGGAGGGGATTCTGCAGACTCTTATTGGCCCCCAGAAGGCAAGCGAGCAAATGTTGACCTAGATGAATTTAGATATGCTTCAAATTCTGCAGTTCTTGACGCTGTTGACGCTATTGACGCTGTTTCTGTTGATTTTTCTCTTATTCATTTCAATGATCCTGATACTGCCTGTCATATCTATGGCCCTGTTGCCGAAGAAACTAAACTTCGTGTTAAGGAAACTGATGATGCGTTGGGGAAACTAATTGATCGTCTTCGTCCAAACTGGGATGAGACTGTGGTTATCGTTGTAAGTGACCATGATCAAGAATTTGTAGTTGAGTATGGTTTTGACTTAGCCGAATCGCTTTCTAGTCAGGGTCTACCAGGTTTAGTTGAATATGAGGGGACAGCGGCAGTGATTCATAATGGACCTGCTTTAGGTGAACTTCTTCAGATACATGAAATTGAAGGAGCAATTTCTCTTAATGCTGATCACGATCTTGTTTGGGGTAAACCGGGTCATGTGTTTGGCCCATGGCTTGATGGATTATTTGGTTCGCATGGAAGTCCACGTTGTGATACTCAAGTAGCTGTCGTTGGTGGCGGACATATTAAAGCACAATATCTTGCTGAACTTATTCGTAAACAACGACCGAATGCTTGGAACTGGGCTCGTCACATAAGTGATTTGTTAGAACTAGACCTTGAGTTCTAACGTTTATTGATTAACTTCGTCAGCCAGTTTTTCTAAGGTTGTTTCCATTGACATTCGGGTATGGGGAGCCCTATCAGCTACTCCACTCACTTTCCCACCTATAACGACGAGTGCTTTTTTGCGGCGGTCTACCCATGTCTGCGTTACTTTGCATCCCTCGGAGGTTGGTTCGATATCAAAGCTCCAATCTGAACCGCCTATAAAAGGAAATCTCATCTTAAAAGCAAAACGCTTTGGTTCGTTAAATTCCGTAATCTTAACTGGGGCGATCCATTTGTTCCCTTCCCAACTGTTATTGCCAATGAACCTTGCCCCAAGTTTTGGTTCTCCATCTTTGGTGAGCCATTTTCCGCCGTCGTTCTCTGGTGACCATCGTCCCATGTTGGCAAGGTCAGTTATTAAGTCCCACACTTGTCGTGGGTTCGCAAGTATTTCTTTTGATACAACTATCGTTTTTTCCATACTTGGACTCTAATGATTCCTTGCTTCTCTGGCAAACACCTATTTGAGTACATCCTTGTATGGGATGTTCTTATCGACGCGCGGTTCTCCTGGTAGACCCAGGACCCGTTCCCCAACTATATTTCGTTGAATTTCGTCAGAGCCTCCAGCGATGCGGTAGCCAGGTGCACCTAGAAGGTGTTCGTTCCACTCGTATGTTCCCCATTCGCCGGTATCGGCGGTGATTCTTGGCCCCAATATTTTCGTAATCACATCACTCATGAGGTTCATTGATTTAACCCATATCATTTTTGAAATTGAGCCCTCTGGACCTGGTGCCTGGCCTGCTTTAGTTTGTGCTACGACTCTTTGAGTGTTCAGTACCATGATGCGGTATTGGGAGTAGAGTCTCGCTAGTTGATCCCTTACTACTGGATCGTCAGTTAGGTTAAGGTGCTCTGCTAGGCTTTTTGCCTGCGCCCAATTACCACCGACGCGTGAACTTCCATTGCTGCTACCTCTTTCGAAACCAAGAACGGTTAGTGCTACCTTCCAGCCTTCTCCAATATCTCCGATTCGGTATGTATCTGGGACTCGGACATCAGTTAGGAATACTTCATTAAATGAAGTTCCTCCGCTCATTTGTCGGATTTGTCTGATTTCGACTCCGGGGGCGTCCATCGGGATGATAAATACAGTTATTCCTTTGTGTTTGGGTAGGTCGCTATCTGATCGACATACTGCCATTCCCCATTCTGAGAATTGAGCTCCTGAACTCCAGACTTTTTGCCCGTTGAGAATCCATTCGTCTCCATCTTTGTCTGCTTTGGTAGCTACGCTGGCTAGGTCTGACCCTGCTGATGGTTCTGAAAAAAGTTGGCAGCACATCTCTTGGGCGCCTGCCCATTTGTGAACCCAGTCTTTCTTCTGTTGATCAGTTCCAAGTAGACGAATTGACGGTGCCATCAGGTGCGTCGTTACGCTATGTGTTTCATGCCCACCTGGCGTGTCATATTCGCTTTCTAATTTGAAGAATGCCTTTTCGTGCTCTTTGGTAAGTCCCATTCCGCCGTATTCGGGCTCCCATGTTATTTTGTGGTACCCGACTTCTGCTTTTCTCTGAGTCCATTTCATGGCATCAGTTATTATTGCTTTTTCTTCTTCAAATGAGAGGTTATGGAAGACAGCTACACTGAATTCTCCTTCTCCCCATTTTGGTTCTCGCTGACCCTCATCATTGGTGCTGCGAAGTTTCGCATTTTCATCCAGCCATTGACGAGCTTCTGATGTAAACGTTTCAATATCAATCATGTATTAATTATTGACCAGAAATCGGTGTTTTGCTCCATCAAGGAAGGGAATTATTTTGATTGAACTCTACGAAAGTACTTCTGCTATTTCTTCGATGATTTCTGGCGGTTTGTCTTTTGGTATTGAGACGATGCCTAATTTGACTCCGGCATCCTCGTATTCGCGTGCTTGTTGAATTGTTGCTTGAGCATCACCGTCGTATCGGAGCATTGTCGAAATGAGAATTTCGTCCGGATTTCTTCCCTCTTTTTCACAGGCTTGCAAGAATACCTCGTAGCGCATTTTGAAGTCGTCAAGTGACATTGTCTGGGTTCCGTAGTTCCAATGGTGTGCGTGCTTGACAACAGCGGGAATTGTTCGGCGTAATCCGCCTCCCCCTATGCAAATAGGTAAAGGGTCTTGTGGGCCTTTAGGGTTGTTCATTGCGTCTTCTAAAGAGTACCAATCCCCTCTGAATGTTGATCTGTCATTATTTAACAGTTGGGTGAGGACTTCCATGCCTTCTTCAAAGCGTTCGAATCGTTGATTCATGGACCCTAATTCAATTCCATATGCCTCGCATTCTTCTTCGTTCCATCCAGCTCCTACACCTAATTCCAGTCGTCCACGTGAGGTTATATCAAGAGTTGATGCCATATTTGCTAGAACAGCTGGGTGACGGTAAAGCATCCCTGTGACGAGCACTCCGCCTCGTAGTCTGTTGGTTTCTTGAAGGAGAGCAGTCAATGCTATCCAACCCTCTAGACAATCTTCAGTTGAATTTCCGAACAGAGGGTAAAAATGGTCAAATGTCCAGCCTGATTCAAAGAGTTCTATTTCGTCTGCTCTTTTCCATACTTCAAGGAGCCAATCCCAAGAACACCTTTGGGGTGCAGTACTGATTGCGTATCTCATGATGGCCTGCGAACGCCTGGGTTTCCGTCTGTCCAGTCTCTCGTTAATTTTCTATGTATTATGCGCCAGCCTTCTGGTGTTCTTACAAGTTTATCGTCGTATCTTCCTGCGATGATAAAATTATCCCCTCCTTCTGTGCCGCGAAGAGTGTGCTGCGCATGGAGATAGCATCGGCATGTCGCTGTATCTCCGTCAATAGTGACTTGTTGGTTGCTGATTATGTGTTGTGAGGCATCGAGAGGACCCAATGCATTCGTGACTTTTTCGATAATGGCAGGCAGTCCTTCAACAATGATGGTCATGTAGTCACAAACTGCGTTTTCTGTGAAAACCGTGTCTAAGCGTTCTCGAGGGCCATGGTCTAGCAACCATGCATATGAAATGGTGAGATCAATTATTTCCTGTCGATCTTGCATTTCTTGAAGTTGATTATCCATACTTTCCTTTCGTCTGAATTTGAGGTTAGATCATCTTCGGAGATTTGTTTAATCAGTTTGGTTTGCTTGTTCTAGATGTCTCTTATTCTGTTAGGGTTTACCAACATGATTCAGCGATTTGGTTTGGATGCTTGCCTGCTACTTATTGACGTGCAGGTGGGTGTGGATGATCTAACTCATTGGGGTGGAAAGAATGGGAGAAGGAATAATCATGGCGCTGAGGAGTGTATGTTGTCCCTATTGTTGGACTGGCGGAAGGCGGGTTTGCCTGTTGCCTTTACCCTCCATGACAGTCTTGAACAGGATTCTCCTCTAAAATTCGGTCTTCCCGGTGGGTCGTTAAAAGAGGGTTTCGCCATTGATGATGGTGATATCTGTGTGAGGAAGCATGTCAATAGTGGATTCGTTGGTACATCGTTGGATGAAGATCTTAGAACTAGAGGAATTAGTCGACTCGTTGTAGTCGGCTTCTTTACAAATATGTGTGTTGAAACGACAGTGAGGATGGCTGGGAACATGGGCTATGACACTTATTTAATCCCTGAGGGTTGCGCAACAACTAATCGATTAGGTCCAGATGGAGCTGACTTTGACCCTGATATTGTGCATTCCATGACTGTTGCGAATCTTCATGGCGAGTTCTGTACGGCAATTAGTTTGTCTGATGCAACAGGGTTATTGTCTGCGGATGCTTCGCATTTGATGCGTGTGCAAGGTAATGAGTAAGGGGAATCTATTGCGTTTTGGTGTTGCATCGATGTCTGGCCGATTGGAGAAAGTGGGAGTGCGAAAGCCGTCAGCGATTTTGGAAGCAGACCCTCATGAGTGGCATTACACAAGAACGCTTGATTCAGAGAAGTTACTCACCCAGTTTTTTTCTTTTGTTGATCTCTTAGAGCGCAGTGATGTTGAGATTTTTTGGTTTGATGATGAGTTTGATCAATTAGCTGATTCTATTTTTGCTTATGACCCATCATTTATGACTCCTGATGGGGCTATCATGCTGCGCCCTGGAAAGGTGAAACGTCGAGGTGAAGTTGAGGTTCACCGCAGGTTTTACGATCGGTTAGGTATTCCAATTATTGGTGAAATTAATGGCGATGGGACAGTAGAGGGTGGTGATTGCTTTTGGATTGATGATTCAACTCTTGCTGTTGGCCGAGGGTTTAGATCGAACGGAAACGGTGTAAATCAACTAAGTGATATTCTTTCTAATTTTAATATCGATGTGCTTCAGTTTGACTTACCTATTTCTGAAGACCCTGATGCTTGTTTGCATCTAATGTCAGTTGTGAGCCCTCTTGACCACGACCTGGCATTGGTTTACGAACCATTACTTCCAGATGGGATACATGGTGTATTAGTTGACTTTGGTTATGAGTTGTTATCCGCTCCTCATGATGAATTTGCTTCGAGTTTAGGGCTTTCGCTTAACGTTCTTGCGGTGTCAGAGCGAAACGTTATTGCTATTGAGGGATTTGAGAAAACGCAGGCATTAATGCGAGAGGCTGGTTGTGTTGTATCTACTTTTGCGGGTGACGAATTATGCATTCCGTGTGAAGGTGGCCCTACATGTCTAACCCGACCCATCCTACGCAATTAGCTTATGTGCAAGGTTTACTCATTAATAATCCACACAACGGGCAACATGGGTAGTTCTTAGCTTCTGGCCTTGGTTTTATTTGCACACCACATAACGTTGTGACGGTTCCTGCGGGAAGGTTATTATTCGCATGTTCTAGTCGGGCGTGGTGGTGTACTCTTTGATTAATTTCGTTTGGAGTGTCATTTGTTTGTGGGTCTTGATCGATCCAGTCCTGTGTTTCCATGAGTTTTCCATATCTGTAGATGGCCTTTTGCTTTTGAGGAATCTACTCTCTTTCCATCTTGAGTAATAATAACGAAATTATTTGATTCAAGTCTTCTTGCTGCTCGTTTTATGGGTTCGAATAAGCTTCGGTCACTTTTTGTATCTATTGTTTTCGCTATTTCAGATGTACTAATAGAGCTATGATGCAATTGATCTTCTAACATTTCAAGAATCTTTTCTTCAATTCGCTTATCAATTTCCGAGACTTTTCTTTTTCTGCATGCTTTTGAGCAGTACTTAACCTCTTCCCAATTATTTTTTAGGGACTTTCTATATGCAAATGTTCGACCACATGAGTGGCAGGTTTTGCTGGGGAAATTTCTTTTCATGGCTTGTTGATCTTCTTCACCCAAGCTGAGAAAGAATGAACTGGGGCATTGTTCGGTTGGCATAGCCATGGCCAAGGCCACTTTTCCACAATATTGAGTCCCTTTGCATGCTTTTGAAACCCTGGGACTGGTGCATGTGTCACGGCAAGTTCCATTCCTGCAATTTCGACTTGGGGGTCCCCTAGATAAATGTTTAATGATCGTTCTTCATTTAGTTCTGCAAGAGTTTCAAGAATGAAAACCAATCGTTTTGATGAAAGTCTTAGATTTTTAAGTAAGGGTTCATCAAAGACAAATACTACCGGCAGGTCAGGATTATTATTAAGTGCAGGGTCTAGGTGGCCTAATGATTCTGCAGTGAGCCAGACCTTGGTAGGTGTAGCTTTTTTGATAGCAGTTGTCGGTCCGTAATTGTCGATTCTGGTAGGAGTAGGTACCGCTTCTGATAACGGTTCGTCGGGCCATTCTTGAATAGGGCACTTTGTTTGGTGTGGGCATTTGTTGCATAATCCGGGCGCCCGCTTCTCAACTTGCCATCTACTAAATCCGTATGATTTTGATGATCCTATCCCTGTCACCCATTGCCACCCAAGACGATTCGCTGCTCGTGAACCGTCGATGAGGTGACGGAAAAACCGATTTTCTCCTTTTCGCCAATCTTGATGATTACGAACACTCCAGTCGCTTGAAAGCCACATTCGTGTTTGATTGACTAACCACCCATGAGTCTCTAACTCTTCAACGGCTAGATTAATGCACGGAAGGGTGCGGTCCCAACCATCACCTGTCCGTGTCTGTACGGGTTTTCTTTTTAATGGAGCTTTTGTATTTTCTCCCAATGCCGCATACCAATGACGAGCGTATTCTTGCCATAGCAATTCATCTCGAAATTTTCTCTTATCCTTTGCTGGGCTGTTACCCGAAGAATTCCAAACCTCAGGTAGTTGTAGAATGCCATGTCGAATGTATGGTGAAAGTCCGGTGGCTCCTCTTGCTGATGAAGGTAATACCTCATTTCGTTTAGCTGCATATCCTGTGAGGTCTAGAGATGCCATACGTGAATTTGCGACACGTTGGCCTCCTCGAATGGAAGGGGACCCGACGAAAGGTGCTTCGGTGAGATGACTTAGGTGATCCTCAATAAATTTTTCTACTGCTGATCGAGATGCACTTGGGGGGTTCAGTTGCACCATTGTGAGTTATCGGATTCCTTCCCAGGATTTTCTTGCGGATGGCCATGGATCATTTATTAGTTCAGTATTCTCCGCAAATCGCATCACTGATCTAGATTTTGATGAGTAAATTGGCCAGTTTGATAAGCGGTTTGTTTCTGGTTTCCCTGTCGTGATAAAAGCTGCCCATGAAGTATGCATGGTATCTTCCAGTTCATGCGGGAGTTCTGTGGTTCCTAAGAAGACATCAGTTCCGTTCACTCCGAGCGTTCCAAAAGCGAAAGGTATCTCTAAGGCGTGGCAGGATCCGAGCATTCCGTTGAAAGCTTTACTCTTCCAATCAAATTCATACATCCAAGTCTGGCCACCGTGATTGGCTCTTGCTTCGGCCATTCGGATGGCTGGGATTCTAAATGCGTGATCTGTGGAGATAGCAAGAGCTATGTCACCAGCAGAGATATCTCCTCTGTCTTCTTTGACTGCAGAAATGAATTGTTCAGGGTTGGCTACGTAATTCTTTAGCCACTTCTCAAGTTTTGATTCGGGGATCTGATTCGTTCCCCATAGAGTCGTCTCGTCAGTGTTTGTTCCAGTGAGAACTGGAATGTTAGACGAAGCTCCTTCACTGAAAAGAGTTATAGGGTAATTTTCAAGGTGGCCTTTGGTTATTGATGGATAAAACGGTAGTTGACCTTTTTCAATGATTTTGTGAGCGTTGTCCTCTACGTATTTTTGGGCGTGTAATAATTTTTGTACATCTTGTTCTTGCGCTTCTTCTAAAGATGTCGCAGATATTTTTTCCATGAACATCTTTCCAACTGATTGCGCTTCTTGTTTAGATATGACGTGATGGCCTGCTCCGCTTTGTGCAATTGCTTTGTGAAAAAGGCCACTGCTTTCTTCCATTGCCATGATTGTTGCAACACTAAATGCCCCTGCAGATTCTCCAGCAATTGTCACATTATTGGGATCCCCGCCAAAGTTTTCTATGTTGTCTTGAACCCATTTCAATGCTGCGATTTGGTCCAGTATCCCGTTAATTCCAGATGTTGGAGCTCCTGGTATTTTTGCAAACCCGAGTGCTCCTAACCTGTAATTTATTGTGACTGTTACGATTTTGCTTTCTTTGGCGAATCGTGTTCCGTCGTACCAAGGTATTGATCCTGTTCCATGCCGGTATGCCCCTCCGTGGATCCAGACCATAACAGGACGTTTTGTTTGATCTGGACTAGGTGTGCAGATATTGAGGGTTAGGCAGTCTTCGTTCCAGTTAACTTCATGCGAATCTGTTAACCCATCTCCGGGTAGTTGTGGAGATGCTGGCCCAAATTCTTTAGCTTCAAGTAGGTTTGCTCTTTGGACTGGTGGGGCTGGTGGAGCGAATCGCAAAATACCAACTGGTGGAGAAGCATAAGGGATACCAGCGAAGAGTATCGCCCCTTCCCGTGATCTGCCTTCAACAGGCCCTTGTTGCGTATCTACTGTTAACTGCATTTCTTACTACTTATCCTATCTCCCCTGTGTCCGTTGATTCAACTGAAGGCGAGTCTGTATCAGAACTGAATGGTTCCGGCACGTCCCAGCCATTTTCTTTCAAATGGTCAATAACTACGTTTGATATTTCATCGGCAATAGCCCCAACGTCTGGGTCGACTGGGATCATATTTGCAGATAATGCCACTGCGACGTCTAGGTCTGGGAAGTAGCGGGCATGGGAACGAAAGCCGGGGACGCCTCCTCCGTGTTCAAAAGTTGAATAGCCGACTCTATCACTCAACTGAATTCCTAAAGCATATGAAGTTCCGATTGCTTTTTCGGAGAATAGGTCAATGGAGGTTTGGTTTAGAATTGTTCCGTCAAACATTGCTTTGAAAACTCTTGCAAGGTCATCCATTTGAGATTCGATTCCTCCTCCTGTCCATCCGACTGAAGAAAGAACCTCTTGTGGTCCAACACTTAAGTCTATGATTTCGTCGGAGATTCTTGCATCGTCTAAATATGGAGCTAAACCGGGGAGAAGCACTATGAGGTCAGCGAGTTCCCCTTGCACGAACATAGATGGGACCATTTCGGGTGGGAATTCTTTTGGCGGCAAGTACATGTCTGGGGCATTTGCGGGAATCGTTATGTATTCATGTAGAAGTTCGTGGGCTTGTTTTCCTGTTACTGCTTCAATGACGAGTCCAGCAATGACATGACCGACGGTATTATATGAATATTCGGTTCCTGGTATGAATAACGGCCCTCGTCCAAATCCCCAGTCAACGACTTCTTGAGGGTCAAAGGGTACATCAAGTCTGGAGCTCGCTAATAAATAAAATCCGGGGTCGAATGCGTATTCATGGAAGCCATCTGTGTGGTCTAGGATCTGGCGAATAGTTATTAGTGGTGCGTAATCAACGCCATCGAGGATATATCCTTGTGCCCATTCGGTTCCTAGATATGTCATCACTGGTTCGTCTATTTCTATTATTTCTTGTTCAACTAGTTTCAGAACAATTGCTGATGTTATCGGTTTTGAAATGCTTGCGATTCTCCAATAGTCGTCAATTGATGCAGGGGTTCCATTCCTGTCTCGGCTTCCTGCTGCAACATTGACTTGTGATCCATCGGGTAGCAATACAGATACTGCTGTTCCTGGAGCCCCGTTCTCTTCAATCCATTGGTTTAAACTTGTAAGTATTTTCTCTTCAAGTAAAGAGTTAGCTAATTGGGGTTTCGGTTCTTCTGCAGGTTCACTAACCTCGTCGTCGTTCCCGTCTTCGTTAGGGGCAGCATTTGGTTCTACAGCCTCTTTAACATCTTCTTGTGAAGGTTCTATTTCTGATTGCTTTTCAACCTGTGTTGTTTCTTCTGGTGCTGAATCAGAACTGCTGCATCCAGATACAAATAGTGCAAATATTGCAAAGGCAATTAATTTAGTTTTCATTTCCATCTTCCCTGCTCGGAGTTATAACTGTGCAACCGAGTCAGTAATGTAATGTAGCCTTATCCTTTCGCTCTTGATGTGAATCCGAAGAGTTTTCCTGCAACTTTGCGTATCTGTATTTCTTCCGAACCTTCTGTGATTCGGTAGCGTCGATGGTGACGGTAAATGTGTTCAAAGGGAAGCTTGCGTCCATATCCTTGACCACCACATGTTTGCATGGCTCTGTCTGCCGCATCGCAACAAAATCTGTTACCTCTGTAATTACACATTGCTACCTTGTCAGTAATTTCCATGTGGTCAATACCTTCATCTAACTGCCATGCAGTTTTCCATATCAATGCCCTAATCATTTCAGCCTCGGTATAGAGTTCTGCTAGCGGAAATTGAATTGCTTGATTTTGGGCTAAAGGTTTCCCGAAAACGACTCGATTCCTAGCCCATTCAACTGCGGTATCGATGCAATGTAAACCTGCTCCGAGAGAAGACGCTGCTTGCCGTATACGATTTTCATGAACGAAAAGCTGAGCTGTTTGCAAACCTTTTCCTTCCTCACCCAAGATGTCCTCATCATTGACTCTTACTTGCGTGAGTGTGACATGAGCGTGGTCAGTAGGCATATTGAATGTCCACATAAACTCTTCAACCTTGAATCCTGGAGAGTCGGTTGGGACGATGAAACACGTGATTCCGTTTCCTTGACCTGGCTCGCCGGATGTTCGCGCAAAAATATAATCATGCGTTGCATGATGAAGGCCGGTGTTCCAATACTTTTCACCTGTGATCACCCATTCATCGCCATCGCGTTCGGCTGTTGTCTCCATCCAAGTAGCATCAGATCCATGCAAAGGTTCAGTTAGCCCAAAACCTATTCTGGCTTCACCCTTGAGCATTTTAGGTATCCATTGTTCTTGTTGTTTTAGACTGCCGAAACGCTCCATCATGAGAACTGTCACAAGATTACCTACGATAGAACTCTCATTTTGTAGATCGTTGTGCAACCCAAGGCCTTTTCTAGCTAGATGTTCTCTGACAATTGCCATATCAAGATTATTGCCATTCTTCCCGCCGAACCGTGCGGGGAGTTGATATCTCCAGAATCCAGCTTTATCAGCTTCTTCTCGCATTCGTTTTAGTAGATTTTCCCAGTCCGCATTTGGTAAACCATTACGATCCCAATCAGTTCTACTATCTTCTCGGCGATGATCAAAAAACCTTATATTGTCATCTTCTTGTTCTATAGGTTTGATTACATCTTTAATAAATGCGTCTAGGTCATCTAGTAATTCTTGTGTCTTTTGAGGTATTGAGAAATCCATTACTGCCTTTACTGGTGGTCTCGTCCATAATTCGCCGGCTCGGTCCAGTTAGTGGCTCCAGTCCACGACACTGGATTTTCCCAATGCTCTGAATACACGAACTCGTTTGCAGGTTTTCGACTTGCCATCCCCCATCGCCCAGTTGGGTACCCGATCGGAATCATTGCATGCATATGCCAAAAGCCTTCAGGCATGCCAAGGAGTTGTTCCACTTTCTGTTTCCGTAACTTAAGCAATGTTGTAATGAAAGTTCCGAGTCCTTCGGCTCTAGCAGCTAAGCAAAGATTCCAAAGAACAGGAAAAGTTGTTGATTCTCCTCCTTGTTTTCCGAAAACGAATATAAGCATTGGATGTTGGTCAAGGTATTCAACGAAATATTCTGCACTATTTGAAATACGCCGTGTCTGTTTTACACCTGGGTCGTCAGGGTCTCCTTCTTTAAGTTTTGTTTGGACCTCTGCATAACTTGTCTCTTGAAGCTCCCAGTATGCATCGTGATAAATGTCCTTAATTTTTTTCATCACTTCTTTATCTGTGACTGTTAAGAACCTGAATGTGTGGCGGTTCCCCCCTGAGGGTCCTCTCACAGCTGCATCAAAGAGTTTCGCTATAGTCGCATCTGGAATGGGGTCGGGTTTGACGCGACGCATGGCTCGCGTTGTGTACATTGCTTCATAAAGATCCATATCAGCCTTTTCTGTCTTGGTAGTTTTTTAAAGTAATGGAAAGATAGTGTTTGTGCTAACGGACGAAGGAGAATGTTATGGAAGATGACGCGTTTGATTATGAAGATGTCACGGTGTACACGCTTGAAAACGAAGATGAAGAAAGACTTTTGGAACTTCAAAATGAATGCACATTCATTTGGGCGAACAAAGAAGGTTGGCCGGTGGGTGTCATTATGTCTTACGTATGGGCAAAAGGATGCTTTTGGGTTACTCTTTCCAGCCAACGGGCTCGGGTACCTGCAATGCGAAGAGATAACCGGTGCGCTGTTTGTATTACCAGTAAAGGAACTAGAGCTGGATCAAATCAGACAGTTACATACAAAGGGACTTGTGAAATACTTGATGATGACAATACGAAAGCATGGTTTTATCCGGCACTTGCCGCGGCATTAAATCCTGCAGATGAGCAATGGCAGAAGAACTTTGCTGGATTTCTAGACTCGCCACGCCGAGTAATTTTCAAAATTACCCCCACGCAACGAATCGGTTATGATGGGCGCAAAATGGGTGAAGCAACTTCAAAATGGGTGACTGACCACGGCAACCAGTAAAAATGGATAAAGGACTTCCACTTATCGTGACGGCAATGGAAGCTGAAGCCAGTCCAGTTAGAGAAAAGCTGGGTCTTATTGGTGAGGGGAAACCACTCGGAGAGGGTACCACTGCTCTGCTTTGGTCTAATGAATTTGTCCACCTAGTTACCAACGGCTCTGATTCACGTTTTGGGGTTGATGCCATTGGCACTATCCCTGCAGGTCTGGCAACTTACTTAGCTATACGTAAAACGAGTCCAAAAATTATTATTTCTGCTGGGACATGTGGAGGTTTTATTTCAAGGAATGGTTTTATTGGTGAAATTATTTTAGCTAACCGGTGCGTTTTCCACGATAGGAGAATCCCGTTAGAGGGATTTGTAAATTATGGGATAGGTGATTTCCCTGTCGCCAATCTGGATTCGATTGCTTATGTTTTGGGATTTAGCCTCGGAACGGTGAGCACGGGAGACTCTCTAGATGCTCAACCCTACGATCTAGAGTTTATGAATTCAGTTGAGGCAATAGCTAAAGATATGGAAGCTGGATCTGTGGCATGGGTGAGCGCAATGAATAACATCCCTTTTGCTGCCTTGAAAGTGGTCACAGATCTTGTAGATGGTGAAATTGCTACTGAGGAAGAATTCGATACGAACCTTAAATACGCAAGTAATAGACTTTCCGAAGGTATCTTATCTTTGATACATGAACTGGAAGATTTTAGAATGGAGAAGAGATGAGATTAGGGCTTGATGCTGATGGCGTACTCACAACCACACGGTCTGTGCGCAAAAGACTTGATTTAGAAAAACGTGTTGAACGAGAAGTAATTGAAGAATGCTTGGATATTGCACTCCAGGCTCCAACCGGTTCAAACACGCAAGGTTGGCAATGGGTTTTTGTAACCGACCCAGAGAAAAAAAGGGCGATCGCTGATTTCTATGGAGCAAATTACGACGCCTACACGAATAGACCTGACCAACCGGATTACGGCGAGAATGACTTAAGGACAAGTCAACGACCAAAGATTATGGATTCATCCAGATACCTTCGTGAAATTTTTCACGAAGTACCTGTCATGATGATTCCTTGCATCCAAGGCGCCGGAAGATTAGATACAGGAGTTCCTACATTTGGGCAAGCGAGCGCATGGGGATCACTGCTGCCAGCTGTTTGGAGCTTCATGCTTGCTTTGCGAGAAAGAGGTTTAGGGTCTGCATGGACAACGTTGCATTTGCCTAATGAAAGAGAAGTAGCAGAATTGTTAGGAATTCCATATGACACAGTGACACAAGGTGGCCTGTTCCCCATTGCTTATACGAAAGGTACGGATTTTAAATTGGCGAAACGGCTTCCGGGAAGTTCCGTTTCTCACTGGGACGAGTGGTAACGAGTATCAGGACTCAAAAGGTTTATGCAAAGATACCAAGATCTTTACGACGTTGCTGAGCCCAATCATGGGCTTCATTACTTGATGCCCAACTTATTGCATTTCCGATAAGTTTTTGAAAAATTGGCTCCCTATATTGATTGGGGCCATCCCCAAATTGAAGATATGCGACTGGTGAGTTCCCAGCATGTTTTACCCACCCCACTGCGTTACTTGTATGCGGGTGCTCCCATCCATTATTACTAAATCCTTGCCCACGTATTGCAAGATCAGCTGAGTAAAATTTTTGGCTAGCAAATTCGTGATGCGATCTGAGTATGGGATGCACATTCTTTTCAAATATAGGTGCGAGATACAATTCATCAGTAAATTCAAAACTCGTGGGAATTCCCATTGTGACTGGGTGCGTGTCATCAACTACTTCCACAGTGTGAGTAACATTGTGCCTATAACCAGAGTCTGGGTAACTAATGCCTTCTAAAGTAGCTGGTTGATAGTGGAATCTTCCACCTATAATTCTTGCCCACTCTTCCCATAATGGCCACCCTGCGAGTGCATGATGCAAAAAGACGAGCCCCTTACCCTTTTCAACCATGGAGCGAACTCCACTTTTGAAATCATCGCTAGGAGGGATAAATGTTACAGGGTTCTCTCCCCTGCTACCTTCCGATCGGTTGAATTCGATTCCTGGCATGTCATACATGACGAACACGTCCCATTCATTTGAGAAATCAGAATGGAAGAAGTGCTGAGCGGCTGGCTGTTCAACGTGTGTATAGTCGGTGACGCAACTTTCGGGATCGTTAACGAGATGGTCAAAGATGTTAAAGAATTGATCTTTGGCGAATGGGTGCCCTTTCGTAACTAACAGAACTCTCGTCATGAGAGAAACATACATCTCAATAGGCGTTTAATGCAAGATTCTACTAGCGTCAGGCATATGCAAGATCCAAGTGTGATGCCCGAAAGAATTACAGCGCTTCTTGAGTCGGAGGGAGCAACTGATATTAATGTTTCAGGATACGGTCCAATGACCGGTGGCTATTCGAGGTTAATGGCTCGCTTTGATGCCTCGTTTACTTCGGATGGTTTGGCAGAACAAGGCACATTTGTGCTTCGGGGCGATCCGCCTGAAGGTCAAGCGATAATTGAAACAGATAGGTCACAGGAATTTTCCGTCATTAAGTCAGTATCTGAGCATTTGAATACTCCGGCAGCGCGTTTTCTTGATGCAAGCGGCATTCATATCGGAACTCCCGCTTTAATAATTGAATTCACGGAAGCTGAGTCAACTTTGCCCTGGATTGAAAAGAACGGAGTATCAGACTTACATATTAAACTCGCTGAACTAGCTGGGGCTATGCACACAATCCCCATAAAGCAACTTCCTGATTCGTTACCGAGACCCGAGTCTGGTGATCCATTAACAGATCAAATCCACATGTGGAGAAAAACTGGTATGGACCATGCCGAGCATCTTCCCATTTTTCGATATGTCGCTGCTTGGCTTGATAAGAACCGCCCTCCTTCGGTTCCTGTTTCATTGGTACATCATGACTTTTCAACAGCGAATATGTTGGTTGATGAAAAAGGCGATCTAGTTGTCATTGACTTTGAGTTGGCCACAATAGGAGACCCTCGAGAGGATCTAGGGTACTTTAAAGCCTATGCCCAAGCAGCACCTCCAGATCTGATTGAAGAAGACCCTGAAGCTTTTCTTAGCCGTTACAGAGAAATAACTGGATTTTCAGAAGATCAGGTAAATCCCCTTGTAATGACATACTTTCTAGTTCTCGGCGTCATTGGTGTAGTAAGCCAAATTGCAAATGCTGGATCTTCGATGGCTAAAGGAGAAACAGCATCAACCAATATTGCTTTTAATTTAGATAACTTACTTTTCGGCCAAGCTGCTTGGATGACAGCCACCAATGTGCTTGAAGCAGCCCTAGATGGAGAGGTGTATTAATGCTAACTCAACCAACCACTGACAAGATTCTACTTGCCATTGCTGATGATTTGAACGCTGTCGTTCTTCCATCGGTGACAGATGAACCTGCAATTGTTTTGCTCGGCCAAATTGATCAACTTCTCAGAAGGTTAAGTCGAAGAACAGCAGCTGAAATTAACTGGATGATCGAGGAGATAGAACGAATTAATGATGCTATCGGTAGAGAAAATAAGGACCGCCGTAGTTACTTACTTTCAGATATCGCCTCTGCATATTCAGATGCATCAGGCGCATTAGGAGATGCAATTGATCAAGCATTTGATGAAGGTGATTTCGAAAAGATTTCAGCGTTAAAGGAGTTGCTCCTTGATCGTATTTCTAAAGAACAGGAAATTCTAGGCCAACTAGATCTCGTTGGAAGAGGTTGATTTACATGAGTGTGGTCAATGAGGCTATATTCATAAAAGCAAACAGGAGGATATATGTTTGATTTCAAAGACAAAACAGTATTAATTACTGGTGCAAGCTACGGTCTCGGAGAGCAATTTGCCTACGCATTCGCCAATGCTGGCGCCGATTTAATTTTGACTGCACGATCTGGAGAACTCCTTGAAGGAGTAGGAGCGGCTTGTCGCGAAAAAGGCAGCAAAGTAACTGTCGCCACAGGAGATGTGTCCGTTGAAGATGATGTTAGAGATGTCGTTGAACAAGGCATCGCTAACCATGGCAAAATTGATGTTCTCGTAAATAACGCTGGCATCGCTGATATGCGTGGCTTAGCTCCTGAGCATTTTGATAGTGAGACTTTTAACAGAATCATCTCAGTTGACCTAGTGGGGGCATTCTTTTATGCGCGTGAATGTGGAAGACATATGCTTGAGAATGGGTCAGGTTCAATAGTTAATATTGGGTCAATTTTAGGAAATGGGGGAAGCGAGAACGGCGTTATTGCTTACAGTGCCGCTAAAGGTGGTCTTAGAAATATGACATTGCAACTTGGCAGCGAATGGGCTGACAGAGGCGTGCGCGTGAATGCTGTTTCTCCCGGGTTCATTGTTACAGAAATGACTCGCCCAGCTCTTGAAGCTTTGGGCATGGATAAATGGATTGCTTCAAGAACGCCTATGCGTAGAGTCGGCGAATCTGAAGAAGTTACCAATGCGGTTATGTTTTTAGCATCAGATCTTGCAAGCTACATCACAGGGGTTGACCTTCTCGTTGACGGCGGAACTAATGCAAGCAATGGAACCTTCCAGATTCCACCCATCCATCATGAATGGAATAAGGACCAACTTATGATCCCATCAAGCTATGAACCTGTGCAGCCGAGGCCTGATTGGTATCAAGCATTGGAATCTGGTGTTCCAGGAGTTCATTACCCTCTCCCTGAGGAGTGATAATTCCTAAAAAACCAAATGCCATTGAAGGTGAGGCTTTAGAAGCTATTCCAGCTCGGGCGTGGTTAATTCTCTTCGTGTGCTCAGCTTCCATGTTTTTGTTGTTAATGGATAGCGCTGCAATGTTTGTTGGATTCCCCTTCATTGAAGAACGATTCAGTGATACGGCTTCAAGGACGACACTCTCATGGGTTGTAACTGCATTATTTATCTTTATGGTGTCATCATTGCTTATTGCAGGCCGAGCAGCAGATCGGTTTGGCCGTAGGAAAATATTTCTTTCAGGTCTTTTCCTTTATGGGGCGGCAGGAATCATGGCTGGGACCCTACCCATTATCTGGGTTTTAATTCTTGCTCGCTCACTTCAAGGTATAGCGATAGCGATGCTATCGCCCAGTGGGCTTGCCATGAGCCTGAACGAATTCCCTCCAAGTCGAAGAGCGTATGCACTAGGGGTATGGGGAACGATTGGAGCTCTCACTGGTCTGTGTGGAAGCCCTCTTGCTGCGGGCATGATTGAGTTATTTAATTGGCAAGCAATTTTTATACTCACAGGCGGATTTTCTCTACTAATACTGATTGCCGGTTTGATTGTCCTCTCTGATGAGCAGGAAGGCAGTAACCAACTTCCAATTGATTGGATTTCGGCCATTGTTGCTATTATTTCTGTGGGAGGGTTAACTCTTTTCCTAGTGCAAGGGCAAGAATGGGGTTTCAGCTCGCCTGCAACAATCCTTTGTTTATGCATTTCAATTGCGGCAACGCCTCTTTTGGTCAAACGCAATCGAACTCAGGCTTATCCGCTATTTCCTCGTGCGATTTTTGCACAGCGCTCTTTTACCGTGGGAGCAATCGGATCTGGACTGTGCCAGATCGGTTTTTTTTCAATCTATTTTGGCCTTCCGCTTTATATGCGTGAAGTCTGGAGTTGGTCACCTCTTAAGATAGGCTTTGCCCTGATTCCATTAAACATTATTCCGTTATTGACAGCTGCGGTAGCTGGAAAAATAGTTGATAGACAAGGCCCCAGACCTATGGTGATATTTGGTGGAATTTGGAGCGGTGTTTCCTTTCTTGTTATCGGTTTCTTTCTTATGGAAGCTGGATACGCATTGTTTGCCCTTGGCCTTCTAGTCTCTGGCCTAGGGGCTATGGCAATCGGGAATAATACAACTATCGCGACTCTAATCGATATAGGGGATAATTTATTAGCGAGCGCTAGTTCTGCTTCCTATACAGCAAGACGTTTAGGGTCTGCTTTAGGAGCGGTTTTAACAGCGTCAATTCTAGGAAATCGACTGGGCTCAGATTTTAAAGATGTTTATATCTGGGTATGGATACTGGGGGCATCGTCATATCTTCTGGGGTCATTAATTACGTATCTTTATTACCCAAGACGTGATGAGCAAAAGTCCCGAAACGTTTAAGTCATAAATTATTTACAGAATGGAATATGGGGTACGGTTAAGCATGGAAAATAAAAAAATTGTAATTACAGGAGCTAGCAGAGGTATTGGTCTTGAAATGACCAGAATTCTGATAGGCAAGGGACATACTGTGTTCGGAGCTGTAAGGAACCCCGACGGAGCTAGTGATCTTAAAGCTGCTGGTCCAGCTGGCATTCTCCAATTGGATATTAGTGATCAGAATTCCATCAGCAACTTTAGCAAGGAGCTATCTGCAGTTACCGATTCTCTTGACATCCTTGTCAATAATGCAGGTATTACTAGTAATGATCTTGGTGCAGACCGTAGGCAATGTAATCCTTGGCAAATAGATCCTCAAATCGTTCTTGATGAAACAGAAATAAACGCTTTGGGCCCAATGATGGTGACCCGTGGACTGATTGAACTTCTTGAAGCCGGAGATAATCCAGTTGTACTAAATACATCATCTCAATTAGGTTCAATGGTCGTTGGAGCGATGATGCCTTTTGATGTTGCATACAACGTTTCAAAAGCCGCTGTTAATATGATCACGGTCATGTCGGCATCAACAAACAAAAATGTTGCATTTGTAGCTTTGCATCCGGGTTGGGTTAAAACCGATATGGGTACTGAAGCTGCTGAGTTAGAGGTCCCAGACGCAGCTAATGCAATTGTTCATTCTTTACTTAGCCTGACAATTGAAGATTCTGGCCGTTTCATTCGTTGGGATGGAACTGACCACCCTTGGTAAAAATGTCAATTCAACAAATTTGGCGATACCCAGTTAAATCGATGCAGGGCGAGTGCCTTAGGACTTCTGAAATTACCGATGTTATTCCAGGAGATCGTGGATGGGGCATCATTGATAATGAGACAGGCTATCTACTTTCAGCGAAACGATTCCCCAAACTCCTAGAGGGTCATGCGAGGATAATCCGAGATGATTGCGTAATGACGATTGATAGAAGTGAGTACAGTAGCGAAGAAAAAGATATTCATATAAAGCTCTCTACTTGGCTTGGCCGATCAGTTACTCTTGTGAAACCCAACTTGGATGACATAAAGAATATAGAAATTGAATGGGACGATGGGACTGAAGAGACACTTGAAAATCCTGATATATTTCAATTTCCGACATCACCCGGATGGTTCTTTGATTCAAGTTCTAGTCTCAGCTTAATGGGTAGTGCAACGTTAGATCTACTTGAAAAGCGTGTAGGGCATGGTTCAGGTGATGTTCGTAGATTCCGCCCTAATCTTCTTGTTACTACTGAAAAACCATTTGAAGAAAACGATTGGGTGGGGAAAAATCTCAGGATCGGCACTTGTGAGATTTACGTCAAGAAAAGAACTGATCGCTGTATTGTTATTACTCGAGAGTTTGACGAATTCCCAGCATCAAGATCAGTTCTTCGATATCTAAGTGAACATCATGATCGGGAAGCGGGAATAAGTATGAATCCAACTAAACCTGGTGAAATACGAACAGGTGACATCGTTGAAGTTATTGATAACTAGCTAAATTGCTCGCGTATCTTTGGGTTCGTAACAAATTCAGGAAGGCTATCTCCAGAGGAACCTAAGGTTGCGCCACCATCCACAGTTAAAGTTTGGCCCGTTATATAGCTGGCTTTATCTGATAGCAAGAACAGCGATGCGTCAGCAATATCCTGAGATTCTGCTCGACGTTGTAAGGGGATCTTCGATGCAGCTTCATCCAAATTATCTTGACCAGCGCGAGGTGTTTTAACAGTTCCAGGTGCAACAACATTAACTCGGATCCCATATTGTCCCCATTCGGCAGCCATGGTACGCGACATAGCTTCAAGACCAGCTTTCGCAGCTCCGTAACCAGTCAGCAGTGGCACAGACCGCGTTGCTATCGATGACACATTTACAATCGACCCTTTGCTGGAATTTAAAATAAGCGAAGCTGCTATTCTCTGACAACTGATTAGCGCATACCGTAAATTTCGCGTGAGAATCCTGTCAAACATTTCCAATTCATAATCCTTTGCACGACTCCAGTCACTAACATTTGCCCCTCCGACCACATTTACAAGATGATGAATAACCCCATTGGCTTTTATTATCTCGTCTATTGTCTCGGAGAAACCGTTGAGGTCAGTTACGTCAGCGAGGTAACACTGAATCGCACAACCTTTAATTTTAGCTTCAGAGCGAACAACTTCAGCATGATCACTATCGTTCGTCACAACTATAATTTCTGCTCCAGCTTGTGACAACGAATGAGTGATAGCGGAGCCAATACCACCTCCGGCTCCTCCTACCACTAATGCTTTTTTTTGCTCCAAGCTAAGCACAGGTAATGTCTCCACGTCAGTACATTAGCTTCGTCAGAAAGGGTCATCCATCTCAGATTCGACAATTCTTCTGACAAAGGTGGTCTTCTTCTCTGCTCTCTCTAAGCTCTCTATGTGGAATTAATTATCGTTCGTCATGGTAGACCGGTCAGGATCGAAGGTGCAGATGGAATTGCTGACCCTGAACTAGCTCCGATCGGTTTGAAACAAGCTGAAGCAGTGGCGGATTATCTTCAAGATACCCACATTGACCTAATTGTGTCATCTCCACTGTTGCGGGCGCAACAAACCGCCGCTCCTCTTCTAAAACGACTAAACCTCGAAGCTCAAATCATTGCCGATTTGGCCGAAATTGATCGCGACAGCGACACATACGTGCCCATGGAAGAACTCAAAAATTCTGGAGGAGAAGAGTGGCAATCCATCATTGATGACCCTGACAGTATGCACGGAGATGTTGATTTAGATGCTTTTGGGACTAACGTTCATGCAGCATTTGAGAGAATTATTTCTGATAATTCAGGGAAAACTGTTGTTGCATTTTGTCATGCAATGGTGACGATGTGTTTTCTGCAAAAGATGCTTGGGTATAGCGATAAGTATGGAATAAGAGTTGATTATGCAAGCATCACTAGGGTTCAGGCTTCAAGAAATGGTGCTCGGTCGATTCGTTCAGCAAATGAAACCATGCACCTTGGTGAACATTTTATCCTAAGCCCGTAATAGAAACTTCTGTGAAACATGACGTTTGAGAAAACTAGGTATAGTTTGGCTTAATGCAGGCAGCACTTATCACTGGGAAAGAATTAATTGAGTTTGTGGACTTTGACGAACCAAGCCCCGAACCAGAACAGATAGTGGTTGACATAACGTACTGTGGTATTTGCGGAACTGACATTCATTCCTTTCAAAGCGATGGGCCAGCGTGGCCTTCCACATGCGGTCACGAGTGGACGGGTTTTGTATCTAAGGCTGGTGATTCTGTAAAGCGTTTATCTGAAGGAGACAGAGTAGTTATTGCTGTTCCTCCATCATGCGGGAACTGCTCAGCATGTCATTTTGGGCAAATGGAGAAGTGTCAAACGGTTCTTATGGCAACGGTTGGAAGAGGCCCATTCGCTACTCCACATGGCGGGTTTGCGAAACAATTGGCAGTTCATCATGGTAGAGCAGTAAAAGCAAACACTGATCTCAGCGATGAACAAGCTGCTCAGATTGAGCCAGCAGCTATTTGCTTTCATGCTGTGAGGGCAAACCCTCCTCGTCTTGGAGAAATCGCTGTTATTCAAGGAGCCGGACCGATAGGTTTGAGTACTCTGCAGTGGGTCCATGTTGCAGGTGCAGGAACAATAATTGTGGTGGAACCCAATGAATCTCGACGGCAACTGTCTCTGGCCCTTGGAGCACATCATGCCATTGATCCATCCATAGCTAACGACTTTATTTCTGATCTCACAAAGGGCTTAGGCGCTGATATTGTTTACGAATGCGCTGGGATTCCAGCTACCATTCAATCAGCTGTTGATTTAGCTCGTCGAGGAGGGCGGGCTGCGATCATTGGATTAGCTATGGGCGATGCCCCCATAAGTCCTCGTCAATGGCTGACAAAAGAGATCCAGGTGACTGCGGCTCTGGGATATACGCATGAGGAATTTGAAATGACGATGGGATACGTAGCCGATGGGAGAATAGATTTGGATGTTCTTCACTCTGGAACTGTTGATTTAGTAGATATAAATGAAATCTTCACTGAACTCTCTTCGGGCATAACAGAGCATACAAAAGTGCTTGTGCGACCGTAGGAGCAATAGGTGCGAATTGACTTTTGGGTTGACCCTATATGACCTTGGTGTTGGGTGACGGCTCGTTGGGTCGTTGACGGAGTTCAAACGCAACGCGACTTAGAAATAACGTGGCAACCAATCAGCTTATATTTTAAAAATAATCCTGCTGAAGATAATCCTCGGCTTTCCTGGTATCAAAGATCTCATAATCTTTTGCGCGTGATGGAATCGATCCGAAGCAGTGAAGGCAATGATGCTGTTCAGAGATATTACTGGGAACTAGGTCGAAGAATTCATCATGACAAAGATTTTATGAATTTTGACTTAGAGGAAGTTCTAGCATCGATTGGTTTAAGCACTAATCATCTTGATGCCTTTACTGATTCTAAATTTGATGAAGAAATCCGTTCTCGAATGGACGCTGGTATTTCGTTGGCAGGTGATGATATCGGCACTCCAATCATTGGCTTTGAGGGAAAGAACGGTGACATGGTGGGGATTTTTGGACCTGTAATAACCCGTGTTCCAGATAAAGAACAAAGTCTTGATTTATGGGATAGTGTTCTGACGCTTACCACTACCCCAGGGTTTTGGGAGTTGAAACGCACGAGGACTGAGAAACCAGAATTTGGAGAAAGACCATGACCTCCATTACTAAAGAATTTAGAAAAAAAAGCTCTCATAATCATAGAAAAGGTAACCTGTGAAACTTTCTCAAAGATTGAAATGGTATTCATCCCCAAGGATGATTTTCCGTGCAGGAAGAAAGTCAATGGATTTAGATGATAGGAGGGCCATTGCCGAAACTATTTATCTATACGCAATGGGAATTGATGCCAAAGATTTTGAACTTTACCGATCAATTTTTGCCGATCAGGTAGAGATTGACTTTTCTTCATATGAAGGTTCGTCTGTCCCTGAACCTAATTCGTTAACTGGTGATGAATGGGTCAATCGCGTAAAGCCTCTGTTTACTGGGCTTGCTGCGACACAGCATTCTATGACTAACCCGATAGTGACCTTAGATGGAAACTTTGCTTCCTGCAGAATGTACATGCAGGCTCATCATGTCTTTGAGCCCGAGAAAAAAGATTCTTGGTTCACCATTGGCGGGTATTACGATGACACGTTGGCCAGAGACGCCGAGTCCCCTTCCGGTTGGAAATTAACAGGTGTTAAACTGACCGTCCTTTGGCGAAAAGGCCAAGAATCCATAATGCAACTCGCAAGATCCGAAGGGCATCGACTCCTCAGCAGTTAGTAGGTCAGTCGTAGGATGGTGCTGTTGTAATACCCGAGTAGCACATTTCATCACCGGTTCCCAAAGACCATAAGATATATCCTACGGCCTCGTATGGGGCACGTTCCCGGTTCCAAGCGCAATCAACGCGGATTATGTCTCCGGCTTTAAGCATTATGCTCTCGACGGGATGGTAGTTAAATTGCCATTGGAAGTCCCAATCAGGGATGTCTAGAAGTATGCGTTCATTTTCCGTATCTGGATTTAATGTTAAACGTATACTTAATCCCAGTTCATGCATATGACCAGTTACGCTTACAATTTTTCCGGTCGCAGCAACTGGAATATCGCACGAAGACATGGCTGTTCCATCAGTCATGTGAGCATAGTCTTCAGGGGTAAAACCACATTCACGATTGAAGAAGTTGGAAGCGTAACCAATGTCTCCATATAGCTCCGCTGTCCTTTTGATTGCTGTATCTCGATCGCATAGGGGATTTTGGTCACCCTCGTAGCAAGGAATTTCAGCAGGCCCTCTGAAAAGTTGTCCGGTTAAAGTCTTAAAAGATCCACCGTTCGCTTCTATTTGCTCTGTACTCGCAAAATCAAAAAGCATTTTAGATAAATCCGGCGGTGCTGAATAGTCAAAATGATAATGTAGTTGAATAATCAGGAAATCACCGGGCCTAAGCGGAACTCCATACCCTTCCGGGCTTATCTCTGGCGGATCTCCAGGAGCCCAACCTCCGAACCCAAATTTGTACCCATCAGTTTGCTCCCTTAGTCCATTTCCTCCATAACACGACCAACCTACACCGGGGTCTGCTTGGTCAAGTCTTTCAGCCTGAGCTCGATACTCGCTTGAGACTAAAGTAAAAATTCCATGGTGCACGACTTCTACTTTGTCTGGGACGAAGTGGGAAGCAAGAACCCACTTATTTTCTTCAACCTCTGGATCAAAAATTATGCATCGATAATCGTCTAACGTGTCTGTGGATCCCTGATAAGGGCCATTCGTTGAAGTCACAACCAAGTCAGGGTCGTTGATTGTCATGACTGGTCTTTGAGAGATTATTTCTCTATTGGGCTCCACGTCAATAGGCCCTCCTTGGTTAGCCCACTTCAGTACAGCTTCCTTTTGATCTGAGGTTATTGAATGGTCTCCTATAAATTGAGGAGATTTTTTTGAAGCTGGCCAAGGAGGCATATCTCCACTTTCAACTAACCGACCTATTGCAAAGGCGTACACGGCGGCATCGGAAGCTGTACTAAGCTCCATATGAAATGCTCCTGCAGTACCCGAAGCGTGACATAGAACGCAATTGTTTTCAAGCACGGGAAGTACTTCAGTTTCAAAGCTAATTTGTTCGGGTACCAGATGCTTTTCTTTTAGGGACTCTTGGGATTCAACTATATTTCCTTCCTGTTTATCCGCTTTTTCTACTTCCACAGTGTTTTCAGTGGGATCGTTAGGCTGCGCTGTCTTGGGGCTATCTTGTGAACACCCCGATAAAAGCAAGAGCATCAAATACGTAGCAGTCACAATAGTGGAAGCTTTGAATGTTATGCCTTGCATTGCTGATAGATCTTCTTCCTGTTATAGACGTAATAGTAGTTGATGCCTATCATGCAAGAAAGGGGAGATTTTATGACAGGTAGAAAGTTTAATTTTGATACCGAGCTAGACGAAATGCACAGAGCTGTTTTGAGTGTACTTCCAGAAAAGTTACTCGACCTTACAGATATTTCAGTGACCAGAGCTGGACTTGATGCATTGATGGGGCAAATGCCCGCACCTGAAACTCCTGAGAATATTCTAATAAAAGATATTAATGTTCCTGGATTGAATGGTGACCCAGATGTTTTGGTAAGAACTTATACTCCGAAGGAACTTCCTTCCGAAGCACCTGGGCTGTTGTGGATTCATGGGGGCGGAATGGTTTTAGGATCAATTGATATGGATGATGATGTATGCGCATCAATGGCGATAAATCACAACTGTGTGGTTGTTTCCGTTGAGTATCGACTTGCTCCAGAACACCCGTATCCTGCTCAAATCCATGATTGTTATTCGGCATTGTCTTGGATGCACAATAGTGCTGACGAACTGGGGATTTCTCAAGATCGTATTGCAATAGGAGGTGCCTCAGCTGGAGGTGGGCTTGCTGCAGGAACGACTTTGATGGCTCGAGACAAGGGTGGTCCGAATCTCATATTCCAATTGCTTGTCTTCCCTATGCTTGATCACAGAAATGTAACCCCCAGTAGCTATGGGACTTCTGATACTAGGGTTTGGAATAGGGAGGCAAATATTATTGCTTGGAAAGCATACCTGAATGACATCGATCCTGTTCCTGCATATGGATCTCCAAGCACAGCCGAAGATCTTTCCGGTCTTCCTCCCACCTACATTAATGTTGGAACCCTTGATATTTTTGTTGATGAAGATATTGACTATGCTGCACGTTTGTCACAAGCAGGTGTTCCCGTAGAACTTCATGTATACCCGGGAGCCTTTCATGGAAGTAACGGCTTTGTGGCAGAGTCTGAACTTTCAATAAGATGGGCAAAAGATCAAACTGCTGCGATTGAAACTGCGCTGAATCCTTCCTCTTGAAGGTAGAAGGTTAAATATGGATTTTCGAATTTTCACAGAACCGCAACAAGGAGCCGGCTACGAACGCCTTTCACGACTTGCGATTCACTCTGAAGCTTTAGGGTTTGACGGCTTCTTTGTTAGTGATCACTACCACGCTATGGGGATTGATCCGAGACTAGGCCCGACAGATGCTATGACAACTTTGGCTGGCTTAGCTCGAGACACTAATCGTTTACGTCTCGGGACACTCGTATGCTCATCTACTTTTAGACAACCTGGTCGACTTGCAGTTATTGCAGCCGAAATAGATCAGATGTCCTCGGGAAGACTTGAACTTGGTGTCGGAGCAGGATGGTTTGACCGTGAACACGAGGCGTTGGGTATTGATTTTCCACCCTTGAAAGAACGTTTTGATCGTATGGAAGATCAACTCTCCATTCTCGAATTATTTCGAACAACATCATCTGCTTCAACATTTAGCTATGAAGGGAAAACAGCATCACTAAAAGATTGCCCTGCATTGCCAAAAGCCTCACAAAAGTCTGGAATCCCAATTATTGTTGGAGGGGGTGGACCGAAACGCACTCCGAATTTAGCTGCAAGATTTGCTAGCGAATTTAATTTACCTTTCAGCTCACCAACTGATTTTGAATTACAAGCTGTCCGGGTGAAGCAAGCTTGTGAAAATATTGGGCGAGATACTAACAGTATGGTCTTTTCAGTTGCTCAAGTTTTATGTATCGGAACATCCGAGAGTGAATTAGAGAAACGCTCTGGAAACATTGGTCGAGATCTTGCTGAGTTAAGAGAAAATGGAGTTGCCGGAACTCTAGATGAGGCTCGAGAACGCATACGTTCTTTTCAGCAGATGGGTGTCAGCCGAATCTATTTTCAGGTGCTAGATGAAGATGATTTGGATCATGTCACGTTACTCGCTGAATTATTAGATGAATTTAATGAAGTAGAGGGAAATGCCTGACCTGTCAGAAAAAGTTTTCGTTATTACCGGAGGAAACGGAGGCATAGGACTTGGCTTGGCTGAAGGTATAGCTGAAGCTGGTGGTGCAGTAGCTATATGGGCTAGGAATGAAACAAAAAATAAGCATGCAGTTAATTTCCTTAAGGATTTAGGAATTGAAGCAAACTCCTATATTTGCGATGTCAGCAATGAAGAAAATGTTGTGAGAACTCTCGCATCAACGGTAAAAGACTTCGGACGAATTGATGGTTTATTTGCCAACGCAGGACGTGCGGGGACAGGTTCTCGGTTCATGGACACTTCACTGGAGCAATGGCGTCAAGTGATGTCAGTGAATCTTGACGGAGTGTTTATTTGCCTTAGAGAAGCTGCAAAGCAACTTATCTCTCAGGGTTCCGGAGGTAGCCTTGTTGCTGTTTCATCGACATCAGCGATACATGGTGCTGGTGGTAATGAAGCATATGGAACTGCTAAAACAGCTGTAACCGGCCTGGTCCGTGCCCTCGCTGTTAGTTTGGCACGTTACGAAATAAGAGTTAACTGCTTGTTACCTGGTTGGACAGTGACGGAGTTAGCCAGTCCCGCTTTTGAGAACGATAAATTTCGTGAAGTTACTACCAGAAGAACTCCTGTTCGTCGTTGGGCTGATCCGAAAGAATTTAGAGAAGTAGGAGCTTTCCTCGCTGATCCCTCACAAACATTTCATACGGGACAACAGGTTTGCGTTGACGGAGGGTACACAATTTTCTGAATCTTGTGACTGTAATCACAATAACTATTTTCCATGCTTCTCAAGGTTTGAGTTGCGTTTCCCCTACTGTGGGAACCTATGCCTGACACCCCCGAAAGAGGAACAACACGTGATGCTCTTGCGATCCCTGCCTTCAGGAGACTCTATATTGGGTCTTTTCTCTCTGGCATCGGGCGGTGGATGCAAGCTGCGGCACTAGGAGTTCTCGCTTGGGAAATTAGTGGTTCAAGCGGATATTTAGGAGCGATAATCTTTGCGAACCTTGGACCTCTTGCTTTGCTGAGCTTGGTTGGGGGTTCTCTCGCTGATACAGGCAATAGACGCAAAATCCTTTTTTTAACCCAAATTTGGCAACTTGTCTGGACAGTAGTCTTAGCTGTGAACGTTGCTGATGGAGAAATAAGTCAGAACTCTTTATTGGTAATAGTATTCATCATTGGGTTGGGTCAAGGAGTGTATGCGCCAGCTTTCACATCTGTAATTCCTGAATTAGCTGGAAAAAAGAACTTACAAGCTGCGGTCGCGTTGAATTCAATGTCAATGAACGGAGCTCGTGTTATCGGCCCAGCATTGGGAGGGTGGTTAACTAGTAGGTTTGGTTTCGCTGAGGTCTTTAGCTTAAATGCTGTAACATATCTCTTCGTTCTAGTTGCAATAGTCCTCACAACTATTCCGCCTGCTTCTGCAGAACCTAGGAATTTACGGGATCGCCTCTTTGGAGGTTTCCGAATAGCATTCAAGGCTCCACAAGTAGGGCGACCTTTGACTCTTATGTCCCTCTTTTCTTTTTTCTGCTTGCCATTTATCGGACAATTACCCGCAATTGCCGAAGTGAATATGGGTATAGATGCAAAGAGCACTCAGTACGGCTGGTTTTATGCGATGTTTGGCTTTGGGGCGTTATTTGGAGCTTCACTTGTAGGCACTGTATTACTTCAAGCCCGGCGCAATATCCTCATAAGGTTGTCTTGTATTGGGTTTGGATTAACCCTTGCATGGCTTGTCTTCCTGCGCTCAATAACTATCGGATACTTCGCTATCTTCTTTGTTGGATTGTTCTATTTGATTCTCCCGACAACGCTAAGCACGTATTGGCAAGAACATGTTGACGAAAATATACGTGGCAGAGTAGCAGCTATTTGGGTTTTGTCATTTGGTGGGACCGTCCCATTCGGAAATCTGATTGCAGGGCCTCTTGTAGATGCAACCTCGTTGTCAGCTGTTCTTTATTTCGGAGCTGCATTCGCTATGGTACTTGGCGCGTTCTTTAGGTTGAAACCAGGACCAGTCATCGGTGAGGAAATTCTCTCAGATTAGCGGACCTAATCCCCAGAAGACTCATTCATGTAGTCGCGATAGTAGGTAATTTCGCCATTCGACACTTCATAAACTCCTACACCTTCGCGGTACCCATGGTCTGAGGTGAATGACCATTGAGCCCAAGCCGTTGTTTCATTACCTGATAATTTCTCTAACCGGAATACTCCATTGATTGAGGTTACTGCTTGGTTCATTTTAAGAAGAAATGCTCCTATCTGTTCTCTTCCTTGAAAGGTTCCGTAAACAGGGTCAACGAAGAGGGCATCTTCAGCAAATAAGTGCTCTGTGGTTGTGTAGTCTCCAGAGTCTTGGTTCTCCCAAAATTTTTTTATTACGTTGTAAGCTTCAGCATCCATATCTCTCCTGAGTTAATTTACTTGTTTCTCGTGACCATCCCAATAGGGGGCACGTAGCTTATACTTCTGAAGTTTCCCAGTGGCGGTTCTTGACAGTTCATTTCGAAATTCGATTGTGGTTGGACATTTGTAATGAGCTAGTTTCTCTCGACAAAACGCTATGAGTTCTTCTTCTAAAATATCACCTTCAACAACGACTAGGGCTTTTACTGTCTCTCCCCATTTCTCATCTGGAACACCTATAACAGCTACTTCAGTTACTTGTTCATGCGCAAATAAGACATCTTCTACCTCTATTGAAGAAATATTCTCGCCTCCGGAAATAATCACATCTTTTTTCCGATCAGCGATCGTGACGTAATTATCATCATCGATATAGCCACCATCGCCAGTATGGAACCACCCGTCGCGTATAGCTTCACTTGTGGCTTCTGGTTGATTCCAATATCCTTTTAGAACATGGTTTGATCGTGCGCATATCTCTCCATCTTCTGCAACTTTAAGCGATACTCCAATGGCTGGTGCTCCTGCACGACCTAGCAACTTTGCTCTTTTATTTGTTGATAGCTCATCCCATTCTGACCTTCCTCGTGACATGGTTAGTAACGGTGCTGTTTCTGTAAGCCCATAAATTTGGATAAATTCCCAATTCAGCTCAGTTTCTATTCTTTCAATTATTGAAGTTGGAGGTGGTGCCCCTGCGACGACAATTCTCGTTTTCCCAGCTCCTGGTATCGGGCCATCCCATTCTGCAGCTGCATCTAGGATTGCAACTACCACTGCTGGAGCTCCACATAATAATGTGACCCCATGTTTCTCAATTCGTTTTAGTATTTCGTTTCCATCTACTTTTCGGAGAACGACTTGGGGTACGCCCATTGCAGTTAAGGCAAAAGGCATTCCCCAACCATTGCAGTGAAACATCGGAAGCGTATGAAGGTAGACATCGCGATCGCTAACACCTGTTTGCCAACCAAAAATTGCAGCATTAGTCCACAACATCCTATGCGTCATTTCGACACCTTTGGGTCTCGCCGTTGTGCCGCTGGTGTAATTAATTGTGGCTGTAGCATCTTCGTCTGGAGTCCAAAGGGAGGGTTCTCCAGCTTTGTATAGGATTTCGTCAGATTCGTTACCTAAGGAAATGAAATGCTTTACTTTGATCCCTTTAAGATCATCTTCTAATTCAGGGTCAACAAGCAAAACTTCCGCGCCGCTATGTTCAATAATGTAGCTAATTTCTTCTTGATTAAGTCGAAAGTTAATCGGAACCCCTATGCGTCCCCATACCGTTGTCCCAAAGAGGAAGGTAAGCATTCGAGAAGCATTATGGGAAACTAACGCAACCCGACTTTTTTGACCGACACCGAGTCCCTCAAACCCTTTTGCCATAGCTTTTGCTTTTAACGCAAATTCCCCATATGTCATGTCTTCTAGGGGCAGGGCAGGTTGATCTGGTTCATCTAAGATTCCTATCCGGTCTCCATATACAAGGTCGGCGCGTTCAAGATGATCTTTTATAGTCAGTGGTACAAACATGGTCTCTTCTTTGTCTTAGTGAGTTCAGTTTTAGTTCAGAAATAAATGACAGGAAAATTCTCATCTAATAAAGGTTCAAAATAGTTTCAGAATTAGTTTGAGAGATGCAATCAATAAGTATTTACTGCTAGTTTTAATTAAATGAACGAACCAAACATTCTTTTAATTGTTTCAGACCAAGAGCGACAACGAGACTGGATTCCAGATGAATTTGCTCTTCCGGCAAGGCAACGCCTAATGGATCAAGGTCTTGAATTCACTAGATATTACACTCATACATCTCCTTGCTCTCCAGCGAGGGGGACTCTATTTACAGGGCAATATCTTCCTGTGCATGGAGTCAATGAAAACTGCATAATGCCAGCCAATGGTGAACTGTCAACTGATGCTCAAACGTTAGGGAAATTATTTCGGAACAAAGGATATTACACGGGCTACAAAGGTAAATGGCACTTGGCGCCTGATGCATTCCCAGATATGGACGCATACGGTTTCAGCGACTGGGAAGGTAACGACAAAGCCTTTTGGGGGCAAGCAGGAAGCGGAGTTGAATTCGATGAACCAATCGCTCGGTCTGCTGCGGACTGGATACATGATCGAAGCAATGAGACACAGCCTTGGTTTCTTTCAGTAGGTCTTGTTAACCCGCATGACGTTATGTGGTTTCCGATGGACCAACCTTGGTACCAACAAGAAAATGCTGCTCAAGTAAAAGCATTAAAAGATAGGTACGCAACTTATGACTGGGGGCGCGAAGACCCTCTACCAGCGTTCAATTTGCCATATGAAGAGTGGTTCACAGAATTGCCAATGAATTTTCATGATGATTTGCATACAAAACCTGACGTTCACCGGAGATTCATGAATGAGATGTCTCGGTCAAATGGGTACCTAGACCCCAAAGACCATGGCAAATGGATACGTCTTCTTGACTACTATCTCAAGTTGCATCAGATGAGTGACCAAAGCTTGTCGCTCATCTTGAATGCTCTTGATGATACGAAATCATGGGATAACACAATTGTTATTTTTACTGCTGATCATGGGGACCAGTGTGGGTCGCATGGGCTGCGTTCAAAAGGTCCATGGAACTATGAAGAAACTATGCGAATTCCCCTTTATGTAGTGGCACCTGGAATAACGAAATCCGGTACGGTCTCCGATGCGATGATGAGCCCTGTTGACCTTGCTGCAACAATCTGCGAACTGGGGGGAATCAGTAAAGAGGAAGCTAATTTACCTGGCCAGTCAATGCTTCCAATCTGGTCTAATCCAGATGAAACCGGAAGAGAATATGTTCTCTTTGCTCAAGATTGGGCTTGGTACGATGGTCTTATAAACACTAGATACGCGAGCCGTGGAATCTTTGATGGTCGTTTCAAATACTCTCGGTATTATGGCGTTGGTGGGTCAAGCACCACACGAGGAACCCCAATTGCTCATGAAAAGATCTTTGGCCCAGATTCCCACTTTGATGATCAAGAGCATGAACTTTACGATCTCTTTGAAGACCCGGGAGAACTTGTCAACCTTGCCATGGATCGAACGAGAAGGGACAGTGTGAAAGAATGGCATCGTCGACTTCTTGAGGCAGAATCTAAAGAGTTCGCTAGTCTTCTGTAAGCCGTGCTAAAACTGCCACCGTTTCCACTATCAATTAATGAAATAGATGATTCATTTCTGAGCGAAAGTTTGGACCTTGAGATTCAAGAGTTTCATTATCAGCGCGTCGGAGCGGACCGTGGCATGCTTGGCGAAATTTATAAATTAACCATCCGAACAGATAATGGATCAAAAGAGATCGTCGCTAAATTTTCTGCACAACGAAAAGAAGCATTGGATAATGCCAAACGTGGAGGAACTCATGAACGGGAATTACGTTGCTACGATGAATTGCTTCGCCAAACGCCCATATCCACTCCGGAAATATATGCCAGTTTTTTTAACCCAGATACTTCGGAGTATCTAATTCTTCAAGAATTCATTAAATTTGATCAGGGCGTTGACCAGTTAGCCGGCATTACCATTGACAAGTCAAAACTCGTTATCAAGGAAGCTGCATCTATGCATGCACACTGGTGGGAGAATCCTGATTTATCCAAATCACAATGGCTTCCCAGATTGAATGATGAAAGAAGAAGAACGAATCTCACTACCGTTACAAGACTTGGATGGGAAACACTTACAGAAATCCTAGACGAGCAAAATAGGCCCTACCCACATATTTCAGCAGACAACCTCGCCGAAATGATTGACGATATGCTCAGTAACCTATCAAACTTCTCTAGCACTCTAATCCATAGCGACTTACGTGCAGATAACCTCCTTTTCAGCAATGAAGGAAATGAGGTAATAATTGTTGATTGGCAAGGGTGCAGCTTCGCCCCTTCAACATTCGATATTACATATCATATGGTCCAGTCACTTTCTATTGACAACCGGAGATCGCATGAGGTTGAGCTGCTTAATTACTATATTAAATGCTTAGAGTCTTTTGGGCTAGAGATCAGGGGCGATGAAGTGCACCAACTATATAAAAGCTCTATTTTGTATAGCCTTAGTATCGCTTGCGCAGTTCCCCTGATCAACGATATTGAAAGCCCCAGGGTCAAAGAATTAGCTTTTTCCATGGCTTCGCGAACTTTGGCAGGACTAGAAGACCATGGCATGAAGATGAGCTGAAGAAACTCTTTTACGCTTTACTGTCGGTTACGGTTATAGCCTTTGTAGCAGTTTAACTAAAGCAGTTTGAGTTGTTAGATTCACATTATTTGAATAGTGACCTTCGTAAATCCATCCTTGCATCGCAATGCGGAAAAACTTAATAGCGAATTCATCAGTCAAGCTTTCTAATTCCCCTGTCTTTCTTCCCATTGCAATAAGTGAGGAGTAAAAGAACTCTGTGAAATTTTCACGAACTTCAACTCGATCCTTCAGGTGAGGATGTCTTCGCAACTCGGCGGGCACCCTTGATAGGAACTCTGTGTAGTTTGGAAAATCTCTATCTATGTGAAACATTCTTGTCATAGATCCTTCAATCGCTTCAGCCATGGTAGGCGAATACAGGTGTTGTACGATCTGTGGATAAACTTCATTTGCCGTGGCAGCAAAAACTGCGGAATACAAGTCAGCCTTATCTGAAAAATAATGCCGGAGGGCTGTCGGAGTGTAACCGGCTTCTTTCGCTATGGTTGCCAGTGATGCAGCAGAATATCCATGTTTCATGAAATGTGATCTTGCCGTGTTTATATAATTTTCTCTAACGAGCGAAGAATCTTTTCCAAAAGGGCGTCCACTGGAACGCTTATCAGCCATAAATTGATACTAACCGTAAGGTAAGGAAATTTATTTCTTTCTCTTACCAGAATTTAAAAGGTGTTCAAACATTGCGAGTATTGCGTCTGCACTGTTCGGGATTTCCTCTTGGCGGAAATGTCGTTCAAAGAACCATCCCATAACGATTGATCTGACAAGTTCTGTCGCTTCATCCTCAGTCAGGAAATCAAGCTCACCGCTTTGAATCCCGATATTAGCTAGTTTCCGAAATGTTTTGTCTTGATAGTCGGCACGTTTTTGAAGAAGGTCAGAGAATTCAGGGTGAAGTCTGGCCTCTATTGGAAGGGAAGCTAGGAAGTCTGAGTACGACGGCAATGTATCAGCTAACAATCGACTATCGTCAAGAAGTTGTTCCATGGATTCGAGCAGTGTTTGGGCTTCTTGAGGAGGGGTTACAGAATCCCAAATAGCAGTTGATGTCTGTTCAAAGACGTCCGTATATAGTTTTTCTTTGCTCTGAAAGTAGTGGTAAACGGCACTTGGAGCGATGCCTACACTATTAGCGATAGCCATAATTGATCCGCCATCATAACCATTAGTTGCAAATTCTAAGCGCGCAGCATCAATGATTTTTTTCTTAGTTTGGGTGCTGTCTCCACCTTTTGGTCTTCCACGTGCGCTCATTTATAAAGAAACGACATTCCCTCGTGTACTATCATCTTGCCATCTTAGGAATTTACGTTCCATGAAGCCAATTCCAGCATTGAAGATTAGAGCAAGTATTGCAAGGAGTGACATGAGCGCTATTGCTGCTCCCATCCCAAAGTTATTAATTTGGTAAAGCAAGCGTTGCCCTAAGCCTCGTTTGGATGCTAGGAATTCACCAAATACAACGCTTAGTATTGCGTAAATTGAAGCTAGACGTAGCGCTCCGAATAACGGTCCGAGTATTCCTGGGATAACAACTAGCTTGAATTTCTGCATTTGTGTTGCACCCATGCTGGAGGCAACAGTGTCTAAGTCTGGATCGACACCACTAACTGCTGCCATCACTGGAATCTGAACGATAAAGAAAACAATAATCGTTGCTAAAGCTACTTTTGACCCAATATCAACGCCATACCAGAGAATTAAGATGGGAGCTAAAGCTATTTTTGGAACTGCGTTTGTGAAAATGAGGAATGGAGAGAATACCTTTTGTGCACGCTTGAATCTACCAAGAAGCATTCCGACTATAAATCCTGATAAAGCTCCATAAAGAAACCCGAGTAGAGCTTCTTGCAACGTAACCCAGAAATCTTCCCAAAATAAACTGTCATCCCAAACTTTTGTTACATAATCCCAAGCTTCGGTCGGAACTCCTTGGAATAACGGAATGATTTCTGGGAGTATCTCAACACCAAAGATCTTTAAGCCAGAGAAAATTTTCCTTGACTGCCAGATCCATAAAATGAATGCCAGAATGACAATTCTGGTTAGTTGCACTGGTACGTCAATACGGCGTATTATTTTCTGCGTATTAGTCTCCTGTGGCAGTGTAGTTACATCGAATCTCTTTTCGGAATCTGTAGTTGATTCTGAGTTGTCTGCATCAGCTGCGTTATCTGAAGGGTTGGTATCAGATGATTTCATCACGGAGCTCCTTCCAAATTTTGTGTTCTGCTGCTTTGAACTTCTCGTCGAACCGGAGTTCATCAATCACTCTTGGTCTGGGAAGATCAATTAAGTTATCACTTTTTATTCTTCCAGGCCGTGCGGTCATTACGAGTACACGGTCAGCTAGTAGCACTGCTTCTTCAAGGTCGTGTGTAACGAATATAACGGTGCTTTCCTTGGATTTTTCCCAAAGTGAAACGAATTCAGCTTGTACAACTAGACGAGTTTGCGCATCAAGGGCCCCGAATGGTTCATCCATGAGCCAAAGATCAGGCTCGATAGCAAGTGTTCTGGCGATAGCGACGCGTTGTCGCATTCCTTGGGATAGTTGAGAAGGAAATGCATTTGCGAATCCCTCTAAATGCAGAAGTTCTAATAATTCTTCTGCGCGTTCTTTTCGTTCTGATTTCCCCACTCCATGAATTTGTAAACCCAACTCCACGTTTTTCCGTGCTGTTCTCCATGGGCTGAGAGCGGATCTAGCAAGCATATATCCGATATCTCTGCTAGGACCTTGGACTTCCTGTCCGTGCCTTTTAACTGATCCGACTGTGGGTTTAATAAGTCCGGCCAGCATATTCAATATTGTTGTTTTTCCACATCCGCTTGGTCCCACGATTGCCACGAATTGGCCTTGGGGGATTTCAAGATTGATGGTGTCGACAGCGAGTACGTGATCTGTATCTTTACCACCGAAGATGAGAGAAACATCTTGAAGGCTTACCGCATTTGTTGTCATCTACTTCACTTCTTTTACTTGTTAGACATGTATATGGGGCCAGTGCCGAAACACCGGCCCCATAACAATTAATCTTTTAACTTATTTTGTTAGTCGCAATCTGGAACTAGGATGAGTTCATCAGCACCGTAGAGTTTAGAAGTTTTTCCAACAGCAAGTGAAATCTCACTTATTGAAGAAACTAACTCAGTTTGAGGTGCTCCTGTAAGGCTGAACCCTTCGTAGTACTTGTCAATCACGGCCGGAATCAATGGATGTAGAGATTCTGGGAAACGTGTTTGAGTTATTTCTGCTGCACGGTCATGGTTGGCAGGATCTCTTAGCCATTCTGTTGCTTCATTCATTGCTGAATTCAAAGCACAGAACCACTCTGGATTCTCTTCAACCGTTGATCGGCCTGCAGTTACGACAAGACCTGGCCATGTTAGACCTGCAGGTCCATCACCTCTCTGGATTGAGAATGGTGACATACCAATTTCTTGTGCTACGAGAACAATCTGGAATGGATCAAAAGTGACTGTCCAGTCTGTTTCTCCTGCAACCATAGGTGACACAGGGTCAAGAGCTACAGCTACATATGTGAAGCATTCGGTATCTAGACCAGCTTCTTGGATGAGGATTCTTGCGAGATCCTCAGCTGCAGCTCCTCGAGCTACAACACCGACATTGGAGCAATTAAGTGCTTCCATGTCAGCTTTCCAATCTGAATCAGCTGTGATGCCATTCGCAGCAGCGAAGTCTGCGTCGACGATTACATCAAATAGGTTGTATAGAAGAACCTCTTGTGTAACAACGAGGTCAAACTCTGCTTCAAGGAGCGGGAAAGTATTGTTGTAAATATTTCCTGCCCAATCTGCAGCACCGCTTGCTAAAGCAGCAGCGGTTTCTGGACCGTTAGCTATGTTGACACATTCAATTGTAATTCCTCGTTTTTCAAGCAGTCCTTCATCTTCTGCTATCCACCGTGTCATTGACGCAGTAGATGGCGCACATGTTGTTTGCAATGTGACAGGCTCATCTAATGCATTAAGTCCTAGTCCACCATATGTTGGTTCGGCAGGAGCTGCTTGAGCTGGAGTTGACCCTGATGTGAAGG
>DDNP01000011.1:61150-64327 GCA_002341185.1 Candidatus Neomicrothrix sp. UBA2517 | reverse complement strand
TGCACGGGCAGTATGAGTACCGCAGGTAAAGAACGATTCAGTATTGTTGTTACCCCAATTATTCTCCGTGCCGAAGGTCGCGATGCAAAAGTCATATGGATCATTATTAGGAGTGTCCACATCTGTGGTGCAACGTCCCACCACCATAATTTCATCGTATGCATTAAGCGCCAGCATTTGAGTGGGCTTGTTACCTATCTCTCCCATCTCCTCCCCTTCCCAGTCAGCAACACGCATTGAGGTAGATCCTGACCCTTGGACATCTGCAGATCCATCACCGTTGGGGCCGAACCAGGTATTGAATTCGCCATTCTCAGAGAACCGGTACATGCGCGGTGCATAATGATTTCCGTTCCAAATTCCTCCGCCAATGATTGGCCTATCGTAAGAATCAACAACCAGCCCAAAGATGTATTCGTTGTAATCGCTGGGTGAATTCTCCGGAGTAGTGTGTGCAACCCCGTCCGAACTAAATGACGTATCGAGGTTCCCAGTCGTTGTGAAACGGGCTACACACCAAACACCATCTACACGCCCTTCCGTGTAGCACGGACCTGCAGTGACAATTCTGTTTTGCGAGTCTATTGCTACAAGATCAATGTGATCAAAGTAGTCTTGCCCTTGGGTATTAAGATATGGGTCTTGGATAACGATTCCATTGTTACCAAAGGAAGCATCAAGGTTCCCTGAAGCCGTGTATCGGACCAAGCAATTATGCTGTTGGTTATTATCATCTTCGCAAAGTCCCCCGACGATAACCCGCCGAAGAGAATCAACTGCTACGTCTTGTGCTTTGTCTGCCCAACCATCACTCTCAGGGGATAGGGATGTGTAGACTTTTCCATCGCCTCCGAAGGCCGTATCAAGGTTTCCAGTTGGAGTAAGCCGCATCGTGCAGAAGTCTCGCTGCACATCTAGGGTAGTTTCACACCAGCCAGTGGCGATGACTCGTCGGAGCGAATCAACTGTGATAGCTCGTAAGTAGTCAAAACTACCTGTATCACCCATATCTACATACACTTTTCCATCGCCGCCGAAAGACGTATCAAGGTTTCCACTCGGCGTAAGCCGAAGGATGCAAAAATCAGTCCCGTTAGCGTTTGTAGTCTCGTAACATCTACCACCAACAACGACCCGATTTAACTGGTCAATAGCCAAAGCGTAAGCATTATCATAGTTTCCTGCCGAGCCCATGTCGATGACAATAAACCCATCATCGCTGAAGCTCGTGTCTGGATTTCCGTTTTGGTCAAATCTTCCTATACAGAAATCTGCCTGATTTTCAGTGTTAAAGCATTTACCTGCGATTACCGTCCTTCCAAGAGAGTCAACGGCTACCGCCCTTGGTTGGTCATAATTGTCAGTGTCGTTGATAACAGCTATGCCACCATCCCCCACACTTTCATTAATATCACCTGGTAATGCAGAGCCAGCCACAGGGAACAACAACGACCCTGCCATGAAAACCACTATACCTACGACAAATTTCTTGACTTTCACGGCATACCCCTATCTAGACTACTCAATGTAATGGTAGACGCTTTAAATAGGATGAGTAAACTGGCCACCTTGAATGATTTGCTTTGTAGCTCCAGAAGTAGCCGGTTCTGTATGAGTTCGACCCGCAGGCATCCAGTCCGAGGGGGCGTACACCCCAAAAAAATAGGAAGTATTTGATCGTAATAACGCTGATATCAACACTCTGACCTCATTAACTAGCTATTTTGGTGAGATGATCATAGCTGCGCCGAACTGGTTCAAAGACGAATATCTCGGAATCGAGATTGAACAGTACATCGGTTTCGGGTTGCTCGCCATCGTCGTGACGGTTTTACACTTCGTTTTGTTGCGGTTGATCGCCATGTTCGTTCGTCGTCGATACTCAGGCGATGATTTAACATTTTGGGAGGTTGAGCGACGCCGACTTAATAGAGGCATACTATTGGTCACGATCGGGATCACACTGCTGGTTGGCTTCCCTATGCTCGATTTTGATCCGGAGATTGACGATGTTGTGAACCAGATAACCAGTCTGGTCGCAGCCGTAGGAGTACTTCAGGTCGCCTACCGCGGCATAGATATTTTTATGGATGTGCTGACGAGACGCGCCAGCGAAACCGAGTCGAAGCTTGATGACAGCCTGGTGCCATTGTTGCGCACTGCGGTGCGATTGTTCGTGACGTTCGTCGGGCTCCTCTTCGTCTTACAAAACCTAGATATTAACGTCTCATCTCTGATCGCCGGTTTGGGTCTGGGCGGTCTTGCGATAGCACTGGCGGCACAAGACACAGTTCGTAACCTGCTGGGCGGAGTCACGATCTTCGCCGACAAGCCGTTTGAGGTCGGCGACTGGGTCGTCGTCGATGGCGTTGAAGGCACCGTTGAAGCAGTGGGTTTCCGCTCGACTCGTGTGCGCACCTTCTACAACTCACTAATAAGCGTGCCAAATGGCAATCTGATGGATAGTGGGATAGATAATATGGGTCAGCGTCGCTGGCGACGGTACAAGACCACGCTCGGAGTTGCGTATCACACTAAACCGGATCAGCTACAGGCGTTCGTTGAAGGGATTCGCGCTATTATTCAAGCCAACACAGGTATGCGCCAGGACTACTACATTGTCGAGTTCCATGGCTTTGGCGCCACCAGTTTGGACGTATTACTCTACTGCTTCATCGATGCTGAAGATTGGAATGAAGAGCTACGTACCCGACATGTCCTCAATCTCGATATCATGCGACTCGCCGAATCTCTCCAAGTCGAGTTCGCATTCCCCACACAAACACTACACATCGCCAGAATGCCAGGTCAGCCACAACAGCTACCAGAGATACCCGACCGAACTGATCTACGCGACGTCATAAACTCATTCGGTCCAGGTGGCAACAGCGGCCAGCGCATTGACCAACCAATTACGGACGGTCACGAGAGTGTGCTGGAAAGCCCTTACGCTCAAGCCGACGAGGGCTAAATATATAGACCCATAGATTGGGAGTTACTGAACTCTATGTGATGGTCATCTGCGCTAAAGTACGAATGTGAAAACTAAAACTACTATTTCTATTTTAAGTTTTTTTTTATTTCTTATCCTACTAAGTGGATGTAGCAACTCCAGTGACACAATGGAAGCAACTCCATCGAATATAGAAGATGTTGGTACAGCGGTTGAAGAACCTG
>DDNP01000011.1:0-60816 GCA_002341185.1 Candidatus Neomicrothrix sp. UBA2517 | reverse complement strand
GAAGAACCTGTTCTACTATCTCCGGCTGATATTGGAGAGCAGCTGGGGGATGCAGTGTGGGAAGTAGTGACGGACGCATGCGGTATTGAATCAGGAGGGTCATCATTTGCTGTTGCTCGGGACATCTTCATAACGAATGAACATGTGATAGGTCCAGATATGACACCAACTCTCATTTCAAGAAATGGCGACACCTTGGAAGGCATTGTCATCGGGAAGGATAAGGAACTAGATGTCGCAGTGGTGCGGGTTTCAACACCTGTTGATTTGTGGCTTGAATGGGCTGACCCAAATGCGTTACGAGAGGGAGAACCAGTAGTTAGCCTTGGGTATCCGGCCCCGTACTATTCATTTTCGGTGAGCCCTGGGACGATTATCTCATTTCTTCGGGAAGGCTCCAGCCGCATAGGAGTTATTTCGGACGAAGCCAGTGATTATGGATCAAGTGGAGGGCCACTTATTTCTGCAACTGGGCAAGTCGTCGGAGTAGTAACCCAATATGTTAAAGAAGGTGGTGCGCAACTTAATGGTGAAAGCTTCACATACAGTCACTTAGGATCATTTATTGAACGCTCCATACAAGATGGGACCGCTACTACAGAAAACTGTGATGGATACGCTTACGGCACAAACATAATTGGTGATTATCTCTGGGATCTATGTTCTGATGGAACGTATTGGGCGTGTGACAACCTATTTAATCTTGACCTTTACGTACCTGTGGGCGGTGAATACACGGAGTTTGGAGCAACATGTGGAGACCGAGTCGAAATTGATATTTACTGTATTGAATACTTTAAGACATCTTTCCCGACAAGTTACGGCGAGGACCCGAACCTTGACATACTTTACGATGAATGCTCACAAGATAATGGGAACTCTTGCGATCTGTTATATTTCGCTTCATCTGGATTCGAAGATGATGATTATTTCCAATTTGCCGCTACATGTGGCAACACAGAAGAGTTCGATACCGTTTGGTGCGGATGGTATGTAGCAGATTTGGTTAATCCCTAATAAATAAACGATCCAACTGAGCGACGTGAAGTAAGTCGCATTGAATTTGATCGGAAATGCTCTGCAATGGGGGCGCTGCTAATGTAACACCCATGGCTACTTCGTTAATGCTTGTTGAATCAGATGTGCAGGAGGAGTTTTTTACACGTGGCTGGACTGATGGGCTTCCGATCATTGCGCCGACACCTGAACGAATTAATGCCATGTTGAATTCTGCCAATGTTAAACCTGACAAGGTTGTGGGTATGGTTCCTGAGCGTTCACGGACGATTTCAGCTGAGAAAGCAGCTATTAATGCTGTTATGTCTGGGTGCGAGCCGAAACATTTTCCAGTGGTACTGGCTGCGATAAATGCAATGTGTGATCCAGCATTCGGGTGTAACACTGTTCTTACCAGTACTGGAGGTGCTGCATTATGCGTAGCGATTAGTGGTCCCAGCCTTCAGGACCTTGGCTTTAACGCAACGCGTAATGCGCTCGGTCCAGGTCACCGAGCTAACGCAACTGTTGGCAGGGCACTGAGACTGATAGCGATGAATGTTCTTGGGGCACGTTCCGATTATTTAGATGGTTCTTCGCTGGGTCATCCCGGGAAATATACAATGCTGGTCGCTGAAGAACCACCTCCAGGGCAATGGGATCCTTTAAGGGTAGAGCTTGGATTTGGGGAAGAGGAAACAACAGTGACACTGTTAGCAGCTGAGGGCCCTCATCAAATTTCGAATCAGTTGAATGGAACTGCGGAAGGGGTTCTCGCATCATTAGCATCTGCTATGACGAACCCCACAACATACGGAGTGGGGAAAGGGCATCAGGTTTTACTTGTATTGGGGTATGAACATAGACGGATTCTTGTAGAAAGTGGTTGGTCAAAGCGAGCGATTCGCGAGCACCTCGTTGAAGCCTCTCGCGTCACCCCTTCATACCTTGAAACTGCTGGGATTGTGATGGAGCATACAACTCAAAATGATATGACACCCGATGCTGATGGGAAGCTTGCTACCGTTCGAACCCCTGAAGATATTTTTCTGGTCACTGCTGGAAGTCCTGGTGCTGGGTGGAGTGCATATATTCCGACATGGGCTCCTACAGTGCACTCAAAGACTGTCACGAAAGTGGTGCAATTCAACACATCAGATGCCAACGAAGCAGGCAAAGGATAACAACGATCGTGGGAATGATTACCGTTTTTAGCCCTGAATATGAACAAGGCAATCAGTTAAAAATTGCTATGGCTAAGCGCCAGGAACTAGTTGATCCTTTGACCATTGCAGTGATTGATAACTCTAAACCGCATGCAAAGGAACTTCTAACCTATGTGGCTGAAGGGTTACGAGACTATTTGCCTGTTAAAGAAGTTATTGTGCATTCGAAGTCAAGTGCTGGAAAGCCTATAGATGCTGACGAAGCCGAAATGTTAGCGGCCCGTGCGCATTTGATAATTTCGGGACTCGGTGATTGAGGCGCATGTACCGCGTGTAGTTTGCACGATGCGATTCAAATGGAAGCACATGGAATTCCAACATCGCTTATTATTACTGAACCCTTCGCACCCATCGTTTCTAGTTTCGCTCCCACTGTAGGAATGGATCAATACACCGGAACCGTTATGGTTCCCCATCGCGTCGCTACAACGGATAATGAGGGACTGAGAGAGCTAGCAAAATCAATTGTTGAAAAGGTAAATGACCGTTTAACCATTTGATGCGGTATGGAGTTTTTTCGTTACCCTTACGAAACTGAATTTGGTGTCGCAATGACTAACGCATTTGAGATTTTGTCATAAATATTTTGATTGCGTTTGTCCCAAAATGGCATGAAAATAAGAATTCCTAATGTGAATAAGAATGCAATTTGGGCAACTATTGACCCGATGAAATACCTCATCCAAAACATTCTTCCCAATTTCATTGGTTTACCGGTATCAAGGTCCATCACTGTCTGGTTCAATAATTTTTTAGCTGGAGTTTGTCCTGAACCACTTAAAGTGAAAGCCCAAATAACCCAACCAATACCTAAGGTCACAAATACTAGAATTCCATCCACAAGCGCACAACCGAGCCTGGCCCATGCTGAAACTCCAACATCACCTTGTCCAGCAGATAGGTCTGTTCCATCACGCCTTTCCATGATCATAGTTTTCTGATGTTCGTACTCTTCTCCAGAAATTAAAGAATCTTCGCGTAATTTGTCTAGATCGCGTAATTCATCCATCCAATCTGCCATTATTCTTTCCCCCTTTATGAAACATGATTATCTTGTAACCATTTTCGTATGTATCCATACAGTAGCATATTATGTCTGCTTGGAAATAAACTGATAGGCAATGCGTCGCATATCGTTAAAGCAAAGCTATATCTTGTAATAATTTTGATAACTATCAAAGGGGTCACATGTCAAAGTGGATGGAAGAACTTAGAAAGTTAGACAAGCTACGCGAAGACTCTTTAATTTCTAAAGAAGAATACGAGGAACAAAAAGCATTGCTGATACCTTCAGAGCACAGCAACGTAACTACCTATAATCTTCTTGGTTTAGGTAAAGCTGTTTCAATTTTATCTGGGATTTCAGCAGCGGTGGGACTCTTCGTTCTCATTGCCTTTTCGTATAGAGCTTCAATATTGACTGATATAAAGGATGGGAAGTACCTCAGTTGGAACGACGTGGAAAATGCTGACAATTTTGTTAGCGCGTCGCTCATCTTCGAATTTCTTATCGCTCTTCCTTTACTGGTGCTCCTAATTATCTGGGCGTGGAGAGCAACTTCAAATATTGAGGCACTGAACCGTAAAGGACGATGGACGAGTGGCTGGGCAATCGGTGGCTGGTTTACCCCAGTGATGATGTTTTTTGTCCCTTACCAAGTCGTTAGCGATGCATGGAAAAATGCTTCCGGCGAAGGAGATGTTGAAAATCAGAGAAATAGTTTTTGGCTCGTTGGTTTTATACTCTGGTGGGTGTCGTTCGCGTTTGCCTTCATTGGTAACTTTACCGGCTATGAAATTGAAGATGGGATTGATGATGCAATAGTTGGCGATGTACTGTATGCAATAAGTGGTGGAATTTCTATCATTTCCGGAATCTTGATTGCGATTGCTTTCAATCAAATGAGTAAACGTCACGCTAGGTCTAACTAGTACAGAATCATGCATCAGGTTCACTCACCCCACAGGATGTGAATGTGGTGGTATCGGTGATGAAGGAGTAATAAATATTTGGTTATTTAATCACTAGTAACTTGTTAATTTATAGTTTGGCCGTAGGAGAACTCTACGAGATTGCCGTCAGGGTCACTCAGGGCACAAACATAGCCAACAGGGTCGGGTTCTTGCCTAGGTTCCCATACCAAACATGCATGATCTCGTCCTTCTGCTGCGATGACATTGACTTCCTTCTTAGATGCCATTTCGATTCCTAGATGAGCAAATGGTGACAGCGTAGGGGTTGGTTCCTTTGAGTCAGGGGACTGAAGAAACACTAAGAAAAAACTTTTGTCGTCGGATTGTATCCATGCGACTTTGGCACCGTTATCTTCCCGCTGGTGGATCACATTCAAGGGGGTAAAACGTTCGTACCATTGAATTGTTTTCACAAGATCGTGGCATGGAAGAGCGAGATGGGTAAGTTTCCCGTTCATGATTACAATATAAACGCAAATGCATGACTGTTACACTTAGATGTTATATCTACCTGCATCTGAGGAAAAGATACTGAACTCTTGTACTGTGGTCCGGTCATGCAACCACAGAAAACCATACGAAATGTCGCTATCATCGCCCACGTTGACCATGGGAAAACAACATTGATTGACGGAATGCTGCAACAATCTGGCGCATTTAGCGACTACAAAGAAACCCAAGATCGAGTAATGGACTCGATGGACATTGAACGAGAACGTGGAATCACGATTCTTGCGAAAAACGCTGCTATTCAATACGGTGAGACAAAAATCAATATCTTAGACACACCTGGGCACGCTGACTTTGGAGGAGAAGTTGAACGAGCACTGAAAATGGTTGATGGCGTACTCCTTCTCGTAGATTCAAGTGAAGGACCATTACCGCAAACACGTTTTGTTCTTAGAAAAGCGCTTTCGCAAAACCTTCCAGTTGTGCTGGTCATTAACAAAATTGATCGGCCTGATGCGAGAATCGCTGAGGTGATAGATGAGGTTTATGAGTTGTTTATTGACTTAGATGCTTCTGATGATCAAATAGACTTTCCGATTATTTACACGGACGCACGTAAAGGAATAGCTACTACAGACCTTGAACAGCCTGGAGATGATCTCCTTCCGTTGTTTGACATACTTGTTGAGACCATACCCCCTCCGATGCATGACCCTGATCATCCGTTTCAAGCATGGGTTACGAACCTAGACGCATCTCCGTACGTCGGGCGAATAGCGCTATGTAGAGTTATGCACGGAACGATCAAAAAAGGTGCAAGGGTTTCCTGGTGTAAAACGAATGGTGAGATTGCTAGCGCACAAATAGCGAACTTGTATGTTACAGAATACTTGGAGCGGGTTGAAGTAGAAACAGCGGAAGCTGGGGAAGTAATTGCCATTTCGGGAATTGAGGACATCACTATTGGCGAAACTCTTTCTGACCCTGATAACCCAAAGCCGCTGCCTGTCATCACTGTAGATGAGCCAACCCTCTCCGTAACAATAGGTACAAATTCATCGCCTTTAGCTGGGAAAGAGGGAAATAAGTTAACCGCTCGGCTCGTAAAAGCCCGCTTAGAAAAAGAATTAATTGGAAATGTATCCATTCGAATGTTTCCAACAGAAAAACCTGATGCGTGGGAAGTGCAAGGGAGAGGCGAATTACAGCTTGCAATCTTGGTGGAGATGATGCGCAGGGAAGGCTTTGAGCTCACTGTCGGGAAACCTGAAGTCGTGACAAAAGAAATAGACGGGAAACTTCATGAACCAACCGAGTATCTGACAATAGATATACCCGAAGAGTATGTGGGGCCAGTTACACAACTGCTCGGGAGTCGCAAAGGCCGGATGGAAACAATGACGAACAATGCAAGTGGATGGGTTCGCCTCGAGTACATTGTTGCCGCTAGAGCGTTAATCGGTTTCAGAACCGAGTTCCTTACCGAAACTCGTGGTACTGGATTGTTGCACCATGTGTTTGAAAATTACGAACCTTGGATGGGTGAACTGCGAATGAGAATGACCGGTAGTGTTGTCTCTGATCGATCGGGAGTCGCTACAACATATGCCATCGCTCCTCTTCAGGAACGAACGTCACTTCTCATCTCACCAGGGACAGGCGTGTATGAAGGAATGATTATCGGTGAGAACTCACGAGTTGAAGACATGAATGTAAATATCACTAAGGAAAAGAAAATGACTAACGTTCGTGCAGCGGCTTCTGACGATACTGTTCGCTTAACACCTCCGCGAATTTTTTCTTTGGAACAAGCACTTGAATTCATCGCTGCCGATGAATGCATTGAGGTCACACCTGAAACTATTCGAATGCGTAAAAGCATATTGGGAATTACAGATAGAGCAAGAGACGCAAAGAAGCTCAAAACGAAAAATACTGATAGTTAAATCTTTGTCTAGAAGCTTTTCATTTTAATCTTTTCTAGTGAACTGATTTGAAATATCATTCAGGAATGAATCACCAGCGGCCAACGCCACCAGTCATAGCTCCACTTATACAAAAGTTCGGTAAGCTGCTCTCGAAATTAGGTCTTGATGTCAAGCGTTTGTACGAATTGACGTACTGGCGCTGGAGGTACTTTCGCGAGAAAGAACTTAGCCATTCTTGGTATCAAGATTTATTTACGGCAATACCAGAATTAGATAAGTCACTTTACGCTGGGAAGAAAGTGGTTGATATTGGATGTGGGCCTCGCGGCAGCCTGGAATGGTTAGATGATGCAAACATCCGAATAGGTGTTGACCCGCTACTCACTGATTACCTAAAGCTTGGTGTTGAAAAGCATTCTTCCAACTACGTAGCTTCTCGAGCCGAGAATCTTCCCTTTAAATCGTCAAGTATTGACATTGTTACATCGTTTAATTCCCTTGATCATGTGGATGATTTAGTGCTAACGCTCGAAGAGATCGAACGTGTTTTGGTTAGTGGAGGTTATTTCGTTCTTCTTGTTGAGGTTCACCCTAAAGCGACGTTGAGCGAACCTATAACAATTCCTTGGGGTTTAACTTCTATTCTATCTAACGGCTTTCTTATAGTTAAAGAGAAACATTTCGAGGAGTCAGAAAGCAGGCCCGGCAGTTCAGCAGCTGCTCGTGCCGGTGTCGAATTCGACCATAATGACCCCAAAGAACGATCTGGGACTCTAATGACTGTTCTACAGCGCCGATAAATATTGGAACTACGGAAATACAGCCAGATTTTCCTGATGAGGTTTGATTTTCTGTTTAGGAAAAACGAACCCGCTTTTCCTAAACAGAAATACCAGTAATCCGGTCCGGTGTTTTTCCGCAAAAGCGAACCCGCTTTTGCAGGTTTTTGATAGGAAAAGCGAACATGGAAACGCTCCCCCCTTCCCTCTCATTTAGGGTGTGGGAAATTTATTGTGCGTTTTTAATAAAGTGCAATCATTTCAGCCGCAACGATAAGTCCAACAACGACGACATTAAGAGCCCGAACTGCTCCCATTGGAGCATTTACAAGCCGCTGCCCCATATGTGTGTTTCTCATGTCATCTGATAGATCTTTTCCACCAGCAATTAGGTCTTGCATGCAATCATCGAGCCACCCCAAACACCATAGTGATCCTAAAACTGCCATTGCTGCTATGGCGAGTTGAACACCTGAATTATCTAGGCCATCTCCCCCGAATCCCAAGATGATGAGAATTGCGGCGTGGGAAAGGGTGAATGGAAGAATTATGGATCGTGCATCCGATGCCCGTAACTCCATCATTCGCATGATTTGATCGTCGTTCATAATGGGTCCTTTCAAATTGAATTTGCTAAAAGAGTAGGTGATTGTGGACTCTATGTGTTTGATTCATATCAACAATGCGGAACGGTTACGATAATGGAAAGCGTTGTAGAGGAGGATGGTTAGATGAGTGATTATGGCGAAAGTAATAATGGTATTGCATCTGAGAATGAGGGCGCAACGGATGTGCTACTTATTGATGACCCGTTGCCTGGTGTTCGGCGTTTGACGATGAATCGCCCTGAGAAACGAAACTCGTTAATTCACCCATTGCGTGGTGCGATTTTGGAAGCGTTACGCGAAGCTGACATGGACCCTAATATTAAAGTTTCAATTATTCGTGGCGCCGGGCCATCATTTTCAGCTGGGTATGATCTTGCTGGCGGGAATGAAGGGTACGCTCTTCCTTTCTTCTCTGCAGATGGTGAAGGGCAATGGCCTCGCCATGTGACAGAGGGTTGGATGAGTATTTGGGATTTAGCTAAGCCAGTTATTGCTCAGGTACATGGCTATTGTTTGGCTGGTGGCAGTGAACTCGCTACATGCTGCGATCTAGTTTATATTGCTGAAGATGCCCAGATGGGTTACCCAGCCACCCGGTTTGGGGTTCCAGATATGCATTTTCATACATGGTTTCTTGGGATGCGACGAGCGATGGAAATGATGATGACAGGTGATTCTATTTCTGGATTAGAAGCAGTCGCTGAAGGGTGGGCAAACCGTGCTTTTCCGGAAGATATTCTTGATAACGAGGTCCTTAAGATTGCGGAGCGAATTACAAAAACACCTTCAGATTTAACGCAACTTAATAAACGTGTCGTTCATAGACAAATGGAAATAATGGGATTACGGACTGGTATTCGAGCTGGTACCGAACTGTGCGCTTTAGGGATACACACAGAATCAATGCAACAATTTATTGGAAAAATCAAAGACAAGGGTCTTACTGAGGCTTTGAGTGAACGCGACGGTGAGTACGGAGATTACCGAACGAGCGAATCATGACTATTTAAGTCTTGATCGTCCATTGGGATGCTTCTTCAACACCAAATAGGACAACTTGATTACCATTCTCAGTAGAAATGTGGGTTGCCTTTTCAAGATCAATTGGTGATCGGTGAAGCGTGACGCTGTCTTGAGAGGGTTCATATCCGTAGAAGATGGATCCATTTACCGATGTAAATGCTGCGAGATTATCTAATTTGTTTTCAGAGGCGAAGATCTCTGCGACGACTTCTAGTCCATAGGCTGCATTGAAAATGCCTGCTTTGGCGTCTTTTCCATATTTTGAGTGCGTGGGATGTGGCGCTGAGTCAGTGCCGAGAAAGAAAGATGAATTTCCACTTATTGCTGTTTCAACAAGTGTTAACCGGTCATGTTCGGAATTGATAACGGGTTTGCAGAATAGGTCAGCATGAAAAGATGGTGAAATCATGTCAGATCGGTTTCGCGATAAATGATGCGGTGTGATTGACCCTCCGACCTGTGGGTGTGCTTCCACAAATTCAATACCCGCACTTGTTGAAATATGTTCGACCGTGACTTTGAGTTGGGGGAAATGTTGACATACGAGGGTAAGTTCTCGCTCAAGAAAAACTGCTTCTCTGTCAAAGATGTCCACGTTTTCATCAGTTGATTCTGCGTGCACTAATAACGGTATATTGCTAGCCTCCATTGCTTCAAAGATGTGGCTGTAATCCATCATTGCTGATCCACCTGATTGGGAGTTTGTTGTTGCCCCCGCAGGATAATATTTCACAGCTTTGATGATTCCTTCGTTGTGCCCCTGAATAAGATCTTCAGCTTCCAATTGATCAGAGCAGTACAGTGTCATTAGCGGTCGGAAATCGGGTGAATCAGGAGGTGTTACCTCTCGGATCTGTTGAAGATACATCGATGCCTGTGAGGTTGTAGCAATAGGAGTTGAGAGGTTAGGCATCACCATTGCGTACCGGAATCTTCGAGACGTGTAGCCAATAACAGCATGCAACATATCTCCCTCCCTGAGGTGCACATGCCAATCATCTGGCCGGGGAATGGTTATCGTCTCAGACACAGTTTAATGTTAGCAACGAAGCTATGATCCCATACCGACTTAGGTGTCCGTATTGATTTTTTGAAGTCCGCGAAGTTTTGTTCTGATTTCTGTATCACCTAAGGAACCAATAACTCTTTCTTGATTTCCATTTGGATCAATGAAAATCCATGCAGGTTGTGAAGAGATTTTATATTGACGCCAAATATCTCCTTCTTCATCAAAAATATGGGGTAGTTCGGCCACGGCATATCGTTCAATAAATTCTTCAACTTGTGAAAGGTCTCCTCTGCTTGTAACTCCTATAAATTGGATGCTGTCTTGATACGTTCTGTTGAGTTCTGCGACCGCAGATGCTTCTGCTCTACACTGCCCTCAATTCGGGGACCAAAACCACAAGGCAGTGGGAACCCCATTGAAATCAGTAACGGAAATGGTTGATCCATCTACTGCTTGCACTTCAGTAGGAATATCGGGCTGTGTTCCAGTTGTCTGAATACCGGTATTCGATCCCATCTGATCGGCGCAACCAAAAAACAAGAGACACACGGCAGTGAGTAGAAAATAACATCTTTTAGTAAAAATATGGGGGGACATAGTAAAAGGTTATCCATTTCTTGTTCTGGCAACTACGCTGGCAAGATATGCGATGGACATCTTTCTTTTCTCCCACATTACGTGACGCCCCTGCTGATGCTGAAGCGCCTAGCCACAAGCTTCTTGTTCGTGGGGGTTTTATTCGTCAACTTCACTCAGGGCACTACACGCTTCTTCCTTTGGCATTCAAGGTACGAAAAAAAATCATCCAGATCGTTGAGCAGGAAATGGATATGATCGGTGGGCAAGAAATGCAAATGCCGACACTGCAGCCATCATCTATTTGGAAAGAGTCTGGCAGGTGGGATTCAATGGGCGACATTATGTTTCGGCTTGAAGATCGGCATGGAGGTGAGGCGGCTCTTGGCGTAACAGCGGAAGAGATCTTTGCAACAGTTGCTAACGAGATCAGCTCTTATAAACAGTTACCTCAAATGTGGTATCAAATCCATACAAAATTTCGTGATGAACCGAGGCCAAAAAGTGGTTTGCTACGGGTCAGAGAATTCACAATGAAAGATGCGTACTCATTTGACCTTGATGAAGAAGGCCTTGATACCGCTTTCGATTTACAGCATCAGGCGTATCTGAGAATATTCAGTCGGTTGGATCTTGATGTCATTCCGGTTGAGGCATCTTCAGGGAATATGGGTGGTTCTGACAGCATCGAGTTCATGGTCCAAGCTCCATCTGGGGAAGATGACGTGATGCTATGTTCATCGTGTGGTTATGCCGCAAATATTGAAAAAGCGGTTTCGCGTTTAGATGACATCGCTGATTCAGATGGACCTGCAGAACCAGAAAAATTTGCTACGCCGGGAATACGAACAATCGCTGCATTGGAAGAAGCAGGACATGATGGTAAGCGACAGATCAAAACTATGGTGTATGTCATTGATGGACAGGTCACTCTTGCTTTAGTTCGCGGTGATCATTTCATCAATGAGCAAAAGCTTGCTGATGCTACACAAGCGAATCATATACGCCCAGCTCGAAGAGAGGAAACCGTTGAATACCTTGGCGCTGAACCGGGTTCATTAGGCGCTGTGAATGTCGAAAACATCCCTATTTTCGCTGATTTTGCGCTTCAAAACCGCTCGAATATGATAACTGGCGCTAATGAAAACGACTTTCACCTTTCTGGTGTTGATATCAGTCGAGATATCACTGTTACGGGTTGGGTGGATTTACGAGAAGTTCAAGATGGTGAATTATGTGCAAATTGTGGATCTGTTTTAAGTAAAGTTTCGACAATTGAATCCGGGCATATTTTCAAACTTGGTACGAAATATGCAGAAACATTCGGTGCGAAAGTGCTTGATGCCGATGGAAAAGCAACTCCTGTTGTTATGGGAAGCTATGGAATTGGAATTGAGAGAGCTATGGCGACGATTGTTGAAACTCATCATGACGATAATGGAATCGTTTGGCCTATGTCGGTAGCTCCTTTTCATGTTGTAATAACTGTTATCCAGATGAAAGATGACAAGAGCGTTGAGGTTGCTGAGAACTTGTATAACGAATTAACGGATGGCGGGATTGAGGTTCTTCTAGATGACCGTGATGCTAGAGCAGGAGTAAAATTCGCTGACGCAGAATTAATAGGAATTCCTCTTCGTGTAACTGTTGGCCCAAAAGGCATAGCTGATGGGGTTGTCGAAATCGTTGATAGGCAAAGCGGAGATATGGAATCTGTTGAAATCAATAAGGTTATTTCAAATTTAAAAGAGCGTATGAAATAACAATTTCATTGTGAATAATTTCCAGTAGTTATCTGGTTTCTCTTTGCTTCCCTTTTGTCGTATTGGTAAAACTTGACCTACCATCAAGGTACGAATTTTCTTTCGCGATTTACGGAATGGGGGGGTGATGAACGAAGTCGACAGGACGAATGAAACTGCGAGCATCACCGCAACTATCCTTGCAGAGGAAGAGGCTCGCAAAGCTGCGTTAGCCGAAGAAACAGCTGACACTGTTCTCCCGGACGATCTGCTTCCTGGTGTCGGGGATGACGAAATGACGTTCCGAGAAGGCGTGGAAAAAGGCGGGATTTCAATGGCATTAGTGCTTCTTGTCCTGTCTGTTGTTGAAGAATTCGATCGCGTTGCTATCACAGTTCTTGGTCCTGATATTCAAGACAGCTTAAATATTTCAGATACGATGCTGCTTGGGTTAGGTAGCTTTGGCGGAGTTGTTTTAGTTCTTTCGACTATTCCCTTCGCTTGGCTTGCTGATCGCTATCGGCGTGTCGGGGTTCTATCTATAGCTACAGGAGTATGGGCAGGTCTTGTTGCCTTTACCGGTGCTGTCCAAAATGCGTTCCAGTTAGCGGTAAGTCGAGCCGGAACTGGAATAGGTGCGGGAGCGAAAATTCCTATCTCCCCGTCGTTAATAGCTGACCAGTATCCAATAGCGATACGGGCTCGAATTTTTGCCGCTGAAGCGCTTGGTCGCCCAATTGGTCAAGTCGTCGGACCCTTTATTGCAGGTGGAATTGTTCTTTTGGCTGGTGATGGCCCAGACGACTGGAGGGTCGCTTTTTACCTATTCTCGATCCCAGCGTTGATATTAGTTATTGCAATTTTTCTCTTAAAAGAACCTGTGCGTGGCGCCTACGAGCAAGATGCAGTACTTGGTGGGAAACTAGAAAAGGCGCAAGAAGAACCTCCGGTTAGGCTTTCATCAGCTTTTCAACGACTAAAAAACGTTCGGTCGTTCTACTATCTTGTTGTCGGTATTGGCGTTCTCGGTTTCGCCCTCGTAGCGGTTCCGACAACAATGTCATTACTGCTTGAAGAATATTATGATTATGGGGCATTCAAGCGCGGCTGGCTCATTTCGATTAGTTGGGGAGCGGCTCTTATTGCAATTCCCTTTGCTGGAAAACTTGGTGACAAACTCTTCAGGCAAGACCCGAAGAAAGCGTTATGGCTGATGGGATTACTTGTCACCCTCTACGGTATTTTTGTAACAATCGGAGTGCGGTTCACAAACATAGTCCCGCTCATGATTTTCTATACGCTAGGTAATGCCTGCCAAGGGGCAGCATTCACGCAGATGGGTCCAACGATCTCAGCAGTGGTTCCCTACCGCATGCGCGCACAAGCTTTCTCTCTAGTAGGTGTTTACATCTTTCTTATGGGTGGATTTTTTGGAGGGTTACTCACCGGCGCATTTTCCGACGCGTACGGCGAACGGACAGCTTTAACTATTGTCGTTCCACCAGCTGCTCTTATTGGCGGATTCCTGATCATGTACGGATCCCGTTATATGAAGCGTGATATATCGCTTGTGGTAGAAGAATTACTGAATGAACAGGAAGAAGAAAGGCGAGCCCAGGAAAATCCGGATCAAGTACCGGTTCTTCAAGTGCAAGGACTGAACGTAAGCTATGGCAACCTCCAAGTTTTATTTGATGTTGATATTGAGGTTAAACGCGGAGAGACACTAGCACTTCTTGGAACTAACGGCGCAGGTAAGTCGACTGCTTTGAAGGCGGTCTCAGGGTTACACATGCCAGATAGAGGCGTTGTTCGAATGAATGGTCGAGATATCACTCTCGTTGACCCCGAATATCGCGTATCGCTAGGCATGGTGCAAGTACCTGGTGGTGAAGCCCTCTTTACTGGCCAAACAGTAGGAGAAAACCTTGAAGTATGGAGTTGGCTTATTGATAATGAGCAGTTACGAGCTGAACGTATGGAAAGAGTATTCTCGATCTTCCCTCAACTAAGTGACAGATTAAATGATAAAGCTGGATCATTATCGGGTGGGCAGCAACAGATGCTAGCGCTATCAAAAGCCGTACTGCTAGAACCCGAACTTCTCCTTATTGATGAACTTTCACTTGGTTTAGCCCCAGTTGTTGTTCAAGACCTTCTTAAGGTTGTTGAACAATTAAAAGAACTCGGAATTACGATGGTGATTGTTGAACAATCGGTGAATGTTGCATTATCTATTGCTGATCGAGCCATTTTCATGGAACGTGGCCGTGTCCAATTCCAAGGGCCAGCACAAGAGTTACTTGAACGAGATGACCTTCTTAGAGCGGTTTTCCTCTCAGGGGAAGGAGCATAACGTGATTTCAGTTGTGGCCGGAATCCTCTATAGCAACGAGATCCTTTTCCAAGGATTCATTGATGGACTTGTCTATGCCTTAATAGCTATGGGGCTTGTTCTTATTTATAAAGCGACTGGAGTCATCAACTTCGCACAGGGCGCTATTGGAACCTTTGGCGGGTTTGTTATGGGAATGTTGATGGTCAATTATGGCCTTCCGTATTGGTTAGCTGCAATTCTTGCCATTGGGGCAAGTGCCGCAGTTTCAACCGTTACAGAACTTCTAGTTGTGCGTAGATTGTTCGACAAACCCCGACTTCTTTTATTTGTTGCGACGTTGGGTGTTGCCCAATTAGTTGCCCTCGTGCAAATATGGCTACCAACAGTTGATGAACGTGTCGACTATCCAACTCCAATAAAGGGTTATTGGAAACTAGGAGATCTCAACATACTCTTACGAGGAGAACAAGTTACTGTTCTGATTGTCGTTCCTTTCTTAGTGATAGTCCTCGGCTACCTTCTACAAAAGACCCGCTTTGGTTTAGCTGTTCGATCTGCAGCTGATAACCCAGGTGCTGCTCAACTAGCGGGGATCTCTATTAGGTCCGTGTCCACACAAGTCTGGTTAATCGCAGGTGTTCTCGCTGGGGTTTCAACGCTTTTGATCGGTCCGATCTACAAGTTAGATGCTGGTGGTGTTGGGTCAAGTCTAGGACCGGAACTTTTATTATTCTCATTAGCTGCAGCAATGTTTGGACAGCTGCAATCCTTTCCGAAAGCTCTTCTTGGAGGGGTCGTTATCGGAATCGTAAATCGTCTGGTGCTTGCGAATAAAGGTAAGGGATTCCTTGATGATTGGGGTATCGGTAATGGATCGAATCTGCTTGCTATTTTTATGATTCTTCTTGTATTGATGTTGTTCATTAATCGAGGGAATAAGACAAGTGAACAATCGTGGGTGTTGACGCCTCGTCTACGGTCAGCGCACAAGGACCTCATTCAATATCCACTGTATAAGTGGGTATCGCGCGTTGGAATTGTCATTCTCGCTCTCTTATTTATCAGCTTGCCTTGGGTTGTAGATAAGCCAAGTCGCCTTATTGCTTTCGCAGGCGTAATGATTGTCATGCTTGTTGTTCTTTCTGCGGTTGTTCTCACTGGGTGGGCGGGACAACTATCACTGGGACAATATGCGTTTGCGGCAGTCGGGGCATTTATGACGTCGTATTATACGGCATCGTTGAATTACTTTCTTGCGCTCGGAATCGGTGTTCTGTGGGGAGTTCTCTTAGCTCTGATTGTTGGTATTCCAGCATTACGAATACGTGGCTTGTATTTAGGTATCGCTACGCTCGGGTTCTCTTTGGTAGCGGGACGTTGGATTCTGTCAATTGACAGATTAAATACAAATGCAGCAGGCGGAGCAAAAGTTAAACCTCCGGTAATTTTTGGAAGATATGACCTTAGGACTGATAAGGAAGCGTACTACTATCTTTGTGTCGCAGCGGTCGCTGTTGTGATCTACCTCCTCTGGCGCCTCAGGCATTCGGGTATAGGTCGGACATTAATAGCTGTGCGCGATAACGAAATGACTGCCTCTGCGTATACCATCTCCCCTACAAGAGCAAAGCTAACGGCATTCGCTGTTTCCGGAGCTATTGGAGCTCTGGCAGGTGGTCTTCTTGTCCCAGCAACTGGATCGTTGCGAGCACTTGCCTTTCAACCAAGCGAATCACTTCTGGTAATGTCTATTGCAGTGGTTGGTGGTATTTCATCGATTACTGGCGGTGTGCTAGGCACAGTCTTTTTAGTTGGTATACCTACGGTCTTTGAAAGCAGTGCTCAGGTTCGCCTCTTTTCTAGTGGCTTAGGAATGTTGGTTGTTCTTATGTACTTCCCGGGTGGGTTGATATCGTTGCTCCATAACGCACGCGACACGATGCTTACGTGGATGGCGAACAAGACAGAGTGGTCCCCATCGTATAAGGGACAGTCGAAAGCAATTTGGTCTCATTCCAAGCAACATTCCGATGTCGATGACTCAATTCCTGCGTTAGAAACATCTGGCGTCTCCGTGCGTTTCGGTGGAAGATTAGCAGTATCAGATGTTTCGATTAACGTTCAGCAAGGAGAAATTGTGGGACTTATCGGTACGAATGGGGCTGGTAAAACAACACTTATGAATGCAGTGTCAGGCTTTGTTCCGTTAGAAGGTGAGATAGCTTTACATGGCAAACCTATTCATGAGTCTGCTGCTCATATTCGTGCGAGAAATGGGGTTGGCAGGGCTTTTCAGAATGCGAAACTGTTTGGAAGTTTAACGGCAAGAGAAACGGTCATGACTGCATTAGAAGCGAGAGAGCGGTCTTTGCTCTTACCATCAATGCTAGGCATTCCTCCATCGCCTTTTGTTGAGCGTCGCAAAAGAACAGAGGCTGAGGAAATAATTCATTATTTGGGGCTTGGCCGGTACGCTGATCAGCTTATTTCTGAATTATCAACGGGGACGCGACGAATTGTTGAATTAGGAGCGTTGATTGCTTTGGATACCCAGTTGATGCTTTTGGATGAGCCAACAGCAGGCGTAGCGCAGAAAGAAACAGAAGCGTTTGGGCCACTTATTCATGCTATTCGAGCTGAATTAGGGAGTTCAATATTATTGATTGAGCATGATATGCCTATGGTGATGTCTATTAGTGACCGGATTTATTGTTTAGAGTCTGGTTCAGTAATTGCTGAGGGTTCACCAGATGAAGTTCGTAACGACCCTGGCGTTATTGCGTCGTACCTTGGCACTGATGAACGGGCCATTCAGCGAAGTGGAACGAGTTCATCAGAGTTGTAGCTCATAGATGGAAGCCGACGATGCTACGTGGCAATATTTCAGTGTAATGATGCTGCGTTTAGGCGATGAAGGATTGATTATCTACCAGACCTACTCGTTACGCAACTGTGTTAAATAACATGAACCAGCCTGTCACACCCTCTGCTTTGCATAAAGCTTCAAGTTCTTCTTTTGTTGACCACTTTTGGCCGTAAGAAACTATCAGTTCATCGACTTTTTCTGGATTAAGCATTCCACCTCCCTTCTTCAAAGATGTTCTCAGAAAAGAGAATTACGTTTAAGTCGGTTCGGTACTGTGCTTGTGTTCTACAGCTTCCATCATTGCCGGAGAGGTAAATTGGTGCATTGGCTTTTAATAATTTTCTCTTTAAGTTCTATACCCAAGTGCACCATTGATGGAGTGGCATTCGTTTGGATTGAAGGGAATTTACTGGTTGGTCCCAGTCGGGGTAACCTACTGACATGCCGCAGAAGAGCATCTCATTTTCTGGTGCTGAAACGAACTTCGATACAGCTTGATGATGCATAGCCCAAGCTTCCTGTGCGCACGTACCTAAACCAGCTTCTTCAGCTAATAGCATAAATGTTTGAAGGAACATTCCGAGGTCTGACCACTGAGCTTCGCCCATATTTCTATCAATAAAGCAAAAGAATGCTGCCGGTGCTCCGAAGAAATCATAGTTCTTTGACATATTTGCGAATCTTGCAGCCTTATCTTCTCTGGGTATTCCTAGCAGCGCATACATTTCTTCACCGAGTTCGAAACGATTTGTTCGATAAGGTTCTTCAAGTTTTGGAGGGTAAATGGGGTATTCCGATTCGCTTAACGAAAAGTCAGTTAGTTGTGCTTTAAAATCATCCATACGTGAATTGTTAATGACATACACCCTCCACGGTTGGACATTGCCACCAGATGGAGCTCTCGCAGCGGTTTCAAGTAATGAGGAAAGTACCTTGTCCTCAACGGGAGTAGGTAAAAATCCGCGTATAGATTTTCTTTGCTTAACTGCTTGTGAAACTTTCATCTCTCCTCCAAATAGAAAATGGGGGGGTAGCTTTAGCTACCCCCCCATTATTTATATTTTTAAATTTTTAGTTGAATTTAAACCATTCTCCAGTCACAGGAACCCAACAGTTCACAGGGGCTGGGCATCCGTTAAATGTGCCATCCGCTCCTTTTGCTGTGCTTCTACTAGCGAGCGTGAATGTCACTGCTTGCATTTGTGTTGAGAAATAGTTCTTTCCTGGCCCAAAGGCACCTTCGCCATTAGACCTAAAGGCTTGAGGACCTGAAAGCCCTCGCATTGCATCCGCAAATGAATCCCTCGTTGGATTTACTCCAGCATTTTCTAGGGCTTCTTTAATCAGATACTGCATGGTGCATTCACCAGGTGCATAATCTGAGTTAAGTAGCTCTCCATCTGCTGTTTCAAGCCCAACTTCACCAGAAGGAGCTCCTTTGTCGCTCTTTCCATCGAAGATAGGGAAATGGGCAATCCATTCTTCACGGCATTGTGCTTCAAATGCATCATCATCTCCTACACCACCGTCCGGGCTTGCATATGAGTCATATGACGTAACACAGATAGCTCCTTCTGCTGCTGGATCAGTTCGGCTGGCTCCAAATGGTGTGCAATTCGAAGATGCTGAGTCAAGAATTGTTCGATCCCACGAAGGACTTAATGCTCCTACTTCACCCCAGAATCCGGAAGCATAAATAAATGGAAGGATAACAAAGACATGATCTACACCTTCTGCAGAGAACTGTGCAACTGCAGCTGCGCCTTCAGCATTAGCTGCAGCGTTGTCACCGCTGAGCGTGTTGACTGTGATCGTAGTTGTTGAATATCCAGCTTCCTCAAGAATGGATACTGCGGCCTCTCCAGCTGCTGCGATTGGAGGATTCGTTGAGTCTAAGATACCTACTTTAGAACCAGCTGGAATCAGGCCCTGATCCACTATCAGCTGTGCTCCTACTCCTCCAGCAACTTCAGATGGAGGGTTCAGAGAGAACAGACGATTTGGTGCTGCGTCAATCATTTCTTGTGATGCGACTTCACCATAGAAGAAGGTCGTGTCATTATCTTCAGTGAAACATGGAATAAATGCTTGGCTGAAACCAGATGCATTGATAGCCATAAATACGCCCTCGTCAAGGACTGCTTCTGTACAGGATTGTTCCATCGTTGCTGGGCTTAGAGGGTCCCAAGTGATTTGTACCCCTTCGACCATTCGTCCGTTGATGCCACCTGCAGCGTTCCACTCATCAAAATATTTTGTGAAACGTTCAGATAGGTGGTCAGTATCAAGTGCTGCAGGAAGCGGATAACCGATGTCTATTAGCCCTTGAAGGTCTGAAACTATTACACCAATTTTTATGGTGTCTTCAGTTATGCCGATATCTGATGCTGTGCGTTCTTCAACAGGCTCTGGTTCAGGCTCTGGTGCATCTTCCTCAGCTGGGGCTTCTTCTTCAGCATTGCTGCTTGCCTCGCTGCTGCTAGCTTCACTACTACTTGCCTCGCTGCTGCTAGCTTCACTACTACTTTCCTGACTGCTTGAATCGTTACTGCTACTTGCATCATCATCACTTCCGCCACAACTGGCCATGATCATGACAAAGCTCAAAAATATTGCTACAAGCTTAAATAATTGTTTTTTCATTTTCCCTCCCGCAAATGAAAACTGTTTGCCAATTAGGGCAAACGGCTTAGTTTGGTATTTTCGCATAGCTGCGTTTGGTTTTAGCCTAGTACTGACCCATGAATCGTCAAGCCAAAGTACTGTTTTAGATTTTTTCTACGAATTCGCCAAGAAGAACAGTGGTATTTAATGGATTTGATGCAGAGATAAAATGCTCTTTATATGTACTGAAGCGACCTTGACATTTTGCATCTATTTGTTTCTGGTCGTAGTTGAGATCATAAAGTGAAGAGAGCCCTAACTCGTTGCCTTGGGCCATAGCGTGATCAGCATCGTCCACTGCGAAAACGATTCCTTTAATTCCTTCACCATTGGCTTCCATCTCTTTTTGTATGGGGCTTTCTATACCAGGAATTGGAGAGATGAGTTCAATACCTGATTCCCATGCCATAGCAACGCGGACTCCAAATGCTGCTGCTTCGCCGTCGGTATTCTCGGGAGCAAATTCTGCTCCCAATAGTTTCGCTAAGTATTCTTTGCCTTTTTCAAAATCCCAAACACCGATGACTATTCGGTTAATGCCTTTTTGTTTCATTTGGCTAACTTAGCGTGACTTGGCGTGCTGTGTTTTATCTGACCCACCGAAAAAAGCAAAGAGAAGGGCCTGCGCTATGAAACACCCTATTCCTAGCATCCATGTAAATTGAAGCCCATTAAGTGCGGCCTGTGGAGTGTCAGGCCTTCCAATGATGGTGAATGCGAGGGCAACACCTAATGCAAGGGCCAATTGGAAGATAGTCGTTCGACCTGCTCCAGCCATCCCGAATTGGTCCCTTGGAACATTGCGCATAGCTGCTCCAATGAGTTGTGCAAATCCGAAACCAGCAGCGAAACCGATAAGGATGCCTGGAATTAGAATACCTTTGAAATAATCTGGTTGCGCTCCCGTAAAAGCTAGATGGAGGGCTAACCCTGTGGCTCCAAGAATTCCGCCCACTGTGAGTATTGGGCCATTTCCGATTCGTTCGGCAACTCGGCCAGCTGGTGGTGAAACAAATGCTGTTAATAATGGGGCCGGTGCGATGGCAAACCCAGTTTTTAAGACTGACCATCCCCAAACGCTCTGAATAAATGTAGGTAATGATATTAGCCATGAAAAGAACGCGACCATAAAGAACACTGTCCCGATCATTCCTACTGAAAATGTTTTGAGTTTAAAAAGTCCCAAGTCAAACAGTGGCGCTGAATGTCTTTGTGAACGAATAATGAAAGCAGTGACTAGGAGGAATGCAATTATGAACGACAGAATAAAGTTTAGTGAAGACCAACCCCATGTATCTCCTTGCGTGATAGCTAGTATTGCGATTCCAACACCCAGTGAAGCGAGAGGCACACTAATGAGGTCTACTTTTTCAGGAATCGAGTCACTTACACTTTCAGGGACCCATCGTGGCCCGAAAATAATGACGAGTGCTGCAACTGGAACATTAATGAAGAACACTGCTTGCCAACCGAAAGCATCAACTAAAAGCGCTCCTAGTGAAGGTCCTAACGCTGCGGCTAGCCCCCCCATTGCACCCCATGTTCCAATAGCTGTTTGAATTTTTGATGGAGGGAATGCTGCGAGGAGTAGTGCGAGACCCGCAGGGTATTGCATCGCACCGCCGATGGCTTGCACTACTCGCGCTGCAATAAGGAAATTAGCGGAGGGTGCAAGTCCAGCTGCGCACGATGCAACAAGAAATACAAACAAACCCCAGAAGAATAACTTTTTTCTTCCGTACCGGTCAGCTAACCATCCAGATACAAGCAGTAACGACGCTACTCCAATGGTATAGGCGTTGACTATCCATGACAGTTTGCTTTCCGTTGCATCAGGAAATCCGTTTCGTAATTGCGGTAGAGCTAAAGAAATTATTGATGTTTCAATAGCGATCATGAATGCGGCGATGGACGTTACAGCAAGAGTCAGCCATGAGCTTCGCGGAATTATGTCATTTACTTCATCCATTTTTTTTCCAATAGTTAGTTGGCTTGTGGCAACGGTACCCGCCGTTTGTTAAATTCGTGGATTGCTCTTGAAGTTTCGCTTCATAGGTGATGTAAAGTCTTCCTGTGGGGTCTTTAGGGAAATTAAGCAGGTCGATTAGCGGACGAGTAGCTATTGTGACGGGTGCGGCGAGTGGGATGGGTCGCGCAACTGCTCACCTTTTAAGTGATGAAGGAGCTGTTATCGCTGTGTGCGATATTAACTCGGAAGGAGTTGATCGAGTTGTAAAAGAGATTCGTGATGCTGGTGGGTTTGCGTCTGGTTATGTTATTGATTTAGAGGATGGTTCAACAATTGATGACCTTGTTTCCTGTGTACGCGAGGAATTAGGCTCCATAGATATTCTTGTTAATAATGCCGGAGTTAGTCTCGGAGGAAATATTGATAATGAACTCTTTGAAGATGTTTGGAAAGCAACATTTTCAGTTAATTTAGATGCTCAAATGCGACTGATACGGAGTTGCCTGTCAGATTTGCAGAGAAATGGTGATGGTCGCATTGTTAATATTGCCAGTACGGAGGGGCTTGGTGGGTCAGCGGGGACTAGTCCTTACACAGCGTCCAAACATGGTGTTGTTGGTCTTACGAAATCTTTAGCTGTGGAATTAGGGCCAATGGGTATCACCGTTAATGCCATCTGTCCAGGCCCTATCCATACTGGGATGACTGAATTAATTCCAGATGATGCGAAAGAGAAATTTGCTCGCCGGCGGACAGCTTTAAAACGTTATGGTGATCCTGAAGAGGTAGCCCACATTACACTTTCGTTGGTTCTACCGTCAGCGTCCTATATCACTGGAACAGCTATACCGGTTGATGGCGGGATGAGAGCTCGCAATAATTAGTATTATCCGATGAGGCTCGGTGTTGGGTTATCTATTTCTAGAATATTAGCAAGAGATCTAGTCACCATATTGCCAACTGCTGGGTTCATTTCTTCAGGTAGGAGTCCTGAATTCGTGAGCCGGTCACCGAGACGGATAAAGATAGCGCAAAATCGCATGATTGCGAACACTTCCCAGTAATGCGGGTTTCGTACTTCTTTTCCGGAGACTTGTTCGTAATATGATGCCTGTTCTTCTCGGGTTGGATAACCTGACATTCTTTCTACCTCAACATCGTCGAATGACATTCTGTCAAACATCAGCCACCAGCCTAAGTCCGCTTCTGTGGGACATAGCGAACATGCTTCCCAATCAACGACTGCAGCTGGCGTGTAGTTGTCCCAAATGATGTTTCCTAATCGGGCATCGCCCCAACTCAACCCTATGCGTTCATCATTCGGGTTGTTGTCAGCTAGCCAGTCAAGCGCGTAGTCCATGACTGGATGTTCTCTTCCAGCTAACTCTTTTTTGACATAGTTTCGGTAGATTTCTATTTGTTTTTCTTGCGTTGGGACACCATTACAAGGGTTCAACCAGTGCAAATCTGCTTTCTCCCAATCAATTTGGTGAATGCCTGCCATTGCTTCTAACCCTGTTTGGACCATCTGTATTCGTTGTTGGTCTGTAGCTTCGTCGACAACGAAACCCTCTTCGGTATATCGAGGTCGATCAGAAGGTATTCGTCCGTCAACATGAGCCATAACGAAAAATGGAAGACCTAAGTATGGCTTTGTGATCAGTTTTCCAAGGGTTGGGATTGGGACATCACTGTTATTGCTGACAGTACTCATGACACGTTGCTGCAACGCGACTGATGTTTCACAATCTGATGTCTGTATAGGAAACATTCCACCATCTTCAGGTTCTATTCGCGCAACGTATCTCCCATTGTGAGGTCCATCGTCAGTATTTGATGAAATTCCGAAGAAAACGGTTTCGTTTGAGAAGCCTGTTGCTACAGGGATATCGATATCAGTTACCGAAATGTTTGAATGATTTGGGTGAGCATCGGTAAACCATTGCAGTAACCCTTCACCGTATTGGCTTCTATCTATGTAAAATTTTGGGGCGTTTGAAGAATCGTCCACAAGTTTCTCCTAATTTACTATTCGAGACTGTTAGATTCTTGCTGTCAACACGGAGTCATCGTCATCTGAGTAGTAGGCGACTTTAGGATCATATTTTATTCCGCCTTCTTCTTCCCATCTTCGCAATTCTGCTCTTCCAACTACAAACCAGTGGACTTCATCTGGGCCGTCGGCTAGACGTAATGTCCTTTGCGATGTGTACATGTCTGCTAGTGGTGTCCATTGGGATACTCCAGCTCCTCCGTGGAATTGGATAGCTTCATCAATGATGTGGCAGACACGGATAGGTACCATGGCTTTGACAGCGCTGACCCATACTCGAGCAGCTTCATTGCCGAGTTCGTCCATAGCTTTTGCGGCAGTAAGAACCATGCGGCGCATAGATTCTATTTCTATCCTCGCCTTGGCAATAACTTCAATGTTTTTCCCAAGGCTTGCGATTGGCTTTCCAAATGCTTCTCGGGTCAATCCACGTTTTACCATGAGTTCAATTGCTCTCTCTGCAGCGCCGATAGAGCGCATACAGTGATGAATTCTTCCTGGGCCTAAACGTACTTGTGAAATTTCGAATCCTCTTCCTTCGCCAAGCAAAATGTTGTCTTTAGGGACACGGCATTCATCGAATCGAAGGTGCATGTGGCCATGAGGAGCATCATCTTTGCCAAAAACGTGCATCGGACCGACAATTTCAACTCCAGGATTATCCATCGGAACAAGTATTTGGGATTGCCTCTTGTGCGGTGGCCCGTCTGGATTTGTTTGAACCATGCAAATCATAATTTTGCATCTTGGGTCTCCAGCTCCAGAAATGTAGAATTTCTCTCCTGTAATGACCCATTCATCACCATCAAGAACTGCGCTACATGAAATGTTCTTTGCATCAGATGAAGGAATATCGGGTTCAGTCATTGCATAGGCTGATCGGATTTCGCCGTTGAGTAGTGGGGTCAGCCATTGATCTTTTTGTGCTTGCGTTCCGACTCGCTCAAGTACTTCCATGTTTCCAGTGTCTGGTGCAGAACAGTTGAGACTTTCAGAAGCTATCGGGTTCTTTCCTAATTCTGTTGCAATATATGCGTAGTCAAGGTTTTTGAGTCCTTCTCCTGTTTCTGCATCAGGGAGGAAGAAGTTCCAAAGTCCTTGTTCTTTCGCTTTTGCTTTAATCGAGTCAAGGAGTTCAAGTTGCCCTTCACCGTAGCCCCAGCGGTCTTCTCGTCCTTCTCCTAGTCTGAAAAACTCTTGAGTATGGGGGTTTACTTCTTCAGTAATAAATTTTGTTACTGCGTCAAAGAGTGGGCGTGCCTGTTCTGACATTCTGAGATCAAACATTTCTGGTGTGGTTTCTAAGCCGGCCATGATATTCCTCCGTTACGAATTTATATATTCACCTTATGTCTTTCTTGACCTGATTCACTATGTGAAGGGATACGAATATTAAGAAATTTCTTATTTTGAACAATTTGATCTATTTTCATATGTGTAGCAATTCACAGATCGGCTAGGTCAAATTTATGAGTAAGGAACGTTCTTTAACGGCATTAGATAACTGTTTTACTGATTTCAGGAATGTGATCAATGGTTTCGGAGAGGACGATTGGGGAATCCAGTCGCTATGTCCCGATTGGGATATTCGAGGTGTTGTGACGCATCTTGCTGGTATTGAGAATCTGTTATCGGGTTGGACCCCAAAAAGTGCGGATGAATGGCCCCCTTTTCACAAGATGGCCGAATTTGAAGCTGATACAGCTAATTTAAGTTCTGATGAATTATTGGCTATGACACTGCGGATTCTTGAGTCACGAAGGCAAGAGTTAGCTTCCCTTGATGATGATGCTTGGAATGCAGAATGCATGACCCCTATTGGTCCTGCGACATATGGCAGGTTTATGAATGTTCGTATTTTTGATTTCTGGGTGCATCAACGTGATATCACAATACCGCTTGGCATTGATACTGACGATGGTGGAATTCATGCGGAAATTGCTTTAGATGAGGTTCATGGTTCATTGGGTTATATCACTGGAAAAAAAATTGGATTGGAAGATGGGATGAGTATCGCGTTTCGTCTTTCTGGCGCTATGCAAAGAGATCTTTTTGCTGAGGTTGATGGGAAAGCAAAAGTCGTTGACGGCGTTGAGGACCCGACCGTCACGATTTCAGCGGAGATGGGGACCTTCATGATGCTTGCATGTGGAAGAATCGACCCTCAGCAAGAAATTGATGCGGGTCGCATTAGTTGGTCAGGTGATGCTTCTTGGGGCGAACGAGCCGCTCATAATCTTCGCTTCACTATCTAGTTTTGGTCTTCATGTTGTAGATTCCGCTATTAGCGATAATGTCAAATTGTGAGCTTACGAGATACAAATCTTGACAAATTAGATAAAGGTGATTTTGACGTCCTTATTGTGGGGGGTGGAATCAATGGTGCTGTTTCTGCCGCTGCATTATCTGCTAGAGGGGTATCAGTAGCATTAATTGATCGCGGTGATTTTGCAGGTTTTACGAGTCAGCAATCATCTAATCTAGTGTGGGGTGGAATCAAGTATTTAGAGAATTATGAAATTCCTCTTGTTCGAAAATTGTGTATGAGTCGGAATCGTTTGATGCGCTCATACCCTGCCAATGTCAAAGAAATCGGATTTCTAGGAGTTATGGGTGAAACTTCCCCCTTTCCTCCATGGCTTGTTGGAGTCGGAGCATTTGCATACTGGGGTATAGGTAATTTCAAAACGAATGCTCCTCGCCCTATGAGCCCGGAGACGGTAGAGCAAATAGAGCCTGTGGTTAATACTGTTGGAACAAAAGGTGGAATTGAATACGCAGACGCATATCTAAAAGATAATGATGCACGGTTCGTATTTGGATTTATTCGTTCAGCGATGGATGTTGGGGCAATAGCGGCAAATTATGTTGAATTAACCTCAGCCGAAAGGATTCATGGGAAATGGCGGGCGAATCTTCGCGATGTTGAATCAGGGGCTGAGATCTCATTGCACGCCAAAGTCATTGTAAATGCTGCAGGACCTTTCTTGGATGGATTGAATGATTCTTGGAGTCTTAGAACACGGCATCAGATTGTGTACTCAAAAGGGGTTCATTTAGTTGTTGATCAGTTAACACCGAACGAAAGAGTCCTTGCTTTTTGGGATGATAGTCAACGCCTTTTCTATGTGATTCCTATGGGTAATAGATCAGTAATTGGAACAACTGACACACGTGTTGAGGACCCCCATACGTCAGTTACTGATGAGGATCGTGATTTTCTTTTAGGACAAATTAATGACCGCCTGGATTTAATGACCCCATTATCAAATGAAGATGTTATTGCGGAACGTTCAGGTGTCAGGCCGCTTGTTGTTCGAAGGCAATCACGAAGTGTAAAAGATGTTGACTGGACTGCGTTATCTAGAAAACATGAGATTGAAGTTGATCATGCAAAGCAAGTTGTTTCTATCTTCGGGGGCAAGCTTACGGATTGTTTAAATGTGGGAGAGGAAGTAGCTTCAGCTGTCCAAATGTTGGGTATCCATTTATTGCCCGATCAAAGAAGATGGTATGGAGAGCCAGGGGGTGAATCTAGGCGCGCTTTTTTCAGGCAAACTCGGGGTATGCGGATGGATGAGCTTAATGATCGGGTAGGTTCTGAGCCGTTATCTGAACGTTTATGGCGAAGGTACGGTCGCAGAGCATTTGATATGCTTGACGACATTCGTGAAGATCCGTCTATGGCAGAAGATGTTTTGGATTCTTCTGATTATCTTCGAGTTGAGCTTCACAATACGGCAAGCACGGAGATGGTTGTGAAGTTAGATGACTTTCTTCGTCGCCGCAGCAAGATTTCTTTGATTACTCGAGATGAAGATATCCGGTCTTCTAAAGGGTTGCAGGAAGTTGCTGATATTTTGTTTGGCTCTGCAGCAAATTCAAAACTTGAAGAGCATTTTGGGGCATTGCCCATCACACCGATTTCTAAACACCAAGAATAAGTTATTCTAGGAATTCTGGTTCGTCTTGTATAAGTTCTTCCCACCATGTTTGGAATTGGAACCATCCTGCGAGCTCATGTCCTTGTTGGTCATAGCCAGATTGTGCTAGTTCGTCAGGAATTTCAATTGGAGTTCCGGCAGATAAGGCAAGAATTTGGCTTTGGCAACTTCGTTCTAATGCAACGAACCACCATACTGCTGAATCGACACTTTCTCCTGCTGTGATAATTCCATGATTTTGATGGATGAGAGCTTTGTTGTCGCCGAGTGATTCGGCCATTGCTTTCCCAACGGCTGTGTCTAATACGACTGCGCCGCTTCCAACGGAGCATAACGCCACGTCATTAAAAAACATGGTGTCGTCTTGGGTAAGCATTTTTAGAGGCTGCCCTAAAGATGAGAAGGTTCTTCCATACATTGAATGACAATGCGCTGCTGCTATCACATCAGGTCTCGCTGCATGGAGTTGTGAGTGGATGGCAAAAGCAGCTGCGTTGACTGGTTGATCGCCATGAACGACCTCTCCAGTATGGTCAACACAAATAAGGTCGGATACTTTCATTAATTTGAAGTTTTTCCCAAAAGGGTTAACCCAGAAGCGGTCGGAGAATTCAGGATCTCTCACTGTGATATGGCCTGCGACACCTTCAGCAAGTCGGAGTCTTCCTAAAACCCGTAATCCGGCTGCTAAGCGTTGTTTTCTATGAAGACGCTCTGCTTCAAAATCGATTACCTCTGGTTGGTCTGGCCAAGTGAATTCATTGTCGGTCGTGTTCTTTCCGTCTTCACTTTCGTTGGCTTTTACATCTGTCACGGCCATCACCCCATTTCGTTGTGTTTATACCGTAACCGAATTTTGTTCGTTCTGTCATCTAAATGGCAGGTAATGGGTTTTCTGAAGGTAGTCTCGCATCATGCGCTTTACACGGAGTAAATATGACTAAAAAGCAGAATATGTCATTTGATCCTTTGCGCAATCCTCCTGCAATCGTAGATATCGTTGCCCCAATAGATAAGCGTCTGATTGAGGTTTTGAATGCTGAACGTGCTCGATGGGTATCAGTTGATGCATCGTTAACAGATCCTTTTGATTCTCTTGAAGCGTTAATTTTTAGTGGTGGGAAAAGAATCCGCCCAGCCTTTTTTCATTGGGCCCATGTAGGTGCTGGTGGTGACTCTGATTCTGCAATTGCTATTGATGCTGCAGCTGCTATTGAAATGTTGCATGCATTCGCTCTTGCCCATGATGATGTTATGGACCATTCATCTTCTCGACGGGGTGAACCATCTATATGGCAACGATTCTCTACTTTGCATGTTGATAATGGTTGGGAGGGCAACGCAAGAGATTTCGGTGAAGCAGTCGCGATACTTGTCGGGGATCTTGCCCACGTTATTGCTGATAGTTTAATACGAGATTTGTCTCCAGACGTGTCTGATATTTGGAATGAGTTGCGGTTAGAGGTAAACGTTGGGCAATACCTTGATGTTCTTTCCGGCGTAACGCGAAATTTTAACCAAGAAGGAGCCCGGACAATACTTGAGTATAAGACGGGTCGTTATTCTGTCCAGAGGCCTTTGCATTTGGGAGCTGCGATAGCTGGTCGTTACAACGAATTTGTTGAATCATTTACTGCATTTGGTCAACCAGTAGGAGTTGCTTTTCAATTACGAGACGACCTTTTGGGCGTCTTTGGAAATGAAGCAGAAACGGGAAAACCTGTTGGTGATGACTTGAGGGAAGGAAAGCCAACGTCGCTTGTCGCTGCTGCTTACGAAAAAGCTAATGCAGAGCAGCTGAAAGTCCTTAGCTTGATTGGTTCCAGTAATTTGACCGATGGTGATGTTGCTAATATTCAGGACGTGATTATTAAAACTGGAGCTGAGCAAATAATTGAAGCAGAAATTCGTGAACTTACGGATAGGGCGTTAACGGAACTTGACTCGTCATCGCTGGAAACCAAAGCTTTAGGTGCGTTACGTGAGTTAGCGCTGTTTGTTGCTTACCGAAGTTATTAATTAGATTCCTAAAGTTAGTCACTTCGCGGTATTGTCATGCCACAATGGGATAGTGGGGTTAAGAAAATTATCTTCTGCGAATGCTTTTGTTGTAACTGACCTGGTTGATGTTCCATCATTCGGGATTGTTCGTAGTGCAAAAAAAATTCTTCAAGGAGGGGCAAAGGATCTTGCACGCTCGATGACGTACACTTTTGCTTCATTTGAGATGGAAAAAGGCGGTGCGTCTGGTGGCATTAACGCTACTCCTGACGAAAAAGAGGAAGCAATCGGAAGCTTCGTTTCTGAACTTACTGATGATGTTTCTTCTGGCAACCTTGGTTTAGATGCGGGGAAAGGTATTACCCCTTCATCTTTTGAGAAACTAACTGCAGTTGATTCCAGGTCTGATATTCGGTTCTCTCAACATGGTTCAGACGATTTGGGAACGTTTTTAACTGCTTTAGGACCCATTGTCGTTGCGGAACAACTTGATGGGCTTGATGGAAAAACAGTATCGATTGAAGGTTTTGGTGGTCATAGCCCTGCAATGATGGATCTGATTGCTGAGCGTGGCGGTACGGTCGTTGCTATCTCGACTTTGTCTGGTTCGGTCAGCGATGCTGCCGGTTTAGATGCTTCTGAAATTCGAAGTCAATGGGAGGAACGGGGTATTGATTTTGTGAAATCTGTTGATGGAGAAGCCGAGCCTGCATGGAAGGTATTTCAATCGGGTGCTGATGTTCTCTTTGCTGGTTCAAAAATGGGAGCAGTAAGCCACGTCACCGCAGAGAAATTACAAGTAGATGCTCTTATCCCTCATCAACCAATACCGTTCACGGCTAGGGCTCTTGCAATGCTTCAGCGAAAAGGAGCAACTGTTGCTCCTGATTTTCTCGCTGTCGCAGGCCCGATCTTTGCTTCTTGGCCAAATGAAGGTGAATCTGTTTCTGACATTATTGCTACTGCTACATCTTCAATTAGTAGTGCTTTAGTAGAGTCTTCTAACCATGAAGACGGCTTATTTCTGGGTGCGTGTTATCGGGCTGAGTCATTCCTTTCCAGCTGGCATGATACGAAATTGTTCGGTAGGCCTTTAGCTAGTTAACTACCGTCATCTTCATAAACGCGCTACGGTCCTAGTAACGCTTTGGAGGGAATATGATAATTATCACTGCGACGCTTTCATTTGAGACTCAAGAGGACCGTGACGTAACAGTGGCAAAGACAGCGGCTGTGCAAGCAGCTACTCGAAATGATGAACCTGGTTGTTTGGCGTATTGCTTTGCCCCTGACCCAGCAGAACCAACGCATATTCAGGTGTTTGAATTATGGACAGATTCTGAAAATCTTGCTGCTCATTTTGATCACCCAAACTATGCAGCAATGGTTGAGGTTTTACATGGGTGCGATGGTTTTCTTGCATCAGAGAACAGGTTGTACGTCTCAGAAGATAGAGGACCTGTTTATGGCAGTGACAAGAAATTTCGGTTTGATGCAGTATCGAGTGCGTACGGAACAGCAACATAAAAGATGTCGATAGTTATAGACCTTCATGCGCATGTGGTGCTTGAAGATAGCTTTGGGACTGCAGGTAGGTATGGCCCTGAGTTGAGTTCAGGTGAGAATCTTCAAGTATTTCGAGTTGGTGGTTATGAGATGCGTGTTCCCTATCGTGGAAGTGTCTTTATGGACGCGCATAGGCGTGTCGATGCTATGAATGCTTTGGGTGTAGATGTGCAATTACTTTCACCAAACCCTCTTTCGTTCTTTGGGCATATTAATACTGCGGATGCTTTGCGCTTCGCAAAAGCAACTAATGACGCAATGGTTGGCCACATTGAACCCTATAAGAATCGATTGTTTGGTGCTGCTGCAATACCGTTACAGGATCCTGAGATTGCATGTGAGGAGCTTCAGAGAGCGGTAAATGATTTGGGTTTAATAGCAGCCTATATAGGAACTGACTACGGGTTTTCGTTAGATGACCCAAAACTAGATGTGTTTTATGAGACTGTGGTGGCGCTTGATATTCCTTTGTTCATTCATCCAGCGACGAATAATGGGATTCGTGGATCAGTCGATGAACGACTTTCACGGTTTGGGCTTGATCTTATTCTTGGATACGCATACGAGGAGACAATAGCGGTCGCTTCTCTGGTTCTCGGAGGCGTGATGCAACGCCATCCTTCACTTGATGTCTGCGTATCGCATGGTGGGGGCGCTATTACATTTCTTAAGCAACGTTTTGAATCTATGGCTTATTTTATGGGTACGGAATCAAATTTCGCTGAGGATGTAAAGTTGTTGTGGTTTGATTCGCACCTTGAGGAAGGCCCTGCGCATGATCTTGTGGTGTCTACTGTTGGCTCTGACCGAATGGTATTTGGCACAAATTTTGGTGGTTGGGACACTCCTACTGCGATCACGGATTTTGACCGTAACCTCGCGCCGAACGCAATTCAATTATTGCGTCTACCATGGGAGGAAGAAAGTGGGGGGGAACAGTGAAGTCTATGTTGATTCATAATGCTCGTTTGTTTTGCGGTGTTGACGGAGAAGTTATTGATGATGGAGCAGTATGGGTTAGTAATGGTTTGATTAGGTACGCTGGACCGTCAGTTGATTTTCAAGCTGATGTTGCCGATACTGAGCATTACGATGCCGGCGGAAAGTTTGTGATGCCTGGGATGACGGAATCGCATGTGCATCTTTCTTATAACAATGCGCATCCGAAGCAGTTAAATGACCAGCCTTTGCCTCTTGCTATGTTGGATGCTGTTGATAATGCCCGTGTGCTACTTGGGTCTGGTTTTACTTCGGCGATAAGTTTTGGATCAGCTCAAGGATTAGACATTCCTCTGCGTGACGCAATTAATGATGGAAGGGTTTGTGGCCCTCGACTTGCAGCATCTGATCGCGACCTTGGGTCGACTGGTAGTAACGCTGATGGGACTTTTGGCGGTGATGATACGAAGAAGATTATTGCTGATGGTCCTTGGGCGATTCGGAAAGCGGTTCGGTCCTTAGCCAAAAAGCGTTGCGATATTGTAAAAATTTTTTTAGATGGAGAAGCTCTCAGTGAATATGCTCCCCCGGGTGTTTTGACGTACAGCGATGAGGAAGTTGATGCTGCTGTAAGCGAAGCTCACATTCGGGGCATGCGGGTTGTATGCCATTCGCGTTCAGCTGCTGCGGTCAAGCAGGCTGTGCGTTTCGGAGTCGATATTATCGGCCACGCGAATTACCTTGATGAAGAGGCCGTTGCGATGCTAGAAGCTGAACGCCACAGAATATTTGTTGGGCCTGGAATAGCATGGGAAGTTTCTCTGCTAGATAAAGGCGCTCAATTAGGGCTTCCTCGTGATGCTATGGAACAACGGGGTTATCAACGCGAAGTTGATGAAACGATTACTTCTGTCAAAAGACTTCGCGAAAGTAACGTCCGTGTGTTAGTCGGAGGAGATTACGGACTTAATATTACGCCTCATGGGACGAATGCTAAAGACTTAGAGTATTTCGTTGACTTGTTTGGAATGTCCGATGTGGAAGCTTTGTTATGTGCGACTCGGGATGGCGGAGCCGCCGCCAATACTGAGGGAATGGTTGGAACACTTGAGGACGGAAAATACGCTGACCTTATTATTGTCGATGGTGACCCATCTGTTGATGTTCGTGTCTTGCAGGACCATGACCGAATTGTTGGTGTCATGAAAGCAGGAATGATGCATTGCGGATTGATGCAAAGTAACCCGTACGTGTCTCCAGAAAATACGATTGAAGATACAACTAATACATAAATAGAGAAAATGATACAGAGGTAGAGAAATGATAGTTATTGCAGGTTCGTTCAGGCTTGATGACGGAGTAACTGATGAGGTGATGGTGGTATGCAAGGAAGTTATGCAAGCTACACATCAGGAAGAAGGATGCCATGAATACATTTTCTACCCTGATCCACTCGATAGCAATGTCTTGCGTGTATTTGAAATGTGGGAGAATGAACAAGCGTTAACAAACCATTTTGGGACTGCTCACGTTAATGCATTTCGGGAATCAATGGGTAGTTGGGATACTTCAGAGCGAGAAATCAAGAAATTTGAAACAGACTCCTTTGAGTCAATGTAAGGGAGAGAATCATGAGCCAAATAACTACACCTGAGCTATTTGACATGTCAGATCATGTGGCAGTCGTAACTGGTGCTGGTCGCGGAATCGGTGAAGGAATCGCTAAGTCTTTTTCTGAGGCGGGTGCATCTGTTGTTGTCGCTGCCCGAAGAACTGAAGAAATAGATCGGGTAGCAACTGAAATTAACGAATCTGGTGGTTCTGCTATAGCGGTCACGACAGACGTGACAGATGATGAAGCAGTAGAAAATCTCGCGAAAGCAGCGATTGCAGAATATGGTAAATTAACTACATGGGTGAATAACGCTGGTGGGTCTTCCATGAGGATGCCTTTGTCAGAATTGCCTCGTGAGGAATGGGATCGCACAGTTGCCTTGAATCTCACATCTATCTATATCGGATGTGTAACAGCGGCGAGATACATGACAAAGGGATCGATTATTAATATCACATCCGGAGCAGGTTCAGGTCCTGTTCCTGGAAGTGGGCATTATGGAGCATCAAAGGCTGGTACGAATTCGCTGACTTGGACCTTGTCGGCTGAATTAGCTCCCGATATTCGAGTCAACGCTGTTGCTCCTGGTGCCATTCCGACTGAAGTCATGATGAAAGCCATTGGTAAGGATGAAAACCAGTTGGATGAAATATTAGATGAATGGAATATTCCGTTGGGTCGGTTAGGCACACCTCAAGATATAGGTGCTGCGTGCCTGTACTTAGCCTCAGATGCGGCAAGTTGGGTAAGTGGTGAAATTCTTCGTGTCGGTGGTGGAGCAAAAGCTAGATAACGATCATTGGTCGCAAAATAAATTAATAGTCGGGAACAAAATGGGACAAGCCGGCGTCAAAACATACATACCACCTAGCAAAAGTGGCTTTCAAAAGATTTGAGGAGTTCACCTATGTTCAATAGAGATATAAAGAGATTTAGACTAATCCTCTTAGGGTTAACGATATTTGCTGCGTTGATTGGATGCTCAGATTCTTCATCTAATGTATCGCAAGAGAATGATCGGATAGTCGTTGGTGAAGTTGATGAGTCCGCTTCGCGCTGTATGGCGTTAAGTACAGAATGTGGGTACGGATACGACTATCAAAACAATGTGAGTGTTGATTTGTGGGAGTTAAGTGCTGATGGTTCGTACTGGTTACTCAAAGAAGAATTTGAAGATGTGGGAGCACGCTGCGAGGCACTTACAGAGTCGTGTGGGTGGCGATGGTTCCCAAATACTGAAACATATTTAGATGTGTGGATTTTTGATTATGGTTCAATGGAATTTATTGAAAACCCAGATCTTCCATACATCCCCAAAGGTTTAGAACCTGGAGATCCACCAGTTAAACAACCTGGAAGAGGGGGCTAAAACCGTTATTGTCTAATCGTTTCAAAGACGGATGGTAATGCATTTACTGGTTTTGGTTCAGGATAGATTTTTGACATCTCTGAAATAATGTTCTTTGCTTCAATGTTTTCTTTAGAGAGCCGAAGTTCATGTCTACGCTCTTCCAAGTCAGCATTGAAGATCATTATGACATTTTCTATTGATAACGGGTTTGATTGTTTGTGTTGCTGCTCTTCAATGTTTGAGTACACATTTGCTTTCCATAAAACTGATACTCGGTACTCATTAAGTGGCGCCGCATAAATTATCTCATCATGATCAGTTACAACCCAGGTTTCATCTTGTGTCGGGTGGAGTTGCGCTGAGGGAGTTACGAGAAGTGTGCCGTTGTCAAAGGGACCGACTGGTCCTACTTGGTGGAACATTCCATGGTTATCTCCAAGGAGCGCAGTGTTTTTCATATCTCCGACGTGTTCCGTTGGTGGCATGTTTGGCCCGTCAGGCCAGTACGAGAGCCCTCCACCTTCAACATCATCAAGCCACCAAATCGCTGTGGATTGGACGATTTCATACTCATTGAAAAGGTGAGACCATGTCATTGCTCTTAATAGCCACATGGGGGTGTTTGCTCGTTCGCGTCCGTGGAATCGTGAATTATCTGTATGTGCGGGACCACCATCGTTTATTGCCGCCATGATATTCACGTATACGCTGTGTGGTTCTATGACGTCAGCGTTGTAGAACGCTTTTGACTGATCAATGTATGTGTCGTTGTAGAGAAATATTTCTGATCCTTCTGCGATATATGTGTCGTGAACCCAATCATTTTGGAACCACATGGGACGCGTTTTCGCGTGAGGATTAGCCCCGGGGTTATACCAGCCACCAAGTGGTGTGTATGGGGCATAGGTTGATAGTAGATCTTGTACCTGTTGAATATTTGGGAAAACGTCACGCAGAATGAGAGGTGGATCAGCGTAACTCAGCATTTAAGTGAATGTAAGGCCGTCGAATTTTTCATTTTCAACCCATTCCTTTAAGTAGTTAAAAAATGCTACAGATCCTTCTGGGTAGCGTGCTGAGCTGAAAAGGTCCTGACCGGTTGTCGTGTGTCCTTCGTTGTTGTAGTAGCCAGGTGTGCAGTTCGCTAGGAAACCACGGTCTTGGACTTCCAAACTATTTACCCATTGTGTTTCAGCTTCGAGAGTGGGTTCAAGAGTTTCGTGGCCCTTTTCTACACATTCTTGAACCATCGCTGCTATCGCAGTTGAGGATTCGCTGAAGTTATGGGTTACGTTGGCCACAAGGTTTCCTCCTTGGGCTAACCCAAGTATGAACAGGTTAGGGAACCCGTGAATGTTGATGCCGTGAAGGCTTTTCATACCTTGACTCCAGTGTTCACTGAGGCTTTCACCGGATTTACCGTATGTTTCGTAGTGTGCGGTGTGGACAATATGTACTTCGAATCCAGATGCGAGAACAATGCAATCGAGATCGTAGTGTTTGCCGTTTGCCCATATGCCGTTTTCATCTATGCGCTCAACTCCTTTCCCGTCTGTGTCAATGAGATGTGTTGAAGGGTTGTTAAATGATTGGAGGTATTCATCATGGAAGCATGGCCGTTTGCATAGTTGTCGGTACCAGGGTTTGAGCGCTTCAGCTGCTTCGTCGTCGGTGACGATGGTGTTTACTCTGGCCCGTATTTCGTTCATCTTTTCATCATCTGATTCGCTGAATGCTTCGATCCAGACATCGTCAAGGCTTGCTCCTGGGGTGTCTAGGATTTTGTTAATGATGCGGTCTCGGATGCGTATGGCGATGTCTGTCCATCCGTCTTTGACGAGGTCTTTGTCAGCAATTCCTCCTGATTGGAGCGTTGCGAAATTCATCAGCCATTCTCGTTGCCATCCGGGTCGAAGGTCGTTCAAGTCGTCATCTGTGAGAGGGCGGTTGTTTCGTTCATCTATTGATGAGGGTGTTCGTTGAAACACATAGAGATCTCCTGCTGCTGCCGAGAGATGAGGGATGCATTGAACGGCAGTTGCTCCTGTTCCAATGATCCCTACTCTTTTGTCTGATAGGCCTTCCATGAGTTGACCGGTTCGGTCTCCTCCGGTGTAGTCATAGTCCCATCGGGCAGTGTGGAACATGTGTCCTTTGAAGTCTTCTATACCAGTAATTCCTGGAAGTTTTGGTTTTGAGATCGGGCCTGTTCCCATGGCAAGGAACTGCGCTTTGAGTTCATCGCCTCGATCAGTTTTGATTATCCATCTTTTGCTGTTTTCATCCCATCGTGCTTCCGTGACGCTGGTAGAGAAGAGTGCCCCTTCGTAGAGATCAAAAGTTGAGGCTATGCGTTTGGTATGCTCGTGTATTTCATATCCTTGTACATATTTCTCTGATGGAAAGTAATTTGTTTCTTCAAGGAGTGGGAGGTACACCATTGCTGCGGTGTCGCACATTGCTCCGGGGTAACGGTTCCAGTACCAAACTCCGCCGAAATCCCCACCACTCTCGATTATGGTGATGTCGTGAATGCCTGCAGCTTTAAGTCGTGCTCCTGTACATAGCCCTGCGAACCCACCGCCAATTATCGCAACGGTTGTTTCATCAGTTCGGGGTGCTCTTTCCTCAATAGTTGTATAGGGGTCTTCAAGGAGATGGGCGAAACGGCCAGTTGGTTCTTGATATTGGTCTGGGCCGTCATTCCGTACGCGTTTATCTCGCTCAATCTTGTAGCGTTCGCGTAGCTCTTCGGCAGAGAAATTGTTTTCAGTGATACTCATAGTTTCTTATTTGTACTGTAGTGGTTTATGAAGAAACTGGAAATTTTTGATTACCAGCCACCGCCACCGCCTCCGCCTCCGCCACCGCCGTCATCGCCACCAAAGCCGCCACCAAAATCGGCGATAAATCCTACATCTCCTCCAAAATCAACAGGAACGTGTGAATCGAAAGCATGCGCTGCTGCGACAAAGAAAAACACGTCGTCGTAACCATCATCAAGACTTGCTGAGTTTTGCTTGTAACTGTTTAAACTTTTATTCCAATGTTTAATTTCCCCTAGGGCGACTGCCCATGCGGTGTATAGTCTGAGCGTTCCATCTTGTGCTGCTTGTTCAACGTGTTTTGCTTCAGATGTTTTCATAAATTTCTTGAATCCTTGAGTTTGAATCCATAACCCTGATCCCTTGGGAGAACGGACAGCGAGTTCCCAACCTCTATAGACATATGCAATGAACGCTCCATAAATGACACATAATAATAGGCCAATGAGCGTTGAGATGAATCCGATAATTGATGTAAGAGCAAAAAGTAGGATTAGAGAAATTCCTCCACCTAAATTTGGTCCGAATGCAGCTTTTTTATGAAACCATAGATCAGAGTGTTCGTACCATTCTTTGAGTTCTTCTTCGCTTTTTATCGTGCAGTTTCCCCACGGTTGTATTGTAACTTACATTTATATGTTGAGAAAAAAGCCGCCTATTCAGGCACTTTATACCAAGGTAACCCTGGGATATTACCAATACCGGTGCGGAGTCGTTGGTTTTGTTCTTCTTCTCTTTTGAGCATTTCTGCTTGGAGATCTTCGAACGCGTAGCGTTTCTGATTCGATTTCAACAGCCTTTGGAATAGTTCATCAATTCCGGGGTTCAACATACTTTCATGGTAGATCTGCGGTGTGACAGAGCTGAGGATATCTCATTGATATGGCTATCAGGGTAGGTATAGGTTGTGTGCTCCAACGTCGCTGAGTTTTCGTTGTCCAATGAGCGATAATGTGTCTTTGGTTTCCTGATTAAGGATTTCTAACACGTCTTTGACTCCCTGTTCTCCATCAGCAGCTAATCCCCAATACCAACATCGTCCGGAACACGCTGCGGATGCACCTAATGCGTGCGCTTTTACAATGTCCTCACCACGTCGGATACCTCCATCAAAGAAAACCTCTACCGTATCTGAAACTGCGTCTCTGATCTGAGGGAACACCGTTGCTATCCCTGGGACGCTACTAAATTGTCGTCCTCCATGATTCGAGACAATGATTCCGTCCACACCTATGCTTTCTGCTGTTTTTGCGTCTTCAGGGTGCATGATTCCCTTGACCAGAAGTGGTCCGTCCCAATTACGTCGTATTCTTTTCAAATCATCCCATGTTTTTGAAGGGTCGTTTAATTCATTATTAACGTACTGCCCTATTGAACTTGCATCACCTCCAGATGTAACAGTTGTTAAATTCCCGAACGTTATTGCCGGATTTTTAACTATTCCTGATAACCATTTGGGTCTAGAAAGATAGTGCAGGTATTGACCAGGCCTAATTGTTACAGGTAGTGACATTCCATTCCGTAAATCTCGTTCTCGTTTCCCAACGACAGGAACGTCGACAGTGACTATCAGTGCTTCGTACCCTGAATTTTTAGCTCGTTGTATTAGAGAATCAATAACTTCCTGGCTTTTCCAAAGATATAACTGAAACCAGAGTCGGCCTTGGGACTGCTCGCCCACTTCTTCAATTGAGTTTCCAGAGCCAGTACTTAAACAAAATACTGCTCCTAACTCGTGTGCTGCCCGAGCAGTCGCAACTTCTCCTGTGGGGTGAGCCAATGTGGCGAGACCGGAAGGGGAAAGAATAAGTGGGTTAGAGACAGGTTTGCCAAAAATCGTGAGTGAGGTATCTGGTTTAGAAACGTCAACTAAATATTTTGGTTGGAACACTACCTTGTTAAGTGAATCTCTATTGGCGGTAATCGCATGTTCCTCACCGGCGCCTCCATCTATAAAATCCCACACGGCACGGGGTATTTTTCTCTTCGCTTTTGCCCGTGAATCATCAACTGTTTGAATTGCTTTTTTTGTTCTATTTCGCAACGTAATGAGTTTTTTTATTTCTCGTAATTTCATGTTTTCCTACATACCGATTCTCTCGTTAGAGAAACGAGATTATATGAGTAAGACAAAAAGTTCCATTGTGAGGAAAACTGTTATGTGCTTTTCATCATTGGGATACACAATGGAGACCCTGTTACAGGGTCTTGTAGTATTTGAGCTTCAATAGAGAAAACTTCATGAATCATTTGCGCTGTCACAACATTGTTTGGCTTTCCAGCTGTTTTTATTTTGCCGTCTCGCATAGCTACTAAATTGTCTGCATATCGAACTGCAAGGTTCAGGTCGTGAAGAACCATGACAATAGTCCTATTATTTCTTTTGGCTAATTCTTTCAAGAGATCAAGTACTTCTATTTGGTGAGCAATATCTAAATGAGTCGTCGGTTCATCAAGAAGCATAATTGGGGTTTCCTGTGCGAGGAGCATCGCTATCCAAACTCGCTGTCGTTGGCCTCCTGATAGTTCATCTATTGGTCTTTCAGAAAAGTTAGTTAATCCGGTTAACGATAGTGCCATGTCGACCGATGTTTCATCATCGCTCGACCACTGACGAAAAATACTTTGGTGTGGGTAGCGCCCCCTTCGTATAAGGTCTGAAACAGTAATCGCATCGGGCGAACGAGGGTTTTGAGGCAAAAGACCTAATTGTCGAGCAATTTCTTTTGTTGGTTGTGAATGAATATTGATGTCATTCACCTCAACCTTTCCTTGTGCGGGAATGAGTATTCTTGCGAGTGCTTTGAGTAGCGTGGATTTTCCACAGCCGTTTGGTCCGATAATGGCAGTTATTTCTTGTGTTGGGATCGTTACTGTTAATCCCTCAACGATCATTGGACCGCCGTATGATAAATGAAGATCCTGTCCGGAAAAAGTTGTTGTGTTGTTTGGGTTAGTTTGCACGGTTATACCTCGCTAATAAATAAAGAAAATAAGGGCCTCCAAATGTTGCGGTGATTACACCAGCTGGAAGCATGACAGGAGCAAAGAGACGTTGTGCTATCAAGTCAGCTCCTAATAAGAAGAACCCTCCAAGCAGTGCTGTGAAAATTAGTACTCCACCTGTAATGGAACCGACGAGGAGTCTGGCGGCTTGAGGAACTATCAAAGCAACAAATCCAAGAGGCCCTACAACTGAAACAGCTAAGGCAGCCAGCAGAGAAGCTACGGAAAGAAGAGCTAGGCGATCTCGTTCAATTTTTGAACCGACCGTGATTGCTGTTTCGTCTCCAAGTTGGAGAATTTTTAGTCGATTTGTGAGGAAAAATGCTGCAGGAAGAAGAATTAGTAAACCTATCGCGAGTGTTCTGGCATCATCCCATCTCGCTCCAAAGAGTGTTCCAGCTTGCCAACGAGCTGCTGCAACAACTCTTTCGATTGGGTATTTAATTGTGATGTACGTGATGATTGCTCCGAGTACAGAATTAATTCCTATTCCGACAAGCACAAGTCGTGTTGGCGATATGCCTTTTCTCCATGAGAGCAAATAGATTAGCCCTGCTGTTAACAGAGCTCCAAGAAATGCTGCCCAGGGCAGATGTTCTGTGTTACCCCCTATGGCAAGGATTGCTACTGCGAGAACTGCTGCTCCGCTATTAATGCCAATGATGTCGGGTGATACAAGTGGATTATTTATTAGAGATTGGAAGATTAGGCCTGAAGACGCGAAGCACATTCCTGCGAGAATGGCGACAACGATTCTTGGGAAACGGAGAGAGTTTATAATGAAGTCATATTCTCCGTTCCTTTCCCAAAGTGCTGTTGCGATTGCTTTAGTTGCTGGAATTGGGTAATCGCCAACAATTAATCCAATACCGGAAAGAACAATTATGGCAATAGTTGCCCCCAATGACAGCCATACGACTCGTAACTGGATGCGACTAGAGATGTTCTGCCATCGGAAGGTATGGTGGCGAGGTTGAATGTGGTCTGCTAATCGGATGAGGAATATGGTTAAAGCTATTCCTGCAAGGACCGTGAGCGAGCGTTGTAATGTGGGCGTTGTAATGGCTAGGTAGTGCATGTCTAAACGTCTGAAAGTTTGGTGAAGCGGACAAGGTAGATAAGAAACGGAGCACCAGCTGCTGCGGTCACGATACCAACTTGAAGTTCTGTAGGTCGGACTACGAGTCTCCCTATTACATCTGCTCCTAGGAGAAGACATGGGCCTAAGAAAAGACTGTATATGAGAATCCATCGATAGTCCGGTCCGACTAATGAACGGACCATGTGTGGGATAGCTAAGCCCACGAAGGCTACTGGTCCTGCAATTGCTACTGCGGAACCGCATAGAAGAATTATGACTATGCCTGCCACTACTCGGATAAGGGAAATGCGTTGGCCTAAAGCCATTGCGATATCTTCTCCAAGACTCAGAATATTTATTTGTTTACCTAAAGCAACGCCAAGCAGTAATCCAATGATAATTATTGGAAATAGTACAGCGATTTCATCAGTCCCTCTGCTAGCAATTGAACCAGCTAGCCAGAATCGGGCTTCATCAAGTGTTTCCAAATCAAGGATAAGAAGCGATGTTGTCCATCCACCGAGAAGAGCGGTAACGACTACTCCGGCTAAAACAAGTTTCACTGGTGTAGCTCCTCCATTACCGAATTGAGCTATGAAATAAACGAGGATGCTTGCACCAGCTGCTCCAAAGAATGCGAACCACACGTATCCTTCAGGGGTGACAATGTCTGCGGCGTATATAGCGGTCACAATTGCAAAAGCTGCTCCTGCATTCACGCCTAATATTCCAGGGGCGCCCAGTGGATTACGGGTGATGCCTTGTGTAAGCGCTCCAGCTACGGCAAGGCAAGAACCAGCTGCTAATCCCAGTATTGTTCGTGGTAAGCGAAGTTCTCTGACAACTATTTGGCTTTGATTTGTTGGGTCATAATCAAAAATGGCATTCCATGCTGCCTCCCATGTAATCTGCAGAGATCCGAAACGAAGACTAATCAAGATAATTACAACGACGAGTATGAGTGAGAGCGTAAGTCCAAGTACGTGGTTACTTATAAAGGGGCCTGCGTCTTTCTCACGACGGTTTGATAAGAGACCTGCCAAGATTGGAGTGATAGTTATTGCACTGAAAATCAGAGCAATGGTAATCATTAGTTAATCCCAACGTGTTCGAGTGCAAAATTAGGATTGACCACTTTTTTGTTTCATTGCTCGTAGGAATGATTTTTTTCAGCTTGTAGTACGACATCGAACTCAAGGAGTTCAGATCCGTGTGCCACTGGTTGAGCATTTGCTTCTGCATGACCTCTCGCGAATTCAGGTGAATGAACCCATGCCATGAATGCTTCTTCTGATTCCCAACGGGTGTACACATACCAGGTGTTACTATCAGAACTTGGTCTTAGTAATTCGAAATTTTCGAATCCTTCCATGTTTTCAACTTCACCTATTCGATTTTGGAATCGTGATAATAGTTCGGGGCCTGTCTCGTCTGGAACTGTGATTGCGTTGATTCTTACAATGCTCATATTTTCTCCTTACTTATTAGTCGTTTGTGTAACAATAATTTTGAAATCTGTAGATAACTGTTTGAGTAAATCACCTGTTCGCGGACCATTCCCTAAGAGAAGCTGGTCATCGTAGGCCAGTACGGCTCGATTGATTCCTGCTGGGGTTTGAGATATTCCGCCGACTTCTACCAGCCCGTCAATTCCACCTACTGAATCCAGTCCTGCAGATGGAACAAGCAAAATGTCTGGTTCTGCGAGTAGTAAAGATTCGGCAGTAATAGTTTTGTATTGGTCAATATCAAGAATATCTGCGACATTTTTTCCACCTGCAGCGTTAATAAGCCAGTGCGTAGCTGAGTTTCTTCCTAAGACAAGTTGAGTTCCTGTTCCGCGTATATAGAGGGCGGCAACGACTGGTCTTTTCTCTTCTTCAAAGACTTGCGTGTTTGAAACCATAGTGTCTTCTAATTGGGTAGCTAATTCTTCTCCTCTGTTTGGAACCCCTAGTGCTTCAGCTACTGCTCGTATTTTTTCAGCTGGTCCTTGCATGGTTGCTGGATTTGGAACAATAACAACTGGATATCCGAGTCGTCGGAGATCATCAAGTGTTTTTTCAGGGCCAGCAATTTCTGTTCCGATAAGAACAGTTGGTGTGAATCCAGCAATCGGTTCTGCTAGAAGCGATCGTTGATAACCAATTTGTGGAAGTTCTGCTGCTTCGGGTGGCCAAGTTGCGGAGCGATCAGTTGCAACAACATTTGCCCCTAAATTGAGAGCAAAAATAACTTCTGCGACTGAGCCATCAAGAGGAATTATGCGTTCAACTGAATTAATTGTGACAGTATTCCCGAGAGCATCGGTGACTGTTACCGGAAGCACTGGCTCTAATTCAGGAATAATAACGTTATCTGCTTGTGGGGTCGTATCTGCTATTGACGAGCTATCAGATTCCGTTGCTTGAGAGGCTACATTTATTGATGAACTTTGAGATTCATTTATTTGGGATGATGAGCAAGCAGTAAGTGGTATAAGTCCAAAACTTAACGCTATGACAATTACAATTTTTTGCTTTGTGGATCTCATGAAAGGTTCCAGTAGGTATGTACGACTAAGTTCCTAATTTAGGAAGCTTACCTAACTATATAAAGTATACCTAACAACCTCAATGGTTACTTATGTGGTTTTTCTTGAAGAATTACTGAATCGCCAATACTTATCGTGCAACTGTTTAAGACTTTGCCTGTCGCTCCCCCTCGCCAGTGAGGTTTCATTGCTGCACGAAGACCTTCATGTAACTCATCCATATAAGCACAAGGCTTTGTTTCTCCTGTGATTTCTATTTCTAGATCACCTATAGTGAGAATCTTCCCTTTTGAGTCTTCAAAATTTAGTTCATCGACAAGTAAATTAGCGCGTCGGCTAGAGGGATCCAGTCGCTGTTCTATTTCTTCTTGTGCTTCATTCCATGCCGCAAGAGAAAGAATAGTGACTTGCCGATGTTTTGATTTTCCTCCAGCACAACCCTGCAAGCCTTTCTCAAAAATGCATTCAATAGACTCATGGGAGCGCATTTGCTGCCTTTTCGCAGGTTTAGTCCAGATCTTTAATAATTGAGCCATTTCATATGTCTATCACGAAACCGTGACCACTAATCCCCCTAAGAAAATTAGGATCATGGCTATTAGAACTTGTGATGTCCGTTCACGTGCCCCAAAAAACCAGCCACTAAGGATAACAATAACAACATTTTGAGCTGCGAGAGCAAGGGGTGCGACTATATTTACTGTTCCTTTATTTAAAGCTTCTAGTAAAAGGGGTAACGCTATTCCAATCATTATCCCCGATGGAATAAATTCAGGGAGCGCCTTTCGTGTCTGAGCTTTCCAGGAAGACCCAAATTTTAGAAAGACAAAAATCCATAGCGTCACTGCAGCGGCAACGAGAACGATTGTTCCTGACCACCATGATGAAACATCGGTTCCGATATTGAAGTGTCGCGCTACTACATCGCGAATTGCGAAAGTGAGTGATGTGGAAAGTGCAAACAGGATTCCCATGTTGCGGAAACGAGTTCCTTTTTCCCAACTAATCATTGCGCCGCCAATAACAGTCAGTAGTGTGCCTGCCATTATTGTTGTCTTCCAAGATTCATCAAGAAATACAACTGCAAGCAAAACTGAGAATACTGGAGAGGTCCCAATAAGAATTGAAGTTCGAGATGGGCCAATCGCTCCAATCGAAGAAACGAATAAACCTTGAGAGCTGCCGGGCGCTATTATCCCGACTAGTGCAAATTTCCAAATGATTCCAAAATCAGGGACGGCACTACCCGATGAAATTGCCAAAGCAAGTGAAACGAATGCAGCTATCGTCACCCCGACTGTCGCCCCTATGAGAGCGGATGCGTTGGATCGATTTAAAGCCCATTTCACAATTGTGATATTGATCGCCCAGCATGTTCCCGAAATGATCGCTAGAAGCGAGGCCGTCTCCATACTCATAGGGTAACAATTGGCGTTACAAAAGGACAGTAGGAGTTTGGCACCTTCATTATTGAATTAAATTTGTTTTTCGCTACACAAGTTCTAGAACTTTGTTAGGTTCGTTTTTAATAAGACATAGGTGGAAGGGGGGTTACCTTGCACTACCACGTGTATACGCCACCTTGAATGAGTAACTAATACTTATGAAAGGCGCCAGCGTGCATGTGAGTTGTTTAATTGCGCAGTACGTTGGTGCCTTTCTTTTTTTCACTCTTTGGGAAAGATCTCTCTGAATGGTTGATGGGAGCCTCAATGATCAGTACTCTTCCCCTATGAGCACAGATATTGATAATCTCAAAAAACTTAATTTCCGAGCAGGTTGCCTGCATTTGGCTTCCTTTATTTTGATCTTAATTTTATCAAATGATGCGTCTCTCCCTGTCGTCGCAACGTATTTGACAGAAGCTCCAGGAACAGGGAATTTCTCTGACCCTATCAACTTGTTTAATTTGAATATTAGTTACATGGTTGCGGGTTTCATGGCGTTATCAGCATTTTTTCATTTCTATATCTGTATGCCATCAACGTTCAAAAAATACGAACTCAATCTTAATAGGGGTATTAATACATTTCGTTGGGTTGAGTATTCACTTTCTTCGACATTAATGATTATTGTCATTCTGCAATTGAACGGGACATCTGATTACATTGCGTTACTTGGTATTGCTGGTGTTAATGTTTGCATGATTTTGTTTGGTTGGTTGCAAGAGCGATACGTTAAAGCCGGTAATGGTGATTTGTTGCCATTTTGGTTTGGTTGTTTTGCTGGTTTAATCCCGTGGATCGCTACTGTGTTCAACCTGATAGCTCCTAAAGGTCCACCGGAAAGTACTACACCGGGTTTTGTGTTCGGGATTGTGATTTCGCTCTTTATTTTCTTTAACTGTTTCGCTTTAGTGCAATGGAAGCAGTATCAAGCTAAGGGCAAATGGGCGAATTATCTTTATGGAGAACGGATTTATATTGTTCTTAGTTTCGTGGCGAAGTCACTTCTTGCGTGGCAAGTGTATTCCGGCTCGCTTGCAAGTTAGTAATCTTTCTCTTCCCTTCATTTCTTAAGGCTGTTAACAACTCTTCGCGCTACGCTTGAGCAATGTCCTCTCCGCTACCAATTACATTTTTGCAGTCTGCGTCTAGGTTGCACCAGTTACCTGATCGAATTCTTGAATTAGCCATCCTGGGACGTTCCAATGTTGGAAAGTCATCGTTGATTAATGCATTAGCGCATCGAAAAAAATTAGCAAAGACATCAAAAACTCCAGGTGCGACCCAATTAATTAATGTGTACGAATTATCGCCTGAAGGCTCGGGTAATTGGCTGGTTGATCTTCCAGGTTATGGATTTGCGAAAGCTCCAAAACAAGAGATGGACCGTTGGCGAAGAATGATTGAGGAATATTTGATGAAGAGTGAATCATTGGGTGGAACCATTATTTTGATAGATAGTTTGGTTGGGCCTACAGAACTAGATTTGCAGATGGTTGCTTGGCTTGACCACATTGATCTTCCATATCGTTTCGTTGCGACAAAATCGGATAAGGTCCGCTCCTCTAAAAGTAGTAAACGACGTCAGGAATTAATATCAAAATTGGGTGTCAAGAAGAGTGATGTTCTCTGGGTTAGCGCAGAATCAGGAAATGGAATTCCACAATTACGCTCTGAAATAATTGACTATTTTGAATCTGATGATTGATCGCTTGCTTTAAGGAACACTTTTCGCAAGTCTTCCAACCCTGCTGGTAGCTCAATTGGCGGATCGGGTAGTTGAGTAACGTCTTTTTCAGCGAGAATTTTTTCTAATGCTTGTGGGTCATCGCTCCATGATCTTGGATCCCCCATCATCACCTCATATAGTTCAACTCCTTCTTCCCCAGCTACGAAGGGTCCAAAGTCTGCACCTAGTGGCAGTTCAATATGGGTTCCTGGCCCGCACATACGGCCCCCACAAGTAAATTCACCTTTTAGAACTGTAAGTACGTGGGGACTGTAATGGCCGTGCTTTCGCACAATCATGCCCGGGTCCCAGCGAGCAAACAAGGCAAGATACATTGGGTCCTCAGAAAACGCCACCCACTTTTCCCACACATGTGATTCCGTTCCATCTGCATTGCGTTGACTCTTAACAGCAATCCACGGAACATCCGTGTCATCATTTATGGCGGTGAAAGATGGGGTTTCCTCTGGGATTCTTGGGCTACTCATATGGATTCATTTCATGTTTCATTTGGTGATCCGTCAAAATTAATGACCTTCCCGCGATTGATACTAACCCAGTCTCGAGCTTCTAAATATGGTCGGAACGTTTCCGCTATTCTCCCTTGATCATCGAGTGACTTTAATTTTTGCATTTCATATAAATCAGGGAACTCTAACCACGAGAGAACGGTCTTCCATAGTCGTATTGCTCTCTCCCCTTCTGGAGGATCTATAAGAACTGGTCCATAGAGTGCATGATCGTCGAAGAATAATGTTGGGACTCCATATCCACCTGCATCAATAACTCTTTGATGATCATTTTTTATCTCGTCGTGTGTTGTGTGATCCTGAAGTGATTCGTCAACGATTCCTGGGTCCATACCAATTTCTGTGAGGAGGTGCCGAGCGACGTCAGGGTCGTGTGGTCGTTTTCCTTCTTCGTGGAGCGCGCGACCTGACCGCTCATACCATTGATCTAGATTGTCCATGCTTTGGCGACGCAAAATGGCGCCTATCCTCATCATTGACCACCCGTATGACCAGTCTCGTTCATATGGGTGTTTTTTGCCCTCTCGCAAATTTACTTCTTCAAGGCTAAAAAACTTCCAATTAATGGTCAATCCATTTTGTGCTCGAACGTTTCTGATCCATTTTGATGTTTGATACGCCCAAGGACACATCACATCAAAATGGAAATCAACCTCTGTAGGGGTGTCGCTCATGTTTTCCTTTCAATGCCTTTTCCCATTGTTGTCGGAGAAGCGGGTGCTGATCAAGATGAGAGATCAGGAAGTGTCCGCTAGATTAGAATATGAGAAATAATGAGCACAGAATCTAATCCCGTTTTTTCCCCAGTAAAGCTTGGGCCGATTGAACTTCGTAACCGCGTCATCAAAGCAGCAACCTTTGAGGGTATGGCTATTGACAATATGGTTACAGATGCGCTTATTGATTTTCATAGGGCTTTCGCCGCTGGGCGTATAGGGATGACGACTCTTGCATACTGTGCGGTGTCACCTGACGGACAGGGTGCTCCTAACGAAATCGTCATGCGGGAAGAAGCAGTTCCCGGTTTACAATGTTTCGTGGAAGCGATGCATGCCCTTGATGTAGTCGCTTCCATTCAGCTCGGGCATGCCGGCCCTGTTGGGATAGGAGTCGGCGGGCCTGCATTATCTGCTTCAAAAGTTTTCTCAAAAACTCGATTTAAAAACACTACACCTGCAGATGACTTACAAATTCAGCGGGTTGTTGATGATTTCGTGTCAGCGGCCGAACTAGCCGTTAAGAGTGGATTTGATTGTATTGAACTACATTTTGGGCATGGTTATCTGATAAGTAATTTCTTGAGTCCTAAACTCAACAAACGAAAAGATGGCTGGGGTGGCTCTCTTGAGAACCGTGCGCGTTTGGCTCGGACAATAGCCAAAAGAGTCAAGGAAGCGATCCAAGATGATGTTGCGCTCATTGCGAAACTTAATTTGGACGATGGAGTAAAAACTGGTTTCCATGTGGATGAATGCGTCCAGGTCGCAAAGATGCTTGAAAGCGATGGAGCGCTTGATGCTATTGAGTTGACTGGTGGGAGTTCTTTTGAGAATCCAATGTATTTTTTTCGTGGGGATGTTCCCGTGCATGAAATGGCAGAGATCTTTCCGAATCGTGTTATGAAAACCGGTTTCAAGCTCACTGCGAAAAAATTCATGCCGTATTACCCATTTGAGGAAGCGTACTTTCTTGAACAAGCACGACTTGTGCGTGAAGCCGTTGACATACCGTTAATTCTTCTTGGTGGCATCAACAATTTATCCACTGTGCAACTAGCGCTTGATGAAGAATTTGATTTCGTTGCGATCGGTCGAGCCTTATTACGAGAACCTGACCTTGTGAAGCGTTGGGAAGAAGGCAATGATGCCGATGGGTCATGTATCCATTGCAATAAATGCATGCCAAGTATTTACCAAGGTACGCACTGTTGGATAGTGCCCGAAGAAAATCGGCCGGGTCATAATAAATGGCCCCGTCAAGCTCAGAAAGTAGGTCTTAGTGATTGACGTTGAAAATATGGGAAGAGTCCAACTCCTTCGTTTAAATAGGCCAGAAGCCAAGAATGCTTTCAACGAAGCACAATATGACAGCCTTACAGAATTACTGATTGAGGCAGAGAATGATTCAACTGTTGCCGTGGTGGTTATTACTGGTCAGGGGGATAGTTTCTCCTCTGGTACCGATGTTGTTGAGTTAGCGCAACGGATGGCTGATCCATCCTTCACTCCTGGCAAACATGGCTTCCCTGGTTTAGCAGATACGTTAGTCAATTTTTCGAAACCTTTGATCTGCGCTGTGAATGGGATTGGGTTGGGTATTGGTGTGACAATTCTTGGTTTATCGGATCTTGTATTTATGGCAAAAAGTGCACGAGTGAAGTGTCCTTTTACTGACTTAGCGCTAGCTCCTGAGGCAGCTAGTAGTTTCACTTTTCCGGCAATTATGGGTCTCCAAAATGCAACGTGGACACTGCTAAGTTCTGAATGGCTTACGGCAGAAGAATGTTATTCAATGGGTCTTGCATTTAAGCTCTGCTCCGATGATGAGTTGATGGATGTAGCAATGAAACATGCTCAAGTGTTGGCAGCTAAACCCATCAGTTCTCTTATTGCGTCAAAGAAACTGATTATGGATCCGATACGAAAGAAAATCCAGGAAGCAAGAGAACATGAGGATGGCGCATTCGCCAAGCTATTGGGTAAACCTGCAAATCTTGAAGCGTTACAGGCTTTTGCTGAGAAACGTGATCCGGACTTCTCTAGCCTCGGGGAATAGCTTTATAGAGAAGGAACTGTTGCGCACCTGAAAAGCATACAGTGACCAGAAATCTTGTAACCAGTATCTGAATAGGGGACCCATACGGGTTGGCCTTGCGCTACTTTCAAGCTTTCGCCTAACGCATTTGTGATATCGAAATTATTGTGAGTTGATATCAAAATTTCCGGACCTATTAGACTAGTTTCCCATTCCCCTTCAATGAGAAGGCGAGACAAACTAAATGGTGTGGGAGAGACATATGAATGAAGAGTATTTAATGGTTTTTGTATCTCCGGCTTCTCGGAAAGAAATGATGCAATTGATAAATACTCTTGTGAGTTTATATCTTTAGGAGTAAGTCCACATCGAATTACATTGTCACTATTAGAGGTTATTTCAACAACATTTCCTGAAAGGTACACATGGGTTACACCTGGTGGAACGTATAAGAAGTCGCCTGGATGAAGAGTTATGAAATTCATTAAAAGAAAAATAAGCAAACCCGGGTCGTTAGGATAGGTATTAACAAGGCCATCAAAATATTTCACTTCTTTCTTTTGTATTGGCGTAGAGCTCAAATTAGAAGAAAGGACTGCAGTAGCAATTGATTCCACTTGATTAGGTCCCATTGAGAGGATCTTTTCTATAATTTCTTTAAGCGTCTGTTCAGATGGCCTCTCCAAGAACCCTTCTGCTATTTGATGGAATTCTGATTGTCCAACTGCATCAATGATTGTTCTGATTTCGTGTAATTCTCTGAAACCGAATTTAAGATCTGTCTCTGATAAAGCACAAACGACTTCTTCTTTTCCCCGTGGGGATGAATAAAATTGGCTCTGATTAATCTCCTTCTGCTCCGCTGTGAACCCCTTCTCAGCCTGTTTTGTGTTCGGGTGTACTTGTATCGATAGGGGTGAGCGAATTGCGAGTATCTTCATGATGAAAGGAAGCTCATCCCCGAAGAGACTTCTATTGGGCCCTAGGGCGCTCTTCGGATTATTCGAAATTATTTCATCAAGTCCCTGCTCGGTTCTAAGTATTCTACTTGGTGATGTTGGATGAGCTCCCATCCAGAGTTCAGCCTCAGGTGTGTTTCCATCTGCTCTGCTTTGAAGTTCAGGAATAAATGAGTAATCACCCCAGTGGTAGTGTTGAATATTTGAGGAAAGCAATTCCATTATTTTTACTTTTGCTCTAGTCGGTAATCGTTAAGCGCAGAAACAAGTTCGTCAAGAGACTTAACAATGGTATTCAAGGATCGGGAAATCATAAGATTCACGACTTCTTCTCCTTCAAATCGTTTTCTCCAATCAGTAAAGATCCCTATCGCTGGTTTTTGCAATGCTGCTGCGTACCCGAGTTCCCATGCCGTTCCATCATCGGTGGTGATTCCGTTGAGGTTTGCGACGATGAGGTCTGACGTGCGGATTGCGTCACGATTGTTTTCAAATATTGTTTGCACGGTTTCAGGTGTCTTTACAGGGTTGTCCCGATGCGGTAAAAATGTTTTGAATCTCAGTTCGGTGATTGTTTGTTCAATTTGTTCAATCCACCAGCGTTCTCCTTCATCGAAGAGAGGTCCGGCGACATAAACGGTTTTAGGATTCATATCTTTTATTATCTCGTGCATTCACATCTTTTCGGTTTTTATTAAGAAATGAATTGATTTAGTTATTGACCTGTCCCGAGGAAGCGTTGATTTGTAGAATAAACATATGGAAAATGGTGATCATGTAGCATTCTGTTCATTTCTTACCAATAATTTTCCGTTGGTAAACGATCATCCTGATGTAGCTGGTTTACTTAGAGATCCTCATATTCTTCAGAATTTAGGCGCTGCAATGGCGAATCGTTTTCTTGATGAGGGAATTACGAAAATTATTGCTCCGGAAGCTCGAGGCCCTGTCTTAGGAGTTCTTGTAGCGACATACCTGAAGGCGGGGTTAGTTCTTGTTCGTAAAGATGGCAGAAATCATCCCGGTGCTGACTCAACTATTACATCGGAACAAACGTGGACTGGTGAAAGGATAAGCTTTCTTGCTCGGTCATTTGACCTCCATGAAAGTGATCGGGTCCTCGTTGTGGATGATTGGGCTACGACCGGTAATACGATTCGTGTTGCGAAGCAGTTCACCAATGACATGGGAGCAACATATGTTGGTTCATCTGTCATAGTTAATAAAGCAGGTACGGAAATTTTAGATGAACTTAATGTTATGCGGTTGGTTAACTATGACGATCTTGTCTAGCTAAAGGTGTCCCCATTCAAAAGAGATTTCTTTTGCGAGTAGTTATATGTTGCAACACCAACGAGATGCTTCAACGCTGCTTTACCAAACTCTTTGCTGTCGGTTCCTGTAGGGCTCGATAGCTCTACAAGATTGTTTTCATCAATTTCTTTCACATACTTGATGAGAATCGTTTTTTTATGTGGGTGCCTGATCGCCACAATGTCACCTTTTTCACATCGAGTTGAAGGTTGAATAAAGACGATGTCTTTGGGTTCGAGTATGGGCGCCATGCTGGTGCCAGCGACTCGAAACAATTTACGTTTTCGTGAGGCTAAAGCTAAAAGTTCTTTGAGAACCGTTGGAATCAACTTGCTTCGTAGTACGTGACTTCTCTGCTTTTGCTTTCCCAGAACATGTTATGGATTTTCTCGCATGCCGCCATGAGTTCATCGGCTGCTTCCACTGAAACATGTTGCTTTGCTTCTGAACAGGCTTTCGATGCATTCCAGAAAACTTCGTGAAGATCAGGATATGCCTCGAGATGTACTGGTTTGAAGTAATCGGTCCACAGGACTAGCAGTTCATGCTTAGCGAGTTCAGCTTGTTCTTCTTTAATTGCGACATATCGCCCTACCGTGTTGAGATATGAAGCTACGGCTTGGGTATCTCCTGGCTCTGGTGGGGTAAGGTCAAGTATTTTTTTGATCATTGACCGTACAGCTTCAGCTGCGATTCGAGCTGATGCTGGGTCGTATACTCCGCACGGTCCGTCGCAGTGAGCTTCAGCTACGGGCAGTTCGTTAAGTCCGAATAGTTTTGAAAGGGTGTTTTCTTCCATGTGAAGATATCTCCTGATGTTTGGTGTTGTCCTTAATGTATCAATAGCAGGGAGTGGAGTCCAACAAATGTGACCGGTTCAATTCAATTTTAATCAAAATTTCTGATTTGACACTTGAGTTGTGGCTTGGGAGGTTCTTCTAATGAGTTTCGCACTGCTGTTCTCAGCTTTTGGGTATGGCCTACGTCATGGTTTTGATTGGGATCATATTGCAGCCCTAACAGATATTTCTTCTGTAGAAAAAAGTAAGAAACGTGCGTTCCTTCTATCGAGTTTCTATGCGCTGGGTCATGCAGCAGTCGTAATGGTTTTAGGTGTAGCAATCATTCTTGCTGACTTCACTGTTCCCGAAAGTGTTGATACAACACTCATGTATTTCATTGGTTTTTCACTTATCGCTCTTGGGATTTGGGTTCTCACTGGCATTTTCTTTCAAGGAAGCAATTTCAGATTGAAGAGTAGATGGATGTTGATCCGTGATGGGTTATTTAAAGGTTTGAAGAAAATTCAGAAGACATCACGTGGACGCAGTATTAGTGTTGAACATTCACATGGGCATGAGCACGAAAGAGATTTTGAATTGCATGATCATTCACATGGAGTGAAAGCAACTGATTCAAGTCACCGTCATGAGCACAAGCATGAACTGCTTCTTGATAATGAATCCATAAGTAGCCCTACAGCCATAGGCGTTGGAGTCCTACATGGCATAGGTGTTGAAACTCCCACGCAAATAGCTATCTTCGTTGCAACAACGCAGGCAACTGGAAAAGCAGGGGGATTACTTATTCTTTTATTCTGGGTCGTTGGTCTTATTCTTGCGAACTCGGCGATTGCCCTGTTATCTATCGGTGCGAATAACTGGCTTCGGACACATACAGTGTTTTACAGAGTCTTGGCAGCAATCATCGGCATTGTTAGCGTGATCGTCGGAATTCTTGTTCTCATTGAAAAGGACGGGATACTACCCGCCTTCTAACCGCTCAGTCACCTGTTCAAGTGTTGGTAAGGAGCTCTGCGCTCCAGCGAAAAGCGTCGTCGCGGCACCTACACGCACGGCTTGTTCAACGGAAACGATGAGATCATTTCCTTGCGAGATCCCACCTGCAAGTGCGGCACAGAATGCGTCACCAGCTCCCGTCGTGTCAACTGGTCTAACAAAGGGGGCTGGAATATGCATGACGTCATTGTTGGCAACGACAACTGCCCCATCAGCTCCAAGGGTTACAACAACGGAAGCGCATGGAAGCGTTTGGGCCGCTGATATTGCCTTCTCCACGGAATCTATTGGACCTGTTGCAGCTAAGAGAGACAATTCGGTCTGATTTGGAACGAGGACATCAACGACATCTAAGAGTTCGAGTGGGACGATTTCTTCCGGTGCAGGCGCAGGGTTCCATACAAAGATTCCTGATGTGTTTCTACCCGTTGCTATCACCGTCTCTATTGGTATTTCAGACTGTGTGAGAACGACTGTTGCGGTTTCGAGAAATGGAATGTTTTCTACATCGTCAGGTGTGAGTCGAGCGTTTGCTCCTGGACTGACAACGATGGAGTTATCACCATCTGCTTGAACAGCAATCATGGCTATCCCTGAAGGCACGTCTTCTGTCTCAAACAAAAATGATGTGTCAACACCATCATCTTCTAAGCATTGTTTGAGGAATTTTCCATTATCATCATCCCCGATCCGTCCGATAAGCGCTGACGAATACCCTAATCGTGATGTTGCGACTGCTTGGTTGGCGCCTTTCCCCCCGGGAATCTGTGCAAGGTCTCCTCCCAAGATTGTTTGCCCAACGAGAGGAATAGCGTCGACATTGACTACAAAATCAAGATTGCATGAGCCAACTACTGCAACATCTATAGACATGATGAGATTCTCTCACATGTACCGTCAGTAGACCAGTATCGCTTCAGCATCATCCGTACACTCCGAGTAACTTTCCTGTTAACCCTAATGCGGCGATAATCATGAAAATTCGGATTACCCGCTCCCCGCCTTTCACGGCTATGCGAGCTCCGACCCAACCACCGAGTGAAAGTCCGATCGTTAGGATAATGGCCGGCCACCATCTCACCTTTCCTTGAATAATAAACACAGGCAATGCAGTTACTGTGACGGCGAGCGTGACGAGAACCTTTACAATATTTGCTTTCATAAGGGGTAGACCTGATCTCGTTAGGAATGCAAGTAATACGAGTCCGACTCCCATTTGAATCGCACCAGCATATATTCCGATGAAAAGAAAAACGATAAAGATAACGGCTTTGGGATACTGGCTAGTTGGTTCAGCTGTTTTAGGTTCGCGTAGTGAAAGGGCAATAATTGGGAGCATCAAAATACCGAAAATCGTTTCGAAGGCACGATCGGTGATCTGACTTATCGCTATAGAACCGATTAAGGATCCGATAACGACTGGAAGGAGGAAAGGAACTGCTTCTTTATACGCGGTTACTCCTTGACGATGAAAAGAGAGGATCGTTGTCCCGTTTGAGACAAAGATTCCCAAACGGTTAGATCCATTCGCGAAATTACCAGGAACACCAGCAAAAACTAATAAAGGCACGGTTAGTGATGACCCTCCACCCGCCATTGCATTCACTATTCCTGCAACCCAACCACCACAGAAAAGTAATATTGCTTCCCACCAAACCATCAGTCCACCGTACCCCAGACGACAGATATACAAACTAATTTCAACACTAGTATGACAACATACAATTTTTGATTTATATTTCTCGGTAATGGTCGCGAAAGCGGGCTGGTCATTGGTTCTCTATGACACACCTATGATCTGAAGCCAAAACAACATATGGGGGGATGGAAGTAATTTGGGTACCCCAGGAAAGAAAGGATCACTTTTAGTATGAAGAAAGTAACGAACCCAATATGGCTGATAATTTCAGCAGTCATTTTGTGTACTGGATGTTTTCTACCGTGGGCGGCAGAGGTTGACGGATTAGGAGAAGCGAATGGTATGGACGGAGATGGCCAACTTCTTATTGTCTTTGGAGTCATTCTCATCGTTATCGGCTTTTTACTTGTTGCCGAAAAAGTAAAACGAAAGGCGTACTTTGCAGCTTTTATCCTCTCAGGCCTAAGTCTTCTCATTTCAATTTATGACATGAATAATATAGGAAGTGCCGAGGGAGCAACCGTTAATATATCTAATGGTGAGGGAGCAACCATTAATATAGGAAGTGTCGGGGGAACAACCATCGAATACGGAATTGTGATCTGTTTAATCGGCGCGGCACTGGCATTTGTCTTTTCCGTACGAGGCGTTTTCACAAAAGCAAAAGAAACAGAAATAGACCACGGAAACAAGCATTCAACCCCAAAAATGACTAATAAAACAGAAACTACTGAAGGAGAATAAATGATGAAGAGAATTTCTATAATTTCACTCGCTGTACTCACTTTGGCAATAACTGCGTGTGGGGGATCAAGTGGAGAATCTAGTGACTCTGCTCAGGACCGGGCTGTGGAACGCTACGCTGAGCTCCTTGAAGGCGTTGGCGCAGAAGACGTCGATGAGTTCAGTGCTTGTGTACTGCCAGTTTTGAAAGAGACGAGTGGTCTTTCATGAGATGATATTGCAACTAGGTTAGACAATTCTGCCACCTTTGAAGATTCTGAAGAACAGTTTGATGACGTTCCAGAACCTGATGATAAGGGCCAAGCTACACTTCTAGCCTGCTTTTCAAAATTGAGTGAAGATGATTTACAGAAAATTATTTTAGGAGAGACGGTGGCTGCGGACGCTCCAGAAGTTTCTCGAAGTGTTTCTGAGATCGCAGATGGAATAGTGGAAAATTTTCGAGAAACTGGCGCTCTGTCTGAAGATCAAACAGCTGAGGAAGTCCGAACTTGGGCCGAATGCACTGTGACAGCCCTTTTGAATGCTGGTTTTAGTGAAGATGATCTCTACGGCCACTTCATAGGAGGTGCTTGGAGGAAAGATATTTTTGATGCGAGGGTAGATGCCCCCATCCGGAAACAATGCCCGAGTCTCTGATGAGGATATTTGGAGATACGCCGTTGATGACTATAGCTCTGGGGCTCCCTCTAGGGTTTCCGATGCCGAGGTTACGACTTGGGATTGTTTCGGCGAGTAAGTAATCCCCTCAATAAACGATAACTCAAGTGAAAGTAAGGGTTTATTGTGCTCTGTTGCCTCGTATGAGATCTGTGTGCCCATCCCACTCATCTGCTGCTTTTTTCCATCCTGCGAAGACGTCTCTGATACCCGGGTTGTCTCCATGGAGTTCGAGGAAGCATCCAATTGCTTCGCGTGTGTCAACGTAGATGACGTTGGCGACTGACCATAGTGATGACGCTACTGGGAAGCCTGCGGCCTCATATTTCTCACCTTCTTTTTCAATGTCGTCGTCGGGGACGAGCATCCCGATGTGATGGAATCCTTCTTCTCCTGCTTGGAACATGTCTCGGTAGATTGATGGGCCTTCATCGTTTTGTTGGATGAACTGGACATGGGTATCACCGTGATAGCCGAATCCGTAATCCAATGGGACTGTCATTTTGTCTCCTCGGTATAAGTGACGGTCGCCCCAGTGCCCTTTCGTTACGAAGAATGGTCCTGCTCCGGTGACTCTGTTCCATTTTTTGCACGCTTCTTCAATGTCGTTGACAAACCATGCGTGCTGCACGATTGGGTATCTAATTAGTGGTTCCATACGTCCTCCTATGTGTATGTTGCATCAGGTTGGTGGAACTTCCAAAAGGGATATGAAGTTTCTTGGTGTGTGCGCCTATTGTGTAGGTATGGCTGGTTCAACGTCACAATTCTTTGATGAGGTTTTAGGTGAGCGCGCTGGTGTGAAGAAAGAATTAGCAAATATTCATGATCTCGCATGGGATGTCGTTGATAAATCGTTATTGAGTCTGTGCAAGTTACGGATTGCAATGATTTTAGGGTGTGATGAGGAAGTAGAGTCTGCGAGACAGTACCTTAATCCCTCTAAGGCTGACGCTATTGCGCAATGGGCTTCATCAAATATTTTTACAGATGGGGAAAAGTCTTGTTTGCGCTTCACAGAAGAATTCATTATTGACGTTTCATCTATTCCTGATGCTTCGGCTGTCGCTGTTAGTGAACATCTTGGTGAAGAGGGGTTTGTGACGTTTGTGAATGCGTTGTTGGTTGTGGAGCAACGAATCCGATTATTGCTCGTGTGGAGCAAACTCATCGGAAGCACGGGTACGTGATGCGAACGCAACGAGTAGAGTCTTCATCTTTTAATGCGTTGTTTCGTGAAGCGTTGTCGCGATGGCAAGAAGAAGTAGTCCAATTGGATTTGGTTGATCCGGTTACGACTGAGATGGTTCGTTTGCGTTGCGCTGAACATCATGATTGCCATACGTGACGTTCTCTGCGTCTAGCAGTTGCTAGAGAACATGGTTTAGATGAGGGCACTGCACAAAAAGCGTTACGTAACGGGGAAGGTATGGAGGCGCACCATGCAGCAGCTACAGCATTTGCCACAGGCTTAATGACACAACCAAACTCGATAACGCAGGAATTACTTAAAGAGCTTCGGGAGTTCTTTAATGACGATCAGTTGATTGAGTTGACGTTAGATGTGATGAAGTGGAATTATCAGAAAGTTTCCGTTGCGTTGGGCACCGATCGGGAAATCCGTGATGGTGAATTAAGCGAACTCCATTTTGATGAAAATGGAAAATGGTCGTTTAGCTAAAACACTCTCCACTCTTCAGGTTTGCGGCCTAGTTGGATAAGACGTTCAGTGACTTGAAGCGGGGGTTCAGGAGGTTTACCTTCTCGGACTTCCTGAAGGTGGTCTCCGTCTTCTGCCCATACGTGACAGGTATTGATATTCCCTGCGAGCATGTTTTCACGGTTTTTATCGACTGCGCCTGGGGCAATACCATCATCTCGTCTTTTGCGTACCGCCATTGACCAAGTTGCCTGCACGACGGCAGGAGCCATTGCTTGCAGTAACGCTGTTATATGTGTGCAGCCTCTTGGTCCGCCAAATAGTTCACGTACTTTGTGGGTAAATCCTCGAGCGATGTTTAAGCCAATAAGGTTTTTGTAATGGTCTAGGATGCGGGGACATGACGTATGAGGGTGCGTTTCAAATCCAGCTTTTGCATCAATGATTTCAAGTTCTGGTACTTTTACTTTCATTTCGATCTGCATTTGGTGTATTTCAAGTTCATCGGGGTCATCAATGAC
>DDNP01000019.1 GCA_002341185.1 Candidatus Neomicrothrix sp. UBA2517 | reverse complement strand
GGTTCAAATCCCTCACGGCCCACATTATGCAAAAGAGAACGATACGAATTGTTGCTGCAGTTACTGCAATTATGATGGTTGTTGCTTTGGTTATTCCCTTGTTTATCTAGGTAAAGCTTGTATTATTCGAGTTCCTTCTCGGTCCTTTTTGATACCCAATACATGCATAACCGCTTGTTTCTTTTCCTTGCTGACAATTGGTTTTGATTGAGTTATCACATTAATAATCTCCTTCTAGTTCGAGCAGTAGTCTGCATCCGAAGCAGAAACCATGAATGAAAAACTTGTTTTGCATTCCATTCTTTCTTATAGATTACTAATGCATGTATCCTGTAAAAAGTCAGGAGAGAGGGAAGTTCTATGGAATTGGGTCTTAAAGGAAAGCGAGTAATTATTCCAGCCTCAACAAAGGGAATCTTGCGGAGGGTCGTTGATCAGCTAGTTGATGAAGGCTGTGACGTAGCGATATGTTCACGGTCAGAAGATACAGTCGCTCGGGCGCTACGTGAATTGTCTGGTGGTCAGGGAACTGTTATTGGTCGCTCTTGTGATGTGAATGATAAGGAAGACTATGAAGCTTGGTTGGAAGAGATGATTGAGCAACTAGGTGGTATTGATATCTTCATTCCCGGTGTTAGTGCAGGAGGTGGGGCAGACAGCGAGCGGAATTGGTGGAAGAGTTTCGAAGTGGATGTTTTGTCCACCGTGCGAGGTTGTGAAGTAGTCATTCCTCATATGAGAGAATCTAATGGCGGGGCAATCACATTTATTACGACTACTGCGTCGGTTGAGACGTTTGGCGGTCCGCAAGCTTATAACGCCATGAAGGGCTCTTTGTTGGTGTACTCAAAGCAATTATCTCAGGAAATTGGTAAAGACAATATACGCGTAAATTGTGTTTCCCCTGGGCCCATATATTTCGAAGGTGGTGTCTGGCAGATGTTAAAGGACACCATGGCTAAGTGGTTTTCAAAGGTTGAGAAAGATCACCCATCGGGACGTCTTGGAACTCCTGAAGAAGTCTCGAACTGTGTGATCTTTATATCCAGCCCCGCTGCGAGTTGGGTCTCTGGGACAAATTTAATTGTTGACGGAGGCTTTACGAAGCGAGTGCAATTCTGATTGGTTCAATATGAAAGTAATACGCAAAAATAAAATCGTTCGAAGCGACCCTGAGGAGAACCCAAATGGAACGCCCTTAGAGAAAACTCCTGATGTTGACCTTGGAACACAAATTATTCTTAAAGAGCGATATATCACTAAAGAGTTCATGGAAAAAGAATGGGAAGGAATCTGGAGCAAAGTTTGGCTATTGGGTTGTCGCGAGGATCAAATTCCTGAGCCTGGGGATTATATATGCACGAATATTGGCAGGGAGTCTGTGGTCATAGTTCGGCAGTATGGAGGCGGATTTAAAGCTTTTCATAATGTCTGTATGCACCGTGGTAATCGTTTGGCTGACGAAGGGCTAGGTCATGCAGATCCTTTTGTTTGCGGATATCACGGTTGGAAATATGATTCTGATGGCACATTTGTGGATATTCCTGACTTAGAAACATTTCCTCAGGGAAAACCTCCTTGCAACGGTTTATCCGAGTTGCCTTGTGATACATGGGCTTCCTTTGTTTGGTTCAGCCTCAACATAGATGTGGAACCGTTGAAAGACTATTTAGGGGAATTGGTTGGTCACTTTGAACCTTACCATTTTGAGCGAATGGCAATGACTCGTTGGGTTACGGCTGAATGGGATTGCAACTGGAAGGCTTCAGTAGATGCTTTCGCAGAGTCTTATCACACAGCGCAGACTCATCCTCAACTTCTTTGGTATCTCGAGGATCTTGATCTCCAGATTGATTTATATGAGAAACATAGTCGTTACCTCGTTCCCTTTGGATTGCTTAGTCCTCGGGTTGATTCAGTCGGTGAGATACCTCCGCCATTAAAAGCTATGTTGCAAGGAGCCGGAATCGACCCAGCATCATATGAAGGGTCAATGAATGATATTCGTGTTGCGGTGCAAGAATATAAACGATCCACACAAGAAGAGCAAGGTAAGGACTTCTCTGAACTTCATGATGAGCAACTTACCGATGACTTTAACTATCTAGTATTTCCTAACGTAACTACAAATACCCATTCTGATGACCTAATGCTTTTCCGGCATCGACCGCATCCTGATGACCCGAATAAAATGTTTTTTGATATCTGGATGTTTGAGTTAATACCTGAAGGGGAGGAATGGCCGCCATTGCCTAAGCATGATTTCCGACCAGCGGGAAGTACGCGTTCACTTGGAATGGTTATTGACCAAGACGCATCAAACCTTGCTACTGTTCAAGCAGGAATGAATAGCGCTGGGTTTAATGGTTTGTGGTTATCTGAGCAAGAGTTAAGGCTCAGACACTTTCATAAAACGATTTCCGAATTTGTAGGTGAGTAGTTGATAGCAATGCTTACTTTTGCTCGTACTATAATTAAATCATCCTATTTTGGAGTTACAGATGAACAGTGATCGTGAAGTAGTTATTGTTGACGCAGTCCGCTCAGCTACAGCAAAGCCTAATAGTAGACTTTCGAGATTTCATGTGACTGACCTTCTCGGTAATGTGCTGCAATCATTATTTGAGAGAAATAATGTTGATCCCAACAATGTTGATCATGTCGCAGGGGGGTGCATCGCTCAAGTGGGGGAGCAGGCAAATAACGTTACGCGCACAGCGTGGCTTGCAGCTGGACTTCCTATGCATGTTGGCGCTTCAACTACCTCCACTCAGTGTGGGTCTGGTCAACACGCCAATACTTGGGCGCATTCTCTCATAGGGTCAGGAATGGCTGACATCGTTGTAGTGTGTGGTGTCGAATCTATGTCGCATGTACCGATGGCATCTCAAATTCCTCTTGATGAGAATGGTGAAGCATATCTTGGTGAGCGTTATACGGATCGTTATAAAGAGATGTATGACCCTACTAACCAACTTGAAGGAGCCGAGCGAATCGCTGCGAAATGGAATCTTACTAGAGAAGAACTTGACCATTTCGGCGTACGGTCTCAAAATCGAGCAGCTACTGCATGGTCTGAAGGGCGTTTTGATGGTCAAATCATTCCATTTGATATTCATGGTGACGGGTCTGAAATGCATAATCGTGATGAAGGGCTTCGCGATACGACTTATGAAGGTTTAGCAAACCTAAAACCGATTGCAGGAGTTGGCTATTTCGCTGAACCTGCCAAATATCATACAGCAGGAACAGCATCTCAATTAGCAGATGCTTCTTCTGCCCTTCTGGTTATGAGTAGAGAAAAAGCTGAGGAATTAGGGTTAACACCGTTGGCGAAAGTGGTTAATTCATGCCTGGTAGGTAGTGACCCAGCCCTCATGCTTACTGGACCGATTCCTGCAACGCAGAAATTACTTTTAGACACTAATCTGTCAATAGATGATATAGACATCTTTGAAATAAATGAAGCTTTTGCTGCTGTGGTGCTTGCTTGGGCAAAAGAATTAGGAATAGAGATAGATGACCGTGTGAATCCAAATGGTGGGGCGATTGCTATTGGTCATGCCCTCGGTTCGACAGGTCCACTATTAATCACGAAAACTGTTCATGAACTTCATCGTTCATCTGGGAGGTTCGGACTTATCAGCATGTGTTGTGGTGGTGGGCTCGGAACGGGCACGATCATTGAACGAATATGATGCTGGTCGATACGAAGGCACTGTAAATGGACCTTGGGCTTAAAGAAAAAAAAGTTCTTATATCTGCGGGGCATAAAGGCGTAGGAGCGTACATAGCAGAAAGTTTTCTTGCGGAGGGAGCTAGCGTGGCGATTTGTTGTAGGCGTGAGAGTGACCTGCACGAAGCGCTTGAAGCATACAATTCTATAGGTATCGCAGTAGGGGAGTTATGCGACTTTTCCGATTCTGATGCTGTGAGACAATGGGTTATCAATTCTGCAGCAGCTTTAGGTGGAATCGATATCTGTATTGGAAATGCTAGTGCCAGCGGACAACATGGGGAAGGCCCTGAGCCGTGGAACCAAAGTTACGCAATTGATATTCTAGGTAATGCCATGTTCTATGAAGCAGCAAAACCATACCTTTTGCAATCAGAAGCAGCATCAATAGTGCAGATTGCAACTATTACAGCAATAGAACATCATGATGTTCCGATTTCGCCTAGTTACGGGGCAACCAAAGCTGCAGCAATTCGAATGATTTCCCAGTTGGCGCAAACGTGGGGGAAAGAGGGAATACGGGCTAACTCGGTTTCTCCTGGACCCATTTTTATTGAGGGACACCGATGGGATGATATCAGAACTCGCCATCCAGAAATTTATGAAAGGGACGTGGCTATGCATCCTCAGAAGCGAATGGGAGCAGGCCATGAGGTGGCTGATGTCGTGTCGTTCATAGCTTCTCCAAGGGCGAGTTGGATTAATGGGAGTAATATCGTTGTAGATGGTGGTTATACAAAGGGTGTCAATTTTTAGGTACTTTGTTTTGGCGTGAGCTTCAGTTATTTTCCAAGGAGGTTGACTTCTGGAAATCTTTAATTTGCGCTTCGCATTTCAGCTGATTGTATGACATTTCCTAGCATTCGCGAAAAGATGATGATATGGGCTGGAAGTAATAGATACCAATATGCTCTACCGAGAACGCCCTTAGGTACGAATAGTGCCTGTTGAGTCACTAAACATTTACCGTCATGATCAGTTTGAACGCTCCACTCGAGCCAAGCGTGACCAGGGACTTTCATCTCAGCTAATAATTGCAGTTTATTATTTGTAATGGAGGTTACTTTGAAAAAATCAACCGTATCTCCAACACGTAAATCGGTAGGGTGGCGTCGTCCTCGTCGTAAACCAACACCTCCGAGTAACTTATCTACGAAACCACGTATCGCCCAAAGCCAATTAAATGCAAACCATCCGTTGTCACCGCCAACTGAGCAAATAGTTCGCATCAATGCCTCTTCTGGAATATCGGTCTTCACCTCACGTTTATCGACAAGAATTTTTCCTCCTGACCATACCGGATCTGAAGGTTCTGGTCGCGCTGGATCCCTGAAACTGCTTGTATCGGACCATCGAGTAGGAATTTCAAGTTCTTGAACGCGAGTTACCGCTTTCCCAATAGCATCTTCCAAACTATCTTGATGATCTCCGGAGCGTTTAGTTGCATTAGCTTTCTGGACAGTAACATCGGTCGTCAATGAATCGATAAGGGCCCGTGCCAGTGTGAATGGTAATGGGCTAACTAAATTTACCCAATGGGATGAAAGCCTTGGGGTAAGGACAGGAACAGGTAAGATTATGCGACGCCGCAACCCAGCTACTTTCGTGTATGCGTGCATCATTTCTCGGTATGTGACTACTTCGGAGCCACCTATTTCTAGAACTTCATTGTCTGTTTGAGGCTGCTCGAGGACGAACAAGAGACTCCTCAGGACATCGCCAATTGATATTGGTTGACACTTTGTTTTGGTGACCCATCTCGGGACAATCATTATAGGGAGAACTTCAACAAGGGACCTAAGCATTTCAAAAGAAGCACTCCCAGAGCCTATGATTACCGCTGCCCTTAGTTCACTTACTGGTGTAGAGCCACTTGCCAGAATTTTGCCCACATTATGACGGCTTTGCAGGTGTAAAGATTTCTCCAAATTATCTTCGCCAAGCCCACCGAGATAAACGACTTGCTTTAGCTCAGTCTTATCGGCGGCTTCAACAAAGATGCTTGCCATCTCTTGTTCCGCCTCGGCAAAATTTCTTTCTGCCGTCATTGAATGAACCAAATAAAAAGCTCGATCAGCGCCAGCTAAAGCAGCTAATGTCTGTTCCTTATTTTGAAGATCAGCTTCAACGATTTCTACTTGCTCAGACCATGATCGGTTGGATAACGATTCTCGGGATCGAGTTACGCATCGCACTCGATAGCCCGATTCAAGTAGTCTCGGCACCAATCTCCCTCCCACGTAACCTGTTGACCCAGTGACTGCTATTAGTTCATTTTTAGACATATAGTTGGCTAAACGGGAAGGTAGACTTCCGATTCAGGATTTTCCTATCATTCTGAGTGCTTCCATGCGAGAGGACATGTCATCACGAAATATCCCGTGGACTGCACTTGTTACTGTGCTAGATCCAGGTTTTTGTACACCTCTCATCGACATGCATAAATGTTCCGCTTCAACAACAACGATGACGCCTCTCGGTTCAAGAATTCGTTGTAAAGAATCCGCAACTTCTGTGGTTAAACGTTCCTGAACTTGTGGGCGTTTAGCATATCCATCAACGATACGCGCTAATTTTGATAGGCCAGTGATTCTTCCATTTGCGCTGGGAATGTACCCTACATGGGCTTCACCGATGAACGGCAACAAATGATGTTCACATAATGAATACAGTGGAATATTTTTCACAAGAATGAGCTCATCATGATCATGGCCAACATCAAATGTCTTTTCCAAGTGATGCGATGGGTCTTCTGACAAGCCACTACATACCTCTGCGTACATGCGAGCTACACGCTTGGGAGTGTCCAATAACCCGTCGCGTTCAGGGTCTTCACCGATAGCGAAAAGGATTTCGGTAATTGCTCGTTCAATACGTTCGTGATCAACCATATCAGTCAAATTAGAGGGTATTACAATCAAAGCACTTTCATTGACTAACTGCCAAATAGTGAAGGATTGAGTCTATTGAGCGATGTATGTGATACTTGATAAAGGATTATTTAATATGAAAGTTACACACCTAACGGAATCAGAATTTGGCAGTGTCGTTACTGAAATTGATTTACTAAATCTTTCAACCGAAGATTCAAACATTATTTTGTCATTGTGGAACGAACGGGCGCTTCTTATATTTCCTGATATTTACCTTTCCCCAAAAGGGCAAGATCATTTCGCTCGCTTATTTGGTGCTCTTGAATTCCCTCGAACAGCAATCAGTAATCTAGGGAAAGACGGCATCATTCATCAAGACCCAGCTGATGATGTCGTAAAAGTGATCCGTGGAAATGAGGGTTGGCACCATGACAGCACGTATATGCCTATTCAAGCGCGAGGAGCCGTATTTAGTGCTGATATTGTTCCTAAGGAAGGCGGTCTCACAGGATGGGCAGACATGAGAGCTGCTTACAATGCGATGAATGTGTCAATGAAAGAAAAGGTTAGCTCCTTATCCGCTTATCATTCCTATTATTACAGTCAGGGACGCGATGGCTATTTACCGAATGGACAGAACAGTGATGGAACCTACAATGCTTACGGTTTCCATGATGGTGAAGCCTGCCTCCGCCCGTTGGTAAAGATCCATCCCTTTACGAAACTTCCAAACTTACTTCTCGGTCGACATGCACATGACGTAACCGGAATGCTTGCGAACGAATCAGAAGAATTCATGGACCAACTCAACGAATTCGCATGTAATGAATCACGAACATATTTCCATCAATGGAATGAAGGTGATGCTGTGGTCTGGGACAATAGGCGTCTTATGCATCGCGTAACGCCTTACAATATGTCTAAGCCTCGGCGTATGTGGCACACACGAATCGCTGGAGACCCGAATACGGAAATGGCCATTAACTACAGGTAAATACTGTAGTGATTTGAGGTGATGTAATGAAAAGGTTATCTGTGCAAGAAGCTCTCCAAATTTTGGAAGTACAGAGTGACACACCATGGGAAGAAATACGATCTTCCTACAGAGACAGAGTTCGGTCAGTGCATCCGGACATCAACGAAGGTCATGATGGTGATACTCTCGTTATCTCTCTAAACGCAGCGTATGCAACGTTAGTAGCAGCTACCAGTAGCGGTAAGGAGCCACTCCCCGTTGAAGAAATAATTCCTGAGGTAGAGCCCGACGCAAGAAGTGTTGTGCGTTTTTCTGATGATGATGACCCATTCGGTTTAATTCTCGATACAAGTCACGATGTCGGCGACGTCATCTATGTGAGCGAGGATGAAGGATTAGTTCAGGTCCTAATCGATGCTGGTAAACGAACCGAATCGATACTTCTCATTCAGTTAGACAACAAAGTTATGCCAATTCAAGTGCTTTTTACCCTAGAGCTCCAATCAGGCGACCAACCATTAGACATAACTGAGTTGGTGTCGAAATTTGGTTATTTTGAAGCGATATGATTTATGCGAAGAAGTTTTTCGCAGCGTCCCAAAATTCTGGACTCACAACTTTCAATGACCCAACAGCTTCTTCAAGTGGAACTGTCATGATGTCTCCGTTTTGAAGAGCAACCATCTTTCCATAATTCTTATCGTTAGCGGCATCAATAGCTGCTATTCCTAGACGAGTTCCGAGAACTCTATCAAAGGGGTTGGGGGAACCTCCGCGTTGAACATGGCCTAACACCGTGACACGGGTTTCGAAACCAGTTCTATTTTCTATTTCTTCGGCAATGACATTTGAGATTCCGCCTAAGCGTTGATGACCGTATTGGTCAACTCCGGGTTCGCGTAATTCCATAGTTCCTTCTTCAGGTAATGCGCCTTCAGCAACAACGACAATCGAAGCGTATCGGCCGGCGTTATGGCGACGGGTGAGGGATTCAGCGACACTGTCTATGTTGAATTTTTCTTCAGGGATAAGGACTATGGTTGCTCCTCCTGCCATTCCTGCCCATGCCGCTATGTGGCCAACATGGCGACCCATGACTTCAGCGATCATTATCCGGTCATGTGATTCAGCGGTGGTGTGGAGACGATCTATGGCCTCTGTTGCAATATCAACTGCTGTTGAGAACCCGAATGTCATTTCGGTTGATCCGATATCGTTATCAATTGTTTTTGGTACCCCAATGACATTGACTACATCATCATTTTGTAGTTCTAATGCGCACGACAGTGTCCCTTCACCACCGACAACAATTACTGAATCAATGTCTAACTTCGAACAGACATTTTTGACTGTATCAGTCCCTCCCTCGAACATGTATGGGTGGTCACGTGTCGTTCCGAGAATAGTTCCTCCCCGTGGCAGGGTGCCTCGCATGCGTTCAATTGTTAATTCTTCAAATCGTTCATCAAGGATGCCTCTCCAGCCATCATGGAAACCGAAAACAGTCATTCCGTAATGTTTTTCAGCTTTTCGAACTACGGCGCGGATAACAGCGTTCAGTCCGGGGCAGTCTCCGCCTCCCGTGAGAATTCCTATATTCATATCATCTTAGGGTTCGTTGATATTTTACCGGAGAGCCTCATGTCCTACTGGCCTTCCGCTACCTCTTTGGAACGCTTTTGAAGATCTGCAACAGGAGTTATGACTGCTGTGCCTCTCGCGATAATGGGGTGAAGTCCGTTATGTATATCATCTGCTGAATCGGCATCAATAATGTAAAAGGACTTATGGCCGGGTCCATCAATCCATGCTCCCATAACAGTTATATTGTTCGCTTCAAGAGAGTCAACCACTGATCCAAAGGAACTTAGGAACAAATCAGTGTCGTTGATAGGGCATGTGAGTTCGTTGTGGTAATGGTAAACGTGAAAAATCATTGAAGCCTCCTATAAGAGAAACAATAGTGTTTCTTAGTATAGATTCAGGGTTTTGAATCAATTAACATTCTCACAAAAAAACGGAAACAAAGATCAAGTATTGTAAAGGGCGTAGGTTTATTGTGGGATTTTTCTAGGTTGCTTATGGGTCATGGGAGTTATACACACCGATGAGAATGGATGCATTTACTTCATTTAGCTAAATGGCCACTGAAGATGGTCCGGTTCACCTTGGGCGAAAGAGGGCAAAGAATTGAGGGAGAAGCATGGTGCCCCTTCCCTCAATTCCTATTTTGTACCTTGTACAGATTAATTTCCTGGTGCCCGATAGGTTGCTCCGCCTACTTTTTCGGCTGCAGCATCAATATCACCTGGTGTAAGTAGAGGTGTGATGCTAACTGATACGGTTCCGGATGCAGATACGGCAAGGGTCGCTGCAGCGGCGGTTGCATCGTCAGGCATTTCGCAAAAACCGACGATATCGTCGGCTCCCCAGACAAAAAACATCGAGTCGAGGGTTCCTCCGAGAGACTCAATCAACCCTTTGGCTTGCTCAAGGCGAGCAGTGCCGCCTTCAGCGATTAAAGCTTTCGCTCCTTCAGCGTTGTACGAGCCACTAATCATATAATGAGGCATATTTTCTCCTTTGTTGCGGTTAACTTACAACATAATCAACGAAACAAGTGGCTTCCACTTGAGCTTTACTTGTTTACATTTTGTTAACACATGATTAATTGTCAATACCTTCTATTTTGGGAGCTTGCCATTTAGGTAGAAAAGAGTTCAGACTCCCCATAGGAAACCTTGAAAGGTAAAAATGAAAAAATTAACGTTCACTTTGCTTGGCCTTAGTGTGTTTGCGTTCATTGCGTGTAGCAGTGATAGCGGAAATGAGTCGCAAGCAGATCAACCTATAAGTCAAGAATCTGAAACTGATACGGTAGAGCTCACATTGCAGTCAGATATTTCTGATCTTGAGGAGCGCATTGCGGCTCTTGAATCAGAACTCGCAAGCCTCCCCGCAGGGCCTCAAGGTCCAGCCGGACCAGCAGGACCCGCTGGACCTTCCGGTGAGCAAGGAGCAGTCGGAGAGCAAGGACCTGAAGGACCTCAAGGGCCGGCTGGCTCAACCGGTGCGACAGGTGCCACCGGTGCAGCCGGTGTAGCTGGTGCATCAGGGTCTGACGGAGCGCTCGCAGGATTAAGCTGCAACGATGAAGAATTCGTCGCCACGTTGAGCAACTCATGGCAGTGTGCTGAACTCGGAGCGACAATTGACGGATTCCTTTCCGGACAAGCAGGGGGAGGTGGCCTCTGCTGCGACATAGCTGATTTCATGCAGTTCGAGGGCTTTACCTCAGTAGGCTTTGACCTAGAAGAAAATTGCAGTCACGGCTCTTGCACTCTCAAAGTAAATGGAGTAGCAGATCATAATTTATGTAGTCTCACGGGTACTTTTAATAACAACAGCTTTAACACTAATAGCCTGGGTGTAACAGTTCTTTCTAACGGTATAGATGTGAATTGGTCACTTGCAGCAGGAGACGACTTATTCACCAATTCGCCTCTCACTGTTGCGGTGAACTGTGGACAAGGAATCGTCGCTGCCCAATAAAGCACAATGAATTCCTAATATGAATGCGTTAGGTGATGGTTTTC
>DDNP01000020.1:95339-187025 GCA_002341185.1 Candidatus Neomicrothrix sp. UBA2517 | reverse complement strand
GACGAAATTCTAAGATCAAAACATTTTCGTCAAGGCTCACATCAAGAGAGTCAACCCTTCTTCGGAGATTCACTATTGACCATTGACCATGATGTGCATTTTGAACGTCGGAGACTACAGGCTCCCTTATTTCGGAAAGAAGCACTTGAGTATTACGAACATAAAGAGTTACTTCCCTTAATATCAAAAGCCCTCGAGGAATGTAAAGAGAATAGGGATGAAGATGGAGTAGTCCGGTCGGATCTTTGTGCTTTAGTTCGGACGATGCTCGCAAGGATTTCTGCTGTCACAACTGGAATAGATGGCGTTGATACCCAAGAACGAACCGATGCTTTCAGAAATTATATAGAGCAACTAGGAACAGGTGCAACAGTAGAGTGGTCTACAGAGAATCATGACGAAGTTATTTCACGAATTCTTGAAATTCGTCAAGGATTTATTGAAGATTTCTACGGACCTTCAGTAGAGAGAAGAAAGAACTTAATCAACGATTTCAAAAACGGTAATTTGAAAGAGGAAGAATTGCCAAGAGACTTAATTACTTTAATGTATTTACATTGGGACGAGAATTGGGATGAAGAGCTACCACTTCGAGAGTCAACTTTGTACCTCGTTGCTTCCAGCCAAACGACAACTCATGCAGTTCCGCATTTAATGATTCATTTACATGAATGGTTTCAAGAACATCCGGAAGATTACGAAAAGAGATTTGATAAAGATTTCCTGAAACAAGCCGGCCATGAAGCTATCCGGCTGCATCTCCCATCACCAGCTTTACTACGTATAGCCCTACAAGATATTACTTTAAGTAATGGTATCCAGATCAAAGAAGGTGAACGAGTCGCATGTCTATTCACACCGGCTAATCGGGATGTCACGGTTTTTGGTGATGACGCAAGGTCTTTTAATCCATATAGGGAAACACCGAATGTCAAACCTTGGGGCTTTGCTTTCGGTGGTGGTGAGCATACGTGTATTGGGCGAACTCTAGTTACTGGTCTATCTGCTAGAACAGATAACGATGAAGGGACTGATGGAACTCTAGTCAATATCGCTGCAGCACTATTCGAAGCTGGTATTGAAATAGATCCAAATGATCTGCCTACTTATACGGAATTAAGCTATCACGATGCTTATGGTCGTTTCCCAATATCTTTAAATAACTTGTAATGACTGCAGAAAAGAAATTTAACCTCAAAGTTGACCATGAAATTTGTCAAGGAACTGGATATTGCGCCCGGGTAGCGCCGGACTTGTTCGTGATAGCTGGACCCATGGAAGCGAAAGTTCTTATTGCAGAGCCTACAGAAGATTTTGAAAGCCAAATTTTAGAAGCAGCTACCTTGTGTCCGACAAGAGCAATAACTTATTGATTTTCACAACAATTGTTGGAATGTTTCGGAATTCTAGGAAGTCGATATTTTGGGTGTTTGAAAAATTATGATTTCAATTATCTACTGAAGTTATCTAAGTGTATAAAGGTTCCATAGGTCATAGAAAAGTCGACTCGTTTCTATCGTGCAGTCAAAAACAGCTTTACGTTGTTCGCCTGTGATAGCAAAGTCAGAAACCATTTCTATTCCTTCATCACCATGGTCTTGGTCCGCAAGAATGTGCATCGACCAGAAGATGACTTGTTCATCTGTCATTCCGTAGTTTTCTTTTAGTGCAGCGACCATGCGAGTGAATGTATCTGGGACAAATGACTCAAGACCGATGCCTATAGCTGAAAGCGGAACAAACCATTCTCTGCACAGACCCATAAATTCAAAGTATTCTGTTATTCTTCGCCCTGCGGGAAGTTGAACACCATTTTTGATTTGTTCCACATCAGAACCTAGTGCTTTAGCAAATTCTAAAAGCAATTCAGGGTGAGCTGCAGTGTTGCTCTCAAACCCTGTGCATTCCTCAGCAAGGTTTTTGACTAGAGCCGTCCTGACTTCTTCATGTGGGCACCTAACATATATAGCTCCTATCCAGGGGAGCATTTTGGAAATGTGAAGGTAAAACTGCTCTGTGAAGATTTGCAGTTGGGGAATAGTAACAGAACCATCCTCTAGCCCTTGAACGAACGGGTGGTTGTACATGCCCATTGCGGGCTTCATGCATTCTTCCCTGATTAAACTGACAAATTCTTCAGGGGTCATTTCTCCTAGTTCATCAGCAGGTTTAAATACCTCTGTTATTGCCATGTTTCCTCCAATATATAATTTCTCTTTATTTTATAGTGTAGTTCTCTTTTTGTCATCTAAAAATCGGTCTAGAATGACAAAGGTACATAAATAAAGCAAAGGAACCAATGTCTTCTATGTTCGAACTTGATTCAAAATATAAAGAGGTAATCAATGACTGCAACGAATTAGCCAATGCCGTCGAGCCATATTCTTTGAAAGCAGACGAATCAAGCGTGTTGTACGAACCCATCCTCCAAGCCCTTCAAAATAGCGGACTCTCATCTTTAATGGTTCCCCATGAGTATGGCGGTCGTTTCCATAGTGTTGACCCTCTTGCTGTTTGTTTAGCGAGAGAAAGATTCATGCGAACATCTTCACACCTTGACTCACTATTTGCTTTGCAAGGAATAGGTAGTTACGCAATTTCTATGGCTGGTAGTGAGGAACAGAAAGAAAAATGGTTGCCAGCAGTTTCAAAATCCGAAGCCTTGGCAGCATTGGCATTGACTGAGCCAGTAGCAGGTTCTGACCTTAAGGGTATAACTACAACTGTAGATAGAAAAGGGAACGAACTAATACTTAACGGCGCAAAGTCTTTTATTTCTAATGCTGGAGTAGCCGCTTTCTACACGACGTTGGCTAGGGAGGGTGATGGGTATTCGCTTTTCCTTGTACCAGGGGACTCGGAAGGTTTGTCATCTACGCCCTCGCCTGAAATTATCGCTCCACATGTACTTGGTGACCTAGAATTTAATGATGTAGTGCTCAACGAGAGTTCTAGACTCGGTGAACCTGGGGCAGCATTTAGACATGTTCTCGCAACGTTATCAGTTTTTCGAATATCGGTAGCTGGAGCGGCTTTAGGAGTTATGGAAGGTGCTTTGCGCGAAGCAGTGAAACACTGTAGCAATCGAGAGCAGTTTGGAAGACCTTTAGCCAAGCACGGACCAGTTGCGACACTACTAGCTGATTCTTGGGCAGATCTGGAATCTTCAAGATATCTAACCTATCAAACAGCGTCACTTGCTAGCGTTGATCCAGGAAAAAATCTTGACCGATCGTCACTGGCGAAACTAGCAGCAACAGAGGCGGCCACCAGAGTAGTGGATCGTTGCGTGCAAACAATGGGTCGATGGGGATTAATCCGCGGTTCAAAAATTGAAAAATTTTATAGACAAGCACGACCAATGAGAGTTTATGAAGGGGCATCTGAAGTATTGCGCTTGGGAATTACTGCGCGTTTGATGTCAGAGTATAAAGATGAATCTTGAAATTGATAATCATGTCGTCCTAGTTACTGGAGCAAGCCGAGGGTTGGGTAAAGCAATTTGCAAACACCTTATTGATGAAGGGGCTTCTGTAGTCGCAGTAGCAAGGTCTAAGGATTCGTTAGAAGAATTGTCAACCTACGCTCCCGAAAAAATATATTCAATTATTTGCGATATGGCAGATAAAAATGCTGTTACTACTTTGGTCGACCAAACACTCGATCGATTTGGCGCATTAAACGCCGTAGTAAATAACGCTGGGATTGCGCCAGCAGAAAATTTTATCTCCAGTGATATTTCAGTAATGGAAGAAGTGTTTGCGGTAAATTTGATTGCACCTGCACTGATTTCAAAAGATGCAGCTAAATATTTCGTTTCTAATGAGACGAAAGGGTCTATTGTCAACATTGCTTCAACATCAGGTTTAAAAGGCAAAGCTTCCTTGGCGTCTTATTCTTCGTCGAAAGGTGCTTTAATGCGTTTTACGGAATCTATAGCTGCTGAATGGGCTCGTCACGATATAAGAGTCAATGTCGTTGCACCTGGCGCTTTCGCGACATCAGCACAATCAGCTGTTCTTGAGGATGAAATTATTCTAAAAGCACGACTAAAAAAAATTCCTCAACGAAGAATGGGTGACCCTGAAGAGATCGGACCGCTTGTTGCTTATTTAATATCACCAGTTTCTTCTTTCGTTACAGGTTCTTGTTTCGTCATAGATGGCGGTGAGGTTTCTAAATTATAAAGGAGAGTTATGTCAGAAAATGCAGATCACGGAAGTTTAGGTAGCCAAGTTCTAAACACTGGAGAAATCGCCGCCAAATCGCAAAAATTTGCAGAAGGTTATGCTCGAATGCGAGATGTTACAGATCGCGATGGTGCTTTGCCAGCATGGGCTAAAGCACTGTTTATGGCGTCTGCAGCCGCGGTTAAAGGGCATGAGGGTTTGCTTTACAACGAATTAGAAAGAAGCAAAGAACTAGGTCTCACACTAAATGACTCTCGCGGGGCAGCCTTAACGGTTTTTATTAGTAGAGGCGAAGAAGTTTATGCAAGATTTACTGAAGCAGTCAACAGAGTATTTTCTGACGAAATAGATATAAGCAATGACTCAATCCCGACTTACCCTGTGGATCGTGAAAGTTGTCTTGAATACTTCGAGCAATATTTCGGGTTTATTCCTCCTTACGTCAAATTGATGGCTGATGAAGCGCCAAGAGCTTTAGAAGGCTATGTGCTGATGCGTGAATTTAGTCTCGCCGAAAATCTTTTAGATGCAAAGAATGTAGAGTTGCTTCTTTGTACTGTTAATGCTGCTGAATTCTCATCAAGGTTTGTAAATGTTCACGCAAACGGTGCCCGAAAAGCTGGGGCCACTGAAGCTGAAATTGTTGAGTCGGTAATTTGTGCAATCCCAGTATCAGGAGTTGCCTCTTGGCTACCTGGCGCAGACGGTATCATGGAGGGTAGATCCTAGAAATCTGAATTTTGCAAAAAAACTTCTTGTTTGACGATGAGGCCGTTTGCAATTAACAAGTGATCTTGGCCGGAAGCATTCGTCGGACTGTTGGAGATAAGCCAGTCAAATACTATTGTGTCTTCTTTAATTTCAACATTCGTAAATTCAACCTTTGCTGATCCTAAACGACTAGGAACACTTTTGAAATAATCATAAATTTCGACCTTTCCTGTGTATGTATCGTTCCCTCGGATCAGAATCGCATCATCTGCGTAGTCAGCTGCCATTAGGAATGGGTCTCCGCCCTTGACTGCGGTAATATGTCTTTCGGCTACCTCTTTAGGTGTCAACATGCGGATCTCCAGATGTATTTCCGCATCTTATCAAATCTCTTCCTGAGGAGGATCATTGTTAGTAGTTTCTGATGTTTATACGCTTCCAGACTTATTAGCCAGGGCAGTTAATAAATACCCTGATTCAGACATCGTAGTATTTCCGGATTCAAGAACAACCTACAGTCAACTTTTTGAAAGAGCATCCAAAACAGCTAGATCGCTTAAAGCATTAGGTGTTGATGCCGGCGATTCAGTAGGCATATTAATGTCAAATTGTCTAGAATTCGTAGACCTTCTTCTTGGAAGTCAGCTTATTGGCGCTGTGCCTGTTCCAATAAACGCTCGTTATAAAGCTAAAGAATTAGCCTATGTTATCGATGACGCTCAGTTAAAGGTTCTCGCTACAACGGACCGTATCGTTGAGCATGTAGACTTTGTTTCTCTACTCCAAGAATCATTTCCTGAATTAGCCAACCAAGATAATCCGATGGAACTTAACCTTGAGAAAGCTCAAAACCTAAATACAATTGTTCTGTTTGGTGAACGCATGCCAACAGGAATGCTTGATACAAAAACCTTCGAATCATTTAGCGATCAAATAAGTGCTGAAGAAATAGAAATAAGCCGTTCCCGCCTACAAATCCGTGACATAGCGATGATGATGTACACATCTGGAACGACTGCAAACCCCAAAGGTTGCCCCATTACACATGAAGCACTGGTGAGACCAGCTGTAGAAGCAGGTAGGAGCAGATTTGCGATAACAGAAACTGATAGAATGTGGGACCCCTTACCAATGTTTCATATGAGTTTCGTGCTGCCTCTCATTGCCTGTATTGATGCCGGAGCTGCCTTACTAACAATGGAATACTTTGAACCAAAGCTTGCTCTGTCTTACATGAAGTCTGAAAAAGCAACTCTCAACTTTGCAAGCTTTCCAACAATAATGGAAGCCTTGCTAAACCATGAAGATTATGACGCTGATGTTTTAAATATGAGAATTGTCAACAATGTAGGGCCTGCTGATCTGCTCGTTTCTATGCAAGAACGAATGCCAAATACAGTTCAAATTAGTGCTTATGGGCTGACTGAATGCGGAGGCGTAGTTTCTTTTGGTCACGTTGAGGACTCTCTAGAGAACAGAACACAAACCTCGGGGAGGCTTTTTAGGGGTATACAGGCTCAAATTCGACATCCTGAGAATGACGAGATTCTTGGACCCCACGTTCAGGGTGAAATTCTCATAAAGGGTTATTGCGTATTTGAGGGTTACCATAACGCTCCAGAAAAAAATCAAGAAGCTTTTACGGAAGATGGATGGTTCAGAACCGGTGATTTGTGCTCGTTAGATGAAGAGGGGAGAGTTACATATCATGGGCGGATAAAGGACATGCTTAAAGTCGGTGGTGAGAATGTTGCAGCTGCTGAAATAGAAGGATTCTTATCTCATCACCCAGCTGTTCAACTAGCCCAAGTTGTTTCTGCCCCAGACAAAAAATACGTAGAAGTCCCCGCAGCTTTCATTCAGTTGAAAGAGGGAATGTCTGCTACGGAGGATGAAATAATTAATTTCTGCAATGGGCATCTTTCAAGCTTCAAGATTCCCCGTTATGTCCGATTCGTTTCAGAATGGCCAATGTCCGCTACAAAAATACAAAAGATACGCCTACGCGAGCAGATAGCTTCAGAAATTCGTGAATGATTCTCAGCCAAACTCGTTTGAACTCGACCTTAATAAGCTCTAGTGAGAAGTTCTGAAAGAGGGCTTGTCGCTGTATCGGCGGGAGCTGTAGGCATCGGTGCTTCATTAGGTTTTTTCCCAGGTTTTTTGGCTACAGTTTTAAGCGAAGAATTACTTGTCTCTAAAGGCAAAGTAGGACTAATTGTCGGTATATATTTTGGATCTACAGGATTGGGATCTATTCTCACAGGTAAAATAACCGAAAAAATCGGCCCTCGTGCTGCAATTGCCATTGATATGGCCATCGTAGCTATCTGCTCGTTCTCAATTGCGATAGTTGGTACCTACATCATCTGGGTAATTTCAAGTATTTTGGCCGGAGCAGCATATGGGCTTTCTAATACAGGAACTAATGTTGCCATTGGGAAAGAAGTTGACAAAGACAAAAGGACCTTCTCAATGTCTATTAAGACCGCTGGCGTTCCCTTCATGGCAGCATTAGCGTCAGCCATTGGCCCTTGGTCCGCATCACAATGGAAGTGGGAACATATCCTGTTGGTTAATGGAATAGTAGCTATTGCTGTTGGAATTTCTGCGCTGTTCGTAATCCCAAATCTCAAAGTAAATAGCGTCCAGAAGAGCAACGCAAGAACGTTACCTACGAATTTCTTCTGGTTTGGAATAGCTGCTTTTTTGCTTATCGCCGGATCTCAGCCACTTTATTCATGGATAGTTTCGTACTTAGAGGATTCTATGGACGCAAGTTCGGGGCTTGCTGGAGGTATCACTTCGATAGCTTGTTTTTCCGGAGTGGTAATGATGATATGTAATGGGTTATTTGCTGACAGGTTAGGACCCAGAAATAGGATCAACTTACTTATAGCGTTATTATCCATCTCAACAATTGCTGTTTTCTTCGTAAGTCTAGGCCCTTCACTTGGTATGTTCTTCGTAATTACTGGAGCAACCATCGGCGTATCGACACAGTTATCCGCTATCGGGACAATGCATGCTTGTATCGTTGACAAAGCCCCCTTTTCTATCAGTAAAGCAACTGGGATTACAATGACCGGCTACTATCTCGGGGCGTTAGCTTCGCCACCTTTATTCGGCTTCATTGTGGACTGGACAGGAACCTTTGCCTATTCTTGGATAGGTACTGGAGCCTTGCTTTTTGCAGCTATTTTTGCATGGCAAAGAGTAGGGAAGATCAATCCACAGGAATAAGTGTAAGGAGGAAGATGAGACTAGAAGGCAAAGTAGCTGTAGTAACTGGAGGAGCATCCGGAATAGGGAAAGCGACTGTTGAAAGATTTCTTGAGGAGGGGGCATCTATCGTTATCGGAGATATACAACAGGAACTTGGTGAAAAATTTTCTGATGATATCGGAGATAGAGCAACATTTAAATACTGTGATGTAACTGAAGAAAAAGATGTTGAAGAACTCATGAGAACAGCTATTTCCTCTTATGGAAGTTTAGATGTAGTCATGAACAATGCGGGTATCGTAGGTTCTCGGGGCCCTATAGCTTCTATAGAAGCATCAGAGTTCAAAGCTACGTTGGATATCCTCCTCTTCGGAACATTTCTTGGAATGAAATATGCAGCTCCATATATGGAAGAGCAAAAGTCAGGTTCTATCATCAATGTTGCCAGCACTGCAGGAGTGACAGGCGGGCTTGGTCCCCATGTTTATGCTGCTGCAAAACACGGCGTTGTAGGTTTGACAAAAAACGTAGCCGCTGAATTATGCAGGTCAGGAGTTAGGGTAAATTGCATTGCCCCAGGGTCAACGGTTACGCCATTGGTAGCTGCAGCATATACTGATAACCATGAAGCGCTTGATGAAGTAAGTGAAATAGTCAAAGCTAAATCACCTATCCTGAACAGGCCTGGCATGCCTTTAGATATAGCGAATGCGGCACTCTACCTCGCCTCAACTGAATCTGGGAATACTAACGGCCATTGTTTAGTGGTCGATGGGGGGCTTACAACAGGCTCGACAGCCAATGATCCTCCGCATTCTGATCCGATGCCATTTCTTCGCGAAGCCGGACAGCAAGGACTATAACAAAAGTGAATATTGGTTTCATACCACAGAAATGGGCACGTTTAACTCCCCAAAAGATAGCTGTAATTGATGCGGAGAATGATAAAAGAATAACGTTCTTAGAGCTTGAGTTGCTCGTGAACAAAATATCCCAGAGTTTTATCTCCTGTGGATTGACCAAAGGAGATCGGGTTGGAATTTTGAGCAGGAACTCGATAGAACATCTTGCTCTCTTCTACGCATGCGGAAGAATAGGGCTCATAGCACAACCTATGAATTGGCGTTTATCTGCTCCAGAGATAATCAAGATAATTGAGAATGGGAAACCAGTAGCGATGGTTGTCGAAGGCTACTTAACTGGATTAGCCAGTCAAGTGAAAGCAGGTACAAGTTTAGTAAATGACTGGTTTGAGTACGGAGATATGGGAGACGGTTCGTTCGAGTCTTTAGTGGAAAAAAAGACGGTGGAAAGATCATCTCAGCCAGGAGATATTGGAGGAGAGGACCCATTTTTTATTCTCTATACGGGTGGCACAACAGGTGAGTCTAAGGGCGCGCTGCATTCTCACGAAAGTGTTTGGTACGGGATGCAGAATCAAACAGTTGCTGAACGTATAGTCCCCTCAGACGTTTACATGCTCACAGGTCAAATGTTTCACATTCCTATCGTATTGGCAATGAATTATCATGCTCACGGATGCCCGTTAGTATTAATGAATTTCGATGCAGCACTAGCCCTTACTCTGATACAGGAAGAGAAGGTTTCAGCTTTCTTGGGCGTTACAACAATGCTTAATTGGATGATGTCTGTTCCGAATTTCCAGTCGTATAACCTGACATCACTTAGGAATATTCAATATGGTGGTGGCCCAATGCCAACAAGGGTAATCAGAGAGGCGCTAGAGTCCTTTCCTTGCAGTTTGATTCAGGGATACGGTCAAACCGAGGGAACAACAATGACTTTTCTAAGCCAAGAAGATCATTATGCAGCAATAAATCAAAATCTTCATCCTGAAAGACTTCGTTCGTGTGGTAGGGAAGGTTTTGTCACTTCAGTCAGAATAGTTGATACCGAAGGGAACATAGTTCCCCAAGATAACAATTCGCCCGGAGAAATTATTGTCAAGTCAAAGGCAAATATGTTGGGGTATTTTGGTAGACCTGATTTAACACAGCAAACGATTCGTAATGGGTGGATGTGGACAGGCGACATCGCAACCTGGGACTCTGAAGGCTATTGCTATATCGTTGATCGAGCTAAGGATATGATCATCTCTGGTGGTGAGAATATCTACTCCGTTCAGGTTGAGGAAGCAATTGGAAAAAACGAGGGCGTACTGGAGGTGGCGGTGATTGGGGTTCCCGATGACGAATGGGGAGAATCAGTAAAGGCATTTGTCGTAGCAAAGCCAGGATACACCCTGACTTCAGATGACATCATGGCTACCGCAAAAGAGAACTTAGCTAGTTATCAAAAGCCAAAATTTGTTGAATTTGTCCCCGAATTGCCTAAAGCTTCAACAGGTAAGATATTGAAGCGTGATCTTCGAACCAGACCATAGAATTTGAAAAAAATCAGGTCAATGAACGACTGGGCATTCGTTTGCCACATCTAGAACTTTGTACACCCGGCCAATACCCAAACAAAAAGCAACGTAACCAGATAAATCAACTATCTGACCATCAGAAAAGCACCTTCTGAGATTCTGAAAAAATACATCGTCCATGGATTCAGGAGAACTACAAAATTTTTCAGCGTAACGATATGCGTAAGACTCTTGGGTATCTAATGTTGCTGGCTCCTTACCATTAATAATCTGAAGGTATTCCTCTTCGGAAAGTTTCTTGTCCGCACCCGACGCACTACGAGTATCAAGTCATATGGGGCATTGATTAATTACGGCTATTCGCATCCTTGCAACCTCTCGAACTCTTCTCGAAAGAAGTGTCTTATCATGAGTTGCTATACGAAATCCGTCAATGGCGCCGCTAAGGCCGTCAGTCATTTTCCATAAGCGGATTCTTTCAACATCTTCACCGTCAGGAATGTCTATTCTTGCCACTGATCTCCAAGCCTATTTAGTTCGGTTTACGCATCAACACCCAAATATGCCGACTGAAGGGCAACTGGGTTATCTACGTATTCGGCTGAATCGCTTTGAAGCACAAGTTCACCATTCCTAAGAACGTAGAATCGCGAACAATACTTTAGCGCTAGACCTGCGTTTTGCTCGACTAGGAGAAGAGTAACGTCTTCTGAGAATAGATCACCTAACTGTTCGTAAAATTCCTTTACGAGGAGAGGTGCTAACCCTAGTGACATTTCATCTATTAATAGCAACTTCGGTTTCGCAATTATTGCCCTACTGAGAGAAAGCATCTGTTGCTGACCACCACTAAGGAGGCCTGCGGCTTGCTTTCTTCGTTCCTCAAGGATGGGAAACTTCTTGTAAACGGTTTCAAGCCCCTCTTCAAGAAATTCGGGAGATTTACCGTAATTGGCTACCTTTAGGTTATCTTCCACATTTAAACCTGGGAATACGCGACGTCCTTCAGGAACTTGGATGACCCCTTTATCGACGAGAGCGGAAGGGCTTGAGCCACCTATTTCGTCGTCATTGAAAGATATCACTCCTTCTGATGGGGTTAGAAGGCCCGAAATCGTTTTGAGAACCGTTGATTTACCTGCCCCGTTGGCGCCTAACAAAGCAACCTTCTCGCCAGGTCCAACCTCTAAATCCAATCCATGAATTACTTCATTTCTGCCATATCCAACTTTTAAATCTTTTATTTTTAATCCACTCATATTATGTTCCTAAATAAGCAGCTATAACTTGCTCATTCCTAGTTACTTCTTCTGGTGTTCCGTCAGCAATAGTTTGCCCAGCATCAAGCACCAAGATTCTGTCGCTTACATCAGCTACTAATTCCACGTTGTGTTCGATTATCAGGACTCCAGCCGATATATGGTTAGCATACTCTTGGACTTTTTTCATCATCTCGAGCGCTTCAGCTGTAGGTAGTCCTGCTGCTGGTTCATCTAAAAGAAGAATTGAAGGGTTTGCTGCTAGGGCTCTAACAACGTCAACTCTTTTCTGAAGACCATATGGGAGATCTTCAACTTTCTCGTCCCAATACTCTAAGAGATCCATATGGTCTAAAAGTTCAGCTGCGAGATAGTGCGCATTTCTTTCTTCGCGAAGTACCCAAGGTAATCTAAATGATTCAGCAATTCGACCGTACCCAATATTTCGGTCAAGACCTAATAAAGCATGTTCAAGAACATTTAGATCATCATGGAGATTGAGGTTTTGAAAAGTTCTCCCTACGCCTGCTAGGGCTCTTGTATGGATAGGTTTTTGAGAGATTTCTATCCCATCAAGTACAAATTTGCCCTCTGCCCCTTTGACGTGTCCTGTGATGGCATTAAACAAGGTAGTTTTTCCTGCCCCGTTAGAGCCAATTAAACCCGTTACTCCTCCTGCAGGTATTTCAAAGGAAACACCGTTAACAGCTCTTACGCCACCAAATGAAACTGCAGCATTACTAACAATTAAATTTCCTTTAGGTTCTGAAGATGATAGGGGAGCAAGAAATAGGGACTCTAGCGGTACAGAAGAAGCTTTTGAAGTTTGATCTCCTTTACCATCTTTCTCGGATCGCCTGGCGTTCGTTATGCGATCGGCAACCCACTCAAACATCCCTACAAGACCATCTGGCGCAATGAGCGTCAAGATAATTAGGGTTCCACCATAGATTAATCCTTCATATTCCTGAACGTCGCGCGATAGTTCAGGCAGCCATTTCACAAAAGCAGCTCCCAGAACAGCACCCATCAGTCTATGTTTCCCGCCGATAATTAGAGCGAGGACAACAATGATAGATAGGCTAACACCGTAATTCTCGGGGATCGCAAAGCGAAGAGTGTGAGCATATAATACTCCGCCAATAGCTGCTAGACCTCCGCCTATAGCAAAACAAAGTATTTTGAGCCAAGCAACAGGTAACCCTACTGCACGAGCTGCAGTTTCGCTTGTTCTCAATGCATTCCATGCCCTACCAGTTCGCCCATCCTGATAATTTCCAACTATCCAGAAGGTAATCAGCATCAAGATAAGGGCTATTCGAACTAGTGTAGGTCCACGGGAGAATTCATAACCGAACAACTCTAGCTTGCCTACTGGCTTGCCAGAGCCACCTCCGGAGAATTGTTTCCACTCAAACAGAACCTGTACCCCGACGAAAGCGACAGCGAAGGTTGCGAGAGCTAAATAAAGTTCGTTAACCCTTAAGCTGGGGAAACCAATTAAGAGTCCCAATAAAAATGCCACTCCGAAAGCGATTGGTATTTCAGTTTCAAGCCCTCGGCTCCAAACCGTAGTTATGTTTGCAGATAAGAAGACACCAGCAGCAACGAAAATCGTATGACCTAATGTCAATTGGCCCGCCATGCCAAATACCACGATGAGGCTGGCACCAATAATCGCGAAGATTATTGTGTTCATAATTGTTTGAGAGTATTGCGAATATGTTCCGGCTAATAGGTAAATGAGTAGTATTCCTAGGAATCCGAAGTAATGATTTTTTTTCAGAAACTTTGGTAACGGTATACCTGCTCGTTGAAGAGCATTTTCTTGGATTTCTGGGTTGTCACTCATACTCGTTCATGTCCTTTCTCTCTTGTGAAGAGTCCGTGGGGTCGAATTAATAGGACTATAAATACAATTACCACTGGAAGGGCTGCAGCAAATTCTCTAGGTGCCCATTTGATCGTAAATGCTTCTAGTTCTCCAAGAAGTAGGCCGCCAGCAACGCCGCCTGAGAGGCTCAGGAAGCCTCCAAGAATAGCAGCGACGAAGCCTTTGATAAAGATAATATTCATGTAGTCCTGTTGCAAGAAAAGAACCGGTGCAAAAACTATTCCGGTCACCCCTCCCACCAAGGCCGAGAGGACCCAAGTCCAAATTGATACAGTAGACTCTTTGATTCCCATAAGTTTTGCTGCGTCTTGATCTTCAGCAAAAGCTTTCATTCCTAAACCTAGTTCAGTTTGGTTGATAATATAACCAACAATAGAGAGAGTAAGGAAGGTGGTTATTGCTACAACGAGATGCCAGGCATTCAGTCTGAAATCACCTATGAGATAATTTATCCGGTCAATATCTCCGGGAACTCGATATCGACGAGCGGTTCCGCCCCACCATAGTAGCGAAACGTTTGCGAGAAATTCTTCTACTCCCAACGTCATGATAACAATCGGCAGGAAATCGCCTAATTTAACAAGTGGCCTTACTGTCAGTCTTTCAATAACGTAAGTTCCTGCACCTGTCATTATCATTGCAAATAGAATTGCCACTCCAAATGGCATATCCTGTTCGGCTGCCCACCAATGCGCAAGGAAACCAGATATTCCGGCCATTGTTCCAGCAGCGAAATTAAGGATACGTGCTGTTTTGTAAACCATGACAAGGGCAAGTCCAATTAATGCGTATGCAAAACCTGATACAAGACCTTGCCAAGCTATTTGGATATAGTCAACCATCGTTCTCCCGACGTTGGAAATTTGGCTTGTTTAGGGCCCCATTTGAGGCCCTAAACAAGCCTTAATTAATTATTCAGTAAGCGGTTACTCTTGACCTACTACTAGTTCTTCCCATGCTCCGTCTTGAACTTGCAAGATGATTACATCGTTGTTTCCAAGATGGTTATCAGCCGAGAAGTTAAGCGGACGCATAATTCCACCTGTTTCGAAGTTTTTGATGCTTTCACCAGCAGCAACAAAACTTTCTACAGTTAGACATTCACCTGCTAGTGTTAGCATTTCTTCGAGGACTAATCCTCCAGTGTATGCAAGCAAGCTAGCGGTACTGATTTGTGCTTCTTCGGCTCCTGCAGCAAACATCGCCTCACGATATTCGTTTAGGCCAGGCTTGTCACCTGTAGCTGAAGAAATCACGTTAACGCCATATGCGCCTTCGGACAATTCACCTGCGAGCTCAATCGTGTTCGCAGAAATTGTTCCTGTAGAACCCCAGAATCTGGCATCTAGACCTAGTTGGTCAGCTTCAAGAAGGAATTGAGCGAATTGTGTATCGCCAGTTCCAACGTAAACATCTGTTATTCCTGAGTCAATAAATGAAAGTATTTGAGGACCGTATGTCGTTGAATCTCGTTCCCAAGTTTGTTCATCAGTAAGGAGGTCTCCACCAGTGCTGTCTTTGAATCCTTGCACAGTTTGCTCGCCGTCAACTGAGTTAATTGTCATCAGTCCGACTTTGATTCCATCAGTTCCGAAGTTATCTACTAGGTAGTTTCCGAAACCTTTAGTTTGGGCGTAAGCTGGCGGGTTAACTGAGAAAAACAGTGGGTGATTGTTCACATCATAGAAGCTCAAATCTTGAGCCCATGGGAACAATGATGGTGTATTTGATTCGTCATGAAGAGGAAGAGCAGCCTTTAGAGTTGCTGAACCGATACTTGCCCAAATGGCGAAAACATTCTCTTGCTCAATAAAGTATTGGGCGTTAGAAACGGTTTTCTCTGGGTTGTAAGCATCATCTTGGACAATGAACTCAATCATTCTTCCGTTGACGCCGCCACCATCGTTTATTCTATCTCTAGTTACTTCCATTGCGAGAACAGCTTGTTCTCCCAAAGCAGCTAGGTTTCCAGTCATAGGTTGTGATGACCCAAATAGGATTTTGTCATCGGTAACACCACGAGCTAGTTCGCATTCTTCTTCTTCTGCAGCTGCTTCACTGCTTGCGCTTTCACTGCTTGAGCTTTCACTGCTTGAGCTTTCACTGCTTGAGCTTTCGCTTGCAGAGCCACTTGAAGAATCATCATCATCTCCGCAGCCAACTGCAACTAGCCCCAAGACAGCAAAAATTGCAAGTAATTTCCATAATTTACTTTTCATATTTTCCCCTCTTTGGAACGGTCAGCACAATGCTGACCGAATATGTATCGGTACTCATTAAACCGCCAGTAAGTGATTGGGTCAACTCATTAAGCGTATTTTTACGAATGTCTGTAAGTCTTAATACAAGTGCTATTTTTTAAGAAGAAGAGAAGCAGCTTTCTCAGCAGTCATTCCAATTCGGACACCACGTTCCTGAGCATGGGAATTTACAGCAGAAATTATTCCATCTTGATAATGGGATAAGCCACTACCCATACGAGCAAGCTTTGCATCGACTGTTGCTCCTGCAAGACCAGACGATTCGACAATTGTTAAACCTGCAATTCCAGAATCGTCCATCCCTCGCCCCCCGTCACTGCATATAAACCCCCAAGGATTACAACGAAGTAAGTATGGAACAGCAGAACGACCAGTGTGACCAGCAGTTACGAGGACGTTGCGTGTTGAATCCTCATCAGTTCCGAAAGCAATTGAATCGGTTGCTATCACGTGACGACCATCTGGTGATGTTTGCATGATAGTTCTATTTGTTGTTTCTGAAGGAGATGAAGATTTGCTTTCTTTGGTTAGCAACAAGAGCGAAGCTTCTTTGACAGTCATTCCTTCTTCTATACCGCAGTCTTTTGCAAGTTGATTGGAAAAGCTTATGATCCCATGTTCGTATAGGTGAACGCCGTTTCCTAGATGGGCACTCATTACGTCAGCGACCGCAGCAGGTATATCTAATGCTTCAAGAAACCAAAGACCAGCTATTGCGGAACCTTCTGGACCTATTCCACAATCCATTCCGATTGCAGCTTTCGGCGCATTATCTGCAATGAAGCGTGCGGGGAGGACACCGCAATAGGACGCATTCACGCAAACATCCGCTCCCGTATTACGAGCGTCGACATCATAAGCAGAGTCCATAGCGACTATCTTTCGTCCAGACGCTGGGTCTGAGTACATGATGGTTTGCTTATCTTCCTCCATGGTCATTTACGTATCCTTTTCGGTTGTGGACCACGGTCGCTTGTATCGTCTGTTACGCCTCTTTCGCGTAATTCAACTTTTCTAACCTTTTCAGATGGTGTCTTAGGTAAAGTTTCAAGGATTTGCACGTATCGAGGTATTGCGAAATCAGGAAGTTGCATTTCAGCATATTCCCAGATCATTTCTGCAGTGATTTCACCCATTGAAGACGGTACAACAAATACCATTACTTCATCTTCGCCCGCTTCCTGATCGGCTGGAACACCGATAGCAGCAACCTCTTCTATTAGGTTGTGGCTTACTAGCGCTTGCTCAATTTCAAATGAGCTTATATTCTCTCCTCTTCTGCGTAGGGCATCTTTCAGCCTGTCTACAAAGTAATACCATCCATATTCGTCACGCTTTAGGCCATCACCTGTGTGGAACCAAAGATTTCGGAATGCTTCAGCTGTCTTGTCAGGCATGTTGAAGTAGCCCTGACAGGTAGTCCAGGGGAATTTAGGTCTAACTAGTAGTTCACCTACAGCACCTATTGGAACTTCTTCATCAGTATTAGGATCTACTAACCGAATATCAAACCAGTCTCTGTTTAGTAATCCTGCTGCACCTGGAGGGCGTTTCTCTCCGTAAGGGGTGAGGATTGGCATGCACGTTTCGGTTAAGCCAAAGACTTCCACAAATGCCTCAATCCCAAATCGTTCTTTGTATTCTTCAAGAATTGAACTAGCTGTAGGAGCTGCAAATACACAACGAAGTTTGTTATCCGAATCTGATATCTTTGGTTCTTGTTGCCAAACAAAGTCCATCATTACGCCGATGAAATTAGTAACAGTAGCTTCCGAATCCCTAATTTGGTTTATCCATTCTGAGGCACTGAATCTCTTCTGGAGAACATATCTTGAGCCAGCGATGAGAGCTGGGTACGCAGCGAGAAACTGAGAATTGCCATGGAAAAGTGGTCCACAAGACATATAAGTATCTGAATGAGTTAATCGAGTAAGGGAGACAGTCTCGTCAGCAAAAAGATACATGTGAGCATGTGGCATCATCACGCCTTTGGATAAACCAGTTGTCCCAGATGTAAAGAAGATAGAACCAAGGTCTGAATGTAGAACCTCCGGAAGATTAACCTTTTCTGATACGAGCAACTCGCCCCAACTGAGAACGTTCTTACCTGTGTTTGATAGAGCTTGCTTGCCTTCTATTATTCTTTCTTCATCTCCAACCAAAATGAAGAGTTCTACAGAATCAAACGCATCGAGAACATTGAGTATTCTAGGAATGTAATCTGGGTCAATTACTGCAATTTTTGGAGTAGTAGTTGAAACTTGGTGGGACAAAAAGGCTCCCTTGTACGCAGTATTTATCGGAACCTCCACAAGACCTGCTAACGAACTACCAAGCCATGAGAAAATATATGCAGAGCTATTTGGAATCATTATTAAGACACGGTCTCCACTGCAAGCACCCGTAGAAAGCATCCCTGATGCTACCCGTTCTGAAATATCGAGTGTCTGCGCATACGTATAGGACTCGTCGGCCCAAGGTACCACTAGATAGGTAGAGTCTGGCCGTTCATAAGCATGATTCCTCAAAACACTGGGCGAATTCCAATCAAACCTAGAGTCAAAGCTAGGAGAGTATTGATCGTAATAGTTAGTCATTATCTTGACCTTGGTCTGCTAAGCCACTGCGGGGAGGAAAATTTGGTTTACGTTTCTCCATGAAAGCATTTGCCCCTTCAAGCATGTCGGGGGAACCAATTGCCTGTATCAACGCACCAAGGCTATTAACCATATTATCCCGCATTTGATGATACATCACATTCGAACTTGCTTTAGCAACCTCAAGGTATCGGGGACTCATTTGAATTATCTCTTCACACCACTGTTGAACTTCTTCATGAAGCATCTCATCTGAAACAACCTTATTGATCCAACCAAGCTCGCATGCTTCTTCGGCTGAGTATTTGCGACACAGAAAGGAAACTTCCTTCGCTTTCTTTTCGCCTATAGTCATAGCCAGCAAATTCGTTCCTCCAAGAACAGGTGCACTGCCAACTTTCACTCCTGTTTGCCCCAATTGAGCACTTTCAGCAGCAATAGCTAAGTCACACATAACAACAAGTTCATTTCCTCCCCCGAAAGCACCCCCATTCACTGCAGCGATTATTGGAAATGGGGCATTCCTGATTGCATCAAACAACTCCAAGCTGCCCGCAAACATTGCTCTTACATTCCAGAAGTCAGCTTCGGCCAAATTGCCCAGATACCCTCCAGCACAAAAAGCTCTCCCATTTCCCGTTATTACACCTACACGAGCATCCATATTTTCACGCAATGTTAGAACTATCTCATCAACAGTTTGTCTGCCATATGAGTTAAGCCTCTCTGGACGGTTTAGTGTGATCCAGAGTACGTCTCCTTTTCTCTCAGCGAGAATGTCTTCCATATTATTCCTCCTGCTTTAACAGCTGCTCATGAAAATCTATTAATGTTTTGCTTTATTGTAAAACTCATACAAGCTTGAACAAATAGAGTTTTAAAGAAACGACCCAATACTTTGACAGAATTAACAAAAATTCACCTTGCCTTGGTCTCCTCTGTGGTTCTTTGGGGAGGGATGTTCGTAGCTTATGCCTACCTGTTGCCTACAGTGCCAGCTACCGAAATTATTACTATTAGGTTCATTCTCGTTTCAATATCGTTTGTAATTGTTTTCATCTTCGTTAAGAAGGCTAGGCCTAAAATTCCCAAACAGAAAATTGGGCGGTTAGTTCTGCTAGCTGCAATTGGTATCCCCGGTTCCCAACTTCCTGCAATACATTCGCAAAATTATCTGTCGCCCTCATTAGCCTCTGTCCTAGTGACTACTTCCCCGGCTTGGGCCGCTGTTCTATCCGGTTGGATACTCCGAGAGAAACTCAGGAGTACACAGATAACAGGATTTATCATTGCATTTGTTGGAGCAGCGATCGTCATTATTTTCGGGTCAGGGTCAGGAGCGTTATCAGTTGATAACCCTTGGGGAGCAGCACTTTGCCTTATCGCTCCGTTCACTTGGGCAATTTTCAATGTTTTGTATAAACGGGAATTTGGCGACCTAGACCCATTCAGCACAATTGGTGTTTGTTTAATAGTTGGTTCTTTTGTCATGATTCCCTTCTACAAAACCGCTTTTGAAAACCTCGATAACTTTTCAGGTTCACAATGGGGATGGATGTTTTATACTGCAATAGGCGGAACTGTTCTTGCCTACTATCTCTGGTACTGGGCTCTTCAGAGACTCGAAGCAAATAAAACTATGTCATATAACTATGCTGTGCCTATTTCAGCCTTGCTTTGGTCTTGGATAGTAATGGGCATCTTTCCGAGCTCTATTTCAGTTCTTGGTGGAATCATTCTTGTGGGCGGGGTATATCTAACTCAAACACAGGCCTTGTTTCGAAGAAGAGAAAGTGTTCCTAATGAAGTCAACTGAACAAGTGTTATCGGAGTTGGTAAAAGAAGGTTACTCAATTGTTGATGGGCTAGCTCCCTCTGCATTAATTACTGGAATAGGAAAAGCATTAGAAGCATCACTTTCCGAACTTTCCTACGGGCAAAACAGTTTTGTGGGAACAAAAACGAAGAGAATGCACTCGCTATTTGGAAAGCTAAGAGAACTAGACGAGTTAGCCGTTAACAAAGAAATTCTTGCTATCGCAGAGGCATTACTGGGCGATGTTATCCTTGGGGCTTCTGTAGCAACTCAAATTTTTCCAGGAGAGCGGAAACAATCCTTTCACTACGACGATGGAATATATCCGCTCCCCAAGAACTATGGAGAAGTTAAATTAGGAGTTATGTGGGCTATCGATGATTTCACCGAAGATAACGGAGCCACAATTGTTATCTCGCAAAGCCATGGCAAAAGAGGGAAATACAATAGTTTGAAAGACATTCAAGAAAGGGTTATCGCAATGCCAGCAGGATCAGCACTCTTATACGTTGGCTCCTTATGGCATGCAGCGGGAGAGAACAGAACCAACAAACCTCGACTTGGAGTGATATTGCAATACGTTGACAGTTGGTTACGACCACAGGACTCCCATTTGATCTCAGTACAAATTGAAGAAGCTAAGAAGTTGGGCCCTAAACTCCAAGCATTGTTAGGTTATTCTATGCGTCAACCATTTTTAGGTTATGTCGATGGAATTAATCCAATCAATTTATTATCAGATTAGGGAGGGGTATTAGGTGAAATTACAAGCTAACCCAGATGATATTGAGCGGTATGTTTCTTCAGGTTGGTGGGAAGAGAATAAAGGTTTGTCAGATTTTGTTGAAGATAATGCGAAGCGAAATCCTAATGGAGTTGCATACCAAAATGATGAATTCGCGATTACTTGGATCAACTATTTCCAAAGGTCAAATGAACTTGCTCAGATCCTGTCGGAAAGGTTAGGGCAAGGAGAAAGGGTGCTTGTCTGGTTACCTGACAACGCTAATGTCCATATAGCCTATCTCGCTTGTGAAATTGCTGGACTGATAGCTGTTGGGGTGGGTTGGAAAGCTGGATTACAAGAGCTAAAACATCTCTCGGATAAAACTACAGCTTCAATTTTGATTTCAAATGAATTAAATAATTATGGAACGCGTGATGAGATTTCAAAACACCTAAATATTGAGTCAATCGGAATTGAAAATAATTTAGAAAACCAGAATGTAGAGAATAGACCTCCTAAAGATGAACGAGGAGTAAGTCCCTCTGACCTTTGGTTTCTTAATTCAACGTCAGGAACCACAGGCTTACCTAAATGTGTTATGCAGACACAAAATCGATGGTTTTATTTCCACAAAAAAGCTGTCGAGTTTGGAAATCTTGATAGCTCTGATATTTGGATGAGTGTGGTTCCGGCCCCATTCGGTTTTGGTTTATGGACAGCTCACGTTACCCCTACTCTTTTAGGCATTCCATGCTTTCTGCAAGAACGCTTTGACCCGAAGAAAGCAGCTGAACAGATCGAGAAGTATTCGGTAACGGTTCTTTGTGCGGTTTCATCCCAATTTGTAATGATTCTTGATGCCAGTACCAATATCGACTTATCCTCCCTGAAAGTTATCTTTACAGGTGGAGAAGCCATTTCCCCCTCAAGGGCCAGAGAACTTGAAGACAAGTCTGGTTGCCGTGTCTTGAACTTTTACGGATCAAACGAAACGGGAACATTAAGCGGAACAAAAATTTTCGACCCTTCAGATAAACGACGTTCAACGGCAGGAAAAGTGATTCCGGAAATGCAAGTGCGTCTATACGAACCTTCGAGTAAAGAGCGATTGCCTGATGTCGGTAAGGGTCAACCGGCATGTAAAGGGCCAGCTTTGTCACTAGGTTATTGGATGGATGATCTTGCTAATTCTGAATTAATGACTGAAGACGGATGGTTCCTTATGGGAGACCTAGTCGAAATTGAACCGGAGGGTTGGTTGCGAGTAACAGGAAGAGTTTCTGATTTCATCATTAGAGGTGGTAAAAACATATCTGCAGTAGCGGTTGAAAGGGAAGTAGAACTTCACCCAAAAGTAGCTTTAGTAGCTGTGGTGCCTAAACCAGATGAAAGGTTAGGTGAAACAGCGGCAGCTTATGTTCAACTTCATAAAGGTGAAGAGCTTGATCTCGAGGAACTAAAATTATTCCTAGGATCAAATGGGGTTTCCATTGAATGGTGGCCTGAGTCTCTTTATGTATTAGAGAATTTACCAATTTCATCCGGTGGAAAAGTAGCCAAGGGCGAACTAAGACAATTGATGGAGAGAAAGGAGATAAACAAATGAGAGTAATCGTCACTGGGGGAGCCTCCGGTATTGGTAAGGAAATTAGTGACTACCTAAGGTCAGAAACATATGACGTTATCAGCGTTGATATCCATGACAACGCTACAGCGAATGTAAGTAAACTTGATGTAGGGAATGAGAAATCATGGGAGGATCTTTTCAGACGAACTGGGCCTGTGCAAGGACTAGTTAATTGTGCTGGTATACGAAAGAGAAGCGTGATTGAAGAAACCTCGTTAAAAGAGTTCGAAGAGCATTTGAGAATTAATGTCACTGGAACATGGCTTGGCATCCGCGCGTTATTCAAAAATCTTAAGAATGGAGAAAGTGGTTCAATTGTAAATATCGCCTCGGTAAATGCGCTGATTGCTGTTCCCGGCCAAGCTCATTATGTTGCAAGTAAAGGTGCTGTAGCCGCATTAACAAAAGCCGCAGCGATCGAAGGTGCAGAAAAGAAGATAAGAGTAAATGCAATCGCTCCCGGAGCTATACGAACTCCAATGACAGCCGAACGTTTAAACGACCCGGATCAGGTCTCGTGGCTTGAAGGACGTGTTCCATTGGGCCGAGTCGGAGAACCAGTAGAAATTGCATCGGTAGCTAAATTTCTTTTAAGTTCTGATTCTAGCTATATAACAGGAACCACCATTTATGCTGATGGTGGATGGACATCGAATGGAGTTTGATATGTTTCCACTATCTGGGTTTTATCATTTCGGAATAGTCGTAAGTGATTTTGATGGAGCCCTTGAAGAGCTTTCATCAAATCTAGGTATTGAATGGGCTAACACTACCGAGTTTGAAATAGTATGCGAACAACCAAATGGAATTGTCTCGGCCGACATGAAAGTTGTGTACTCAACATCTGGTCCACCTCATTATGAAGTAATAAGAGTTGCACCAGGAACAGTATGGGGACAAGCTAATTTGGGAATCCATCATCTTGGATTCTGGACTGAAAATCTTCAGAAAGACCATAAACGACTAACACAATCAGGCTATACGTGGGAGTCCACATACTACAATCCTGAGACAGATGGACCCTTTGGTTTTACTTATCACACTTTAGATAACACTGGGCTACGAGTAGAGCTAGTTGACCTAGCTAGAAAACCTGCTTTTGATAAGTGGATGGCAGGCGGTGATTTCCCCTCGGCTATGGATCCAGGAGGAATGGAAAGTTGAAAAGTGTCGCAGATCTCGTAGTAGTTGGAGCCGGTCCAGCTGGGATGGCAACGGCACTAGAGGCTGCAGAAAATGGAGCCTCAGTAACGATCCTTGAGGCCGATACTTTGATCGGCGGTAATGCTGCGCGTTCCACAGGTTACCTTGCATTTCAAGGATTCGATATGCAAGGCGAGCAGGGATATCATGACAGTGCAGAGCTTTTTGTAGCTGACATGCTTGAAGAAATTGATCGGCAAAAGTCAAAGTACGGAATAGAGTTTGACCTTGAGCTAGCTAAAGTTTTTGCTGCAGAATCCTCTAGCACCTATAGATGGTTAGTTGAGTTAGGTTTTGAGTTCAATAGATTTTTGCCACGGCCGCTGCAGCATTCTGTAAACAGAATGATTGATGTCACTGACACAGGCATGTTCACTAAAGTTTTTCATGATGCATTAGTTAAAAATGGTGTCGATATCAGAACGTCAACACGAGTAAGGAGGTTGATAACCGATGGAGATAAGGTTATCGGTGTCCAGACTGACCATGAACGATTCGAAGCAAGCAAGGGAGTTGTTTTAGCTGCTGGCGGTTATCAAGCAAATCTATCTATACGCAGAAAGTATCAGCCCGAATATATGGCTTCAACTCCTTATTTGGGTACTTCATATGATGTAGGGGATGGTCATACTATGGGTCAAGAAGTTGGGGGAGAACTAATAAATATGACGATGATTCCCCCTCTTATTATGGTAGGTTCTGCTTTGATTGAGGACTCAATAGCAGTTAACGCCGAAGGCGCAAGGTTTCATGACGAAGCTGGGCCTTACGATTACAGAGTTAAGGAACTGCATCAGCAATCTGAACACTTAGCCTTTTATATCTATGATAATGAAACTTATACGAGAAAAACACAATTGATAAATGAGATGCCTAATACGCCCATATCTGCGGCATCGTTAACAGAATTAGCAGAAATGATAGGAGTAAGTCCTGTAGGATTAAATAAATCCGTTGAATCTTGGAATGAAATTTTGAAATCTTCTCAGAAAAGAGATCCTGACTTCGGCCGGGTAATATTCCCCGATGGACGACGTGAAATTAAAGTAGGCCCATTCTTTGCCTCTGAGATGATAGTGGGAATAAACTTTCCAGCAGGGGGTTTCCGAGTGAATAGGGATCTGCAGGTTCTTAACGTTTATGGAGAACGTATCCCTGGACTTTATGCAGTTGGAGATTGCACGGGGGGATTGGGTCCTGTGATTGGTATGGGGGGAATGCGAATAACGCCAGCATTAACCCTAGGAAGAGTTGCTGGTCGAAAAATTGCTTTAGAAGAATTCGAAACCACTGACCATCTTCAAGAATCAGGTCAATATTTGCCTGGTAATGCGTTAAGAGTTGCAGTAATCGATGACTGACGGAGCAGGAAAAACATTTCCGAAACTTCTTATAGAGGGCGCACAAAGTAAGCCTGATCAGCTGTGCCTTGCTCTTCCAAATGAGGAAAGTACGTATAAAGAAATGCTCGACGCAGCGATGCTTATAGCGTGCTCGCTTAAAGAGTTGGGAGTTTCTAAAGGCGATTTTGTAGGAATTCTAATGGCGAATAGTGTTCGCTATGTTGAATCATTATTTGCAATTTCGTTGTTAGGCGCAGTTCCAGTCCTCTATAACGGGCGCTTTAAATCAAGAGAGATAGCTCATGTAACCAGAGATGCAGAAATTAAAGTTATCCTAACTAGCGATAAAGCAGATGAGCATACGAACTATGGAGAATTATTACGTAAGGCTATTCCAGAGATTGAGAATGTGGAGACTGCCGAAACTGTACTTTCTCTTGATAGCTATCCCATGCTTGACTGGATTGTACTTTTCGGCGAGAAGAAAAGTAAGGGTTTCTTGGAAGAGGGTTATTTCTTTGACTTGGGGAGAAGGGCAGACGAATTAGGGATCGTTGGAAATATTAGTGATATCAAGTTCGATGACATAGCAGTAATGTTTTACACCTCTGGAACAACTGCAATGCCTAAAGGTTGCCCACTGACTCACACCGTTCTATTGCATGCCGGAGTAGTCGGGGGAAAAAACCGGCTCTGTCTAGAGGACAACGATATCGTGTGGGGACCATTGCCAATGTTTCACACAGCCTTCACTCAACCTTTCACAGGAACGTTATCTGTCAAAGGAACCTTTGTTTCCATGGAGCATTTCGAACCGAAATTAGCCCTCCAGATGATCAAAAAGTACAAACCTGATGTCATGTTCCCTGCTTTTGGACAATTGACTTTGGACATTCTAAATCAGGATGAATACGACTCTGATGATTTTGAATCGGTACGAACAATTTTTAATGTCGGACCATCTGAACAACTAGTTTTGATGCAAAATCAAATGCCTCATACAACTCAAATTACTGCATATGGAATGACGGAGATGGGTGGTTCTGTAGTTATGAGCGAAAGATCAGATGATTTAGAAGGACGATCTGAAACTTCTGGAAAAGCGCTTCCCGGTAACGAGGTGCAAATTTGTGACCCTGATACAAGAGAACCTCTTAAACCAGGGCAACCAGGAGAGATAGCTGCAAGGGGGGTAGGAGTATTTTCTGGCTACCATAATGACACTGAAAAGACTCAGGAATCCTTTAGTTCAGATGGGTGGTTTTTGACTGGAGATCTTGGAGTGATGGATGAATTTGGGAGAGTCGCATTTCTCGGAAGGCTTAAGGACATGCTTAAGGTCGGTGGCGAGAATGTCGCGTCTATCGAAATTGAGGGTTATTTAGCTACACATCCGAAAATTAAATTAAGCGCTGTCGTAGGATTAGAGGATAACAAATATGGGGAAGTGCCCGTCGCTTTCATCGAGTTAAAGCCTGGAGTTTCAGCCTCTGAATCTGAAATTATAGAATTTTGTCAAGGGGAAATTGCCTCTTTCAAAATTCCAAGACATATAAGATTCCTTACAGAGTGGCCTATGGGGGCAACGAAAATCCTTAAATACGAGCTCAAAGAACGTATAGAGAACGAAATCTTCGGTGGTATTGACAAACGATAGCTTGGCTTTAATATCCACCCAAGGAACTTTAATAAAGGCAAGGATGATGACTATCAGATGGAATAACCGCCTCAAGAGACATAATTTCACAAATGAGGATCTTGAGAGAAGATTCTTAGTCCTGAACCGACTAGTTTTCCAGTTCGGAAGAGACAATAGTCATTTCAAGCAAATTCACGCTATTAAAAATTGGAACCGATTAGAGAATACAAGTGCAAAATCTAACCTCAGGAAATTGAGAGATATCCGTTCAGGAAAGGATAGCGAACAAGAAATCATTGATCGCGTGAAAAGGATGAGCGACCTCCAACAAGCTATCTATTTTGACCACAATGCCTTGGGAACTGATTGTGGATGCATTTCCACAATAAACATCCATGACCCAAATAACTATGTGATTATTTCAGGTGTCATAGGGCCCCAAACTATCTAGAAGAAATTTCTGTCAGTATTGTCTTAACACAACTGAATCATGTGAAATGCTTCAATATAAGGAAAGGGAGCAAAAATGGCCTCATTAGTTGGAAAGTCTGTTTTGATTACCGGAGGAGGATCCGGCATCGGTTTCGGTGTAGCAAAATATTTTGTTGAGAAAGGCGCAAGAGTAGTTATAGCGGGTCGTCGCGAAAACAAACTGAAAGAAGTCTGCACTGAAGTCGCGGGAGATATTTCATATGTTGTTGGAGATGTGACTGACGGTCAAGGACGAAAGGAAATGATTGACAAATCTATAGAATTCGGTGGGGGATTAGATGCTTTAATTAGCAATGCTGGAAATATGTATCGTTGCGATGTCGCAGATTTCAACGAAGATAAATTACTTGAGATTTTTCATTCAAACGTAATCGGGGGAATGATGCTCGTGAAAGAGGCTTATCAGCCTCTCAAAGACTCTGAAGGTTGCGTTCTTTTCGTAGGTTCTGTCCATACCCAAAGAGCATTCCCAAATGCATCCCCATATGCTGCAACCAAGGGAGCACTTGAAGCATTAACTGGAGTCCTGGCAGCTGAACTAGGTAAAGACAATATTCGAGTAGGCTGCGTTCGACCTGGTGGTGTACCGACAGAAATTAATGTGAGGGCAGGGTTATCTACTCAGGGAGAATCAGATGAACGATTAAAAGGCATGGGAAAACTTCACGCTCTTGGCCGTCCGGGTACTCCAGAAGAGATAGCAGAGGCGTTCGAATATCTTGTAAATGCTCAATGGGCTACGGGGAATGTATTGACCATTGATGGCGGTCTTGGCTTGGGTGTGACCCAAGAATAGTTACTAATTCTGATGAGGTTCTAACCGAAGCAACTTCGCAGCATTCCGGTTCAGAACCTCCACAATTTCAACAGGATAATGGGCTGAACCTGAATCCCAGCCTCCAAAGTTTGTGCCGAGCACTAATCGGTTTGTTCCGATCTGACTAAGGGCAAACTCAAACTCCTTTTCTCCAGAGACATGGCAATCAAACCAAAGCTTATCCAATTCAGCATCAAAGATTCCCGGTTCTCGAATCCACTCAGGCGCAGCTGGTCGACGCTCAGCCAGAAGTCGAAGCTTGCTCCTATGAAGCATAGTTGACCCACCCCCGTGCGAGATACAAATATCTAGGTCGGGAAATCTTCGAGTAACTCCTCCAAAAATAATTATTGAGGTTGCTACTAGTTCTTCGTAAGAGAATTCAATTACTAAGTCAAGATCATATTTTCTCATTCGTGGATCGCGTAGTGGCCCATCAAGTCCAGAAGGAGCAGGGTGAATAAATAAGGGAACATTAAGTTCACAACATGCTGCATAGAAGGGGTCCATGCGTGGATCATCGAAATCAGTTCCGAAATCAGTTCCGATATAGCCACCAATTAAGCCAAGTTCTTTTACTGAGTATTCAAGCTCAACTATTGACGCTTCAATATTTTGCATTGGTAACGAGGCAAACCCAATAAATCGGTTCTTATGTGCCTGTACCAGTAAACCCATGGCCTCATTGTGGGTTCTGCAGTAATTTATAGCGTCTGTTTGATCTATCCAATGCAGATAAGTCAGTGGATTTGGAGATAGAGCTTGCAATGAAATTCCTGCAGTGTTCATTGCTTCAAGTCTCATCTCTGCCTGCATAAAGAGCGACTCTTTATAGGGAACTCCATCTAAACGCCAATCGCCAACTCGGAACCAAGGCGTTCCATCCGGGTGTTTACCAAGTTCTGGACCACAAGCTGACCCAGCCGCGCCCATGCTTTCATCTAGAACTACATGACCGTGCACGTCTATAAAACCACTCATTTGCTCACTTTATTGAGCTTACGTGCCTTCTGCAATCTGAACAGTATTTCATTGATATCAAATGGTATCCTGAGCTACCGTACAAGGATGATAATTGGAGTTACTTGAAATGGATCTTGACCGGCTTGATTGGATAAATAGTGGGCAAGAGTTACCGATCGACTCAGAACAAAGAATTATTGATCCACATCATCATTTATGGAACCGTGGCGGGAGTAGATATCTTGCTGAAGAGCTCAGCGTAGATACTAGTAGAGGGCATAGAGTTACGGATACGGTATTTGCTGAATGCTTAGCTGACTATAGAAAAGAAGGTGAAAAGAAATTTCGCTCGCTTGGTGAAACAGAATTTGTCTTTGGGGAGTCACAGAGAGCTAAAAAGCTTGAGGGTTGCAATATCTCCGGAATCATAGCCTACGTGGACCTTGCTCTTGGTAATGAAGTGGCTGAAGTTCTGAAAGCTCATAATGAGGTTGGTGGTGCCTTACTCAAAGGAGTCCGGCATGCTACTGCTTGGAGTAGCGATCCGAAGATATCCATCTCCCATAGTAAACCCTCAAAAGAATTGATGCTTCAGGAAAGTTTTTTACAAGGAGTAAAGCAACTATCAGATTTCAATTACAGTTTTGATGCATGGCTATATTTTGATCAATTACACGAATTAATTCATTTAGCTAAAGAAGTGCCCGAAACAAAAATTATCATTAACCACCTGGGTGCACCAGTACGGATAGGAAGCTGGGAAAATAAGCAACGAGAAATGCAAAAAATCTGGCAAACAGAACTTCAAAAGTTATCAATTTTTGAAAATATCTATTTAAAAGTTGGTGGGATTGGAATGGAAAATTACTTTTCTACACAATGGGCAAATAAATCATCACCACCATCCTCCGATCAAGTGGTCTCTGTATGGAATGAGAAGATACTGTGGTGTATTGAGACATTTGGAACGGATAAATGCATGTTTGAATCAAATTACCCAGTTGATAGACAAACCCTTCCATACTCTGTTATCTGGAATAGCTTCCAAAGGATAGTTAATTCTTTCTCGCAAAATGAGAAAGATAACCTATTCTGGCGGACTGCAGCAACTGTTTACGGGATTGGTGATTAGATGTCTTTTGATTTCTCATTCCCTCTGGGTCTTAAAAACCTTCAAGCCCGTGCAAAATTAGTTGCAGAAAAGGGTGTACAGGATTTCGGATGTTTTGATGATTCTTGGATCAATGGATATTCAAAAGAATTTTCTAAAGTCCTAGCCAGTGAAGGCTGGATAGGGATGACATGGCCCATTAAGCATGGTGGTGGCGGAAGGCCAGGAATTGAACGAATTGTCGTAGCCGAGGAAATGATGAAAGTTGGTGCCCCTATATCAGCCAGTTGGATTGCTGATAGGCAGATGGGACCAGCTATCTATTCATACGGGACAAACGACCAACAACAAAGATTCCTTCCTGAGATGCTTCAAGGTGAAAGTACATGGTGTATAGGAATGAGCGAACCTAATTCAGGATCTGACTTAGCATCACTCCAAACTTTTGCAAAAAAGGAAGGCGATATTTACATAGTCAATGGTCAAAAAATTTGGACCAGTATTGCTGCTATATCTGATTACTGTTACCTCATAGTTCGAACTTCAAATGAAGGACCTCCGCACAAGGGGTTAAGTGAACTTGTAGTTCCGATGGATCTAGAGGGGATTGAAGTGCGACCAATTGTTGATGCTGTAGGAAACAGTCACTTTTGTGAGATTTTCTTCACAGATGTCAAAGTCTCGGCAGATAACTTAATAGGTCAAGAGAACAACGCCTTTTCACAAACAATGTCACAGCTTGAACACGAGCGAGGAGGAATTGACCGCTTGATGTCAAACTGGTTGCTATTCGAAAGAGCATGTGAAGTTGCTGATAAAGAAGATCCTATTGTCCGGCAAGAAATAGCAGCACTTGAAACCGGTTATAGGATTGGCAGAGTCCTTGTTTATAAAGGAGCGTTAGGTCAAGCCCCTGCAGGATTCAGTGCGGGAACCAAATGTTTCTGCACAGAACATGAACAACGAGTCGCTAATTTTGCCTCAAAAATACTTGGCCTATCGTCAATTGCAGGTAACCAGCTTCAAATGGGTATTGCATACGCTCCTGCATACACAATTCAAGGCGGAACATCTGATGTCATGAGGAATATTCTCGGAGAAAGAGTTCTTGGACTGCCTCGAGAACCACGAGTCAAATGAACTTAAACCTTGAAGGTAAAGTCGCTCTAGTCACTGGTAGTCATCGCGGAACAGGAGCGGGGATTGCTGAAAGATTATGCGAGGAAGGTGCTCATGTCATCGTTCACGGTTTCAAGACAGGTCAGACTAATTCTACCTTTGATCGCCTAAATATCATAAATGGGACAGCTTCGTGCTTAGAGTTTGATCCGCTGGAATCATCCGAAGAAGAGATCCAATCAATTCTTCCTCCTATAGATATCCTTATAAATAATTACGGGAAGCCATTTGAATCAAGCTGGGAATCAATAGATTCATGGGCTGAAGAATGGGAGCATAATGTCCTGATGGGAGTCAAACTTTCGCAGTCAGTGATTCGACACATGGTAATTAATGGATGGGGAAGGATACTTTTCCTAGGCACAATCGGGATAGATAATCCAGGGACTCATTCGCCAGGTTACTACGGAGCTAAAGCCGCATTAGTCCCTATCGTTAAGAGTCTCGCACGTAAACTAAAACATAGTGGCGTCACAGCGAACCTCTTGAACCCTGGAATGATAGCTACAGATGAAGTAAAAGAAATGTTAGCTAAGCGGTCCAGAGATAAAGGTATCGGCGATAATTGGAATGAAATTGAAGAATGGGCAACCAGTGATTTTATGCCAAACTTGACCGGCCGTTTGTCAACTCCGGAGAGCATAGGAGATATCGTTGCTTTCATGGTAAGCGACCTTGCTTATCAAATAAACGGCGCCATCATCCCTATTGATGGTGGAGCTAAATACGCTTAAAGAAAAACCTGCAAGGGGGGGCATTATGGAAAGTTCAAACACTTGGCTTGAGGGGGTAAACGTGCTTGATCTAACCAGGTATCTTGCAGGACCCGCTTGCACTCGATTGCTTACAGAACTAGGTGCCAACGTAATCAAAGTTGAGCAACCACCGTATGGTGATCCAAATCGTTCAAATAGACCTCGGGTCAATAAAAGAGCAGGTACACATATTCAGCAGAACCGAGGTAAAAAAAGTATATGCATGGACATCAATTCTGATACCGGAAAGCAAATTATTCTAGAACTGGTGGAGCATGTCGATATTGTCGTTGAAAATTTCAGCCCAGGAGTGCTAGACCGAAAAGGTCTAGGTTACGATAATTTATCAAAAATAAATCCGGAAATAGTTATGGCTTCTGTTTCAGGTTTTGGGCAAACCGGACCACTTTCAAGCTTGCCTTGCTTCGACTTGATTGCACAAGGCTACGCAGGAATAATGCACATGACTGGAGAACCAGACAGACCACCAATGTTTGTCGGGATTGGAATGGGGGATACAAATGCTGGTGTCCACGCCTTCGCTGCCATTGGGCATGCATTGTTTCACCGAGAACGAACAGGTAGAGGTACCCACTTAGATATTTCTATGGTTGACGCACTCTTCCACATGCATGATATGCCAGTACATGCATCTTCAATGACCAATGGAGAATATGTCCCTATGAGGCAAGGAACTGAGTTTCAAATGTTATCGCCAGCAGGTTCATTTAAAGGTTCGGAAGGGTGGATAATAATCCTGTGTGCTGAAGCCCAAATACAAAATTTATTTGAAGCTATGGGTAAACCGGAGCTAGCAAATGATGATCGATTTATTGGTAATCCGGCGCGCCTCAAAAACAGAGATGATTTAACTGCAATTATTGAAGAATGGTTACAATCCTTTTCTGACGATGAACATGCCATTACAGTGCTCCAATCACATAGAGTTCCCTGCGGGCCTTCATTAGCTCCACAAGATGCTCTTTCGCATCCCCATTTTCTCGAACGCGGCACAGTTCGAACAGTAAGCGATCCCCTTGCTGGCGAGGTCCAGGTACCTGGATTTCCATTCAAATCCTCAGACCCTCTTCCAGAAGACAATCACATAGCCGCAGCGTTAGGCGAGCACAACTTTGAAATCCTTAATGGACTTTTAGGAAGGAGTCCAGAGAGCATTGACGAATTAACTCAACAGGGAATCCTTTTCTCTAAGGAACATTAGTGTGACAGCTATTCCTACTGACCGCCCTCTTCCCACACGGTTTTTTGAAGACTTGAAGATTGGGGAGAATTTTCATTCAAGGTGGTATTCGGCTTCCCAAAGGGAACTTATAGAGTTTTCGTTAAAATATGATAGGCAGTACTTTCACACAGATCCTGAAAAGGCAAAAAAATCACCGTTCGGAGAGATAATTGCATCGGGTGCTTACACTTTTGCCATATGGAATATGTTGAATTTAGAGATAAATGGAGACATCGCATGGATAGCAGGAATGGGTTTTGAAAACTTCATCTTTCCAAACCCTCTTCGCCCAAGTGTAAGCTTCAAAGCTGAAAGTATTCTTTTAGAAAAGAGAATTTCAAAATCAAACCCGCAAAGAGGAGTCGTGACGCATCAATATAGCCTCACTACGGAATTAGCGCTAACTATCTTCTCCTGTATCTGTCCTTCATTAGTCCATGTCAGATAGCCGGCTGTTGAATCGAGCCCGTTAGTTTGATATTTCGATTTCTGCTTCACCCTCAAGTACGACATCATCACCTCGGCTTAACCAGATTTGAACCCGGACTCTACCTGCTTCTGGTTCAATAATTTCAACGACTTTACCTGTGGCAACAACCGTTTCTCCATCTAGTACAGGTTTCAGAAACCTTGCTTGTAATCTTTTTATGCATGACGGTCCCTGCCATGCAATTAGCATGTTAGCTATATAAGAGAGATTTAAAGGCCCTTGATTTATGACACGCCCGTCTAAGCCTAATGTTGCATTAGCTTTTTTATCCCAATGAACAGGATATGGATCCCGAAGAATAGCAGCCATAGTTTTCATTTTGTTTGCATCAACTTGTTCAATGATTAGACGCGGTACTTCTCGGTCAAGGTATTCTTCTAAGTCGCTCACCTTTTTCTCCAAAATCGCCAACTATTGGTAACTCTGGAAACAAGTTCGCCCTCATCATTTGTCAACTCAATTCTGAAGACGAACCGATCAAAAATTCCTCCAGATTCAGTTTGGATACGTTCCACGTCAATAACTTCACCCTCAAAGCGATAGTCAATGTCTTCGTATAAGGGTAAGAAATACTCCCAGTCATATCCTTCTAAACCCACAGACCCAGCACCCTCAACCATTCCCAGTTTAAACAATTCACTAATTGAGGTATCTACACCTTGAATTGGAATATGAAACAAGGCTATTGGGTGCACCAAATTTGACGGTAGTTGACCAGAGTCGGTGCAATCAGTAAGTAACCAATTCTCCCAATGTTCAATGCGTTTAGAACCGCCAGGAAATTTAAAACCTTTTAAAGAAAGGATTTGATCAACAGGCACCATTATGATGCATCCGTTTTCTTGCGAAGTTCACGTTCCTTTTGCATTAATAAATCAAGGTTATGGCTTAACGTCTTCTCAATATTGAGTTGCATCATGTATCGATCTGGGGCCAGGAAAGTAGCCAACTCCTTTTCGATTCTTTCCTCGCTGGGTTGCTTGCCTTTCATGGCACGGGTTAAAAAGGATTCAGTGTATTTGCGAAGCAATTCATCGTCTTTGAGTATGTTGATGGTCCCGCGAAGCGTTATTTGTTTACCAATATTTTGTGGGTCCCAGATACAAAATGAAGTTGAAGGATTTCGTTTCCAAGCACGGTATTTAGCCCGATTAGTCGTAGATGTAACAGTTATTATTCCATCTATCACTGTGTATAACATAACTGCTGTAACGGGTTGATTTGATTTAGTGACCCAAGAAACAACAGCATGAGAAGCCCGGTTGATTATTGCATCGACCTCTTCCTCAGACAGAACGAATGAAGAGATGTTTCGTCTCATTTCCCAATTTTCTAACTCGTTATTCATCATTGCCCTCGTAAGTCCATCTTATTGCCTAAAGTAAGAAGTAATAATTTAACTTATGAGAAACTAAATATATGTCAGAAGAGTACGAAAAAGCTGTTAAGGAATTACTAGCCAAAGATCAGATAAAGGACTTAGTCTTCCGCTACTCTGATGCCATTAGAAATCGTGATATAGAATTACTAGTTAACCTTTATTCTCCCAATGCTTCATTTGGGGATATGGGCGTTGGTGAAACCGCATTGAGAGCAATGTCAGAAGCAACTCTAACTAACTTGCAATTCGCGGTCATTCTTGTTGCTAATCACCTAATCACTTTTGACAATGAAACAGAAGCCAAAGGTGAAGTATGGGCAAGGTGCTACGCTCAGAACGAACAAGAAGGCTACTATGAGCAACTCATTAAATATGTCGATCAGTATGAGTTAGTTGACAGTTCAGACGGATTCGGCGCCAGTTGGAAATTTAGACATCGCCGGCACTACTTATGGTTTGGCCAAAGTAAGGATTCCCCATTGATTCTTCCAGAGGCATCTTGGCCTGATAACAATGTAGGCCTTGGCAGAGAACCTTTATCGGATGAATTAGTTCAGGCCCTACGAAAACAAATTGATGAACCTAGCTAACGATATTATCTTCGGCAAGTTTAAGGTATTCCTTTTCGCTCAGGTTTAACTCCGTCATCAACAGAGATTTAGTATCAGCGCCAAGAGCGGGAGGCGGTGTGAGTTCTGGTCGAGTCACACCAGATATTCTTACCGGGTTCCCTGCAGTAAGAACATTAAATTCTCCACTCGTTTCAACGGGCAGAAGCATTTCGCGTGCCTTCACATGAGGGTCACCCACAATATCTGATGCTTCAAATACTGGAGCAGCGGCAACTCCGGCTTCAGCAAGGCCTTCACACAAACTAATGGTGTCTCTATCTCCCGCCCAAATAGCGAATTGATCAATTATCTCTTGAATATTTTCCACCCAGCCAGATCTGGTTTCGAATCGATCCTCATCTAACCATTCGGGCTTTCCAATGTGTCTAACAAAAGCTTCAAATTGATGTTCACGACCAATCTGAATAATGATTTCACCTTTTGAGACCTTAAACCCGTGATTTATCAATGAACTAGGGGTTCTGGGGTCTTTCCCCATTGAGTAATAGTTGGGAACAATATCAGCAAATGCAATCATCGAGTCAAACATCGAGATATCGATATAGGAGCCTTCCTCAAATTTTTCAAGCCTTCGCAGAGCCGTAAGGACCCCGATGACAGCGAACAAGCCTGTTCCAGTATCTCCCAGTGCACCCACCGGTGAAACCTTTAAATCATCATCTGGTCCTCTATTGAAGTTGTATATTCCCGACATGGCTTCAGCAACAGGAGCAAATGCGGGCCAAGACTTGTAGGGAGTTTCTATAGAATTTCCAAAACCAGATAGCGATAGATAAATAATTTCTGGGCAGGTTTCTTTGATGTCGCTATAACCAAGATTGAATCTATCCATTGTGCCGGGTTTGTAGTTCTCCGCTACGACATGAAAATTTTGAACTAGTTGGAGGAAGAGGTTCTGACCAAGAGAGCTTTTTAAGTCAATTCCGATACTTTTTTTATAGAGATTATTCCGTAAAAAAGTAGCTCCAACATCGTTGCCGTCAATGCCTTTTGTGCTAGGCAATCCTGATCTTCCTAAGTCGCCTCTCACTGGATGCTCGACCTTAATTACCTCCGCTCCGAAACTCGCAAGTAATTGCGTTGCGTACGGAAGCGATTGCATCTGTTCAGCTGCAAGTACCCTAATGCCGGTCAACGGGAGCTTCGAATTTGTGTTTTCTTGCGAAACTTCCATTAAATCCTCTGTAACTACGATTCTTTAGCAGCCCTATTAATAGCGCTTATGATAGCTCGCATCGAAGCACGAGTTATATCTGTATGTAAACCACAACCCCATAATTCTTTACCGTCTATAGCCATTTCGACATAAGCTACAGCACTCGCATCAACGCCAGTTCCTTTAGAATGCTCATGGTAATCAAGGACCTTTAAGTCGTATGGTAGAGCATCTCCTAAACCCTTGACGAAAGCGTCAAGCGAGCCAGACCCTTCTCCTTGGACAATAAGTTGCTCACCAGAATTGGTCATTCTCGCAGTTAGTAAGGTTCTGTCTTTACCCTCAGCATTTTGTGCGGACTCATATCCATGGAGCAAAAATGGATAATCAATGTCTAGGTATTCACCGGAGAATTCATTAAAGATTTGTTGTGCGGTGATTTCCTTGCCAGTGGCGTCTGTAATCTTTTGGATTGATCTTGTGAATTCAATTTGCATACGCCTTGGAAGGTCAAACTGGTTCTCGGTTTTGAGTAGATATGAGACTCCGCCCTTTCCTGACTGGCTGTTCACTCTAACTACATCCTCGTATGTTCTCCCTACATCATGTGGGTCAATTGGGATATAGGGAACCTCAAATATTCCTTCGGGAGAATCCCTAAGCGCATCGAACCCCTTCTTTATGGCATCCTGATGTGATCCCGAGAAGGCCGTGTACACGAGGTCGCCAACATAAGGGTGGCGGGGATGGACAGGCAATTGATTACAATACTCGGCAACACGTCGTATGTCGTTTATGTCACTTATATCGAGCATTGGGTCTATGCCTTGGCTGTACATATTCATCGCAATGTTAATTACATCTACGTTTCCAGTTCGTTCGCCATTACCGAACAGAGTTCCTTCAACTCGGTCTGCTCCGGCCATTAACCCAAATTCTGCGGCTGCTACACCTGTTCCTCGATCGTTATGAGGGTGGAGGCTTAAAATGATATCGTCTCTGCGATTTAAGTTACGGTGCATCCATTCAATCATGTCACCGTACGTGTTAGCGGAAGCCATTTCGACAGTCGCAGGTAAATTGATAATAATTCTTTTGCTAGGGGATGGGTCGATTACATCAACAACTGCGTCGCAAATCTCTTTTGCAAAATCGAGCTCTGTCCCTGTGAAAGACTCGGGAGAATACTCGTATCGAATGTCGGTATCAGGCACAGCAGACTCAAGACTCTTGCAATAGCGTGCTGCATCTACAGCAATTTGCTTTATTCCTTTCTTGTCCAGGCCAAAGACGACGTTACGTTGCAAAGTAGATGTTGAATTATAAAAATGAACGATTGCGTTTTTGACCCCCCTAATAGATTCATATGTCCGTTCTATTAACTCTGGTCTGCTCTGAACAAGAACTTGTATAGTCACATCATCAGGAATGGCATTCTCTTCGATAATCTCACGAACAAATGTGAAGTCTGCTTCTGAGGCTGATGGAAAGCCAACTTCGATTTCTTTAAAACCTATTTCAACAAGTTTTTTGAACATTTTCCATTTTCGATCTGGGTCCATAGGTTCGATAAGGGCCTGATTTCCATCTCGCAGATCTACTGAGCACCACAAGGGGGCTTTAGTTATAGAGGAATCTGGCCAAGTCCTGTCAGGTATATCAACAGCTTCGAATGCCCTATATTTGCGAAATGGCATATCTGTGGAGTTTTGAATGGCAGTTGGATTTTCAAATTTATTCATTATTTCCTCTCTGTTTGCAAACTTTGAATGAGCCCAGTGACGATAAAATTAAGCCACTGGGCATGTAAGTCGCAGGTCAAAGAGAAGTTTCTCCATAATTAAATGTTACTAAGAAAAAGTTGAAAACCAATCCCAAAGGCTTATCGGTTCTTATGGCCAATTCTCTTACCGCTCTCAAAAGCGTCTTGACCTTCCTTAAGGGAACTCTTAGACATTCCGGTGGTAAGTAACGAAGGGGCTAATGCCATTGCATCAAGCCGACCTAAGTCGTTAGCGGCCCATATTGCTCGTAAACTTGCCTGCACGGCGATGGGGGGCTGTGATGCTATTGTTTCTGCTATCCAAAGAGCCTTCGCAAAAAGGGCCTCATCCTCAAGTACTTCGCTAATTAACCCAATACTTTTCGCTGTATCTGCAGTGATACGCTCGTAATTTCCTAGCAAAGTGAGTCGTAGAATCTCTCCTAGGGGCATTCGTTGAGCCATTTTCATTGGCTCGTACACCGCAGGCATACCATAAGTCACATGAGGGTCAAAAAAAGTCGCGCTTTTGCTAGCGATAATGATGTCGCTTTCAGAAAGTAAGTAAAAAGCGCCCCCGCAACACATTCCATTTACCGCTGTGACTATAGGTTTCCATAGATCGCATGACTTTGGACCGAGCGCATCACCTGGGTCATCGTACATGTAATTATTTGATGTGCCGTATAGATTCTCAGAATCATCAAGAGCTGACATATCATCAGTTCGGTCAATTCCCACACAAAATGCCCTGTCGCCGTTAGCAGTCAGTAATACGGTGTGGACTTCATCCATCGTCCGGAACGCCTTCCAAGTCTGCTCAATCTCACTGCACATTTGGTCATTAAATGCGTTAAGTACGTCAGGGCGATTAAGTGCAACTTTCCCAACATTTTTGTGTATCTGGACCGTGATGGTCTCAAATGATTTATGATTGAATTGCGTAGACATGTCTCCATTGTGCCATCATCAGAACTACTTTGCTTTATAGATAGCAAAATGAATAAAGAGGGGAGACGAATGGACTACAACATGCAAGGGAAAGTCGCTGTAGTAACTGGTGCAAGTCGAGGAATCGGAGAGGCCACAGTTAGGCAGCTAGACGCAAGAGGAGCGAATGTTGTTCTCGTTTCTCGAAGTAAAGACAAGCTGAAAGCGATTGCTGATGATTTGCAGAACGAAGCTCTTGTTATCGATTGCGACTTAGCAGCTGACCGAAGCATTGAGCTGATCAGGACTCAAACAATAGAGAAGTTCGAGAAGATCAATATTCTCGTAAACAATGCCGCTGTCGAACGGAACGAACCAGCACATCGAGCAACAGCTCAAGCGATTGATGAAACACTTCTCGTGAATCTTCGTCAAGTGTTCATGCTGTGTCAGATCTTTGCCAAAGATCTCTTCGCTACGCAGGGAAACATTGTGAATGTCACTTCAACAGCAGCTGCTGGAGCTGGAGGAACTCAAGGAGCCTATGCTGCATCAAAGGGGGGACTGAACACACTGACCAAGAACCTCTCTAATGAATGGGCTAACAAGGGAGTGCGAGTCAATGCGTGTGCACCCGGATTATGCCTGACCGAGATGTGGGAACCTACCTTTGAACTTCTCGGAGAAGAGAACGTCTTGGAGAATTTCGTCAAGAGAGTTCCTTTGGGCAAATGGGGGACACCAGAGGAGATCGCAAATGTGATCTGTTTCCTCGCTTCCGACCTTGCTTCCTATGTGACTGGTCAAGTCATTAGAGTCGATGGAGGTATGCTCAACCTATAGACGAAACCTCTTCCCGAAGGTGCATGAGGGATTATTTCGTTGATTAGAGTGATGGTCTAGTAAATGTCAAATCTAAAGATTCAAGCGGTACTTGCCAGAGGTAACTGCTGACGAGATTGCGAATCAGCTTGCTTTCTTGCACCACCCTAGCAAGCTATATAATCGGGCAAACTTTAAGAGTTGACGGCAGTATGACTAATATTTAGACAATACAAAAGGAGCTAATGTGACAGATCAATTAGACGCTTTAATAGCGAGAGATCAAGAGGCGATAGGTTGCCCTTATCCCATCTTTTCTGAATTACGACAAGAGTCACCAATCCACTTCAGCGACAAACTAGGGGCATGGGTATGCACTAGATATGACGATGTCATGGAACTATTGCACGATACAGATCGTTTTTCTTCTCTCTCTCCCACTGGGCCAAGAGATGGTCGAAATGGTTTTGCGATTGCAATGGAGGAACTAGCAAAGGATCCGGAGATGGCTCAATACTTTGAAACATTCCTTGCAAATGCAGCGAATGCTGCCGTTCTGCTGAATGCTGACCCTCCCGAGCATCGTCGGCAACGAAAAGCAGTGAACCGTGCATTTAGGCCAAGCCGCCTAAAAGGGATGGAACCTATGATCGAACAGGTAACAATAGATTTGTTAGGACCAATACGGGAAAAGACCGAAATGGAAGTTGTCTCGGAATTTGCAGTAGGGCTTCCGATGACGATTATTGCCAAAGCTTTGGGAGTCGGAATTGACGATCTTGACACATTTAAAAAATGGTCAGATGACTTAGTAATGCCCGTAGGAAATCCTGACCCTAGTATCGAGAAAGTTAAAGATTACCTAATTTCACTCAAAGGGTTTAATGAATTTTTTGGGAATTTACTCATTGAGCGTAGAACTAACCCAACAGAGGACATTATCTCAGACGTTGCTACCGCCGAAGTAAATGATGAAGAGCTAAACGACGCAGAAATGCTTTCAATGCTTCAACAATTTCTAGTAGCTGGCAATGAAACCACAACTAAATTACTTACAAACTTAATTCATAGACTTGCAGTGGATAGCGAGCTTGAAGATAAGTTGCGAAGTAATCCAGAGTTGATAGATAACTTTATTGAAGAGGGTCTTAGATTCGAAGCTCCGGTAGGTGGACTATTCCGAATGGCAAAGGAAGACACAAAAGTTAATGGTGTTGAAATTAAAGCCGGAGATCATCTATGGGTCATATATGCTGCCGCTAATAGAGATCCGGAGATATTTGATAATCCCGATGACTTTCTTGTTGATAGAGAGAACGCAAGAGAACACTTAGCTTTCGGTCATGGCGAACACTACTGCATAGGCGCTTTACTTGCTAGGAAAGAGGCACGTATCGCTATTCAATTGCTCCTCGCGAACATAAAAAATATTCAGCTAGTGGAGGCTAAGAACAAGTACGAATACGAAGAATCTTTCGTCTTGCGTGGGCTTAAAGAGTTACATGTCAGTTACGACGTAATTCCATAAAATTAATTGGTCATCGTTATTTGACTGCTACAACAGCAATTTCTATTAACCACTCAGGTTTAGCAAGTTCTGGAACCACAACCAGGGTAGAAGCAGGTTTATGCCCTTGTAGATTCTCATCTCTTGATCTCATAGCTTCTCCTAAATCATTACCCTGAACAACATAGGTGGCGATCGAAACGATGTCAGAAAGCTCTAGGTGGGCTTCATTAAGGATTTCGGATATATTCACCCATACTAGATCAGCTTGATCTCCAATAGCAGTTGGAGTGTGCCCGTCAGTTGCGACTGGGACGACTCCGGATGTGTGCATAATTTTTTGTGGATTCGTGGAGAGGACCGCATGGCTATAGTTTGCTGCAGGTGAGTTAATGGTTCTTGGGTTTATCTTGTAGTTCATGTCCCCATAGTGCCATGATCGGCTTGCTACTACTAACGATTCATTGAAAATAATGGATAACTTGCTAATCTGAACCAGGGGGATATATGGAAAATAAATCTGCATCACCAAAGTCAATAGCCGACGTCGATGTGTTCGCTCCTGAGACTATTGAGAATTGGTACCCTACTTACGACCTTTTACGATCAGAGTGTCCTGTGTATCATGTTCCTGATACAGATACTTATTTTCTTACTCGCTACCAAGATATTCACCAGATTCTTCGAAAAACAGATACTTTCAGACGTGGGGCAGGCAAATCGAGGCCTCTCATAGCAGATAAACAAGCGCAAGATTACTTCGCACAAAACGGATGGCCCAAACAATCGATTCTTGGTTCAAATCCGCCAAATCATCGACGCTATCGAGACATGGTTGATCACTTTTTTTCAGTTACCGGATCCAAAGAACAGACAGACCTCATAACCAAAACAGCGAATGATTTGATAGACCGCTGGATTGATGATGGGGAAGTCGAGTATGTATCGCAATTCGCTGAGTTATTACCTTCAATGGTAATAACTGCGATGATGGGCTTTCCTCTTGAAGACCTTAATGATTTAAAAATATGGAGTGAAGCATGGGTTGCTCCTTTCTCACTTCAGTTAAATGTAGAAGAGGAGCGTGAAGTCTCTCGATTAATGGTTGAATTCCAGCATTACATCTTTGAACAAATTCAAGACCGTAGAAATAATCCCAAAGACAACCCTCGTGCTGATGTAGTCAATTACCTAGTTCATACACCTGTAAATCTTCAATCTGAGACAAGAATGTTAAGTGACACCGAAATAATTAACATAATCGATCACCTATATATAGGGGGAAATGAAACGACAACATTTGCACTTACGTCTGGGCTTTGGATGCTCATCCAAAATCCGAACCTGCAGAGCGCATTGGTTGATAACCCTCAAAAAGTGACAACATTTGTAGAAGAAGTATTAAGATTGGAATCTCCAACGCAAGGTATGGATCGTCACACAGTTGAAGAGGTAGAAATCGATGGAGTTTCTATCCCCAAGGGCTCGCACATTCACATGCGATATGCCGCTGCAAATAGGGATGCAGATCAGTTCAACTGTCCGTTCGATATTGATTTGGATCGTACGAATGCGAATAAGCATCTAGCTTTTTCAATAGGTGAAACGCATTGCCCTGGTGCAGGTCTGACAAGGTTGGAACAAAATATTGCCACAAAACTACTTCTTCAGCGGATTGAAAACATTGAATTCGCTGAAGGTAAGAATAGTTTTCAACACCATACCAACTTTACACTTCGGTCTTTCAAGGAACTTTACGTTACTTTTGATAAGCGTTAGTGAACTTCCTAAAAATGATAAGGGTATGAACTCCAATCAGGATCTCTTTTTTCCAAAAAAGCATCGCGACCCTCTTGAGCTTCGTCGGTCATATATGCCAGGCGAGTAGCTTCTCCAGCGAATATTTGTTGCCCTATAAGTCCATCATCAATCAGGTTTAAGGCAAACTTTGCCATCCTATTTGCAGTAGGTGATTTACTGTTTATTTTTTTGGCCCACTGCAGAGCTGTATCCTCTAATTCCGAATGGGTAACGACAGCGTTGACCATACCCATTTCTTTTGCTTCTTCCGCTGAGTACTCATCGCCTAGTAAAAAGATTTCACGCGCAAACTTTTGCCCAACTTGTCGAGCTAGGTATGCACTCCCAAACCCACCATCAAAACTGGCTACATCTGTGTCCGTTTGTTTAAATTTAGCCATTTCTTTACTAGCAATAGTCAGATCACAAGTTACATGTAAACTGTGGCCGCCGCCCACTGCCCATCCTGAGACAACAGCTATTACAGGTTTAGGCATAGATCGGATTAATCTCTGGACTTCAAGAATGTGAAGTCGTCCTACTTTAGAAGTATCAATAGAGTCGGAAGAGTCACCGTCAGCGTATTTGTAACCATCTTTACCTCGGATTCGTTGATCACCACCTGAACAAAAAGCCCATCCACCATCCTTGGCTGATGGCCCATTTCCCGTTATCAGAATGGAACCTATGTTGGTGCTCATGCGGGCGTGATCTAGAGCTCGATACAGTTCATCTACTGTTAAAGGTCGAAAAGCATTCCGGACTTCAGGCCTGTTAAAAGCTATTCGAACGGTTCCTTGACTTTTGGCCTTGTGGTATGTGATGTCTTCAAAATCAAACCCATTCACAGTTTCCCAGAGATTATCGTTGAAAGTTTCTGAAACAAAAGTACCCATACTTAAGCCTATGGTCATGTTTAACATTTTGATCAGATGACTTCCAAAATGTCAGCGGTCAAAGAATTACACTAGCTCCAGTTATTTAATTTCTTTGTTTAACCCACCATTCAGGGGTCTTAGCAGTGTGATTCTTTACATATTGATTCCAGAGATCACTCTTATCCGCACTAACCTCTCCCGAAGTATCTGATTGCTTTAAAGGTGAAGCGTTTTCAATAGGGTCGACCCACTCTAGTGAAAAGGCTTCAAAGCAGTTCCTGAAGTCGACGTTGTGATGGTAGTCAGCAACTTGATGTGTCATGAAATCATCAAAACTCTTGAATGAAAGAAGTACATAATATGACCGTTCTGAAGATCCTCTCCAATACTCATAGCGAACACAACCATTTTCGTTTTCGTGAGTGGCGGCAAATACGCGTTTAGCAATGGACTCCCAATGATTTTCAAGCCCTTGCTTGATTTTGACGTGTGCTAAAAGTGTTGACACAGCACTATTATCACATTCCTGTCATACATCTGCAAAACCTTTAATCGATGCGTCTGTTATCTTCAATAAGGTTTATCTCCCATAGAACCTGATCTAGTCGATCAGCTGCAGTAATAGGTGCGTACCTTTGGGGGTTCGAAGCGTCAATACAACTCGGAAGAGGGGAAAGAATAGTCCATGGAGTAGGGTGGCAAAATTGCACTATTGACATTCGTCCGTCACTTTGGTTTTCGTCCGCTATGACTCTGTGGATTCCTGTTGGGATTAGCCCGTTACTGATGTGTTCAAGCATAATTCCTGTGTTGATGATCAAGTGATTATCTGGGGGAGTGGCGTCAATCCATTGATCAACATTTTTGACTTGCAGTCCTCGAGCAGTGGCTCTCGGTAATGCAGTGATTAGATTTATGTCGCCGTGTTCTTCTGCCCATAAATGATTACTATCCGGAGCTAGATCCATAGCAGGATAATTGATTGCTCTAGTTAAAGTTGCTCCACCTGGCACAAAGGAATCAAAGAAATCTTCTGAAGCGTTTAATCCGCTTGCGATTATCCGAAGAAATCGTAGTTGCAAATCTAGAATTTGGGCATGGAATGCTTCCAGCGTTTTCGTAATTCCGGGCACAATATCCTCAGGAAATACGTTATCGAAGAATCTATGAGGGTAACGACGTTTAAGCGGGTGTCCATCTGGTAGATCTTTCCCCCAATTGAGCATTTCTTTCCAGTCAGGAACGTCAGAGATTGCTGCAGTCTCTACTAAAAGACCTGTATAGCCACGCTGCCCATTTGTGCCATCGGCTATTGCACCTTCCTTTACATCTTGCGTTTTCGTAAAAAACTGGCCAAGCATGCCGTAAACCTCATCCAAGAAATCCTGTGACATATCATGAGAGGTGTAAACAAACCCAGTTTGTAAACTTTGCATAACCCCATCAATGACAGATTTTCTCACATTATGTGAACCCACCTCATATGCGAGCATATCAACGGCTAAAACTAGATCATCCATATCATAATCGTACCCTGAAGCCTTCCTGTTTATAGTAAAAACAAACGTGGCTGCTACCGAAAGTTATATTAGAGGAACTAATATTAATAATATGACTCAAACCGTCCCGAAATATAAAGCAATGATTATTTTTGTAATCTTCGTTGCTTTTCTTTTCCCTGCTAGTTCTCTAGTAGCTCAAACTGACGATGAAGTAATTGAACAAGCGAAGGAGCAACGTGAGCTTAAACGACAAGAACAACTTGCAGCCGAGGCGGAAATAGCTCTTCTGGAAGCAGAAGATCTCGAGGTCGTAGCTGCACTTGAGGCAGCTACAAATTTAGTGAATCTTCAGGAAGCAAAGGCTCAAGCTGCAGAACAAAGACTTCAAGCTGCGCTGGACACAAAAATTCAAGCACAAGAAGACTTTCTAGCAATTGCAAACCAAATACAAGAGATAGAAGATAAAGCTCTGACGTATGCTGTTGAATCCTACATTGGAATGAGTGATAGAAGAACTGAAGCATGGTTTGAAGCAGAGGACGCAACAATCGCAGCTCACAAAATCGCACTATTAGATTTAATCAGTAGTAACACTAATGATATTCTGGACCAACTCAAGTTAATTCAAGAAGAACGCTCTTATCTTCTAACGAAGGCAGCAGTTGCTCAAGAAGAAGCAGATGCAATAAGAGAAGAACTGGAACTAGTCCGACTGGAACTAGATGCCCAAAAAGCTGTCCGAGCCGAGATAAAGGCCGAGCTTGATGTACGAAGAGAGCAATGGGATACAGTTTTGTCTACCGCTGTCCAAGAACAAAAGGAAATAACAGATTTTATCGCAGCTGAAGAAGAACGAATAGCTCGAGAATTAGAAGAAGCGAGAAGGAGAGCTGAGCAGGAAGCCAGACTTGGTCAGATTACTGAAGCAGGTTGGGTTTTGCCTTCACCAGGGGCCATCACTTCTTGGTTCGGTATGAGAATGCACCCTATTCTAGGTTATTCGAGAATGCACAATGGTGTAGATTTCAATTGTTGGACTGGAGATCCGGTACGAGCCGCCACTGATGGAATAGTTATCACTGCTGAATACTACGGTGGCTACGGCTACACAATAATTATTCAGCATGCTAACTCTATCTCCACTTTGTATGCCCATTTATCAGGATTTAATTCGCAAGTAAATGACTATGTCCTAGCAGGTGAGCAAGTCGGTGTTTGTGGAACTACGGGATTATCTACTGGCCCCCACTTACATTTCGAAGTTAGACAAAGCGGAGTGCCCGTAAATCCGGTTTCGTATCTTCCCTAACGTGCCTGTCAACAGTCAGGAAACTAAGCTTAGCAATGAGTATGAGACTAACCGTAAGAGAAATAGCTGAGATAACGGGCGGTGAAGCATTTGGGAACTCCGAAGCATTGGTAGATGGAGTGTCCACCGATTCCCGTACCCATCTGAGCGACCAGCTATTTATTCCGATTATTGCCGAACGCAACGGTCATGAATTTATAGAAAATGCATTGGAGAAGGGGGCATCGGCACACTTATTTAGTCAAGGGAGACCTTATGGTAATGCAATTCGCGTGGCTGACACTCTTCAAGCATTGCAGGATTTAGCTAAATTCTATAGAAAACAAATCAGTGGAGATGTAATAGGCATAACCGGTTCTGTAGGTAAGACAACAACAAAAGATATTATCCATTCATGCCTCAAGCATTTAGATAATATTCATGTAAGTAAGCTTTCTTTTAATAACGAAATAGGGTTACCGCTAACTATTCTTTCAGCTGACAATTCCGTTAAGCATCTGGTTTTAGAAATGGGGGCAAGAGGACCCAGACAGATAGCTGACCTATCTGAAATAGCAAAACCAAATATTGGAATCGTTACTAGAGTTAGCTCGGCGCATACTGAATTCTTCAAAAGTGAAGACGAAATAGCTGATACGAAAGGTGCTCTGATCGAGCAACTTCCATCAAACGGGCTAGCTATTCTCAATAAAGATGACTCACGAGTGCTTTCTATGGCTGTTCGAACCGATGCAAATGTCATCACATATGGCTTTCAAAGCGGGATAGTAAATGCATCGAAGATTGAAGTTAATAAAGATCTCTCAACAAAGTTTCGGATAAGTTCGCCATGGGGAAGCACCGAAACGAAACTTTCGATACCTGGAGTGCATAATATCTCAAATGCCCTAGCTGCAGTCAGCGCTGGATTATTCATGGGTTACAAACTCGAAGATTTGTCTGATGCATTACTGAGCATTGACCTATCTCCAATGCGTATGGAAAGTAAATACCTAATAAATGGAAGCTTAATTTTGAATGATTCTTATAATGCAAACCCGACGTCAATGAATGCAGCTATTGACACCATTCTCTCTTCGTCACGGTCAACCAAAGTCGCTGTATTGGGCACAATGGCCGAACTCGGAAGTATTAGTGAAGAAGCGCACAAAGCAATAGGGGAAAGATTACTGTCTAACGGAATTAACTGGATAGCAGTATCAGAACATAGATATGGAGGCGATGTCGTAGACTCATGGAAAGATGCTTTGCCTTTCCTCAATGAAAATAGTTGGGCAGGCGAAGATACAGTCATCCTGATAAAAGGTTCAAGAGTAGCCGAATTAGATCAATTAGCTAACGCTATGAAATAAATCAAGAATTAGGTAGCTCTCTAGGCATGATAGGAGAGTTGCTTTGCTGGTACTCTTTAAGTCTTCCAATATCACAATGTTCGCATAGGTAAATCAGTTTCGAGCTTTCTACTGATAATTGGGTTCCACGGGACTTTAGTACAACTGCCTCGAAAGCTGGATAAACATCTGAAGAGAAACATTTCTCGCATTTGGGTTGTAAATTTCTTTTCCACAATAAACCACAAGTTTGACACTCAACTAAAATACCAGTCTCGTCTTTGATTCCAACGAGATTATCATCCTCACCACATCTCTCGCAGAAAACAAGATAACTCATGGTTATGAACCTCCCGAAAAGATTGAATAGACTGGAATAATACAAGCATTTCAGAAAAGGTAGGACATTGCCTCTCAAAAAGACTCATTATGAAGTCCTTGGTGTGGACCCCATAGCGGAAGTGACACAAATCAAAAAAGCTTACCTTAAGAGAGCAAGAGTGTTGCATCCCGACAACAATCGTGGTTTATCAAAGAAAGAAGCGGATAAACGTTCGCGAGAAATGCAAGAACTTAATATCGCTTGGGGAACAATATCCGACGAAGCGAAGCGGAAAGTATACGACCAGACTCTGGTACAACCCAAAGATTCCAGCACTCAAGGTTTCACATATCAGGACATTTCTGAAGAATACACGGCTAGGGGTGATTCGATAAAAAGAAAAGGGCCTGAGTTCGCCACCAAAGATGAAATGGAGATTAGAGGTATCGCCAAACTGATGAAGCCAATTCCCTTGACTCTGCTCTTCGTAACTGTTATCAGCGTTCTAATTGTTGGGCTCTTGATAACAGGAAGTTCTGAAACTTCTAATCCGTCTAATCAATATGTTCCCGCCACTGAAGAAGCGACTCCCCTCAAGTGCATTGCGATTTATGGGTCTGTCTATGAGGACGTCTTATGTGACGGTCGACATGATGCTAAAGTTTGGGAAAGAATTAAGGCAGGCGAGTCATGTTCCCGTGGGCTTAGCGAGATATATGCTTCTCAGATCGGTGGGAAATATTGTGTTGTCTATTCAAACGGATTCTCCAAATAGCCCAGCATTGAGATTAGTCTGAAAGCCCCATCATAAAGCGCTAGGCAGACCATAAGGTCAACTAAGCCAGTTAATCCATAATCGCGAACAATTTTATTACGTTGATCGTCAGTAAACGACCGAACATCATAAAAAAATTGATCTGCGAGTCTATCCGATTCAAGGTCTATATCTACAGTTTCATAATAGTCGGAGTAGGTCTGCGGAATCGACAGTAATTCTGATAGCCGGTAACGAACAACCCTTAGCTTCTCTGTTGGATAAGAACAGTTCTTCCATAGTGAATTTTCAAGATCAAGCCACCTATCCCGGAGGTTCGGCATCGGGGACAATATTACATGCATAGGATTGCCATTCTCGAATTCTTTAGAAAGAGAAACAGCAGGCGCTGTAGGTGTCTGAATGATAGTAGTTTCCATCTCTTTAGGTTCTCTCCCAAGGCATATCAGCATCTTCGAGAAACCATGGAATAAAGCAACGCCTAGAGAAAGTTCTGTGATCTCAGCGAGGTTAAAATAAGCCGCTGATTTATTTTGAAATTCATCCCTTGAAGTTTGTGGGCTTTTTATAATGCAATCAGCTAAACTCAACGCTAAATTCCATCTTTCGGGCAGATCCTCGGTAGCCCAATCATCTGTTATCTTCGAGGTATCATATTCAGTAAGACCCGCCTCACGGGCGAGTGAGAATCTTACATTCTTTCAATAACCACAATCTGTTATTCGGGCATTTCGCAGTCGTAATATTTCTTTCAATTCTTGGTCAATTTGACCGCTACACCAAAATTCACCGTAGAGATCACCAAACCTTAACCCCAGTTCCGCATTCGTTTCAAATAAACCAGAACGATCTTCCCTTCCCATAGAAAAACATTACTCTATTCATCAGCATGGATACACTCAGATTACGAAGTTGATCAATTTCCCCGAAACTACTATCACATTTCGTATTTCTTTATCTTCAATAAGCGACTTAATTTTTTCATCAGCTAGGGCAGCTTCGTGTAGTTCTTCGTCAGAGGAGCTAGATGCAATATAAATTTTACTTTTAAGTTTTCCGTTGATTTGCAGAGGAACCTCAATCATGTCTTCCACGAGGAAAGTTTCGTTTGCAACAGGAAATTGCGCATAAACAACCGACTCGTTATGCCCTAATTTCTCCCAAAGTTCCTCAGCGATATGAGGAGTTAGAGGAGCTAGCAAGAGTACTAAAGATTCAGCAACTGATTTAGGAGTGGGGGAGTCAAGTCTAGTGATTTCGTTATTTAGTTCTGTGATGCGCGCAATCGCAGTGTTGAATCTTAGGTCATTCATATCGTCATTAACTGCTTTAATTGTTTGATGGAGAAGTCGATTTAGTGATTCATCAGGAATAATATCAATCACTGTTATTTCTCCGCTCATTTCATCTACAAGATTCCGCCAAACCCTCTGAATCAAACGGAGAGAGCCAACAACCGATTTTGTTTCCCAAGGTCGATCTTGGTCCAGCGGTCCCATGAACATCTCATAAAGGCGGAGAGTATCTGCCCCGTATTCTACGTACATTTCATCTGGCGTTACAGAGTTCTTTAATGACTTACCCATCTTCCCAAATGATCTATAAACCTCTTCATCGTTATGGATAAATTTTGAATCTACTTCAACAACGTCAGTCGCCTCAACGTACATGCCGCGCTCATCTTGATAAGCAGCAGCTTGTATGTATCCCTGATTGAATAAACGCTGAAAGGGTTCTGGAGTGCTAACAAATCCTAAGTCGTACAGAACTTTATGCCAGAACCTGCTGTATAGAAGATGCAATACGGCATGCTCAACGCCACCAACGTATAAGTCAACGCCACCTGTTTCCCCAGACATCCAATATTTTTCGATTTCTTCACTTACAAACTCTTCCTTATTCAATGGGTCAAGGTACCGAAGGTAATACCAACATGATCCAGCCCACTGAGGCATAGTGTTTAACTCGCGAACGTATTCCTGAGCGCCATCGCCAAAGTCAATGACGGTTGTGGACCAATCACTAGCTCGACCGAGCGGGGGTTCTGGGTCGCTATTCTCATCCAATGATCTTGGAGCCCAATCAATTAGTTCAGGTAATTCAACTGGTAATATATTCACCGGTACTGCAACCGGAAGCCCATCAGTGTCATACACGATAGGGAAGGGTTCCCCCCAATAGCGCTGTCGACTAAATAACCAATCTCGCAATTTGTACGATACTTGTCGACTACCTCGATTGTTTTCTTCAAGCCATTTAATTATTGTTGTTTTTGCATCTGCAATAGGTAAACCATCTAGGAAGCCACTATTGATTGATGGACCATCACCGGTGTAAGCATTCCCATCCCATTCAATTGGTGGTTGGACTGTCCGTATGATGTCTAATCCGAAAACTTCGGCAAATTCCCAATCCCGTTCGTCCTGACCGGGCACTGCCATAATAGCACCAGTGCCATACCCCATGAGTACGTAGTCAGAAATGAATATAGGTATCTCGCGTCCGTCGACTGGAACTTTCGCATATGTACCTAGAAAAACCCCCGTTTTGTCTTTATTCTCCTGCCTATCTAGATCAGATTTCTGAGTGCTTTCTAATCGATAAGCTTGGACTGCTGATTGCGGATCGTCAAAACCTCCGGTCCAATTAATTTCGATTCCATTTGGCCATTCCGATCCCACTAATTCATCAACTAAGGGGTGTTCGGGAGCAATAACAAGATACGTTGCTCCAAATACAGTATCGGGCCTCGTAGTGAAGACAGGAATTTTTAGACTGCCAGCATCGAAATTGATCAGAGCACCTTCGCTTCTACCAATCCAATTTCTTTGCATAGTCTTTATTGCATCACTCCAGTCAAGGGTTTCAAGGTCTTCAAGTAATCGATCAGCATATGATGTGATGCGCATCATCCATTGCTTAAGTGGCCTTCGGTAGACAGGATGATTGCCTCTTTCACTTCTTCCGTCAATAGTGACTTCTTCGTTAGCTAAAACCGTTCCTAAAGCAGGACACCAATTCACAGGTGCTTCTGCAAGATACGCAAGACGATAGCTGTTAATAATTTCTTTCTTCCGTCTGTCAGTACTGGAAGACCATGTCTCGCCGTTCTCTAAAATAATGGACCCTTCTTCGAGTAAAGACTCCAAGTCACTTATTGGGCGGGCGCAATTTTTCTTAGTATCGTACCAGGAGTTAAATAATTGAAGAAAAATCCATTGAGTCCATTTGTAATAGTCAACATCTGTCGTCGCTATAGAACGTCTTGGGTCATGTCCCAATCCCAAACGTTTAAGCTGTTTTTGCATATTATTTATATTCGCGATTGTATTCTCACGAGGGTGCTGTCCGGTTTGGCGAGCATGTTCTTCTGCTGGCAGCCCGAAGGCATCGTACCCCATAGTGTGGAGCACATTATGGCCGGTCATTCGCTTGTAGCGTGCATACACGTCAGTGCCGATAAAACCTAACGGGTGTCCTACATGTAAGCCTGTTCCCGAAGGATAAGGGAACATATCCATAATGAATAATTTTGGCAGTTTAATACGACCGGATGAATCTGCTAAAGCTCCTGAAGGATTTGGAGCGTGATATGTTCCATCTTCTTCCCACCTGCTTTGCCATTTGAGTTCAATTTGGTCGGCCAGATGAGCATCATAGCGAAATTTGTAACTTGCTTGACCAGTATCCATTGCTTCAGAATAGAGTGTAACACCCTGAAATATGCGGTGTATGATCAGAAAGTGTTTTCTAACCAACTTCAGGCCGCTGTCTTTGACTACGGCGGAGTGATGGCGAAGTCGCCTTTTGGACGAGTAGAAATGCTTGCAGCTGAGTACAAAGCTGAGAAAGAGATCATCATGCAATTATTTTTTGGTGATAGTTCTAGTTTTGAAAGTCCATGGTTCGACGCCGAATGTGGTATTCAACCACTAAATGAAGTTTTTGCGCAGAGAATGCAGCTAATCTTCGATGAACATGATTTGTTGTTCAATCTAGATTTTTTCAAGTCCTGGGTTATTGATGCTATAAATGAACCAGATCCAGTTATGGAAGAACTGGTTATAAATCTCAAAGCCTCGGGAATTAAAGTTGCATTGTTAACGAATTCAGTACCAGAATTCTGGCCCGTAATTGAAAAGACTATCAACACTGAAGTTTTTGATTGTATTATTGACTCCTCAAAAGTTGGTTTACGAAAGCCTGATTTAAAGATCTATGAACTGGTAGCCAAGGAATTAGGGCTCGATACTACTTCTTGCTTAATGATTGATGATCTTGCACATAATGTTATAGGAGCAGAAAGTGCTGGTATGAAATCAGTGTTATTTTCTACTTCAGAAGAAACGTCAAAAAATATACTCCGCTATTTCAATTGCTAAAGGAAGCGAAGTAAGAGTATTTTTAGAAAAGTGATTCGATATCCGCAAATGACTGGACTGTGAATGTGGGATTATATATTGGATTCTTGTCTAGTCCATGCGGATTAAACCAACAGGAATCTATACCAAAATTAGTCGCTCCTTGGACATCAGATGAAAGGCTATCACCGATCATGATCACAGAATTTTTATTTGTATGATGCAACAAGTCTAATGACATTTGAAAGATTGCTGGGTCTGGTTTAGATAGACCACATTCTCCGGAAATCAGAACTACATCAAAATATTTTTGAAGGTCGTAATTGTGTAATCGTGATTTCTGGACTGATTCAAGACCGTTTGTTATGAGTCCTACTTTACTTTGACCTTTCATTGACATTAGTAGTTCTTCAGCTCCGTCATATAGAGCTCCGTAATTACCCAGATTTTTTTCATACGTGTCGGCTAAGTCACCGGGATTCATCTGAAAACCCAATTTTCGGCACAATCGTCGAAAACGCTCTGTTCTGAGATCAATGAGTTTTATTCTTTTTTCTTCGAAGTCTGACCAAAGTTGTGAATTGAACTCTCTGTATGTTTCAAGAATTTCATAGTTTACCGCAATGTCGTAATCAGCAAATGTTGCAGATAAAGCCTTACGCTCGGAACGTTCTGAATCAAATAATGTAAAATCTAGGTCAAAGAGGACAACTTCATAGGGCATCTTCCTAATCTATACATTACTTGAGAAGTAGTTGCGATTTATGAATCCAATAGGGAGTATTATTTACTCACAATTAACTGTTTCGGCAATGGCAAGGATGAGCTGAAATGAAAAATTTTATGAGGTTAAATAACTAAAAATTATGAATCAAAACTAAAATTCGCCCAAAGGGTTAAGCTAATCCAATGAGCATTAGCTGGCGGAAAAGACTTGAGTACCGATTGCTACGCTGGCAGGCTCGATTTGAAAGCTCCCTCTTTGATAAGATATTTCCTTGGGTAGCTGGGGCAATTGTTTGGACAATCTTTATCCTCCTAGCATTAGCTAAATCACGCGAGCTTTCCCAAACAGCTGACTTAGCATCGGTAATGCAGTCTGTTTGGTTAATAGGTGAAGGATATACTCCCGAATCATCACTATTGGGTCAGAATTATTTAGCAAGCCAAGGTGGATTCCTTATATATCCAATAGCTGTGCTGACTTCAATATTTCCTACTGCGATCACCTTAATCGTCATTCAATCCGCTGCGCTATCTTTCGCAATAGTGCCAATATGGCGTTTATCGAGGAATGTCGGAGATCTAAGAGCTGGAACAAGTATGGTGATCATCGCTATCTACGGCTCCTATAGCGCTATCCACTCTTTAAACTTGTCTGGATTCCGTCTTGAAACATTTGCTATCCCCGCCATCATGTCGTTAACGTTGTGTGCTTATAGCGATAAGAAGTATAAGTATTGGTTTATGGCAACGCTAGCTTTATTATCACGGGCGGATCTAGGTTTACTCATAGCTGGTTTTGGAGGTCTCTGGTTACTTGAAGGGAAAAAAAGACTCGGATACCAATCGATCGCTTTCGGCCTATCGTGGTCGATAATATCAATCCTAGGAATTCAGCCTTTATATAACGGGGGTGCATACCCACACATGGACGCGTTCGCTCAATACGGGACGGGTAACCCTTTTGCCGTCATCTGGGGAATTATTATCAACCCGCTAACCTTTATGAACGAACTATTCTCAGAGGCAAATTTTCAAGTAGGTGTAGCTCTACTTGCTCCTTTGCTTTTCCTTCCAATGGTGGCTACAAGATATCTAGTGCCGGCACTTCCATTGTTCGCACTCTACCTAACCGCCGACGTTCCGACTGATGAGCTAGCTGAATCAGGGCAAAGAGTTCCAGTTATCGTGTGCATGTTCATCGCTTTGGTTTTCGCTTTGCAAAAAACAGGTCGAGTAATTGTCCAGAGAGTTAATGTAGATAGGACTGTGATCGGCGCCCTTTTGATAACAGCATCAGTTTTTTTCATATCTAATTCAGTAGCTTCACCTTACGAGGATCCATGGGATTGGGGAAAAAGAGAACCTGTAGATCAAGCACGACTGGAGGTAGCAGAACTAATGCCGGATGATGCTGTCGTACGTGCAGCGCCAAAGCTCCTACCATTACTCACAGAACGGGTAGCGCTATGGGAGTTTGAGATTCCAGATAACTATGATGATCAACTTGCTAAAGATGCTGTCAGGAACGTTGAATGGTTCATATTTGATAGGACAGATGTGCCGGTGGCCTGGACAGGGGTCGATATTCTAGATTTTCAATCTGATCTTAAAGTCTCTGAAAGGTTCGTCCAAGTCTTCAACAAGTCGGGTATTGAGGTGTATGCGACACCTCAAGCAGCAGAAACTGCACGACTAAAAACTATTGAATAGAAAAGGATTCAACTGTAGATGTTAATCCGGATCTAACAAGTGAAGCCCTGATTAACTTCGCATTTTTCGCGAGGTGACTTTTGTCAACGCTAACTTCTGCGTTACGAAAATCCATGTCCGACATATCATTTATGGGAATAACGTGAAGGTGAGTATGAGGAACTTCGAATCCTGCAATCATTTGACCGATTCGATTTGGCTCAAATATTTCCATTTGGGAATGCCCAATTATTGACGCTACCCGCATCAAGTGCTCAACGAGGTCTAGCGGGAGATCAATCCAATGATCAATCTCTGCAATAGGAACTACTAAACAATGCCCGTTACTTATAGGGTTGATGGAAAGGAAAGCAACACACTTCTCATCACGCCAAATAGCGTGTGAGGGAAGATTTCCGTTAATGATGTCAGTAAAAACACTCGCCATGATTTCCTATTTTTCAGTTCGTGAACATAAGCGTATGCTAAGTAAATGAGCGAGCACAATCAATACCAAGAAAGATGGCGGGATAACATTTACACAATTCCTAATTTGGTATCCATTCTCCGCTTGGGGGCAGTGCCAATTTTTGTTTGGCTTCTGATAGGTGAGGAGCGCCCATTGGCAGCAGCTATTCTGCTCTCGATTTTGGGAGCTACAGATTGGGTCGATGGTTGGATTGCTAGAACATTCAATCAAGAATCGGAACTTGGAAAAGTGCTTGACCCAACCGCAGACAGGATAATGTTTTTAGTCGCAGTATTTACAATGATGATTGATGGATCAGTGTCATTGTGGTTTGCAATATTGACTCTAATACGTGAGGGGATAGTAGCAGTAGCGGCATTGATTTTAGGAGCGTTAGGGGCACGAGCTCTGACTGTAACTTGGGTTGGCAAAACGAGTAGTTTCGGCTTGATGTTTGCATTCCCCTTATTTTTATTTTCAGCTTCTGTGGCAGGAACACAGTCGATAGTTTATGAAATACTGGCTTATGCCATTGGAATACCGTCACTAGCTCTGCATTATTTTGCTGCATTTGGATATATTCCACTAGCTAAAGCTGCGCTTAAAGAAGAAAGGGAGGAAATGCTTTAATATGATCGGTGGCTATCAAATAGTAAAGGATCTCGTTTATCCCTCTATTGAATCTTCTGAATTCAAAATTCACTATAGATGCTGTAAGATCATTTTATGAATATTCCGGAGAATCTTCAGTACACAACTGATCATGAATGGGTTCTTATTAGTAACGGCGAAGCCAAAGTTGGTATCACGGATTATGCTCAAGATGCCCTCGGCGACGTTGTTTTCGTTGATATTCCCGCAACCGGTAAAGTAGTAATGGTCGGTGAAACAGTGACTGAGGTGGAATCAACTAAATCTGTTTCCGATATCTATGCTCCACTTGAAGGGGAAATTATAAAGATCAATGAAGAGTTAGATGAATCGCCTGAATTGCTAAATAACGACCCCTATGGGGAAGGGTGGATATTTGTTATTCAAGTGACCAATGATACGACTACTCATGCTCTACTTACACCCAATCAATATCGTGAATTGGTAGAAGGATAAATGTCTGAGGAAATAGTAAATGAGGAGCCCACTGAAACGCTCTCACTAGAGGCGATAGCAAGTGCTGAAGAAAATTCCATCTCTGCAGGTTTTGTAGTGACCGATGGGCCTATAGCCGGATCAAAATATATTCTTGAACAAGGAGTTTCAACTCTAGGGAGGCACCCTGAAAGCAGCATTTTCTTCGATGACATAACAGTGTCAAGACGGCATGCTGAGGTATCGCTATCTGAGAATGTAGGGAGAGTCAAGGATGTCGGTTCCTTGAATGGAACATACCTGAATCAACGCCAAATAGAGTCAAGCGAGCAATTGGCTCCAGGTGATGTGCTTCAGATAGGTAAATTTAAACTTGTATTTTTTCAAGAAAGTAAATAGTGGAGGCAACTGCTTCATACTTTTCTATAGGGAAATTGGTTAAGGCATTAGAGATTGATTTTCCCGATATTTCAATTTCTAAAGTGCGCTTTCTCGAAAGTAAGGGTTTACTAAACCCTGAAAGGTCCACCTCCGGTTACAGACGTTACAGCGAAAAGGACTTAAACCATCTTAAATGGATACTTACTCTTCAGCGAGATCACTTCCTTCCGCTAAAAGTTATTAAAGAAAGGCTAGTTGGCGAAAAGGGGTTTGGGAGTATAGATAGATTTCAGCTACCTCAACTTGACCCGTCTTCGCCACCAGACGATTCACTTGAATTTACTGAAGTCGAAATCCTGAAAAGAACCGGGCTGTCTCAAGAAACACTTAATGAACTGGTTTCATATGGGATATTGCCAAACAGAAAACAGCCAGTAGGTGAAATGTACAATTCTGATGATCTATTCGTAACTCAAATTGTCTCAAGGTTTTATTCTTATGGAATAGAGCCAAGGCACCTTAGACATATAAAAAGAGGAGCCGATGCTGAGGCACTTTTGATTGATCAGCGACTAACAGGTTTGAAGGGCAAAAAAGCAACTCAAGCTGTAGTGGAGCTTGCGAGATTGACTAATGAACTAAAGACATTGCTTCTGCGAAGATCACTATATGGGAACGACTAGTATTTGCTTGAATAACTCTGAGTATTTTCAGCAAAATCCCGTTATCTTTTCAGTATGATCGAAATGGAGTTGGTCGGAGTAAGAGTAGAGTTGCCTGGCCCAGCCCCGATTATTCTTTTACGTGAGAATAATGAGAGAGGGTTAGTTTTGCCAATCTTCATAGGCAATGCGGAAGCTAATGCTATTGACCTGTACCTGAGAAATGATACCCCCCCTCGGCCTATGACTCATGACCTCTTCGCAACTGCCTTGAAAGAAATGAATGCATCGTTGACGAAAGTAGTTGTCACTGAAATAGCTGATAAAACTTTTTATGCTGAGATCCACGTTGAAACAACTGAAGGAACAAAAACCATAAACAGTAGGCCCAGTGACGCTATTGCCTTAGCTGTGCGAATGTCCTCTCCGATATATGCCGAAGAGGAAGTACTAGCGTCAGCGGGGCATGAAATTCATGAAGAAAATAACGATTCCGAAGAGGATGTACTGTCAGAATTTCGAGATTTTCTAGATGATGTAAGCCCCGAGGATTTCTCTTCTTAGATAAATCTCAACGAAGCAAAGTTGGTTTAAGAGAAATTTCTCCTTACACTCTTACTACTTACAACGACGTAATTTCTGCAATGTCATTAAAGAAAGGCAACAATGAAACAATCAAACGTCGAAATGTCATTTTCGGGTAAAAAAGCAACTGAAATCGTGGGAATATCCTACCGTCAGCTAGATTATTGGACCCGCACCGAACTGATCTCTCCTTCAATTCAAAAGGGTAAAGGTAGCGGTAGCCGAAGGAGATACTCATATAAAGATCTCCTTGAACTCCGAGTCATCAAGAATTTAATTGATGGGGGAATTAAGGTAGAGAAGATTCGTGAAATATTTGACTTTCTCAAAGAAAATCTTGACCAGGATGTTACTAAAGCGAATCTAGTCATTTCTGGGAATAAGACAGTTCTCGTCAAAAGTGGAGATGAACTAATTGACATTCTTCAAAAAGGGCAAGGAGTTCTAAACATTCTTCCCCTCGCAACAGTCAAAGAAGAAATTGACTCGGCAATAGTGGAATTGCGCCCAGCAGATAAAGGTTTGATTGCAAATTCTCCAGAGCGTGCTCAAACGGGAAGTTAAGAACTCCGTGACTGAGTCACTTCATAGATCACCACTTCATAACATACACAAAAGTTGTGAAGCTAAATTTGCTGAATTCGGTGGATGGCTAATGCCGCTATCTTATACAACTGGAACATTGCAAGAACACAAAGCCTGCCGAGCGGAAGCCGCAATCTTTGACGTATCCCATTTGGGAACTCTTAGGGTCACAGGTGGAGATGCATTTCAAGCTATTCAAGAAACCTTTACAAACGATTTAAACCGGATTGACCCTGGGAAAGCACAATACAGTCATTTTTTAAATGATTTGGGTGGGGTAATTGACGATGTCATAATTTGGTGGATAGACGATTCAGTGTTTGAGATTATGCCTAACGCATCAAACACTCAAAGAGTCAGTTCTGCCTTTGAAAGTTTTCAAGGCGAGGTTCATGCCTCTGATACAACCCACCAACGAGCGGTGATAGCTGTTCAGGGACCGAAAGCACGAGAAGTTCTAGGAAAAGTATCTGAAAAACTATCGTTGATACAACGGTTTTGTATCGGAAAAGTTACTTATATGAATTATTCTTTAATAGCTGCTGGAACAGGATACACAGGAGAAGATGGATTAGAGATTTCTGTACCGTTAGACGTAGCTGAAGAGCTATGGTCTGACTTGGTTAGTGCTGGCGCAACTCCAGCTGGGCTTGGAGCGAGAGATACGTTGCGACTCGAGGCAGCTCTCCCATTACATGGCAATGAACTTACTGCAGAGATTACTTCTCTCGAAGCTGATTTAAAATGGGTAGTAGCGATGACGAAAAGAGATTTCAGGGGAAGACCTGCAATCGAAAACCAATTACAAAATGGTGTGCAAAGGAAATTATTTGGGATCGTGGCTAATGGAAGGAGGCCTCCTAGATCTGGACAAATTATAACCAAAGACGGCCAGGAGGTAGGGGTAATTACCAGCGGAAACTATTCCCCAATGCTTGAGTGCGGAATTGCGCTCGCGATGTTGCCATCTAAAACTTTAGTTGGTGATAAGGTTCAGATAGTTGGTCGGAGTAGCGAAATGGAAGCTACGGTTGCAGCCACGCCATTCTACAAAGGTCAAGTGAATAGTTAGAGGTAATCAACTGTTGCTTGACGAAGCAATGCATCGCCCAAGACTAAGCAGGCCATAGCTTCTACCATAGGTACTGCTCTTGGAAGGACGCATGGATCATGCCTACCTTTAGCTTTAACTTTGATTTCTTCTCCACCAGTCGTAACTGTATTCTGGGCAGAGGCTATTGTTGCAGTGGGTTTGAAGGCAACTCGAAAATTGATATTTTCCCCATTCGATATGCCTCCTTGAATTCCGCCTGAGTAATTTGTCGCAGTGGTTATTTCCCCAGATTCAGAAAGAATGAACGGATCATTATGTTCGCTACCAGTTAAGTCCGCACTGGAAAAGCCGCTACCTATGTCGAATCCCTTTGAGGCGGGGAGGCTCAGCATAGCTTTTGCGAGTTCAGCTTCTAATTTAGCGAAAACTGGATCTCCTAATCCAACTGGAACATTAGTGATACGGCAACATATTATTCCACCAAGGCTGTCTCCATCTTTCCGAGCCTTCTCTATAGCCTCAACCATTGCTGAAGCTGCCTCAGGGTCAGGGCAACGAGTAGGTGAAGATTCAACATCATCTAATTTAATATTAGCGTTTTCATATGAACCACTTATTTGGTGTATCTGATGAACCCAAGCCAGAACTTCAATCTGAGATGATTCCAAAATAAGCTTTCTAGCAACCGCACCTGCGGCTACGCGCCCAATTGTTTCCCTTGCGCTTGATCGGCCTCCACCTTCATGAGCTCTAATGCCATATTTCTTATCGGTTGTGAAATCTGCGTGGGAAGGTCGATAAAGGTCCTTTAAATGATCGTAAGCTCCACTCTGATGGTCTTTGTTTCTGACGAGCAAAGCGATTGGTGTCCCTAAAGTGAGGCCATCCTTCCAACCACTAACTATCTCGACAGAGTCTTCTTCATCTCGTTGAGTCACCAGCCGACTTTGCCCAGGTCTTCGCCTATCTAAATCAAGCTGGATTTCGTCAGTGGTTATTGGCAGGCGAGGGGGGCACCCATCAATCACAACACCGACGGCAGGCCCATGCGACTCCCCAAATGTATGTATTTTAAATATTGAACCAAATGAACTACTCATTTAATCATGTTAGAGCAGTTTACGGCTGAACTGCTGTCCATTAAATAATGAAATCTTACGTTTAGGGATTTTCACAGGTCGCATAATGAAAGAACTTTGAGGAGTGCATTCTCAATAACTTCACTTAACGCAGGGTGGACATAAAGAAATCCGCTTGCTAGATCCTTAACCGTCTGACCAAATTTCATGCCTTGTATCAATTGATGAATTAATGTCGAGGCTTGTGGTCCGAGAATGTGAGCTCCTAGGATCAGACCTGTTGCCGGATCTGCAATAATCTTGCATAATCCAGTGTTATCTTCCATAGCCCATCCGTAAGCAACGCTACTGTACTCTTCTATCGCAGAAACGTATCTAATTCCCTCATGATTTAACTGCTGTTCGGTCATTCCGACAGAAGCGATCTGAGGATTCGAAAAGACCGCATGCGGGATAGGAGATAGATCAACATCAATTAAGTCCTCATTTATAATGTTATGAGAAATAACTCTTGCCTCAGCATTTGCAGTATGTTTAAGTTGATTAGGGTTAGTGACATCTCCTAGAGCCCATATGTTGTTGACAGATGTACGCATATTCCGGTCTGTCCATACATAACCATTACGTGTATCTATGTTCGCTGCTCTGACGTTAAGGGAATTAAGATCTGGTAGTCGCCCCGTAGCTATCAGGACCGCATCTGCGTAAAGTGAACCAGATGTTGTCCCGGCATATTTAATCTCTATTCCGCTACCATCTTGTTGCACTTCAGTGACAGTAGTCTTAAGCCGTAAATCCACTCTCTTCTGAAATGCATCAACAAAACGTTCTTGGATCGAAAAATCTTCGTTTGTTAACAGAGAATCGCCCCTGACGAGCATTACCACTTCAGAGCCGAAAGCACTGAAAACATGTGATAGTTCTGTAGAAATATAGCCACCACCGATAACCGCTAAGCGTTTCGGTAGTTCCTTTATTCGCATAATCGAATCGGAGGTATAAAAGGGAATATCAGATAGTCCATCAATATCAGGTATTAGAGGAACAGCCCCAGTCGCAATAACGATTTGGTCACCACGAATTATATTCTCACCAACATGTATTTCATTTTGAGAAACAAAAGAAGCTTCCTCGTTCAGAACTGTTACGTTTGGGAGATCCTTTCGATAAGCTTCCCCTGAATTAGCTATCGGGTCGATGCGTCCAAAAATGCGATTCTGTATTTCTGGCCAATTTACTCTAACGTCTTCTGCTGTCACTCCCAGCTCAGTTGCACGTGATATCTCCGATAAGAGGTCTGCTACATAGACGAGCATTTTAGAAGGTATACATCCTCGATTAAGGCAAGTTCCACCAAAAGTACCCTTCTCGATAATCGCAATATTTAAATCATCATACTGTGGAGTTATGATTGTATTTCCAGATCCGGTACCGATAATGATCAGATCGTAGATACTCATACGAGGAATTTGCTTCTATATTCATACTCAGTCATTTAAATGTTCCTCAACCAAGTCGGCGGTGAGGGTTGGGTTTGTTGCAGTTTCTATGTTCCTATGCCTGTTCTTAATAGCGTCATCAAAGGTGTTATCAGTAAAGATGTAGAACTGATTTGCGTCGACTGCTTTAAAGACGAGCTCTGCAACTTGATCAGGGTGTATGGCTAAATCGTAAATCTCTCTCACCATTTGCTTTCGCATGTCCTCATCTCTGTAGTTATCTAAAGTATTCCTGCTAGTAAGTGCTTCTGGTCTATTCCTGTCGCTATCAAGGATGTTCGTTTTCACTAATCCAGGACAAAGTACACTGACGCCAACCTCCGAACCCTTCTCTAATAATTCGAAGTGAAGAGTTTCTGCAATAGTAAGTACTGCATGTTTGGATGCATTGTAGGGGCCCATGTTGGGATAAGAGAGATGGCCAGCAATTGATGATGTAAAGATAAGGTGACCTTGGTTATTACGCTCCAATTCGGGAAGAAAAGCATTTAAGCCGTTAATAACTCCCCATAGATTAACGCCCAAGACCCATTCCCAATCAAGAATACTGGATTCGGATATTGAACCGCCAGCTCCAACTCCAGCATTTAAACAGAGGACGTAGGGAGGAGAAAATTTAGAGAATACCTCGTTAGCAAAGGATTTGAATGAGTCTCCGTCCGATACATCCAATAGCATCCCTGTCGAAGAAATTCCTTTGGATTCGAGTTCTGCAATAGCGCCATCTAAAGCGCGTTCTTCAACATCACCAATCACTATTTCGTCGCCTTTTTTGCCAAAACAAAAGGCTAGTGATTTTCCTATCCCGCTTGCGCCCCCAGTGATAATAACAGTTTTATTTTGTTCATTCACGGTTCCTTTCTATCAGAGATGGAGAAAGAAGGGCTAGTCTTGTAAGGACCAAAGTTCGGAAAGAGGTATGAAGTGAAGCATTTTAAAACAGCAGTATTATTCCCTTTACGTACCGAAGGAAATCAACTGTCAGCTCTAGCTGACGAATATTCATTTGAATACCGTCTAACACCATATCTAGAAAGCACAGAACTAAGATCATCGCGAGGATTAAATAAAGGATTGAATGTTAACTGTATTGACGAACCAGATATTCCAGAGGAGTATCTGGAATATTGGTCAGAATGCAACGTAGTAGTTGCAATGGACCTTCCCTCCGGGATTAATGACTTGTTCCCTCATCTTGAATGGGTTCAAGGTTTATCTGCAGGTCATGACCATATCAGCAGTGATGAATTGGAAGATTCTGGAATTAAATTATCTACAGCAAAAGGAATAGCTTCTGCAGCTATTTCTGAATTTGTCTTTGCTCGACTACTCCAAGAGATGAAACACTTACGCCTTCTGGACGAGCAGCAGCTAGCCAAAACGTGGCAAGTAAAATTCGGAAATCAGCTTAAGGGCAAAACGATAGGAATCATCGGTGTAGGTGCGATCGGAGGAGAGGTCGCCAAACGTGCCCAAGCTTTTGAAATGAACGTTTTAGGAATAAGAAGTCGTTTCGACCTCGGTTGTCCATCAACCGTTGATGAACTTCTTCCATTCTCAGACCTTGACAGGCTTCTCAAGCAGTCAGATGTGGTGTTAATGGCTGCGCCTTCAACCAATGAAACAGAAAATCTTTTTGATGCATCAAAGTTTGCAATGATGAAAAGAGGATCCATATTCATTAACATAGCCAGAGGTATTCATGTCATTGAGTCGGACCTGGCTCTGTTTCTTTCTAATGGTCATTTACGTTCCGCCATCATAGATGTAGTTCAGAATGAACCGCTTCATATCAGTAGCGACTTATGGGACGCACCAAACCTGTATCTCTCGCCTCACTGCTCCGTATCTTTTGATGACTACGAAAAGAATGCTGTTAATTTATTTGTAGATAATGCGTTACGTTTTTTTCGTGGAGAAAAACTACTAAACCAAATATTTTGATTATTTTCTTTTGAAATTTGGTGTTCGCTTTTCTGAAAATGCTTTAGGTCCCTCTTTAGCGTCGTCGCTACTAAAGACAGACCATCCGTATTGATATTCATAATTGAGGGCTTCTTCTTCTGTCATTCCACTAGTTTCGTGAAGTGTTTTGACAATAGCTTCAATAGCAAGAGGCCCATTTTGAGCAATAATTCCTGCTATCTCTTGTGCCTTTTCTAGAGCTGTTCCATCAGGAACAACATGACCAATCAGGCCGATATCTTTGGCCTCTTGAGCAGTAATATGTTTACCTGTCAGTAGCAACTCAGCGGCTACGGTATAAGGAATTTGCCGGGGAAGTCTAACGGCAGATCCTCCCATGGGATAAAGGCTCCATTTAGCTTCCGAAATTCCAAATTTTGCGCTTTCGCCGGCAATTCGGATATCCATTGCTTGAAGAATTTCGGTACCTCCCGCAATCGCTACTCCTTCAACAGCAGCAATAATAGGTTTAGTGGGTCTATAAGACCGCAAAAGCCCTTTCCAGTGGATTCCCGGATCTTCTTTAGACCTTGCTTTCATGTCAACGCCAGTGTCCGCATCGTCTGCATCACCTGACATTGCTCTTAGGTCAGCGCCAGATGTAAAGTTGCCCTCAGCGCCGGTTACTATGATGCATCGGATATCTACGTTTTCTGATGCTTCAACGAATGCATCGTACATTCTGACTATCATTGCTCCTGAGATAGCATTCATTCTCTTAGGCCTGTTTAACGTGATAGTCATCACGTGATCTTCAAGTTCTATTAGTGCATCAGCCATCTTTTAACCTTTCCAGTTAATGAATTATAAGTTACTCACGGAATTCATCAATATTTGGGCAGCTACAAACAAGATTCTTGTCGCCATAAGCTCCATCAATTCGGCCAACAGGGGGCCAGTACTTATATTCCTTAATTCCCTTTACTGGGTAGACTGCCTCTTCGCGCGTATAAGGATGGTTCCATTCCGATGCGGTAGCATGCTCAGCAGTGTGAGGAGCATTGTGAAGCAATGAATTCTCGTATGGGTATATTCCGCTGGATATTTGATTAATTTCATTTTTAATAGAAATCATTGCATCACAGAATTTATCTATTTCACGCAAGGATTCTGATTCAGTAGGTTCTATCATTAGGGTCCCAGGGACAGGGAATGACATAGTGGGGGCATGGAAACCATAATCCATTAGCCGCTTTGCAATGTCGTCTGCTGAAACTCCACAATTAGCGTTGATAGGACGTATATCGATAATACATTCGTGAGCTATAAAACCATTCTTGCCTGTAAAGAGTATGTCATAGTGGTCAGACAAGCGCTTAGCTATGTAATTAGCATTTAAAATCGCAGTTCTGGTTGCGTGGGTCAACCCGTCAGACCCCATCATTGCAATGTATGCCCAACTTATGGGAAGTATGCTCGCTGAGCCCCATGGAGCTCCGCTCACGCTTCCGACTAGGTTATTATTGCTAAGTTCCGGAGCGAGTGGATGTGACGGTAAAAAGTCAGCGAGGTGTTGAGCGACTGCTACCGGTCCAACTCCTGGGCCACCACCTCCGTGGGGGATACAAAAGGTCTTGTGAAGATTTAAATGCGAAACATCAGCACCGAATTTTCCTGGTTGTGCAATTCCTACAAGCGCATTCAAATTTGCGCCGTCAAGATAGACTTGCCCGCCGTGGCTGTGAATAATTTCGCATATATCTGACACAGCTTCCTCGTAGACTCCATGAGTTGACGGATAAGTAATCATTATTGCACTTAAAGTTTGAGAGTTCTCTTCTGCCTTGTTTGCTAAATCGACCAAATCGACATTCCCATTGTCATCGCATTCAACAACAACGACTTTCATGCCTGCCATAACTGCGCTAGCAGCATTAGTCCCGTGAGCTGATGCTGGAATTAAGCAAATATTCCTATCGCTATGCCCATTTGCTAAATGGTATGCCCTGATAGCAAGCAAACCAGCAAATTCTCCTTGCGAACCAGCATTAGGTTGAAGGCTAACAGCAAAGTAGCCAGTTATCTTAATCAGCCAATCTTCTAACTCGGAAATTAACTGATCATACCCACGGCGTTGTGCAGCAGGAACAAAAGGATGCAAGTTAGCGAATTCACTCCATGAGATCGGAATCATTTCAGAACTGGCATTCAGTTTCATTGTGCATGAGCCTAAAGGGATCATCGTTCGGTCAAGAGCTAAATCCTTATCAGAGAGCTTTCTTATATATCTAAGCATTTCAGTCTCGCTACGATATAAAGAAAAAACAGGTTGCTGGCAGAAATCAGATTTCCTTAAAATATCTTCGGGTAAAGTTGTACCCACATTTTCAAGAGCTTCATCGTCAGTGAACACGCTTAACACTGATGAAACAACTTTACGATCAGTTGTTTCATCAAATGAAACCCCGATATGGTCTGAGTCAATTAAACGCAGATTAAAACCAGAATTGAGAGCTTTCTCAACGTAAAGTCTCGCTTTGCCTAATGTTTGAATAGTTACTGTATCAAACCAATTTTTAGTCATCACCTTGTAACCTGCTTTGGATACAGATGCTACAAAATCGTTCATTAGTGAGTGAGTACGCTGAGCGATTTTCGTTAAACCTTCAGGCCCATGATAAACCCCGTACATTCCAGCAATGATTGCCAATAGAACCTGAGCAGTACATATATTACTAGTTGCCTTTTCTCTTCTGATGTGCTGTTCCCGAGTTTGTAGAGCAAGTCGAAAAGCTTTATCACCATGGGCATCAATGGACGCACCGACAAGTCTCCCAGGTAATGACCTCTTGTAATCAGCTTTTACTGCGATATAACCGGCATGTGGGCCGCCAAAACCCATTGGTACACCAAAGCGTTGTGAGCTGCCAACCACCACATCAGCTCCCAATTCTCCAGGGGGAGTCAGTAACGTGAGTGCAAGAAGGTCGGCAGCGACTACGATTAAAATGTTTTTTTCTTGATGGTTTTTGATACTCGTAGATAAATTACGTATTTCCCCAGAAGCGCCAGGGTACTGATAAAGCACTGCGAAACAATCTTCTGGAGGATGATCTGGGTCTCCGACTACAACGTCAATTCCCATTGCTTCTGCTCTTGTCATGACTACTGATTTTGTTTGCGGTAATGAATCTTGATCTAGCAGAAAAGTATTTCTTGTTGACTTCTGCACTCGATGAAGCAGAGCCATTGATTCAGCAACTGCAGTAGGTTCATCGAGAAGTGAAGCATTAGATAGCTCGCACCCTGTAAGTTCGCTGACTAGTGTTTGATAGTTAATAAGCGCTTCGAGGCGGCCCTGCGAGATTTCTGGCTGATAGGGAGTATAAGCAGTGTACCAAGCTGGATTCTCAAGAATATTTCTCTGAATTACAGTAGGAGTAAAATTGTTGTAGTAGCCAAGACCGATAAGAGAAGTAAGCACTTGATTTTTGCTGGCTGTTTCTTTTAGCTTACTTAAAGCTTCAGATTCGCTCAATGCTTCAGGCAAGACAAGTGGCTCTGATGCCTGTCGGATATTGCTTGGTACTGCTAAGTCGATAAGAGAATCTAAGCTTTCTAGCTTAAGTGCATCAAGCATGACCGATAAATCTCGTTTATCAGGGCCGATATGACGTTGGGGGAAATGGCTATCGATATTCATTAAGTACCTTATCTAGACAACGTCCCCCTCTGTCTTGGTACCTGAGAGCTTCGACTTTTGTCTTTCCCCTTCGGTGAATGATTTAACATTCTTTCCAGATGGCTAATCATAGCGGTTCTTTTGCCTGAGAGTTTCGGGGGGACCCTTGCTCCTTCGGCGCCAACAAAGTTGATCTCTCCCGCAATGAACATTGCAGCCATTGAAATCTTACCTCAAATCCCAGCCTTATGCTTCTTAAATGGTCTTAATCTATCGGAAATGTTGCGCCCCTGTCATCTAAACCATATTTTTCAAAACGGCCCCAGAAGCCATGCTCGTATAAGCCGAACCCAACATTGCCGTCATACTCAAAACGACCGACATGATCTACGATTCCATACTGTCCAATTCCTGCGATATCTGAAACATCATTGACAAGTCCCTGTGCTACGAGGTTCGGACCTTGGTACATTCCATGACGCCAATCATCCTCAATTCCATAACCGGTTCCCATTGCAACATAATTAGCGAGTAGGGGAGTGCACTTCATACTTATTCCCGCTTCAGGGAAATGAATAGTCGAACCACTTAGCATCCTTGTCCCGGGAACACAATCATGTTCATATTCTGGTTTTCCCAGCCATTCATTCGGTCTATCAGGGTCATGCCAAACTCTCATCGCTTCTTCTAGCTCACGGACTCCTTCATTAGTTTCCTGAAGCATGTAAATGATTGCGTGATCATCAAAATCAACAGGGTAATAATTCCACAATCCCTCCATTACAGAAACGCCTTGGCGTATCCCGTCAGATTCCTTTTCACCTACAGGCCTGACTCCCCATGATCTATCTCTGCTTCCTCCCCAGCTATCAGATGAGATATCCCAAGAAGCATCAGGCGTGCTTAAAAATCCATTCCAGCGGCCCATTTGAGCGAACCGCATCGTGTCAAAGACAACCTTCCCTTCTCTCCGAAGGTACTGTCTGGGCTCCTCTAACGGCTCATGGGATGCGGTCCAAATGACATCCATTTCAACACCCCACTCATTTTCCGAACATTTGACACGTAGAGATCGAAGAGGGTCTAAAATTTCTATTGATATAGGCCCAACTTGAAGCACTGACCTATCTTCAAGAGGCATAGAGGCGCGTATTACTCTATGTTTCTCTTTGGTTCCGACGGCAATAAAGGCATCAGTCACTCCAAGGTTTGGGTATTGACCTAAGCCAAAAATTGTCATTACTTGATCTGAAGATCCATGAAGATTGAAATAATAACGATCATAAAAATTCCGATCACTAGTCGCTGGGTGTCGAATATACTCAGCGGTTTGATGAACTGGATAGTCGTCCCAGGATGATAAAGACATTCTGCTCCTTTTAATGTGTGTTGCTAGCATATTCTGAGATAACGCTGACCTAAAATCAAGAGACCGTCAATAGACAAAATAATAGATCATATTATAAAAGATTAATTACATCTGCCCATCCTCCAGTAGACGGGGATGGGATGACATGGTCTGCAAGGTCAAGGAGTCGTTGCTCTGCTCCAGCAACTACAACTGAAATATCTGCATGCGTTAGCATCTCAATATCGTTCCCAGCATCTCCCACAGCAATAACACGCGATGGAGTAAATTCGTTGTGTTCACACCATTGGAGAATACCGGACCATTTTGAAATGTTAAACGGTTGTACAGTTAATGAATGCCCATCAAATAAATGGTCTTCATACAATGATGGGTTAGCCAAACCACTTTCATTCAGGTCTTTAGCGACGTTTATGAGGTCTGCTATCGGAATTCCTAAAATGCAGAAATTAAGAACTTCTCGACCCAATGAATAAACATTTAAATCATCAGTTTTTACAATGTCCGAACCTATTGCTTCCAAATGCCCTCTACTAGTGGTTGGATTATTTGCGTAAACAAAACTGTCATCAGCATAAATAGTTGGTGACAGTCCATGTGATTCAAAAATATTAAGTATTGTCAAGTTCTCTTCCTCAGTAAATGAAACTGAAAACAGACGTTCGTTTTTCTTAAAATCGTAACATAAAGAACCATTTAGAAGGAGGCAAGGAACTTTCCAGTGAAGTCGCGCAAAAGTAGAAGCCACAATACGATATCGTCTCCCTGTTGCTATCAAAATGGGGATTCCTTCACTTTGGATTTCTGTAAATGCTTCTAGAGATCGCGGATGGCATGCTTCACCATCAAACCATAGTGTCCCATCTAAATCAGTTACTAATAAAGGTACATCGGTCAAAAATGACTCACTCCCAGGTGATGTTTCTGCAAACTATAGATTAGATCATCTACACTACAACTATGTCAAAGAATCGCGTACCAGCTGTTGAAGGAATGTTCAGAATGGACTTTGATAACCCACAACTAATCGGCGGCCGTAGCAAAGCCACAGGCACTTATTACTTCCCTAAGGAATTGAGTGGTTCCGACCCTCTTGCCGAAGGAAGTACAGACCGTGAAGAGGTGCTGCTATCGACAGAGGGAACTATTTGGAGTTTCACAACAGCAAGCTACCCTCCGGCGCTTCCTTATCAAATCACCGAACCTTTTGAACCATTTATAATTTGCGCAGTGGAGCTGGAGAAAGAACAAATCGTCGTATGCGGACAAATGATGCCTGGTATAGATATCGATGATATTGATGTTGGAACAAAGGCAAAACTCGCGTTAGATGTTTTGTACGAGGATAACGAGACAGAACACATTGTTTGGAAATGGGATTTGGTATGAAGGAAAAACATGTCAGTAGCTGAGATAGCAGTGTTGGGTGTCGGTATGCACAAATGGGGGAAATTCCCAGGCAAAACGTTTGTCGACATTGGAGTTGAAGCGGCAAATAGCGCACTAGATGATAGTGGGATTGGATGGGATGAGATTCAATTCTTATCTGGGGCTAATACAGTTCGAAATGGATATCCTGGTTGGGTTTCCGCTTCTACATTCGCTAACGCTCTTGGGTTTCAAGGATGCCAAATAGCATCAAGCTATGCCGCATGTGCTTCGGGCGCTACTGCGTTGTCCATCGCTCGTTCGCAAATCCTCTCAGGAATTTGCGATGTAGCTCTTGTGATTGGTGCTGATCAAGTAGAGAAAGGGATGTTTGCTCCAGTCCCCGGTGAACGCCCCAATGATGTGGACTGGCTTAGATTCCGGTTAATGGGTCTATCAAATCCAGCCTATTTTGGCATGTTTGCTCGAAGAAGAATGGCGTTGTATGGGGATAGGCAAGATGATTTCGCTGCCGTTAAGGTTAAAAACTCACAGCATGGAGTAAATAACCCGAATGCAAGATACGCAAAGGAATTTACAATCGACGATGTTAATGCATCACCAGTAGTTGCAGATCCACTCCGATTATTAGAAATATGTTCCACCAGCGACGGTGGAGCAGCGCTCGTTGTATCAAGCCTCGAATATGCGCGAAAAAAAGGTTTCAAGGACCTAGTGAAAATAGCAGGAATATCTACCGTTAGCCCTGTATACCCGAATGCGATCATTGATATGCCCTATTTTGCTTCGGACTCGTGGGTGTCATCAGGCGACAAAGACCATACTTTTAAGAACCAGATAGCTCAGCATGCCTACAAAGAGGCAGGTATAAAACCGTCAGATTTAGACTTTGCAGAAGTTTATGACTTGAGTTCAGCTTACGAGTTAGATTGGTACGAACATATTGGCCTATGTGAAAAAGGGAAGGCTAGAGAGCTATTGCATAACGGCGACACGCGAATCGGTGGAAAGGTGCCTGTTAATCCTTCGGGAGGGCTCGGTGCGTTTGGTGAGGCTATACCAGCCCAAGCTATTGCTCAAGTTTGTGAACTAACATGGCAATTAAGGGGAGAGGCAACTGGTCGACAAGTAGAAAATGCGAAGGTTGGTATGTCAATTAATTATGGAATGTTCGGACATGGAAGCTCAGTTATAGCAAGGATATGAAATGGCAATAGATCACGTTATTGATGATGATGGAATTCTCGAAATTGTAATGGATAACCCTCCTGTTAATGCTCTAGGTATAAGCGACACTCAAGAAATCGCTACGATCCTAAACTCAGTTCAGAAAGACCAAAGCATTAAGGTAGCTATATTAACTGCTAGAGGGAAAGGCTTTTGCGCCGGCGTAGACATAAAAGAAATAGAGAATCTTCAAGAAAACGACGGGATACTCAAGATAAACAGGTCCTGCTACGAGGCTTTTGCTTCGGTGTATGAATGTGCTGTTCCAGTCATTGCAGCAGTAAATGACTTTTGTTTAGGTAGTGGTATAGGTCTAGCAGGAGCAGCTGACATGGTCATTTCAGCCGATGGTGTTAATTTCGGTCTCCCTGAAGTTGATAATGGTGCGTTGGGTGCACTTACGCACCTAACGCGACTTGTTCCGCAACAGAGAGCAAGGCAAATGCTGTATACATGCGAAACGGCAACCGCAGAAGAACTGCTAGGGTATGGCAGCGTATATAAGGTCGTGCCACTTGAACAGCTTGAAAGCACTGCTAGGAAATTAGCTAAAGAGATCGCAGACAAACCGCCTAGGACAATTCGAGCAGCAAAAGAATCAGCAAATGGCATAGAACTGGTTGACATTCGAAATAGCTACCGATTTGAACAGGGTTTCACCTATGAGCTTAATCTCGCTGGAGAAGGCGAGAAAGCCCGTCAAGCTTTCATTGAAGGTCGGCGCTAAATGCACCAGAACTATGTTTTCGATCTGACCTGTTAAGGAATTCAGTGTATTCTCTGCTCATATAGGAATCATTAATCGGGGGATCATGCGAGGATATATAAAAACGTTAGCTGTGATATCTGTTGTTCTACTTTTTTCTGCTTCATGCGGCGGTGGAGGTGATCGTGATGTATCTGCTCCGGCCGAAAGCCAAAGCTCTGAAACCTCAGATAATGAAGATTCAGCTGTTCAGCGAGAAACAGAAAGCAGTGAGACAGCAGAAAGTCAATCATCGTCAAACACAACGAACTCTGATGCAGCTCCGGCAGTACCCATGGAAGAAGAAGCTGATTATGAAATGTTCGGAGATATTGAGTGGCCATGTAACCCTGGATCAGCTTCTGGGTCGACAGATCAAGGCGTAACAGATTCATCTATCCTTATTGGGGGTGGTGATGACCGTGGGTACGCCGCTTCTCTGGGTTTGAATATTACACAAACTGATACTCTCAGTGCTTTTGTTGAAAAGTGCAATGAATTAGGTGGAATTAACGGACGCGAAGTCCTAGTTGAGTTATATGATGCCAAAATCTTCGAAGTTAGTAACGTTTGGCTCGATGCTTGTCCACGAGTTTTTATGATGGTCTCAGAAGGCTTCGCAGTTGATTCACTAGGTGAAGAGACAAGAGTTCAGTGTGAACTCGCACATATACCTACCTACACTGTGAGCGCGGCAGCTGCTCATGGACCGATGATGATACAGCCAGTTCCCAACCCATCTGATCGAAATCCTTTGTCAATGGCCTCCTTCATAGCAGAAACATATCCGAATTCAATTACGAAATCGGCTACTATGTATGGAAATTTTGCAGCCACAATTGAGACCAAAGACAAAACACTATCTTCATACCCCTTGCTAGGTTTTGATTTCATAGCCAATCTTGAATACAACATTGTGGGAGAAGATGACTGGACTCCATTCGTCCTTGAGCTAAAGAATGCTGGCGTAGAGCACATCTATTTCACTGGAACATGCTTGCCAAACTATCAAGCATTCCGAGCAGCTGCTTCAGTAAATGGCTTTGATGCAATCTACACGACTGACGCCAATTTCTACGAAAATAGTTGTAGAGAAGCTAATAGCGATGGGGTGATGGACAACACGTATGTCCGTATGGCATTCATTCCATTTGAAGAACGGGACTATGCTCCTGGTGTAAATGACTATTTAACAATTATGGAAGAGAAGGGTGGAGAAATAGCACTATTAGGTATGCAAGCCGCTTCTGCTTTTCTTCTTTGGGCAACGGCAGCAAAAGCATGCGGATCAAATTTAACTCGTTCCTGCGTCCTTGATGAGGCTTCGAAAATCGATGAGTGGTCAGGTGGAGGAATGCATGTTGCAAGTGACCCCGGAGTTAATGAACCACCTCCATGCGGAATAGTAATTGAATTGAAGGGAACTTCATATAAGCGGATCTTCCCCAGCGAGCCAGGCACTTACGAATGTAATGAAAGTTGGAATGCTGGTTTCACTAATCGATGGACCGATGACGCGGAACTAGACGGGAATAGAGTCTCGCGAAAATTCACCGCAGAGTAGCAAAAAAAGATGACAGAGCTTATAACTTTTACAGTTGTCGGCTTAGCTATAGGATCTATTTACTCAATTGCCTCAGTCGGTCTAGTCGTAACTTACACGACTTCAGGGATTTTTAATTTCGCGCACGGGGCCATCGGCATGTTCGCTGCCTTCATATATTGGCAATTGCGGTGGGACTCAGGATGGGGCGGGGAGTGGCCTGCGCCAATAGCGATGGCCTTCGTCCTTCTAGTGGTATCTCCAGTTTTGGGCATCTTATTACAATCAATAGTTATGAAAGGGCTTGAGGGAGCCTCCGAAACTACGAAGCTCGTTATTCCGATAGCTGTAATGCTGGCATTTATTGGACTAACAAACTGGATTTGGCAAGATTTCGAATCCCGAATACCCGAACCATTCTTTGGTCGAGATTCAAAGTGGCAACTAGGTGATGCGTTCATAACTACTCATCAAACTATTGTCGTAATCGTTGCAATAACGCTTGCCTTGCTGCTCAAACTCCTCTTATCTAATACTCGTACTGGAATCACTATGCGTGCAGTCGTCGATAATCAAGATCTAGTCCGACTCAATGGAAGCAATCCCAATTTTTCAGCACTTTTGAGCTGGATCATTGGTTCCGTCCTAGCAGGTTTAGCAGGGATATTGATATCTCCACTCCTAGGAAGCCTGAACGTACTCGCCCTGACTCTGCTAGTCGTCAACGCATATGCAGCAGCGATATTCGGCCGCTTAAAGAATCTTCCATTAACGTTTATGGGAGGTATTGCAATTGGCTTAGCAGTCTCATATTGGAATTGGATTTCAGGAACAGGGAGAAAATGGCCTTGGCTATCTGAACTTCGGTCAACTATTCCAGTGGTAATATTATTTGCCATCCTTGTAGTTCTGCCACAGGAACGCCTTCGTGGAAGTTCCATAAAGAAGTACCGTGAAAGTTTCAAATCACCAGATATCAAATCATCAGTTCTATGGGGTCTCATATTCATTCTCACTGTTATAGGGCTTACACCCATACTTGAGAGCAAATGGGAATTTAGTCTTTCGAAAGGATTAGGTTTTAGTATCATTGCCTTATCGATGGTTCTATTGACCGGATATGCCGGTGAAATCAATCTAGCACCACTTGCCTTTGCTGGAATTGGAGCTTTATCGGCTTATCAATTTGACGTTGGAACAACAGTTGAGACGGGAGCAGGGTTTGCCTCACTAGCGACAGCCCTTGCGTTACTTTTGTCTTTCTTGATACTCTCAGCGTTCGGTTTAAAAAGAAAGAAACTGTGGTTCAGTTGTGCCTCATTCGCTCTTTTCACCTTAGTTTTTGTTTCGCTTTTCGACGGAACTACTGGAACAGGTATTGCTAGTCGCGAAAGTATGTCGCTGAGTGGATTACTAGTCGCAACACTAATTTCTGGAATAGTAGGAGCAATGGTAGCACTACCAGCTATACGTCTACGGGGGTTGTACCTTGGACTTGCAACATTTGCCTTCGCTATATTTGTTGACAAAATGGTCTACAAACAACGTCAAACATTAAGTTTGAATATCCCATTCTTTGGTGATGGTGAAGACATAACCTTCAATATTTTTAACAACGGGGCATTAAATATGCCACGGCCGGAACTTTTAAATATTGACTTTAGAAATAATCAAGCAGCGATGTTAATCCTTCTAGCTATTTGCTTTACGTTGATATCGCTGATGCTAGTTCTTCTGAAAAATAGTTCCTATGGTCGTCAATTGTCAGCGATGAAAGATAGTCCAGCTGCTAGTGCAACTCTGGGTTTGAACATGTTGAGACTAAAATTGTCGGTTTTTACACTTGCAGCTGCAATAGCCGGACTTGGTGGAGCCTTGCATGCATCAAACCTACGAGCCATTCAAGAAGATGCGCCTTTCACTGTATTTGAAGGTCTAGCACTGTTTATGCTGACTGTGGTGGGGGGGATAGGTTATATTACCGGAGCACTTATTGGAGGAATACTCTATGGGACCGCATTTCTTGTTATGGGAGACTTCTGGTCGAAACTCAGCACTGATTGGGAAAGTTTCGACTGGTTGTTCACGTTTGTTCATGACTTTTTCTTATTTCTGGGTCCAGCAGTAGCTGGTATTGGTTTAGGTAGAAATTCAAACGGCATTGCAGCTCAAATCTTTGAAGGATTTAAAGCCCTTGGCGCAAAAAAATCCCGACCAATTCTAATAACAACGATTATATTATCTATCACTATATGGGCATTACGAATTTTCAATTTTCTGGACGGGTGGACTTTTCTCTTACTTGTTCTACCACTCTTATTAGTGTCCACTCTTATTGCAGATAAACATCAAAAAACAGAACAAGAAATAGCAATTGCATGGGAGCTCATTGGGATAGAGAACCAAATGTCAGAAACACATCAAAGCTTCATTGACTCAATGGTAGGACTGGAAACTGCAAATATTAAAGAGGGCGAAAGAGAACTGCAATGACTCAACTTGAGCTATCAGGTATCACAGTCCGCTTCGGTGGGCACACAGCTTTAAATAATGTTGATATAACTGTAAGTACAGGAAGTATCACAGGATTAATTGGACCTAACGGTGCCGGTAAAACAACACTTTTTAACGTAACCAATGGGCTTTTAAGACCGAATGAAGGAACTCTCAAATTTGGTGATGCTGACATGACTGCTCTTTCTCCGTATCGTCGTGCAAAGTTAGGTTTAGGTAGGACGTTCCAGCGACTCGAGTTATTTCCGAGCTTAACAGTCAGGGAAAATGTGCAAGTAGCTGCAGAAATTAGAGGAGAATGGTCCAGTGGATCTAACAATTCCGCAAATATAAAAAAGAATGTGGACCGCGCTTTGGAGATAACGAATTTAAGAGATTCTGGCTCAAAAAATGTGTCCGAAATACCAACCGGTAAAGCAAGACTCGTGGAATTGGCAAGGTCCTTAGTGCAGGAACCTAAACTCCTTCTACTTGATGAACCGGCCTCCGGACAGAATGATAACGAAACATCAGAATTTGCTGACATTCTAAGATCTCTGAATAAAGAAGGTATGTCAATATTTTTAGTAGAGCACGATATGTCGCTCGTTATGAACGTATGCGACAAGATATTCGTTCTTGATTTCGGAAGTCTGATTGCCGAAGGAACTACTGCAGAAATCCAGGGGAATCCCGTTGTTATAGATGCGTACTTGGGAGGAAAAAGTGGATAAACCTCTTCTGCAACTTGACAATATATTAACTGGTTATGGAACCATACCAGTGCTGCACGGAATAGACCTAACATTGGCGGAAGGCGATATATATGCGCTCTTAGGACCAAATGGTGGTGGGAAGTCAACGCTCCTAAAAGTTTGCTCACGGCAGATTGAGCCTTGGAAAGGCAACGTTAAAGTAGCGGGTAGGTCAATGGAAGGGGTAGCTCCGGAAGAATTAGCAAAGGTCGGAGTATGCACCATACCTGAGGGTAAAGGCATATTTCCGAACCTAACTGTGAGCGAGAATTTGGTAATGATGACTCATTCAGGAACGGACCTCGCGACAATTGAATCTATAACTTATGATCGTTTTCCTCAATTGAGTAATAAAAGAAAGCAACTGGCTGGAACCTTGTCCGGCGGCGAACAACAGATGTTATCTATGGCAAGAGCTCTTGGGACTAATCCAAAGATTCTATTACTCGATGAATTATCAATGGGATTAGCTCCAATAATTGTTAAAGAGCTCTACGAAATTGTTGCCCAACTAGCCGAACAAGGAATAGGGGTTTTGGTGGTGGAACAATTTGCTAGAACAGTTCTTGGTGTCGCGACTAGAGCCGGAATCCTGATTAACGGAAAAATAATTTCCGAAGGATCACCAAATGAACTTGAGGATCAACTCTCTGATGCGTATCTTGGCACAAAGGGAAAGATTTAATATCACGGGGGGAAAATGGACGAAGAGTTTGAAAAAGCAGTTCAAGAAATAAAATCTAAAACTGGGTCAAATGAACGGGACAGGCTTTATGAATTGACAGGATTGTTTGTTCTGTTCGGTGGGGCAGTACTAACTCTAATTTCTTATTTCATTGCAGGTTCGCAAAATAGCGGTAACGCTCAAGTTGACAATTTAGAACATAATGAACATATGATTTTGGCTATTTTGGGTGTAGCAATTTCACTCGTAGGCGGATTTGTCTATCTGCGTTTCAGTATCGGCAGATATCTAAGATTCTGGCTTTTAAGGCAAATACATGAGAATAATAAATTTTATCAAAAATAAATAAGGAATATATGCAAGCGATAGTCACTGGAGGTGCACAAGGAATTGGGTTTCAAATTGCAGAATCTCTTATCAAGGATGGATATGAAGTTGTTCTATTTGACAAAAACTATGAATCTCTGAAAGAAGCTAGCACTAAGCTAAATTGCAAAAGTTTCACAGTAGATGTTGCAAACGAAAGTGAAGTTCAAGAGGCGTTAACTGAAATAAAATCACTAGATATCCTAATAAACAATGCTGGAATTTGGAAACCAGAGCCCTTAGCCACACTTGACCTTTCTACACAAAAGAACGTATTGGAGACAAACATCCTTGGAACACTAAATTGCACTAAGCACGTATTGCCTAAGATTAAAAAAAGCAATTCAAGCAGTATCATTAACATAACTTCAGCTGCGTCTCGAACGAATTCCCCGGGTCTTGGACTTTATGCAGCGTCGAAAGCGGCTATTGAGGCTTTAACTCGGCAATGGTCTTTAGAAATAGCACCGATAAGGGTGAACGCAGTTGGACCGGGAATGGTAATAACAGAAGGAACCGCACTCAATTACAAGGGGAATGCATTAGCGGCTAGGTCTAATGCTGTACCCCTTAAAAGAGTCGGTGATCCAAGCGATGTAGCGCAAATAGTAAGTTTTCTTGTTTCACCGAAATCGAACTATGTGACCGGACAAATTCTATTTGTAGATGGGGGTATCACTGCCGGATCGCCCGGGCACAATTAAACAGTTGCGAAAATCCCCCACGAGCAGGCAGCAACAACTCCAAAAAACAAAGCTGTTTTCATACCACTTTTGAAAACCCCATAAAGAAAACCAATTATTCCGATTACTCCACAAATCACCAGAATTAGGGCCAATACAGGGTTTGCAGTAGCTGCTTCTATCAATGAATTGGGGATGGAATCTGATACTTGATCAGGTAAAGAATCTACGACTGACTTAGGTAATCGTGTAAGAGACCCGTTGTTAATAGCCTCTATAACGTCGGTAGGTAGTCTTTCAAGAATTTCATCATCAAGATCAGCTAAATTCTGAAGCAAATAGACCATGTGATGATTGTTACCTATAACAAGCTCAAAGTGGTGAATCGTAAGTTAAATTACATGGGGGCGCAATAAAGCCTCGGACCCTCCATCAACATAAAGAATTTGACCATGGACAAAGGAAGATGCAGGTTTGAGAAAAAAGTCTACTGCTCTAGCCACTTGAGAAGCACTTGCTGATTTCGCAACACCCACTGGCAACGCCTCGATGCCCGGGGCTATCTCATCATGTGAAAGCAAACCATCCAACATGGCAGTCTCCATCCGTCCCGGAGCAACACAATTTAATCTCACACCAGCTTCAGCCCAATGCTTTGCATTTGTGCGCACATACAGCGCTACTGCGACCTTGCAGGAGCTATAAGTAACAATACCTGCTTCTGTTGGGTTTGAATTTAATAATGCATTAATGATCGATCGAGCGTCTTTAATATTGCCTTCAAGAAGGCAATCTATCAAATCCTTGTTCCCGCCAACTGCAGCGCCAATGGAAGAGATGGCAACGGCACAGCCATTATTGTTTGACGCCAGAGGAAGGAGGAAGGAATCTAATAAATTTTTCACACCAAGCCAGTTAACTTCAAATATTTCTAACGGGTCATGATGAATGGGACTAAGACCAGCATTAGCAACGACTCCTCTCGGGGTAGAACAAATGTCCAGAACTTTAGCTACTGCTAATTCACGACCTTCCGGTGTCGACAAGTCGGCATTAACATCTGCACCTTTATTCTTATCAATACCTATAACATCAACCCCCTGAGAGGATAGGATATCAACCAAAGCTCTTCCTAGGCCTGCCGCAGAGCCCGTAATAACAACAGCGTCTTGCATAGTCAGATGATAGCGTCAGATAAGAAACTATTCCCACAGGAAACAAATTGAAAGAAATAAAAGAAATAAAAACCTTTGACGATCTAATGACTTTGGAGGAAGTCCCCAACAACTCTTTTGTAGGACATAGCCCATCATATAACTGGGGTAGGGTCTACGGCGGACAAGTTGTTGCTCAGGGACTCGCAGCAGCGAGAAAGACTGTCACCGATAATCTGAACGTTCACTCAGTTCATGCTTATTTCATCCGTGGGGGAGAGTCGAACGAAGAAATAACTTACGAAGTAGATCTTCTTAGAGATGGTAAATCATTCGCTACGCGAAGAGTTGTTGCTTACCAAAAAGGTGAAGCAATACTGAATTTCTCAGCTTCATTTCAACTCAACGAAGAAGGACCTAATGTTGATCATCGACTATCCATGAAAGACATCCCAATGCCTGACGATTTAAACAGTGAAAATTGGTCAGAGATGATGGAGAGAAGGGTAGTCCCATCATCTGACTTGCCATATGGTCATGCAGTCTGGCTGAAAATAAATGGATTTCCTTCAGAAAATGCAACAAATGAAGAAGGGATAGTTTTTGCAAGTGACGACGTTCCATTCGATGCAGCTGTTCGGCTACATCCCTTGTATGAAGGCACATGGGATGGGTCTGGAAATCCACCATTTTTTGGCGCAAGTCTTGATCATGCAGTCTGGTTTCACCGTTCATCTTCTCCTTATGAATGGCACCTACATCTACATGAAGGAAATAATCATATCAACAATAGGGGACTAGCAACCGGCAAAATCTACAACAAAAGTGGGTCACATGTGGCTACAGTTGTGCAAGAAATTCTTCAGCGCAGATCACGCTAAGAGTCCTTTAAGAACAAAGCTAAAAAGAGTGTTAGCGCACCAGCAATAGGCATTATTAGAATCGCCGAGCGATGCGCGTAAAAATTACCAGAATCAGAGAGACTACTCGTAACTGCTAGAACTATAGCTATGCCTAGGGCACCACCTATCCTTTGGATAGTGTGAACAACGGATGTAGCACTTCCAATGCTAATATCATCAGTTCCACTGGCGCCGATAGATGTTAGAGTCGGCCAGACTGAAGCCATACCAATACCTGAACCGATTAAAGCGGGAATTGTAATCGGCATCCCAGGTTCTTCTGAGATGAATATCCACATCAATAAAAACAAGGATGAATATGCTACTAAACCAGGAATAACTACAGGTCTAAACCCCTTAAAGTCTGCAATCTTGCCAAACCAGACTGAAAAGAAACTCATTGATGCAGGCATCAATGTTAGAAGAAGGCCGGATTTTACAATGCTAAATTCCCAAATCTCTACCATAAAAAGCAGGACAGCGAGCCAATGTGCGTAAAAGGCTATTCCAGCAAATAAAGACATTCCGCATGCTAATGAAAAATTAGTATTTGAAAACAAGTGTATTTGAAGCGGAGAAGTATCTGAATTGAAGCTTTTTCTTACCAGAAGTGAAAGCAATGCTATCGATATCACAAACAAAAGTAGTGATCTTCTTGAGGTGAAGCCCCAAGAGTTGGATTTTACGATCGGAAGTATTAGGCAACTTAACCCGGCAATGGTCAGAATTGAGCCCAATCTGTCTACTTGAAAGAACCTATTATCTTCATTGGGAGGATCGTCAGTCCATAAACAATAAAGAACTAGTAAGCCGAGCGGAACTTGGAGTCCAAAAAGTGAACGCCAAGAAAAAATCGAAATTAATTGTGTAACGATGAGTGGAGCTATAAATCCTGCTACAGCAGTATAGAACCCCCATCTACCAATAGATTCAGACTCTTTTCCTCTGCCTCCGTGTCGTATTACCAGAGCAACAGCAGCAGGCCCCATTAACGCTTGGCTAACGGCGGCCAAGCCTCTGGTGGCAATTAGAAGCCAGATCGAAGGTGCAAATGTTGACAGAATCATTCCTAATATAAAGAGTTTCGTTCCGAATTTATATATCTTGTATGGACCAGCGCTATCTGCGAATCTCCCTGCTTGCAGAAGTAACGCGGCTCCAACGACATTAGAAATATTAAGTACCCACGATGCAGTAGCAGCATCTCCACCAGCAAAATTATCGCGAATATCGGGGAAAATAAAGAACGATGCTGATGCATCCCACCCACCGATAAATCCGGCAAGAAGAGCAGCGAGATGAATATTTCCGCGTATATGGGTTTTTCTGAAGATACGGGTTCCTCTTGAATTCTAAGGCAATTCGTTAATGAAAACTGTGCCGGAAGATCCATTCACAGTAATTATTGAGCCATCTGGTATTCTCAAACTTGCGTCAGCGACTGAAGCAACACATGGGATGCCAAGTTCACGGCTAACGATACTTGCGTGACTAGCAATTGCACCTACGTTAACTACTACTGCGCCAGCAACAAGAAACAATGGAGTCCAAGCGGGATCAGTATTTTGCGTAACAAGAATATCTCCAGGTTCTAATGACAATGAATCATTAGGGTCAAGGATAACTCTAGCCACTCCTTGAATTGTTCCAGGCGAGCATGCAACTCCTGTTAGCTCGTCTCCCGCATTAACTTTACTTATTTCTTGCGTGGATCTTCTTGGCCACTCAGATAGGGGAGCGCAGGAAGTATTAACTATAAACGGAGGAATGAGATCAAATAGTTCTTTAAAATCATTTTCTCTATCTGAAAGATGTTGCGAGAATGAGCTTGGGTCAGCAAGAAAATCATCGAGTTCATCTTCCAAAAGCATAAAAATTAATTCAGAATTAGCAAGATGTCCATCTGCCACAAGTCTTGATCCAAGTTCGTGGAAACATAACCGGATTTCTTGTATAGGTTTAACGATTGAACTCTTCTGACGTTCACGAGCTGCTAACCAAACTTCACCTGCTTGCATTCCCGCCGCAAACATTCCTGCAGCCTCATCGTTGCCACTAAACATTTCGGTGAATTCTGCACGAAGTTCTTCACGAATTTGCGAATTTCTTTTGATAGCTAATTCAGGATCAGCTGAGTCATCTTGCTTCCTCATAGCATTTAACATCGATAATGCTAATGCTGGTTTGGTTTCATATGTATCGGCTCCGATATCCCATTCATTTGGACCTCTAGAGCCATGATTGTAGAGGAAAGTCGCAAATGCATCGTTGAATTCATCCGGGCATTTTTCGAGAAGATCATTGGATACTCCTTCGTCAAAAGCAGCAGAGATACCCGATGAAGAACGAATCATCCTAGATAGCTTCCACAATTCTCGACCAATATCAGCAGAATCAACATCTCCTATACCTGATAGAAGTTTAACAACATCATCTGATCGATTAACTTCTCCTAATAAAGCTCCAAGAATTCCAGGGCCATTTGAAGCACCTAAAGATGCCCAAACATGCTGCTCAAACATTGATATCAGGTGGGGTTGAAGAGATCGAGCTCTAGACAATAGTTCTTCATTAGATAATTTACTAAGGTCAGGGCGCGAGGAGCGGATCTCATTACCTAGCTGTTTATGTTCTTCTATAGGTGGGTGTTCTAAAGCTGATAGTAAATATGCACCAGTTTCAGCTAAAATTTCACTGTGGCGCTCACTTTCGTGCCAATCTTCTGCAACGTATGGGGGGACGTCTGGGTGTGCATCAAAGTAAGCGTCATCAATAGCTTCGGGAGTGACCCCGGGCATCCTAACGCCCATCATCCGAGCTGAAGTCAAGCAATTATAGAAGTATCCTCCGAAAAGGCCGAATGTCTCGGGTGGGTCGCCATATTCGTCCGCGTCGAAAACTCCGTACGAAACGAAACCATCTCTGCAACCTAAGACTATTCCTGATTCCCAGCCAAAAGTCCATCCTAAAGGTGTGACAGGGTCAGCTAATACTTCGCCAGCATTTGCACGTGTGTAGTGTGGAAATTTCTGAGTGGGAATCCGATCAGTAATCCATTTTTCATCCAACATTTTTTACCCCCTAATACGACTTCTGTAAATAATATTCTAAACCACAACAACTAATGCTAAAAGTTCTATTCAGCATTAGTTCGGAACCCTGCAAATACGGGAATAATCGTTTATTTACTTTACATAACGTGTATTTCAGGCGTTAAGTATAATTCTGGTGCGGGTTCCTTAGGCGTACAGTGCTACAACTTGTGCAACTGTATTAACTAAAACTATTGCGAATCCCATACCTCTAAACAGAATAAATGGGGCCTTATTAAAGTTCTTACCCATCTCAGAATTCGCCAAGTCATCGTCCATCGAAGACCTACTCGCTCCAATATCTGCAATAGCTCCGTCAAACCATACTATTGCATTTAACCCAAATGAGATTATTGCGGCAGCAACTGCAAATTGCATTTCGCTTTCAAACCCCGAAGCATCTCTTATCAGGAATAGAATTGCAACCGAGGCAGCTGTATAGACAAAGGTCATCGTTCTTAAATCATTTGCTCGATTGCTAACCCAGGCGTGTAATAGTTTTGGTTTCATTATTCTCCTTCGTGGAAGTCTCTGTTTAACATATTTGCATAGAATCACCCATATAAGTGTTAAATGAATAAAGAAGTACCGTCTTTGTATACTTTATTTAACTTAAGAGCAGATCTTCTTGTCGTCTTCACTCGCGATGTATCAGGTACAACATTATTACTTTGATGTGACTAACCTACACATTAATGAGAAAATGTGGTGTGCGGCTTTCAGTTCTAGATCAGACACCGGTACCTGAAGGTCTATCCCCTGCTCAAGCGCTACGAAACTCTGTTGACTTGGCTTCGTTTGTTGATGAGCTCGGTTATCACCGCTATTGGGTTGCTGAACATCATGGCATGCACGGCCTAGCTGGTTCAAGCCCTGAGATTCTAATTGGGCATATAGCGGAAAATACACATCAGATCCGGGTGGGGTCAGGCGGGGTAATGTTGAGCCACTACTCCCCACTTAAAGTTGCTGAAAACTTTCAAGTATTGCAGGCTCTTCACCCGAACCGAATTGACATGGGACTCGGACGAGCTCCGGGCTCAGACGCCCGAACCGCTTACGCTTTACAGAGCTTTGGAAATGCCTCTGGTTCTGACAGGTACCTAGAGTCTGTCCTTCAAATTCGAACACTTTTACGAAGAGAAATTATTGAAACCGGCCCACTTGCGGGTGTCCAAGCTTTACCTTTTACTGAAACAATGCCCGAACTCTGGCTATTAGCTTCAAGTGAAGGTTCTGCAAGTGTTGCTGCTCATTGCGGATTGCCTTTAAGTTGGGCTCATTTCATCAATGGTAACGGTGCCGAGACATGCGACCTTTACCGCAATCATTTTCGCCCTTCATTTGAGCATAGTGATCCATTAATTTCAGTCGGTGTGAATGTTCTCTGCGCAGATTCCCAAAAGGAAGCTGCATCCATGTTAGAGAGTATAGAGCTATGGCGTAAAGATGGGTTACGTGGCCCGATACCTAAATCAGTTAATCAGGAAAACGAAAGCTCAATAACCACCCTCTCCCCTAGCCGCCCCATGGTCGTCGGAACGCCAGAAATAGTACATGAGCAATTGTTGTCCATAGCAAATGCCTACCAAGCAGAAGAATTATTAATTGTCACCATTTGTCACAACCACGAGCAACGGAAAAATTCTTATCGATTAATTGCAGAACAATTCAACCAATAACGCTAAGCGACAAGTACTTCAATTGAGTCAATATCAACAGCTAGATGCACTGACTCACCCACAGTAATACCACTGTCCGTTAAAACAGTAAGGTCTTTTAAGCTACCAACTTTGCAATTTATGTACTTTTGACCTGCTGTATAAAAAACCTTAGTCACAAGGGCTTCTATGCCATTACCAGATATTTGAACATGCTCAGGACGCAACAAGAGTTGATATTTTCCTGATTCTGAATCGCGATACTCCTTCACACCCCAAGGCGTCAAAAAACTCCAAATTCCAGCGTAGAAGTGTGCATCAGGGACCCACATCGTTCGTAATCCAAGCAGGTCAGCAGACAGCACATTTGAAGGTGAATTAACAATCTCTGCAAAAGTTCCGTTATCTGTAATTTGGCCATTCTCAATTATTAGTATCGAATCAGAGAATAACGATGCCTCATCTCCTTCATGCGTCACATGCAACGAAGTGATTTTTTTCGCTCGAAGTATCTCAAAGACTTGATTGACCAAAGTTCGCCGTAGTGCTCTATCTAATGAATTAAACGGCTCATCCAAAAGAACTAGCTTTGGTTCCGGTGCTAAAACTCGAGCTAAAGCAACCCTCTGGCTTTCACCTCCAGATAACGTATCGACTGCTCTTTTGCCATAACCCTTAAGACCCACTAATTCAAGCAAGTCAACTATACGGTCATTCGCTTCATCCTTTGGTACAGACAGCATGTCCAAACCGAATCCAATGTTTTCGTGTACGTTCATGTGAGGGAAAAGTGCATTATTTTGGAACATTAGCCCGATACCTCTTTTGTGGGAAGCAATCTTTGAGATGTCCACTGAATTCCAAAAGACATGCCCGCTAGTCGGGGTGATGATCCCAGCTATTACTCTTAAAAGCGTACTTTTACCACACCCACTCGGGCCTAGGACGGCCAATACATTTCCGACTTGTAGTTGAAAACTAACCTCTTGCAGTACGCTATTTCCGTCAAGTTCGGCTGATACTTTAGATATTTCTAATCCATTAAAATTCATAAGTCGATAACGATCCTGATCTGTCAAGCAATGAGACTACAAGCCAAGTTATCACTGCAAGAATTACACTTAAAGCCATGGCTTGTCCAAATGTTGACGAACCTGGACGTCCCAAAAGATTAAAGATAGTTGTCGGAATTGTTGGCCGTTGCGGACGTACAAGAAATGATGTTGCTCCAAACTCGCCAATCGCTAGTGCGAACGAAAATGCCGACCCAGCTATAACGGCTTTCGTAATGATTGGGTAATCGATCTTGCGCCAAATCATTAGTGATGAAGCGCCTAATGTTGATGCAGCATGTCTGATAGTAGGATCAATTTTTTTGATAGCGTTGGCGCTCATTCTTGCAACTATTCCTACCCCAAGTAAACCTTGAGCGAGAGGAACAATCCACCACTTTGATCTGAAATCAAGAAAGCCTCTGTTCAGGGAAATTAGAATTCCAAACCCAAGCAGAACACCTGATGCCCCCAAGGGAAGCATAAGAAATACTGCAGAAGATTGAGAAAGAGATTTTGATTTATTCGTTAATAGGTATGCTGCAATTAAGCCCAAGACCGTCGCTATTATCATTGCTAGTGCTCCCCAAATCAATGAATTAAAAATAGCTTTCCGTGTACCAAATATGGCAAAGCGCTCAGCTGAGTTTTCCCAAAGAATTTGCCTGTAATAGACAAAAGAGTATCCGGTTGGTGTCATGAGTGATCTCTCAAGCAATACAAGGAATGGCAATCCGAAGAACCCTAATATAAAAATAGCGTTAGCAGATTTGCGAAATTTTGAAACCGGATGTGAATATCGGACCTTCGAAAGGAGATTAGTGTTTTTACTGTCAGTCGTTAGGAACCTATTGTTTATTGTAAGCATTGCGATCACTACTAGAAGTTGGATTACCCCTAAGACAGCAGCAGTTTCAAATTCAGTTCGTTGTGTCGCATAGCGCCAAATTTCTGTTTCGATAGTTGCCTTTCCTAGACCGCCAAGAATTAGAATTACGCCGAATGAAGTGAACGTAAATAGGAAGGATAGAGATCCAGCTGAGATCAATCCGGATTTTAGTTGAGGCAATGTTATTTTAAAAAAAATTTGAACCCGGTTCGCCCCGAGAGTTTGAGCCGCTTGTTCTGATTCAAAATCAATCATGGGCCACGTACTTGTGAGAGTGCGCACCACTATTGAGGTATTGAAGAAAATATGCGCGACAATTATACCCAATGCACTCCCCTGAAGATTTAATGGTGAGTTCTCAAGTCTCAGTAGTTCATTTACTGAAATGAATGCGGAGGCTACAACGACTGTTGGCATAACAAAAGGTATGAAAGTTAAACTCTCAAGGAATCTTTTAAATCTGAAATCTGACTTAATAAATACACTGGATATGCAGAGTCCTATTGCAACCGATAGCGCAGAAGAGACCGTTGCCTGCCAGATCGTAAACCATAGCGCTTTGCGAACGGATATCGATGTGAAAGCTTGTTCAAAAGAGGAAAAAGTTAACCCCATAGCGAGTATTTTTCCTATTGGGTAAAAGAAGAAAATAAGATAGAAAGCAGATACTGAGAGAAATGCTGCTGCAGTAGTCCTATAAGATCCCGTCATTACACGAGAGTTCATTCTTCAACCATTAACGAAGAACCAATTCGGTCCAACGCTCCGTCCAAGTATTGCGGTTAGCATCAATATCATCTGGGGAAATGGAAACTGCGTTCGGCACTTCTTCTAGGAATCTGAGAAATACTTCTGGAAGCTCAGCATTACTATTTGCTGGAAGAACGAAGTTTGTCTCAGGAATCATCTCTTGGAAATAAACAGATGTGAGGAAATCAACTAGCATCGCAGACGCTATCGGGCTATCAGTGCCTCTCAATATTCCTGTGAATTCAATGGACCTAAAGCAAGAATCGGAAATTATTGCTGTAGGGGGTGCCTCGACAGTAGGATTTGCGAAAATATATTCAGCTACTGGACTTGTTGCGTAGCTTGTTACTATTTGTCTATCTTTGCTGTAGAAATCCTCGTAGTAGGCTTCACTCCAACCTGACCGAATTGCAACATCGTTACTTCTCAGTTCTGTCCAGAAATCCTCCCAGTCATCCCCGAAAACTGCAATCGTTGATAGCAGGAAACCCATCCCTGGAGCAGAAGTCTCAGGGTTCTGTGTAACAAATTGTCCAGAAAAGTTAGAACTAGTTAGATCATTGATACTGGTTGGAACAACGCTAAATGAATCTTTCCAATAATTTAGGCATATATCCCCATAGTCGACTGGTACTACTCTTCCCGAAGTGTCTAGTTTGAATTCTTCTCGAAGTTCATTCCACGTACTTGGTTTGTAAGGTACGAATACATCATTATTTAATGCCTTGCAGAGAAAAGTGTTATCTATCCCAAACATGACATCTCCAACGGGGTCACCAGATGTTAGCACCGCTTGAGAAACCATAGTTCCGGTATCGGCTGTGGTGAGAATGTTAACGGTTATACCTGTTTCATCTTTGAATCGTTCAAAGACTCCTTCGGGTGCTAGAAACGCATCGTAGACCACTAAGTCTATTGTTTCTCCGAGAGCAGACTCTTTTGCTTCGTCGGTCAACTCAATTTCCTTCAGCTCTGATTCTTTAAGACAGCTTTGCCTGCTCTGGCTTCCTTCTTGATCACCGATACTATCTGAACAACTAGTTAAAAGAAGGGAGATTATCGATGCGATGACAACGGCCGCAAAGCAAGGTTTGATGAACTTCATGATTTCCTCCGCTGGAATTACCCAG
>DDNP01000020.1:0-95028 GCA_002341185.1 Candidatus Neomicrothrix sp. UBA2517 | reverse complement strand
CTGGAATTACCCAGATCAGGTTCGAGGGTCTGCACTTCGCATTCTCAGCCTGTCTCCAAGCTCCCCTATGCCGTCATTATATATCATTTGTTATCTGGTGCCACTAGTGTGTCAGATGTCATCCGAAGCGATACCATTCGTTCCATGACGAATCGACTTGATATAGAAATCACGAGTCAATCTGACGACTCGTTTTATACATGGAGATCAGCTGGAGCTAAGGAACCAAAAGGGACTATAAAAGCTTCCCTTCTTCCATCAGGTGTGAATATCGGCGACGTACTAAGGGTAGAAGCAGATTTCATGATGGATGGCATAGAAATAACTTCAGTGCTGCCTTCCAAGTCAAAGAAAATTGAACCAGAATTCCTAGAGATAATTGGCTCAGCTAAAGAATCACTTGGAGTAACGACTTCTTTAGTGTCTAAAGGCAATAAAAAACGAAGTAACAAAAGTCGTCGAAACAATAAACCAACTCGATCACCCGAAGGAAATAAGACGAGACCCAGAAGTGATAAAAGGCCGGAACAGAAAAAGCGTCGGACTTATCAGCCCGCAAGAGGGAAAAGATTAAAGGCCTCTAAAAAACGAAGAAATGAATTTATCTCTAATCTGCCCGCACAGCATCAAAATCTCGCTAAAGAACTAGTAGGCAGTACAATTCCGGAGTTGCGGAAAACATTGAAAAAAATGTCTTTACCAGAAGGTTGCCCAGAAGCTTTATTAGATTATGCCGAAGAACTTAATCAGGATATCAAAATGGCCGAATGGCTTGATAAAGCAGATTCTGTAGAAAACAATATTGCAAAAATTGATCTACAGGATTTCAGATCGGTAGTTGCATCTTCTGAACGCTGGGCAAAGTCCGCTGAAGCAATCACAGTTAAAGAGCGACTAGAGTCTAAATTGACCGAACGAATTGACTCTGATCATAAAGAATGGCTCGTTTCTATTGAGCAAGCACTGAAAGAAGAGAAAACTGTTCGTGCGCTTAATTTGAGCTCAAGATCACCCAAAGCTGGTGCTCAGTTGCCAGAGAACCTAGGATTGCAACTTAGTGAACAAGCTGGAAACGCTTTAAATAGTTTAGCGAACTCCTACAGGTGGTCAGTTGTCGTTGAGGCAGTTGCTCTCTCCCCTGTTAGAAAGAAAGTTACTCCTCAGAGTTTGCCAGGAAATGTTACTGATGACCTCAAGAAAAGTATTCAAAAGCATGCCGAGCGTATTCCACAAATTGCAATACTCTTTACTGAAGCTAGTTAATTTCCTTTGATACTTCAATTAACCTAGCAGTAACTTTGAACCTTTCGTAAAAGTTTTTCATGTGCCGATCTCCAGGAAATGTTCTTCCCAATATTCGAACTGCACCGTTACGCTCTCCCCAATCGATTGCGGAGTCCATTAGCCGCTCTCCGACCCCTACTTCACGAACTTCAGTGTGAACATAAACCTCATCAACTCGGACTGCGAGGGCTTCTCCCAACTTGAATAAGTTAAGAAGCATGAAACCGACCGGCACATTATTGAACTCACCGATCAGAATAGCTTTCTGATTGTCAGTCAGGTAATTTTCGAATATTGATTCAGGAGTTCCTTCTAAAGCTTCGATAGCTAACCATATATCAGAGGCCTTGTAAGTGGATGCTTCCTGCCTAGACTGGATAAAGAGATCTACAAATTCTTCATAATCTTCGCTATCGGCAAACCTAGATGACTCAAAATCAGGCATTGCTGTTGACACTAACTGTCATTAAATTTCTGCACCACAGTTAGGGCACGCGTCTTCTTCGTCTGTAGTCTTTTGCGGGACAAGAGTAAAACAGCTTTGGCAAAGAACCTCATCTTCTTTTGCTGATATCAGTTCAGCATTATCGGAAGATTCACTTGTCGATGATTCGACAGTTTGGTCATCCTTTTCTTGATCGTCATCTGCAGATATTCTTTCTTGCAAAATAGCTGAAAGGTCAGCTTCTACTTCGTCGTCGTCTTCTTCTTCTTCTTCAGACTCTGCGACTTCTTCTAAGGATGCGTCTTCAGCTTCATCTTCAAAATCATTATCATCCTCCTCAAATGCTTCACCATCTTCTATGGCATCATCTTCAGGCTCAACACCATCAAGATCAGCTTCAGCATCAGCATCAGCATCATCAAATTCTTCGTCAACGTGAGATTTTTCTTCTGCCACCTTACTTCCTTATCAATAGCTATTTAACGAGGACTATAGAGCTTTTCGAGGTGCAATCGGTGTTAATTACCATATTATTTTGATGTTTGTCGTTTTTCCTGAGCACGACGCTCACTTTGCAACCGTTCTAAGTCAGTTTCATCAGTAAGGTCAACAAATTTCATCATTTCAGCAATGACTTTATGGCCAGCTTCCTCTGCGATTAATCGATGCATTTCTTGTCCGACTTCCCGGTATGAGGGGTGACCCTGTGGGGTAGTTCTCAGCTCAATTAAATGCATAGCTGAGCGAGCATTGATATTCATATTAAAACGAATGTTGTAAGCCAAACTGATTGCATAAGAAGCTTGATCAGGAAAATCATCTACAAGAAGGTCGTATAATGCAGCAGAGCGTTCCATAGTTTCCTCGTATATAGGCGCCATCCCTGCTGCAGTAACAAGCGGTGAGGATATATAGCCATGGTGAGGGCTTAATTTCTGCCAGTCCATTGATAGCATCCTGTGACGTTGCAAGTCACGAAAGGCACCGTAATCCACGAGAACATCAAATCGGTAGAACGGACGTTCAAGAGCTCGACCTGGTTTATGTCGCCTGTTTCTCCTATCCCCTACATATGCCCTTGCAATAGCCATTCTGTCTTCATGATTCATGCCAGCTACTCGTCTTTCAAGTTGCTCTTCAGACATAGTCGAATGAGGGTACATCATGGAAGCAATCATCTTTACTTCACCCTCTGGATCAAAATCAACAAGTCTTACAGTAGGTGATGGATCAACAATTGAGCCTTCTGGAAATAAGGCAGCTACGACATCAGCGGTATCTTCTCGAGTTTCCTGAAGGTATTCGCTCCAAACCACCCCCCTGTCTTCTCGGTCAACTCGCTCTAAGAAAGAAGGTATGACCTTGCGTAATTCACGTAGCATCAAATCTGCGTAGTACCTTGATTCTGGGAGGGGGTGAGCTCTCATCCTGAGAAGAAGAGCTTCGTATGCCTGACCTGTTCCATAAATACCGACGTTAGAAAGTGAAGCTGCTGGCAACAATCCACGAAGAGCATCAAAAGCTTTCGCCTTGACTGCTTGTCGATAAACAAAATCACCATCATCAGCGTGTTTCGGGAATTGATCTCTAACAAAATCCTGCATCTGAGGGACAAGGTGGGCGTATGTATCAAAAATGCGATCCATATCGCCGATATATTTAGCCCCAAAGCTTGAATCCATTATTTCAGCATCCCGATAATACCTGTAGCGTCCACCGAACCGAGAGTCGTATGAAATGTAGCGTGTTGATTGTTCGAGATAGCTCATCAATCTTCCCCACTCAAGAACTTTGGTAAGTAGATTTGACGCTTGCTCGCATGCTAAGTGGACACCGCCTAATTGAGCAACCGAATCATCACCGTATTCGAAAAATATACGATGATAAAGCTTTTCGGCGTGTTCGAGCCCAATAGTTGCGTCGATGGAAGCATCTCCAGATATGTCCAAGTCTCCTAAAAATTCGTCTAGAAATAGTCGACGCAGACTTTTAGCCGATCTACTATATCTTGCGAATAAAGCTCCCTTTACAACTTCGGGTAAATTTACAAGAGCAAAAACCGGTTGGTCAAGATTTGTAAAATATCTCCGCAGAACATCAGATTCTTCTGAAGTCCATTCCTCAGCAATGTAAACACTCACGACATCTGAGATTAGGCTTTATAAACACCAAACATGTGGAGGGGGGAAAATTATTCTTAGTTGAGCACCACACATATTGCATGAGGTATCACTGACATAGAAAAATCTCTAGAGAATTTAACGGTTTTTCCATCCACTGATACTCTTTGTTTTTTTTTGAACTTAATTTTACAGTTAGATTTTCGAGAGATTTTAATATCTGGGTGCGGAACGTGGTCTCCGCTTTTTGAACGACGGTAAGCAATCATGGACTGTTGTAACGACATTGAGAATTCGATCATTTCAAATTTTCCATCACCTGGATGACCTTTGGGAGATATACGCCGGTTGCGAATGACTGGTGAATTAACTATGAAAGTTGACCGCCATGGTTGAAGAAAATTTGCTATTCTGCAATGACTTGCAAATAAATACTTTGATTCCCCTAACTCAATCTGTCCGAGATCTAATTTCAATGCAATAGATTTTGTATCGTCAAGCGATGTGACATTGTTGTTACCTCCAAGAGATTTATACAAATTGCCCCCTCTCAGTGAAATTAGAACCTCCCCTGATTGGAAGAGTTTAACAATGTCTTTATCGTCGTAAGCGACGTGTAACTCTGACCTTCTATCGATTTCTGACTCCCAATTGTTTATGTAATTGATCGGGTTAGGACTTTTAGACATTTGAAATCTTCTTTGTTGACTTACGATTTCGTAGCCAACCATAAAGTATTGAGAACTCGTAAAGTGCATACATAGGTATAGCAAGAGCAAGTAAAGAAATCGGATCACCGCTAGGTGTTATTACTGCAACTACGATGACAATGATCACTACGGCGTAGCGCCATTGACGCCTTAATGTTTGATATTGCAGCAGAGTTAAACGCTGCAGGGTAATAAGCACAACCGGCAATTGGAAGCCTATTCCAAAAGCTACCATCATTTTAATTATGAATGAGATATAGGCTTTTGCTCTAAATTCTGTAACGAGATCTGTTCCTCCAATGCTAACGAGGAAATCCAATGCGCGAGGCAATGTTGCAAACGCAAGATAACAGCCAAGAGCAAATAAAGATGCTCCAAAAGCTACCATCATGACTCCTTGACGTTTTTCATTTTGATGCAAACCTGGACTTATAAAACGCCAGAATTGCCAAAGCAGGACAGGGAATGACATGATAATTCCCGAGTATGCAGAAACCATAAATCTGGTATTAAGCCCTTCTAAAGGTTCGTCAATTCGTAATGTACAATCTCGACCAAGAGTGTCGCAATAGGGTTGTAGAATGAAATCTAATATTAAGGGATAAAGTATCCAACCTGCTAAACCAGCACATGTTATAGCTATTATACTTAATATGATCCTAGTTCGCAGTTCACCTAGGTGTTCCAGAACACCCATTTGGGCCTGCGGATTACTGTTCTTTCTCAACGTCTGTTTCCTTATCTAAGGCATCAGGTGGAGCGTTCTTAGTTTTATTGTGCTCTGCGTTGGTAATTGCATGACCTCTTTCCCGAGCAGCTGCTTCAATTGGGTCGTCAAATGAACTTTGAATCTCATCTTGAAAACTTTGATTAAACCGACGAATTGTTGTTGTAGCTCTTCCCAAGATGTTAGCAACTTCAGGCAGTTTAGAAGGGCCAACAAAAATAACAACTACCAAAAATATAACTAGAAGTTCGCCGCCACCTATGTTGAACACATCTAAAGCGTACCTAAATGTGAATGTTTCAGGCAATTCTATAAAAGTTTCAAGCTTCCTAATGGCCAGATTCTAATAAAAGCTCGCCCTACGACATCATCCTTATTTACAGGGCCAAAGTATCTCGAGTCACGAGAACCAGATCTGTTATCACCCAATACAAATATTGTATTCTCCGGTACGAGACAGCTATCTTGAGTTGATTCCGGACACAGACCATCAAAAGCGAACCCTTGAGTAAGAAGACCTTTTGCTAGATAGGGCTCAACTAACAACTTACGGACTCCGTCGCTATTCTCTGTAATATATATTTCCCCTTCAATAATTTCTATAATTTCGCCCTCTGTTGCAATTACCCTCTTTATCAAGTCAGTTCTGATACCTGTACTCTCTTCTGTTCGTTTGAAAACTATAAGATCACCCCGACTTATCGCACCAAACTCATAACTTAACTTGTTTACAAGAACCCGATCTCCTACCTGTAAAGCCGGTGTCATTGACGAAGAAGGAATGTAATAAGCTTGCATTAAAAAAGCTTTAATCAGAAATGCGACAAGTAATGCCCCGACGATTACTGCCAGCCATTCAATAGTTTTTCTTATTGTCTTTCTTGAGGCATCTCCGTCACGAGAGTCCAACTCATTAACTCTTTTCCCAATAAATTCTTCGTCGGGATATGGGTAGTTCTCAAATGTAATAGGATCATTCCCCGAGTTATCGATTTCTTCACTCGCACTACCTGAATCGTTCAGTTCAGAGGTTTCTTCGTCAGACCCAAAAGAACTTTTCAATGCACGATTTACTATGCTCTCCACCCATTCATTTCCACTATATTCATCGGGATCTTCTTTTTTAATCATTCAGGCCGTATCTATCTAAAATTTGTTTAGCCAGTTCCATACCAGCATCTATATCGATATTAGGACTATTCTCGATAACTCTCGTTCCAGGTTCTAGTTGAAGTAACAGGCGCCCAAGCCACGTGTTAGAAGCTACAGGCAACGTTATCTCCAGCATGTTATCTTTTCTTTCTTTCACAGATATGGTCGAATATTTTGACACAATCCAACTATCAGATTTTTGAATAATCAAAGTAGCAATTGAGTCTTCAGAAAATTGAAATTCAAGATCAATGGGTTTATCAGAGGTTTCATTATCGAAACTATGCAAAAATTCCTGCTCGATGTCCTCGTTAATAATTTCTGCATGGGTAATTCTGTCCAATCGGAATGTCCTATAGTCATTAACTTTTTCGCAATAGGCCCTTAAATACAAATACCTGTCATTTATTTCAATGCTCAAAGGCTGAATTTTTCTTTCACTGTAGTAATCCTCGTTGAAAGAGTAATATGTAATAACCATTTTTCTTCTAGTAACTATAGATTCATTGGTTATCTCATAGATTTCACTATCCCTGATCCCTGGATCAACGATTATTTGATCTTTTTCCGCCCCAAGAGCTGTAGCTAATTTATCCAAAGCGGTTTCTAAAGAAGAATTGTTAGTGCCTTCACCTATTAATCCAAGCAACATCTTGCCTTTGACTAGTAAGGAGAAAGCTTCTGTGTGGGTTAGATTCAGTGGTCGAGATAAGTAGTTTGCTTGACTTATCCATACCTCTTCTTCTTGAACGTTAACTTCAATTAAATTGTCGGGAGTATGAGGATGAGGGCCAACAAAAAACAGGACTTTAGTCAGATCGTTAATAAGCGTTTCTCGTGGATATTGAAACCTTTTTCCCAGCTCTTCAATCGTTGCTCCATTATTCGCTATCAACCAAGGAACCATAGAGATAAGCCTTTCAAGCCTTTCGGTAGCTTTAAGCATTATTATCCTCATGAGACTTTTGAAGGTGCTGCAAACGATTGATGAACTTATCTCTTAGTAAATCTGGTTCGAGTATTTCTGCATGGTGAAGAAGCAGCAAAACCCGATTAATGAAAGAGTCATGGTTTCTAACTAGGAATTCAGCAATTCCATTTCCATCGCTATTTACGCTAACTGGTATATCAAGGTTCTGCTCCACCCATTTGATATGCGTCCTATCAATCAGCAGCTTAGCGGTTACAGGTACGTCGTCTCCGTAAGAAAAATAATTGAAGTCCGCCCCTGTAAAACTTCTAGGAAGAGAATATTCATCAACATTTTCGCCAGTTTGAAGCTCCTGAATGCGATCCGTTCTGTATGACTTGGTTGAACCTGCTTCAATTTCATTTCCCGTTAGATACCAGTGCTCACCTTTAAATTGTAGGAGGTAGGGTTGAACTGTTCTTCTTTTAGATGAATAAATCATCGTAACTTGTTTACGTTGCGACAGAGCTTCGAAGAGCGTATTTAACGTTTCAAGATTCGCTAACGAAACCGTCGCTTCGTAATCGTGTTGCGACCCAGAATATCCACCAAGTTTACGCAAAGCCTCTTCTTCTGTTATTGCGCCTAGTAGGTGGACGCTGTTAGCTGCATAATTAAGTTGGGCTAATTCTTCTTCGCTTAAATTAAGATCAGGTAAATAATATTTATTATTATCCACATAATAAGCCTCGGCTGAGTTTCCTGATGGACCAACTGGAACTACTTCCAATGGGACACCCATTTCTTTTAAAGACGCTTTATCACGACTAAATTGCTTTCGAAAGGCCACGAGGTTGTCGGGATACATATTAATTTTATTTCGGAGTTCGTCGGCAGTTTTGGGAGTCGACGCATTGAGTAACTCCGTGAGCAATTTTAAAATTCGTTCTAGCTTTTCTGTTGCCATAGTTCCACGCTAATCAAGATTTTTGATCCTCATAAATTTTCTATTAGTTTTTCTACTCTTTCATCACTAGCTGCAAATGGGTCTTTGCAAAGGACGGTTCTTTGTGCTTGATCATTTAGCTTTAGGTGGACCCAGTCAACTGTATAATCGCGATTTTTTTCTTTTGCTCGTTTAATAAAATCCCCCCTTAATTTAGCTCTTGTCGTTTGAGGAGGGTTAGTCACTGCATGGACGATATCTTCATCACTGCATATTCGCTCAACGAGATTTGCTCGTTGCATCAAATAGAAAAGGCCCCTTGTCCTATCTACATCGTGATATTGAAGATCTAGTAAAGCTATCTTCGGATCAGATAACTCAATTGAATGTTTTTTTCGGTACCGCTCTAACAAGTGAAATTTTGCCACCCAATCACATTCCCGGTGAAGTTTTAGAGGGTTATCCTCTATCCCATTTAAGCAATGCTCCCACATCTTCAATGTTTGTTTTTCTTCTGGAGAAAGTTCGCGTCTTTCTGAAAATTTTATTGCACGTTCGAGAAATTCTGATTGTATGTCTAGAGCACTTAGTTCGCGTCCATTCGCTAGGCGAACTTTTCGTTTGCACGTGAAATCTTGGCTTATTTCACGTATAGCCCTTATCGGATTTTCCAATGTCAGGTCACCCATAACCACGGTTCGTTCTTCAAGCATCCGAAGTATAAGTGAAGCCGACCCTACTTTCAGAAACGATGCGTACTCGTTCATGTTTGAATCACCAACTATAACGTGGAGCCTTTTATATTTATCAGCATCTGCGTGGGGCTCGTCTCTTGTATTGATAATTGGTCTACTTCTTGTAGTAGCACTTGAGACTCCTTCCCAAATATGTTCCGCTCTTTGACTAACGCAATATGTTGCGCCTCTTGCAGTTTGAAGTACTTTCCCAGCTCCAGAGTATATTTGCCGGCTTACGAAAAAGGGTATGAGGACTTGATCGTAGTACGAGATGTCTTCGTTACGAGTTGTGCAATAATTTTCATGTGAACCGTATGAATTTCCAGCGCTATCCGTATTATTTTTAAAAAGATATAGGCGACCATCTATACCCTCTTCCCTCAGTCTTGTTTCAGCATTTTGGAGTAATTGCTCTAGGATTCTTTCACCCGCTTTATCATGAGTTACGACGTCATATACTGAATCACATTCAGGCGTTGCGTACTCAGGGTGTGATCCCACGTCTAGATATAGACGAGAACCGTTCTCCAGGAAAACATTGCTGCTACGCCCCCAAGCAACAACTCTTCTAAACATATAACGAGCCACTTCGTCAGGACTTAAGCGTCGTTGGCCATTTGAGGATACGCATGTAACTCCGTATTCGCTTTCTATTCCAAAGATACGTCGCTCCATAAAGACTCCTTCTTATAAAGCTAGGTGAGTTTAAGTTATTTGTTTAACAGAATTATTAATTGATTAAATCTTCGAGCTCAGTTCCGGTTATACGCCTGAATGCTCTTCTTCCGTTTTGAATAGAGAGTTCCGCAACTTCTAAGTCGTTAGGGCTAATCTTTCGCTCTCCGCCTGACAAAGCATCTATACAACTTGTAAGTGATTTTTTGAGGGTCATGTTGCTCTTGTATAGAATTTCAAATCTTTCTAGTATCGCATCACTCTCTCCTCCTAGCACTGCAAAAGAATTTTCATCTTTAACAGTGCCATCATAGAGAATATGGAACATTTGGTTTCGTGAAATTTCGTCTTCGTGGTCAACCTCTGCGACTAGTATCTCTACCTCCATGGGTTTCATTTCGTGTGTAAAGATATGCCCTAACATCTGAGCATACTGATTTGCGAGGCTTCGCGCATCAACATCGTCGCGACTAAATGAATATCCTTTTAAATCGGCATGCCTAACCCCAGCAATTCTTAGCTGATCAAATTCGTTGTATTTACCAACACCTGCAAATGCTATTCGGTCGTAGATCTCACTAACTTTATGAAGTGTGTTAGATGGATTCTCGGCAACAATCAACACTCCCCTTTTGTAGCACGTCGCTATTAGTGCACGCCCTCTCGCTATTCCCTTTCGAGCATAGTCAGCTCGATCCTCCATCATTTGTTCAGGACTCACGTAGAATGGCATACTCATCGGCTGGTCTCATTTCTAGAGATCCGGCTTGAGATAATTTCGTTAAATATCGAGGAAACATCTGCGTGTGCTAAAGCCTCATACCCACTTTTTGTTATTAAGGAAATAGTCGGGAAAACATCTCGTATCAGGTCAGGTCCTCCAGTAGCTGAGTCTTCCTCTGATGCTTCAAATATAGCGTTTGCAGCCAGCTCGGTTGCTTGAGAAGAGTTTAGATCCGACTTATAGCCAAGCTTTATCACTGTAGTTGCATGTAAGCTACCAGAACCTGTTGTGGCAAATCCTTTTTCTTCGTATCTTCCCCCTGTGACATCATATTGAAATATCCGACCTTCTTTTTCTCTAATGTCAAAACCAGCGAATAAAGGAATAACAACCATGCCTTGCATCGCAGCAGGAAGATTTTGGCGAATCATGGTTCCCAGTTGGTTCGCTTTACCTTCAAGCGAGAGCGACTTTCCCTCTACCTTTTCATAGTGTTCTAACTGAAGTTGGAACAGTTTCACCATTTCGATTGCTGGGCCTGCGGCTCCTGAAATAGCTACACCAGAATGCGAGTCAGATTGGAAGACCTTATCAATTGCCTTGTGGCTGATGTGATGACCGCTTGTAGCGCGACGATCACCTGCAAGTACTACTCCGTCACTAAATTTTATCGCAACACATGTGGTGCCATGGGGCAGATTTTCGATTGGGTTGTTTATAGATAATGGTTCAATACCGTATTTTTTTATCAGAGATACGAAATCTGGACCTGGATCATTTTCAGTTTGAAATTGAGGCAACATCACCCTTCAAGCGTACCCGTAAGGACGCCCTACAACTACTGTCCGCCCTTTTGTACATACGATTTAACAAATTCTTCTGCGTTGCTTTCAAGAACTGAATCTATTTCATCTAATAGGCCATCAAGTTCATTTGCTAATTCGCTACTTGTCTCAGACTGACTGACAGAATCATCATCCAATGAAGAATCAGAATCTTGATTAGGTATTTGTTCCTTTGAATATTCTTGTTCCGCCATAGTTACTCCCTATAGAGATATTAGCTGGTGTCGTTATTCCCGTCACTTATTGGATGATTCTATTTCTGCAATTAACTCAGTTGGTGAATTGACACGATTCAGTAAGGATTGAAGCTTCAGCGAGGTGCCTTCGTTTGGGTCGAGAATTGGTATACGTTTGAGGTGGTCACCCTCGATACGGAACACCAGAGAATCCCAGTTGGCTGAAACTATTGATTCAGGCCATTTCTGTAGACACATTCCACGAAAATATGCTCTTGTTTCTTCGGGAGGGTTGTCAATGCCTGACAAAATTTCTTCTTCATCAATAAGCTTCTTGAGACCGATAATGTCAGTTATTCTTTTGCTTTCTCTTATATCGTGGTATTGAAGTGCAAGTAGCTTAATCCTTGGGTCAGTTAGGGGTAGGTTGTGTCGGTCAGCATATCTTTCAATAAGTAGTTTCTTTGCTATCCAATCTATTTCCGTACTGAGGCTCTCGGGGTCTTTCTCCAAGCCAGTGAGAACTCTTTCCCAAGTTTGGATGATAGTTTGCGCAACAGCTCCCCCGGTGTGTTCTGCTCCACCATTTTCAACGTATGTTTTGGCTGAGCTAAATATTTCCCACTGCGCTTCTAGCGCTCTGATGGAAGATCCGTCCTGAAGCATCAATGGTTTCTGTAAAGACGTGTCATGGGAAACTTCTCTTATGCTTCGGACCGGATTGTCAAAGATTATTCGCCTGTGCAGAAAATCATCTTCTATCATTGCCAGCAATATAATGGTCGACCCTACTTTCAGGAATGTCGCAGTTTCGCTCATGTTTGCGTCACCGCAGATAACATGAAGTCGCCGGTATTTAGATGCATCTGCGTGAGGTTCATCTCTTGTGTTTATGATTGGCCTCTTCAACGTAGTCTCTAGGCCTACTTCTTCTTCAAAAAAATCTGCACGCTGTGTTAGCTGATATTGGAGCGAGTCACTATCAAGTCCTGGAATTTCGACACCTATTTTACCTGACCCTGTATATATCTGCCTGGTGATGAAATGAGTTGTTGCGTGGCAAATGATATCTCCAAAGGGTGTCAGTCTGCTGACTAAATAATTCTCATGACACCCGTATGAGTTCCCTTTTCCATCCGAGTTGTCTTTGTAAACGATTATTTCCTCTTCTGGTTCAAGATTCTGATTTGCCAGATGCATGGCCAATTCAAGAATTTTCTCACCACTTCGATCGTATTTCACAACTTGCAAAGCATCTACACATTCTGGAGTTGAGATTTCAGGATGAGCATGATCCACATAGAACCTAGCCCCGTTCTCTAAAACTGCGTTTACAAGATGCGTTTCTATTAGCGGCGGTAGAGAACCGATAGGAGTTAATCCTCTCACATCGTTTTCTGGCATTTCGTTATTGAAATCCCACTCTACCGAATATGCGACGCCTGAGTTTGTGGATAGATCGGCTTGCTTTGCGTAGGCATTAACGATTACCGAAGAGGCATGGATTGGATTTTGATCGGCAAGCTTTGGTTGAATAATTGCGTATTCAGTTTCGATTCCACATATCTTGGGGATAGACATCCTATAGGTATTGGCCGGAAATTGTTTGCGTGCTTTCTGGGGTAACATCTGGGTTCATTAAAGGCCTGATCATTGATATCCGTTCTCCTTTTTTGCCTGAAATTTTTGCCCAGTCATCTGGGTTTGTTGTATTCGGCAGGTCTTCATTTTCAGCAAATTCTTCTCGTATGGACCGAAGCATGTCATCAAAATTTAGGCCTTTCTGCCCTATCTCGATAAATCGCTTAATTGCATGTTTCTTTGCTCGTCGTACTATATTTTCAATCATTGCTCCGGATGCGAAGTCTTTAAAATACATTATTTGTTTATCACCGTTTTGATATGTGACTTCTAGAAATTCGTTTCTTTCTTCTGCCGCATACATTTCGTCAACTGCTTTTTCAATCAGGACACGAATGGCTTTATCAATATCTCCGCCACCAAAATCTTCTGTGCACGTAGCTGATATCGGTAAATCTGCGTTCATGAATTGGGAAAAGATTGCTATTGCTGAATCATGATTAGGTCGATCTATACGTATCTTAATATCGAGTCTTCCCGGTCTCAAGATAGCTGGGTCGATTAGATCTTCTCTGTTTGAAGCGCCGATTACTATTACATTATTCAATTCTTCTACTCCATCGAGTTCAGCGAGTAGTTGAGGCACAATTGTTGATTCCATGTCTGAGCTTATTCCACTTCCTCGGATTCGGTATAAGGACTCCATCTCGTCGAAAAAGATAATGACTGGATACCCATCCTTTGATTTATCTCTTGCCTCTTCGAAGATTGCTCGAATTTGTCGTTCAGTCTCGCCGACGTATTTATTTAGTAGCTCTGGGCCTTTTATATTAAAAAAGTAACTTTTTGTACTTTCGGTTTCAGCATCAGCAGTTGCTTTTTTTGCCAACGAGTTAGCGATTGCTTTTGCTATTAGAGTTTTTCCACAACCAGGCGGCCCGTAAAGCAAAATTCCCCGTGGTGTAGGCAATTTATATTCCGCGAATAAGTCTGGGTGAAGAAACGGGAGTTCTACTGCATCACGTATAAGTTCAATTTTGTCATCCAGCCCCCCTATATCGTTGAATGTCACGTTGGGAACTTCATAAATTAGATGCTTTTGGTTTTCAGGATTTGTGACTATCTCAACGATCATATTTGATTTACTAGCAGTCAGTAATGAAGCTCCTAACTTCAAAGTGTCCGCTGAAATTTCGCTAGCTAGGGTCATTACCATTTCTTGGTCTGCTCTTCCCTTAACGAGCACTCTATTACCATCAGGGAGTACTTCAATAAGAGTTACAATTTCCCCTAAGTTTCCATTATTTCTATGCAAAACTACATTCAGAGATTCATTTAGTGCGACTTCATCACCTTCCCTTAGATTAGCGATATTGATATCTGGATGGAGATTTACTCGAAGTTTCTTTCCAGTCGACTCAACGTCAACAGTTCCATCATCATTTGATTTTAAGAACGTCCCGTAGCCTATTGGAGGTTGGCTAAGTTTGTCCACCTCAACTTTTAGAGCAGCGACCTGATTTCGTGTTTCGTTTAGCGCAACAATTAGGCGATCATTCTCCTTCGCTGCTTTTGCTAAGAGAATTTTTGAATCTCGTAATCGCTCTTCAAGTAACGCTATACGTTTAGGCGCTAAGGAATTATTCTCTGAAAGTTTGTTATTTCGCTCTCGTAGTGACTCAATTTGCTGGAGGAGACCCTCAACTTCAATCTGCGATTTTTCCAACTGACGTTTTAGATCACTAGCGGACATAAACCTATCGTAGAAGCCATCAGCCTCAATAGCCATGCCTAGGCCATTATTTAGTTTTGCTTTGTGACAGAGTTATCAGCAAAAAGTGTTTCAACATCCACACATTTCTTATAACATTTGAGATAATATGATTCATAGTTTAGTTGCGAGGAATAGAAATGAAAGTTTGGATTGATCAAGATCTTTGTACTGGAGACGGCCTCTGCGAGGAGATTGCTCCTGATGTCTTCACTCTTCTCGACGATGGGTTAGCCTACGTAGTGGAAGGTGATAAAGTTTTTGCTGATCCCGGCGGTCCCGAAGGTCTAGCAGTAGTTCCTGACGGTCAAGAAGAAGCCACAATAGAGTCCGCAGAAGAATGCCCTGGTGAATGCATATATCTTGAAGTTTAATCCAGATATTGCATCAGATTCCCACGCCAAAGTTTAGTTCAAACAACAGTTCAGACTCCCAGATATCTGGTAGTAGTTATGAAGCCTGTATGCGCAACCATTCGGTGGTCTGGCCTGACTGATCTTCCTTCTATATGCCATGAACGAGAGAGTATTTCTTGGGTTTCTGTCATGGCGAAGTTGTGATGACTTAATTCCTCAGAAAGTTTTGATACCTGCGTGATACTAGGAGAGTAAGAGACCACTATGCCACCAGGCTTTAAGGACTCTGTTGCGTGGCTGATAACTCTCCAAGGCTCAGGAAGGTCAAGAACGATTCTGTCATAATTTGAACCTTCAAGACTTTGGTACGCATCACCTATCAGTACATTGTAACGGGAATTTTCAACCTGATTGGAAAAAAAAGATTCAACATTTTTGCGAGCTCTTTGCGCGAAATCTTCTCTAAGTTCAATTCCAGTTACATTTGCCCCAGCACGCAATAATGCTATAGATAACGCTCCGGAACCTACCCCAGATTCAAGTACTTTATGGCCAGGCGCGATATCAGCAGCAACCAGCATTGGGCCGATATCCTTAGGGTATATGATCTGAGCTGAACGAGGCATTTTCAATATTACATCAGACATCGTTGGTCGTAATGCTAGGTATTCAAGACCCCCTGTTGATTTGATTTTAAGACCTGGTTGCATACCAATGAGTTCATTGTGTTCAACGAAACCGGAATGTGAGTGAAATTCTGCACCACTTTCTAAAGTAAGCAAATATCTTCGATCTTTCGAGTCAACGAGTAATAGCAGTTCTCCCTCGTTTAAGAGTTCCTTTTCGTCATTCATATTAAACGCATTTCAATCGTTGATTTCGCTTTCGTCGATTGCAGAACGGAAATATTTTTTAATGTTCGGAAATAATTGAATTTGGATAACCGGATCGTTTCGTTTTCTCTTTTTGCGTTTCAATCCACCCTTTAGGACCATCCCAAACAGTGTTACAGCTGAAGGTCCAATCTTTTGAGCTATTGAAATTCCACCAGATATTGAAAGAATCTCGTTTTTGATATCTTTGATTTTTAATTCGATCTCTAAAGGAGTTATTTCGCTGGAGTCTCTTTTCATTATGCATGCCTCCTTAACGCTTTTATTGAGACTGCGATCAGTATAAGTAAAGTTGCAAAGACTAGAATGTAAGGAAGGAAAGAGAGGGTGCTATCAAATAGAGTGAGCTCATTTTGTAGCAAACGCAATAATCCTAAAGCAGCAAATAGGATGCCAACTAATAAAAATAGCATCCCTAATAATCCCAACGAAAGCCATTTCACTAAGGCAGTGAGAGGGTCCCGAATTTCTTGCCGAGCGTAGTTAGAAATTAGAGAACGAAGCTCATTAAATTTTTCACTAATAACATCTTGTTCATTCCTCATAACATTTCCCGCTGCTAATTTGTCATTTACTCTCTTCTTGTTGGAGTCTACTCATTGCAGCCAGTGTTTCACGTTCTGAGGTGATTAGCGACAAAAGGGAATTTGAACGGTCTTCTGAAGTATCTAATTTCAGAAGATTATATTTGTCGAGTTGGCCAAGCGGAGCCAACGAACATGCGCTAAATAAATCTAGCTGACCTAGGATTTTGATATTCATACTTTCAGGCTGTACTGCACCCATTTGAACTAAAAGTACATAGCAACGTTCAAGTTCTTCAATAATTTTTTGTTTATAGGGAAAATCAGTATCCTCAGAATCATCCAATATTTCTAAATTAGCCATTGGGTAAGGATTGTCTGGAAGCCACTTTTTTATGATCACTCTTTTAATACCAATGCTTTGAATACCTAATTGCCCTAAAGCAAGTTCTTCTGAATCGACTACTTTACAAAGGGTTCCATAGGAAAATCGGCTATCGTTTCCCCCGACCTCATGCCCTTTCTCTATCAAGCATGTCCCAAAGTCTTGATTTGTTTCTGATATGTCAGAAAATAGCTGTAAATACCTTTGTTCAAAGATGCGGAGTGGTAGATGAACTCCCGGAAAGAGAACAGTTCCAAGCGGAAACATAGCTACTGCCTTCATATCAGTCACTTACCGTTATCGGTCCCATTCCTTCTAGTGGCTGACCCCCCGTATAGTCGTTCAAGGCCTGAGAGAGTCCAACCAAAAAGGCTTGGTGAGTGATCTCAGATCCTTCTTCGATATTAAAATTACTTAAATAGCTAAGGTATACATCAATGCCGCTAGGTGTTGTATAAATACCCACAAGAGCACCTCTACCGTTTCGGAAATATGAGTGGGCGACCAAATTCAAATCAAATGGAGTTTCCATCAAGATATCGCTTACGATGCCCTCACTTCCTACTAGTGGAAGAGCCTCCTTTAGGGTTTCGCCGTATTCACTATCTTGTAGAATGCCTTGGAATATCTTGCATGTTGCTTGATTCTCGGTACTCAAACCGGAGCCATCAATTAATAGAAGGCCGGAATCAGGAAGGTCGTTAGCTGAGAGTATTTCAGGTATAGAAACTAGACCGCCTCCAGTTGAACCTTGCCCAGTTCTAGATTTCCCGATTTCTTTTAGAATCATTTCAGCTGTGACATCGTCATCGTTATTAAGCATTTGTTTTACGACCTGCTCAAGAGTAGGTGATTTGACGCTTAATAGTTCAACTAAAGATCCCTGATCAACATTGTTGATTTCCTTTGCTCCTCTGAGGATAATAACTCCACGCTCCTCAAGCAAGTCATCAAAATTAGCCGCAAAACTTCTTGCTGGATTAATGCTAGGCACCAGAGGGGATGGATCCTCACCACGTTGTTGCGAATAGTTTTGTTTTAACCCATCAAAACCAGCATCTAACAATGATGCTGATAGAGAGCCAATATTTGCTGACTCTTTAAGCTCTTGTCCCCATCCGGCGATAGTTCTTTCCTCGTCATATCGACTTTCATTAACGACTACTGCCCCTTGAATAAACAGAATATTCATCCCAACAGTCAAATCAGCCATTTCATCGGCGCTTGTTCGGATATCGCTAAAAGATTCTGGCAATAACTCCATAAAAGCATCTGTCCGAATTAGAGGATCACCGCCTCCGAAGACATACAGATCACTACTTAAGAGATTCCCATCATCATCTGTTTCTCGATCTGCAGAAATAATGGTTTCATATTGGTAATCTGATCCCATTTGTTTCAAAGCTGCATATGCGGTAATGACTTTTTGACTTCCCCCAGGATTTAATGGAATTTCTTCTTGATAGTTATAAAGGGATTCATCATTAACCGCTATGGAAAAGCAACTTGTTTCCGGTAGAAGCTTATTTAATTCTGAAAGTTGTTCTTGTAATTGCTGAGTGGCAAGAGGAGAGGTCAGAAGTTCTGGGGTCCGACGCAATGAGAATAGAGGCGTAGCTAATTCGCTTGTACCAATTACTTGATTTGTCTTTACATCAATCTCTTCATAACCGAAACGGTCCTTTGTATTTAGGAGAGTAATTAAAATAGCTAGTATCAGTAATGGAGTTAAAAGCCTTTTAAGAAGTTGGAACACGGTCTGAGTCTAGTTCCAAATTTTGATATCCGTGATTAACTTATACTATCTCTAAGAGAATAGTTCGTTACCACATCAAGAGCTTTCACTGCAGATAATGGTGAGTTGAAGCAAAGAGCTCCAGAGTCCTTTAATGATTTTGGTCCAGGGTTATTTAAATCAGCAATCGCAATTTCTGTAGACACAAAGATTGGTTTTTGGAATTCAATTGATGCATTAATGATTGCTTCGGAATACCTCTTTTCCTGTGCAATGTGAAAGTTGGCCATCCTTTTGGTGTCGTCGGTTACTATGGGACTCTCCAAATAGCTTCTGGCAACGTTGCCTTGGATCCCTAATCCTAGGAAAATCATTGAATCAACCTCTCTATGTGCTAGCACAAGAGATATCAAAGAAGGAATAGTGTCGCGGGTCTCACCCCCTGCCAGGTCAATCGGGTTACTTTTACTCCATCGGGGCGGAAGATGTTCATCGATCGAAACTTCTAGGTCAGGTGGTAACGGCAGAAGGTTTAAACTTGAATCAGAAATAGCATCCGAGGTAATAACTCCCCATCCACCCGCAGTCGTAAGGATAATGACATTTCTACCCTTTGGCGTGGGCGTTACTGCGAACGAAGAAGCGAATTCGAATGCCTCGATAGGGTCTTCTGCGAGAATGCCACCTGCTTGACTGACAGCAGTTTCAAAAATCTTTTGATCAGATGCCATAGAGCCTGTGTGGCTAGATGCAGCCTTTGCTCCATCATTTGTGTATCCCCCTCTGATGATGACAACAGGTTTTCCCTTCGTAACTTCCTTCAACACCTCAAAGAATTTTCTTCCATTTGGAAGTCCTTCCACGTAAGCTACTACTACCTTAGTTTCCGCATCGTCCCCAAAGTAGCGGATGTAATCTTCAATACTCAACTGAGCTTGATTTCCAATTGAAATAGCCCTTGCGACACCAATATTTTGTGCACGAGAAAGATTTAAGAAAGCCGATAGTATATTTCCACTTTGACTCGCTATGGATATAGATCCATTTGGTGGATATGGCGAGACAATCTGAGAACATAGTTTCGCTGGCGTTGATATGAAACCTTGCCCATTTGGCCCAGCAATTGCAATACCTAACGTATTAGCTGTTTCTACTAGTTTTTGCTCTAGTTCCATGCCCTTTTCGCCACTTTCACGAAACCCACCAGAGACTAGAAATGCAGATCTAACACCCTTATCAGCTAATTCGGGAAGAATATCTATCGCCTGGTCGGGACCAAGGCAAATCATTGCTACGTCAATCATGCCATTAGGGATTTCGGAAACTGAACCGAGAGTTTGGATTCCTAGGATCTCTGGAGTTTTGGGATTCGTTGCGAATATATTTCCTTCAAAGCCAGCTGAAAGTATGTTGTGGAGTGCCACAAAACCAAATTTTCCCGGGTGCGTGGAGGCACCAATGACTGCGATACCCTTGGGATTGAATAATGCACGTAAGTTCTCTTGTTTATTCATGATCTGATTACCAATGCGTCTACGGCTATCGGAAAGTCATTTTTTATTATTATTGGATTTACGTCAATTGCTATTACATCAGGGTTGCTTAAACCACAGGTTGCAATTGATTCAAGGACGTCAACAAGGGCTTCAATATCAATTTCAGGTTCACCACGGAATGCCTCCAGTAATTTACTGGACTTTAGTTGATGAATCATTGCAGTAAGCTCTTCACGGTCGCAAGGCAGAATCCTGAAAGTAACGTCTGTGATGGCCTCAGCGAAAATACCTCCGAGGCCAAACATCACTGTCGGGCCGAAGTCTTTGTCTATGAGGTAACCTGCAATGAATTCACGCTTTCCCACTATGTACTCAGAAACTAGGAATTCAAAAAATTGGCTATTGCTCTCTTGTAGCTCCTCGAATGCTATGGATAGGTCACTTTGATTTTGTAACCCTAGCTTTACACCGCCTAATTCACTTTTATGTTCAGTATTCTCGCCTGATATTTTTAAAACGACTGGGTATCCGATTTTTTCAGCCACATCAAGGGCTTCATCAATATCACTTACAATCGATTCTTTTGAAGCGACTAGACCATATGTTTCTAGAAGTTGTTTACTTTCAAATTCCGATAAAGAACGCATACTCTTACACTACCCGCTGCATCTTGACAGACAACACTCCCCCATTTGTCAGTTATTAATGCTAAACAGTAGGCTTTAAACGAGGACTTTATGAAAATTCTTGCCGCATTATTTCTTGATGATATTTCAATGTTTGAGAATGAGCATGGTTTAACGCGCTTAAATCTAACGGGTGTGCAATTCACGGTTGCAGTATCAGAGCAATTTCCTGTTACGCTCGCCCCTCACTTGGTTGTTTTGATTCACAGTGATGAAGACGGAAGCGGAACTGCAGCCTTAGAGGTAACATACCAATTCAAAGGAAATGAGGTTGCTCGAAATGTCCAGCCGTTGCAGATAGAGCCAGGCTTATTTGCTTATAGATTAATCCGGGCTGAATTAGAATTAGATGCACCTGGAAAGGTAACAGCGTACTGTCGACTTAATCAAAATGAACCCATCATTGTACCTTTGACCGTTAATGCTTAATTACCATGGAAAAGATTTTTAAATTGCCTACTACAGGCTCTTCGGCAAGTTAGTGTAGACACGTTGATCGGAGAGACATGAGTGAGGCAAACCAAAACCTAGAAGTTGAAAGACTTGGGATTAATACAATTAGAGGCTTAGCAATGGATGCTCCGCATGCAGCTAAGTCGGGTCACCAAGGTACTGCAATGGCCCTATCACCACTAGCGCATGTTCTTTTCACTCGTGTCCTGAGATTCAGTGCCAAATACCCTAACTGGTTTAATCGAGACAGATTCATTCTGAGTGCGGGACATGCCTCAATCCTTCAATACGCTATGCTTTACCTAACCGGCTACGGCTTAACTTTAGAGGACCTTAAAGATTTTCGACAGTTGAATAGTCTAACTCCTGGGCACCCAGAAGTCGGACATACAGCCGGTGTTGAAGTGACAACGGGGCCGCTAGGTCAAGGTTTCGCTAATGCAGTAGGCATGGCAATCTCAGAACGCTGGCTTCGGGCAAAGTTTGGGAGCGACAAAGTAAATCATAATATTTATGTTGTTTGTGGTGATGGCGACCTTTCCGAAGGTATCAGCCATGAAGCTGCCTCTCTTGCAGGTAGCCAAAAATTGGGAAACCTTGTATGCATCTATGATGACAATCATATAACTATCGACGGACCTACTGAATTAACGCTTTCTGACGATGCTGGGAAAAGATTCGAAGCATACGGATGGAATGTGATAGACCTCGATGAATCAGGAGAAGATCTAGAACAAATAGAAAATGCTTTGACCGCTGCAAAGTCAAACGCCAATTCTCCAACTTTAATAATTCTCAGAACACATATAGGTTACCCATCGCCTACCCTCACAGATAGTCCGAGTGCTCATGGTTACGCTTTTAAGGAAGAGCAAATTTTCGAAACCAAAAAGCTTATGGGTCTCCCCCCTGAAGAATCATTTTATGTTCCACCCGAAGTATTAGACTTCTATCGGAGTGCCGGACAAAGATTTGATGAAGAAGCCGAGTTATACAGTTGGGACCCGAATGAGAATATGGGAACTTGGGACCTTACTTCTATCCGTAAACTATACGAAGAGAACATCGGTGATGCGATCGCTACGAGGGTCGCTAGTGGAGTTTGCCTTAACGCTGCTGCAGAAAACCTAGCAATTATTGCTGGGGGGGCTGATCTGACAGGAAATACTGGAACAGTTCTATCAGGTGCAGAACAGTTATCTTCTGATACTCCAGATGGAAAGCAATTATTCTATGGAGTTCGTGAGCATGCAATGGGTGCAATTATGAATGGAATTGCGCTTCATGGATGCGTAATACCTGTTGGTGGAACCTTTTTGGTCTTTAGCGATTACATGCGGCCGGCTATTCGGTTGGCTGCTTTGTCTAAAGCGAAAGTTATTTATTCCTTCACACACGACTCTGTTGGAGTCGGGGAAGATGGCCCAACTCATCAACCTGTTGAACAAGTCATGTCCTTGAGAACAATTCCAGGCTTATTAGTAATAAGACCGGCTGACGCAAAAGAAACCGTTGCCGCTTGGTTAACAGCTCTTCAACATGATGGACCGACTGCCTTGATACTGTCTCGCCAGAATTTACCTATCCTCGCAGAAACTAATGTTAACTTAGCGCAAAAGGGTAGTTACACCTTGAAACAGCACGAAAATCCAGAAGCAACTTTAATCGCAACCGGTTCGGAAGTTTCACTTTGTATGGAGTACGCAAAGAATGAGGCAGTTAATGTGATTTCGATGCCCAGTTGGGAATTAAGTGAAATGAACAAAGCGTTCAGCACTGATCGAGATAAGGAGCACTTATCAAACGTCATATCGGTTGAAGCAGGAGTAACCTTAGGTTGGTCTCAGTACGCTAGCAGATCAATTGGTATTGACCGTTTCGGTGCATCAGCACCTGGAAATGAAGCAATGGAAAGCCTCGGAATCAATCTCAAGTCGATAGATGATGAAGTGAAGAGGAAAGGAGATTGAATTGCTATCACGACTTTATAACGATTACGGTCAAAGCCCTTGGCTAGATAATTTACGAAGAGAATGGGTGAAATCAGGAGAACTTCAAGAATGGATTAATAATGGAGTCAGAGGACTCACTTCGAATCCCTCAATTTTTGAAAAAGCCATCACAAATTCCGATGCTTACAACGACCAATTCAAAGATTTAATTTATAACGATTACTCAATAGAACAGGCTTATTGGGAGCTAGTAAAGACTGATATTACCGGAGCTGCTGAGGTGCTTAATTCAGTTTTTGTGGAGAGTGATGGAACCGATGGATTCGTATCAGTTGAAATTGACCCCAGATTAGCGAGGGATACTGAGTTAACGATCGTTGCAGCTAGAGATTTGAATAGCCAGCTCAACCTTCCGAATGTATTAATAAAAATTCCAGGGACAAAGGAAGGAATCCCCGCTATTAAACAAATGATTTCTGAAGGAGTCTCGGTTAATGTAACCTTACTTTTCTCTGTAGAACGTTACGAGGAAGTAATTGAAGCTTATATAAGCGGCCTTGAGAACAGAGAAGGAGACTTATCAAATATCTCCTCAGTAGCTTCGTTCTTTATTTCAAGAACAGATTCTGAAGTTGATAAAAGACTTGATTCGATAGGAACTGACGCAGCCATAAACCTAAAAGGGAAAACTGCAGTCGCTCAAGGCCAACTAGCCTATAAATCCTTTTTGGAAAAATTTGATTCGAAGCGTTGGAGATCGTTACAGGAACGTGGCGCTAAGTTACAAAGACCGCTCTGGGCATCTACATCCACTAAAGATCCAACATACCCTGACACACTTTATGTTGACTCTCTAATCGGTCCCAACACAGTCAACACGCTTCCTGACCAAACCCTTGAAGCATTCATTGATCATGGAAAGCTTGCTCGAACAGTTGATTTAAACTTTGATGAGTCTTCTGAAATCATTCAAAGGGTTACTGACCAAGGAATTAAACTAATTGAAGTCGCAGATTTGCTTGAGTCTGAAGGTGTTTCAGCCTTTGAAAGCTCATTTGAGAATTTACTTGCAACGTTAACACAAAAGGCTAACAGCTTTAGTTAGTTGCAATTTGAAACTTACCTGCTAACATTCTGACGTGCGGAGTATAAAAAATCATTGTTCTATCGACTCAACTCTGTCAGTCATAGGTGATCGATGGACGATACTAATATTAAGGGATCTCTTTAGAGGGGTGAGGCGATTTGAGCAACTCCGGCAAGATCTCGGAATAGCAAAAAATATTTTAAGTGACCGACTAAGCAAACTTTATGATGCAGGCGTTGTCATCCAGCAGCCATATCAAAATAACCCTATACGAAATGAATATGTCCTAACTGAAAGAGGCAAGGATCTGTCTCCATCACTTATTGCCTTGATGCACTGGGGTGACAAATGGTACGCAGATGGAGACCCGCCTACGATTCTCACACACTCAAAGTGCGATACTGCCTTAACACAGATAACCCTATGCCCAGAATGCGATGTACAAGTTACTCCTGACCAAATATCTAGTCGCTCTTCGACGCAGAAAGTTGTGAGGGTGACAAAATGAGTTCACTATCAACTAACCAGCTTGAATCCTTAATGAATGAAGCTCAACGAATACGGTCAAAAAACTTTGGCGCACGTATCACTTACTCGCCTAAAGTCTTTATTCCACTCACCCATCTCTGCCGAGATAAGTGTGGTTATTGTACTTTTGCTCAACCCCCTGCGCGACTTGAATCCCCTTTCCTTTCTCCCGATCAAGTTAGAGAAATCGCATTTAAAGGCGCTACAGCGGGGTGTCATGAAGCCCTTTTTACTCTGGGTGAAAAACCAGAATTGCGTTATCCGTCTGCTCAAGAATGGCTTACCGAAAATGGTTATGAATCCACAATTCACTATTTACACGCAATGGCGCAATTAGTAATTGATGAGACAGGACTTCTCCCCCATGCGAATGCTGGCGCTATTTCCAGAGAAGAGCTATCAATTTTGCGCGAAGTATCACCGTCGCAAGGGATGATGCTTGAATCTCTTAATTCGGATCTTGATTGCCATCGGGGCTCTCCTGACAAAGAGCCGCTTCGAAGACTCCAAACCCTTGAAGACGCAGGAGAGTTATGCATACCATTCACAACAGGATTACTTGTAGGGATAGGGGAAACTCGGGAAGACCGCATCAACACGATTAAAGCGATTGCTGACATCCACGAACGTCACGGTCACATACAAGAGGTCATAATCCAGAATTTCCTTCCAAAACCTGGAACAACGATGCATAAAGAAAAACCAGCTCCAGAAAAAGACTACCTCGAGACAATTGCCTTAGCGCGAATTATGCTACCTAGCGATATTCACCTTCAAGCACCGCCAAACCTATCCGACGATTTCTCCGTTCTCTTAGATGCTGGTATCGACGATTGGGGTGGCGTATCACCGATAACCGCTGACTTCGTTAACCCTGAAAGACCTTGGCCATCTCTCGAACGTTTGAAATTAGTTTCTGAAAATAATGGATTCTTCCTAGCCCCACGATTAACTGTTTACCCTGAATTTGCAAGAAACCCCGATAAATGGATTGATACCAAATTGCACTTTTCTGTACTTGACCGAACAGATAGCGAACTTTTAGGTCGTGATGATCCTGGCTCTATATTTCCTGAGAAAATAGAGCTAATAACCAACGTAGATGATGGAGCTGAAGTGGCTCAAATAGGTGAAAAATCAACTCAATGGTATTCTGGATCAACTATTTCACCTTCAAACCTTCTTTTGCATAAGCCTAAAATATCAAAAGAAATTAGTGAAATATTAGATAGTGCATCTTCCGGTGAGGACCTAAGCGAAGAGCAAATAGTTTCACTTTTTCGCGCCAGAGGTGGTCAAGTTCGCTTAATTGCAGATTATGCAGATTCACTTCGAAAATCAGTCAACGGCGAAACAGTCACATTTGTATCTAATTGCAACATCAACTACACAAATGTTTGTACGTTCAAATGCAAATTCTGTGGTTTTTCGAAAGGCCCATTATCCCTAAATCTGCGCGGAAAACCGTACTTGCATTCTCTAGAAGAGGTGATTGCGCGTGCTGCCGAATCCTATGCAAATGGGGCTACTGAGGTATGCCTGCAAGGAGGAATTCACCCAGACTTTGATGGTGATTACTATATAGACATGTGTCAAGCGATTCATGACGAGTTACCTGATTTACATATTCATGGATTCACAGCACTGGAAGTTACTGAAGGAGCTAAAAGACTCGGCGAGCCACTAAGTGACTATTTAAAGAGGGCCTACAAAGCTGGTCTTCGTTCCTTACCTGGAACGGCAGCAGAAATTCTTGATGACGAAATTCGAGCCACTTTGTGTCCGGACAAAATTTCAACAGATGAATGGCTTGAGGCGCATAGAACTGCCCACAGTATTGGTTTACGATCAAATGTGACCATGATGTTTGGAACAGTTGAAGAGCCAATCAATTGGGCGCGTCACCTGATTCGTACCCGAGAATTACAAAAAGAGACCCGAGGTTTCACGGAATTCGTTGGTCTTCCTTTTGTTCATATGGCATCGCCAATCTACCTTCGCAAAGGGGCCCGTCGTGGTCCAACCTTTAGAGAGAACATCCTTGTTCACGCAATAGCAAGAATCACTTATCATGGTTACATCGATAATATCCAAGCCTCTTGGGTAAAGATAGGCCTAGAAGGCATGAAACAAATGCTTCAAGCAGGAGTTAATGATGTCGGAGGCACTCTGAATGGAGAGAATATATCACGAGCTGCAGGAGCAAAGCATGGGCAAATGTTAGGGAGAAGACATTTTGAGGAATTATGCAAACCATTAGGAAGAAACCTAACTCAAAGAACAACTTTGTACGCCCCGTACGACAATTACGGAGCACGAAGGAACTTCATCCCTGTCGCCGCAGAATGATTTAAAGTGAGGGATTAAAGTTTTGGATATAAAATATCTTAAAGAGGCTCAGACCTAGCTAAACACCAATCTTTACAGTCTTGGCCCGGCAAAGCGTCACATTCCAAGCATGGTCCTTCATCTTCTTCAAAAAGATCGTCAAGTTGGTCATTCTGTTGCTTTAAGGCCCTAGCCTCTTCGTACCTACGATGTCTTCCCTTTTTCATGATTCCTCCACTGCGACCAAGTACCTTAAGGGGATCAGATTTCCTATTCTAGTCCTGATGATACTGTTTGTGCGCTTTAACTGTGAGTTCCTCTGTTCTCGATAACCAAACGGCCATCCTCAAAAGAAAGAGATGACCTACCATCTAATAAATCATTGATTTGTTCGCCTATTTGATCTCGCCTCCAGCCTGTCTGCAATTTACTTCTGTTCTCCCCCCTTAGTAGCTCTTCAATATCTGATCGGCTTCCTAACAAGGCCGGATCAATTTTCTTATCAGTAGCAAATTGAGATAGCCATGCTGAAAGTAGTGTGACTGCAGGTCTCATTTCTGGTTTTAATGATTTCTTTTGATTTTTGAGTACTGGAGGGGTTTCAGTGTTTAGGCCTCGTTCAACAATCTTGAGTAATTGTTTACCTTTTTCACCTTTAGAGTGAGACGCGTCAAGTCCGCGAATATTTTTTAAATCATTAAGATTTTTGGGTTTCTTTTGTGCAACGCCAACCAGTGCTAGATCCGACATGATAAAACGATTAGGAATATCATTTTTCTGAGCAGTTAATTCTCGCCACTCAGCTAAGACTTGAGCAACGCCTCTAGAGTTTTTGTTTAGATGTTTCGCTTCCTTTATCCGATGCCATGCTTCTGATGGCTCAATTGACCTTACGCGCTTCTCAGAAAATGTTTGAAACTCAGCAGACGCCCATGACAATCTGTCAAGTTCGTTCAACTGTTCCTTCAATTCATTATACAAATCAAGTAAATGCCTAACATCTGAAGCTGCGTATTGAAGTTGGCTTTCTGTTAATGGGCGTTGAAACCAGTTTGTAAGACGATCACCTTTAGGTATCTTTAAACCAAGTAGATTTTCATGAAGGGATGACAATGAGGGAGTTCTCATGCCAAGAAATCCTGCGGCTATCTGTGTGTCAAAAATATTTGATGGAACTGTGCCCGTAGCCCTAGAGAGAACTTCAAGGTCTTGCGCCCCAGCATGAAAAACCGCTAGAGAATTCGTTTCGAAAATTAACGAAAGTTTGCTTACATCAACGCTTACAGGATCAAGTATCGCTAGACGCTCACCCCATCTCAATTGAAGTAAGGCAAGTTTAGGATAATAAGTTTTTTCCCTATGAAATTCAGTATCTATAGCGAATACTTCAAAGTTCAGGAGGTCCTCAATGAGTGATTCAAAACTTTGTTGATCGTTAATCACTTCAGTGACAATAAGGTTTGAATCCATGCTTAAAAGACCACTAGATCTGCGTCTCCGTAAAGGAATTTCCTTCCAGAGGAAACCCAATCTTTTGTTCCACCAGCTACGTTGACTACTTCTATATGATGTTTAGATAAATAATCCCCGGCTACCCTTGACCGATTCCCTGAAGCACAAATTAAATAAACTGGCCGATCTTTGGGGAATTTTTCAATTTGTTCTGGCACTTCTGTTAACGGCAATAACGCAGCTCCTGGAACACGCATTTCTACAAATTCATACTTTTCACGAACGTCAACCAAACAAATGTTATCAAGATCCATCTCAGCGAGTTCATCTACTGTTATCTCTGCTATTTCTCCCAATTCACTCCCCTAAAACTCAACCTTCATAACATTACTCATTCATTCAATTCAGATGGCGTATTTGCACTTCGAAGATTCTCTGGACGCGATGATTTATATGTCCCGTAGTTTATATTTGCAGTCGCTTCATGCATTGAGCGCACTCCGTTTGCAAAATGCTCTTCAAGATTATTAAGGATTTCTGTTTTTATCGCAGAGAATAGAAACTGTTTTCTGTTCTTGTAGAGCGGGGAAACCATACTATAAGAGCCTAAAGAGGCGATGCACTCTTTGACAAGTTCACTATCAATGTCCAAATAATCACATGCCAGAATAAAAGCTATTTCATTTTTCGTACTTCTTAACCCAGTTATAATTCCCCCCAAAGGACCCTCATTTGGGAATAAGTCATCAAGTAGCGTAATTGACTTATTTGGATAGTTAGGGAGCTTATCTCCTCCGACTATTAAGATTTCGTCAGCACAAGCGTCTGTTAGAGAATCTATAGCGACAGTTAGTAACGTTCTTCCATGGAAATTAATTTGACCTTTATCACGGCCCATCCGCGAAGATGTTCCTCCGTTAAGAACAATTCCAGAGAAGGCCATTTAGTCAGTTTCTAGAGCCTGCAATTTATCCCACTGTGGCTCAAGTTGGCGAAGGAAAAGAGCACATCTACTAGCTTCTTCTTGATCACCTATTTCTTCTGATATATTTGCCAAACTGTGGAGTGCAATTAGGAAGAAGCGATTTCCTGTATGCTGCCAACGCACAAACCCCGAACCTCTCCATCCGTTTTTGCGTAATGAATCGAGACCTCTGTGGTATGCTAAACGAAAGTAGGCGTAAGATTCCATCAAAATAGTAGATTTGATCCCTAAAGTACACCAGACTCCTATGGATTCTGGGTTTGTCGTGGCAAAACCGAATAACTTATTTAGCGAAGTGTCAAGATCATTCTCTAAAATTTCCTGAAGGGCATTGGCAAGTAAAGGCTCTTCATCAGGAAGAATAGTTTCTGGTATTCTTCCTTTATTTAATGTAACTTCACTCATACTGCTTATGGTACTCGCATTATTCTTAGCACATCAGTTGCAGGAGAATCACCTGTAATTCCGGCAAGAACACCAATTAAATCATTAGACTTGATGTGCCCTTCCTCCATAGCGACAGTTATTGCGTTTGTAATCCGGCTTTCGTATCCAAACTCACCTGTAATGGTGTAAGGAGTAACCCCCCAACTGAGTGTCAGTTGCTGAGCTGTACGGTCATCCATCGTCATACCTAGAATCGGGACATTGGGTCGGAATCGCGCCATGGATCGTACAGTGAAACCAGAACCAGAAATACACAAAAGTGCTGCCAAATCAAGCTCATTGGCGGCACGCCACGTAGCTAAAGTCATCGCATCAGTTATGCCCTCAGAGCCTGTTGACGAGGATTCATTTTGAGGAGCTTGACGTAACTGTGCCACTCTTTCCGCCCACCGTTCATAGTCAAATGCTTCGTCAGCCCGTTGAGCTATTCGAGCCATTGTTTGAACAGACTCATAAGCATATTCACCAATAGCTGTTTCACCCGAAAGCATGACAGCAGAAGTTCCATCAAATACAGCGTTAGCTACATCAGAAGCTTCAGCCCTTGTAGGTGAAGAGTTCTGGATCATCGAGTCAAGCATTTGCGTTGCAGTTATAACTGGAAGGCCTCCGGCTATACACTCAGCTATAATTTTCTTCTGAAGATGTGGCAGGTCAGCAAGATCAAACTCAGTTCCTAAGTCTCCCCTAGCAACCATAATCCCTGCGGATGCTTCAATAATCCCTTTCAAGTTTTCAACCGCTGCTCGGGTCTCGATCTTGGCGACTACAAGAGGTCCTCGAGGGTGCGGTTCTGTTCCAACTCTCCGGACATCATGGGCAGAGCGCACATAAGATACCGCCACCATGTCTACCCCTAATTCAACGAAGGTATCTAGTTTACGCAAATCACTCTCCGTAGGAGTTGGCATGCTCAACCTTTCGGAGGGTATGCGTATTCCGGGTCTACCGTGCAAGCGCCCTCCGCTGGTAACGATTGCTGTAGCACCCTCAGATGCTACATTTTCAACTCTCACTACCACTTGACCATCGCCGAAGGGAATTACATCACCGGGTAGTAAATCATTTAGCACATTCTCATACTCAACTTCAATAGTGCGTTCATCTGATCGAGTTGCTCCAGGAACAATTAGTATTTCTGAATTTTTAACTAATTCTGAACCTTCCTCACTAAAAGGCGTGGTTCTAATTTTTGGTCCAGGTAGATCAACAAGGATTCCAACACGTTTAGATAATTCGGCTGATACTTGACGAATTCGTTTAAATCTTTCAACAGCTTCATCTAATGTGCCGTGCGCTAGACCTAATCTGGCCACATCCATTCCAGCATCAATAATTTTTCTAAGCTCAGATTCTGAATCACTCGCCGGACCAATAGTGGCTACAATTTTAGTTCGTCTTTCCATACTTATACGCTATAGAGCTAGTGATCAAATGGTGGTGATCAAGAAACATTTCAATGGATTAGGCTCTATTGTGATACCGTTCTGTTGTGTCAGTTAAGCATTTTTTAAGATCTAATTTTCCACTCGCTTTTGCTCATAGAGGCGGAATACAAGATTTTCCCGAGAACTCTCTTAGTGCATTTAAGGGTGCTCATGCTTTAGGTTTTACATACATGGAGACTGACGTTCATGCTACGAAAGACCAAAAACTTGTAGCATTTCATGATCATAGGCTTGATCGTGTGACGCAGGCCAAAGGCAATATTAGCGATTACGATTACGCTGATTTAGCTAAGATTCTCGTTGATGGAGACGAACCGATACCTCTTTTAGAAGATTTACTCGAGGAAATACCGGAAGCAAAGTTCAATATCGACCCTAAACATGATGCTGCTGTAGAGCCGTTGATAAATGTGATCATTAACACTAACTCCATAAATAGGATCTGCGTAGGATCTTTTTCTGATGAGAGGATTAAATCGGTCGCTAGAGCGATCGGCCCTGATCTATGTATAGGAATGGGTCCTAAATCTATATCAAAAATGCAACTTTCTAAAGTTACGAAAAATTTGCTTCGGCCCCCTTACGGAGATTGCGCTCAAGTTCCATCTCGGGTTAAGGGTGTTCAATTCATAACAAGAGAATTCGTTAAGAGGGCCCATAACTTAGGGAAGGTCGTGCATGCATGGACTATCAACGAGGTGAATGAAATGGAATATTTATTAGATCTGGGCGTTGACGGAATAATGACGGATAATCTTACTGCGTTAAAGTCAGTTTTTCTCTCCAGAGGAATCTGGAGTGAATAACTCCATCTCTTTCAATCTTGCTTTCGTTGTCACCATTCTTGAGATTACTAGGGATTTCTATTTCGGAACACTTGGAGCGGAAGAGACTCGAAGTGAGTATAACTGGATAGATTTTTAATTCTTGCCATCAATTAAGTACACATGGTACAACCAAGGGACGGCAAATGAATACGATGATTGAAGTTGGCTTAGACAAGATCCCACTTTCACACTTTGTGTTGTTCTAGAAAACCAGTACGGGAGCAACTTTCCTCGTCTCTTATACCGAAAAATGTGAATTTCGTTATCGCTCCTAAATTAAGATTGAAGAATACCGTAGGAGCCCAGTGGCCTAGCTCTTTCATGAACGGGGTTGAGTTTAAATGATTTATAAATATGGGAAAGCTATTCCAGTATTTCGAATTTTCGTAAACGCTCGCTGTGGAAAAGTTGTGGTTAGAGGCCCATTCATGTGGATTTCTATAATTTCTCTGTGGATATGTTGAGGATTTCAAATATTCACTTGACCAAAATCAAAAAAGGTGTAAAGGTATCCCTACGCCGTTGACAACGGCACACAAATTAGCAAAATCTAATCGGAAGCGGTGGCAGCATCGAAATCCGGGAAGGTACGGCTAAGGAAATGTGTCAGCCATCGGAACAGGTTTAACGGGATTACCCAACAGGGTGATCATTGGTAAGTAATCTTCGGATAACTAACCAAACCGCCATCAGTTTAGGCTGATGGATCCGACTTAAGATCGAAAGGTTTTAAGCGTCAAAAAAACCACAACTCTCGAGTTGCAGGAATTTGACAAAAGACCGAAAGGTTCGGATCGAAACCAATGAGTCCTTCAGGGGATGACTTTGGAAACGTTAAACTGCACAGCCCCGAAGGGTTTCTCTCGAAGAAATCACTCGGGGCTAATGTGTTTTTGCACGTTAATCTTTAGCTAATATGAAGTTATGAATCCTCTACCACCAATCCTCTTCCTTCATGGATTAGCGACCACTGGAGCACGAACTTGGGGCGATAATGGATGGCTTGACTTAGTCAACGATGCAGAACGAGACTCGATAGTTTTGGATCTTCCTGGCCATGGTCAAAATTACAACAGCGTGGATAAAGCCACATTTAACCAATCATTAACATTTATCCGAGATGCCTTGCCTGCAGTTCCGATTGATGCTGTTGGGTTTTCTCTGGGGGCAAGAATGCTGTTAACTATTGCAAGCGAAAATCCATCATCCTTTCGAAAGCTTGTTTTATCTGGAATTGGCGAAAATATTTTTACTGTCGACACGTCAAGATACAAAAGTATTCACGATGGCATAGCCGGTAACCCAAATCCAGAAGATCCAGAGTCTAGTTACTTTCATCAATTATCGGAATCAGTTGATATCAACCGTTCAGCGTTACAGAAACTTATAGCATCTCCAACAACCGAACTGAAACCGGAGTCTTTACGGGCTATATCATGTCCGGTACTAGTTGTTTTGGGTGATGATGATTTCGGTGCCCCAGCTACAAAACTTTTAGAACTCTTACCCAATGCCACCTACTTAGAGCTAAAAAAAGTCGACCATTTCGCAACACCTAAGAATTTTACCTTTATAGAAACGGCACTGAATTTTATTGATGCAGAACCTAAATGGTGAAGATTATCTTAGTTGCTGGAGATCTGGCGTAACGGGACTGGGAAGCTGAGATCCGCCTTGCAACCAACTGTCTACAGCAGATGCACATGATCGCCCTTCTGCTATCGCCCACACTATGAGGCTTTGACCTCTTCCTGCATCTCCTGCTACGAATATTCCTTCTTGACTGGTCATCCAATTACCGTTACGGGCGATATTTCCTCGTGGACTAAGATCAATTCCTAATTCGGAAACTAGTGATGTTGATTCTGGTCCGACAAACCCCATAGCCAGACACACCAAGTTTGCTTCATGTATTTCCTTCGTTCCAGCAACTTCCGTGAATTCGAGTCGGCCTTCAACATATTCCTGTTCAACTTGAACAGTTTCTAATCCAGTCACATGCCCATCTTCTCCAACAAATTGTGTTGTATTGATTGAATAAATTCTTTCGCCACCTTCTTCGTGAGCAGAAGATGTCCTCATCATCAAGGGCCAAGTAGGCCATGGCGTTGATCGGTCCCTACCTTCGGGTGGTTTCGGCATTATCTCAAATTGTTTTACGGATGCAGCTCCGTGCCGATGAGCTGTTCCTAAGCAGTCTGCACCAGTATCTCCGCCGCCAATTATTATTACATCTTTGCCAAGTGCTGAGAACGGATGATCCTCATAGTCTCCTTCTTGAACTCGATTTGCAGGCTCAAGGAATTCCATTGCTTGGTAGATCCCAGTCAAATCACGACCTGGTATGGGAAGATCTCTCCAGTTCGTTGCACCAATAGCTAAGACGACAGCGTCATTCCCTGATTGCAAATCATCGTAACTGAGGTCTTCTCCAACAGTTACATTAGTTATGAATTTGGTCCCTTCCGCTTTCATTTGTGCAATTCGTCGGTCAATATATTGTTTCTCCATCTTGAATTCCGGTATCCCGTAGCGGAGCAGACCACCAATGCGATCATTCTTCTCGAAAACAGTCACGCTGTGACCAGACCTTGTTAACTGCTGCGCTGCTGCGAGTCCTGCAGGTCCAGATCCAACAACAGCAATTTCCTTTCCAGTCTTCTGGTTAGCCAAAATAGGTTTTATCCAACCTTCGTTCCAAGCTCTTTCAACTATTTCAACTTCAACTTGTTTAATAGTTACAGAGTCTTGATGTATCCCTAGAACACATGCTGCTTCACAAGGGGCTGGACATAGCCTTCCAGTAAATTCCGGAAAGTTATTAGTTGCGTGAAGTGAGTCAATGGCCTCTCGCCAATTGTTTTTATAGACCAAGTCATTCCAGTCAGGAATGAGATTCCCTAGAGGGCATCCATTATTGCAGAATGGTATACCGCAGTCCATGCACCGTGAAGCTTGTCGTTGCAGGTCTTCTGAAGTGAATGGCTCATACACTTCTTTCCAGTCTCGTAATCGGACAGGGACAGGTCGACGTTTAGGCATTTCTCGCTCATGATGAATAAATCCTCGTGGGTCACCCATTATTTCCCCTCATTTGCTTTAACAGACATAACTGCAGTCGTTACATCCGTTCCAGATCGCTCAGCATCAGCCATTGCTTCAAGGACCCTCTTGTAGTGCCGTGGCATAACTTTGACGAAGTGAGAATTTGATCTAGGCCATGAATCTAAGATTTCCTTTGCGATTTCGGACGAAGTTTCGAGGTTATGTTGTGCAAGTGTTTCTCGCAAGAAAGATATATCACCGTCATTTAATTCTTCGAGGTCGACTAATTCTTTATTAACTCTTTCAGGAAAAACATTTTTCGGGTCAAAAATATATGCGACTCCTCCCGACATCCCAGCTGCAAAATTTCTTCCCGTTTCGCCCAACACCACTACTTTCCCACCAGTCATGTATTCGCAACCATGATCTCCTATCCCTTCAACCACGGCTGTAGCTCCAGAATTTCTGACAGCAAATCGCTCTCCTACTTGACCTCTTATAAATATCTCTCCTGAAGTAGCACCATACAAAAGAACATTACCCGCGATTACGTTCTCTTCCGCTTTGAAGGTTGATTCGACGGGAGGATACAGAATCACTCTTCCACCGCTTAACCCCTTAGCAACATAATCGTTTGCGTCACCTTCTAGTCGTAATGTTATTCCTGAAGGAACAAACGCGGCAAAACTATTCCCAGCTGACCCGTTGAGTTTTATTTGTATTGTGTCATTCGGCAGGCCCTCTCCACCCCATTTCTTTGTTAAGTGGTAGCCCAGCATTGTCCCCACTGTTCGGTTAACGTTTCTGATCGGTAATTCTAAATTAATTCTGTCACCATGCCGAATAGCCCCTTCAGCGAGCTGGATAAGGGTTTGATCAAGGGCCTCATCCAAGCCATGTTCTTGCCCTTGATTACAGTAGCGAACTGCTTCAGACCCTAATGGTGGCTGATAGAGAATGGGAGTGAGGTCTAAACCTTCGGCCTTCCAGTGTTCAATTCCGTCGGCAACATCTAAGCATTCTGCTTTGCCAACTGCTTCTCTAAGACTTCTGAATCCTAATTCAGCCAGGAGTTCCCTAACTTCTTCTGCTACAAACTCCATAAAATTAACCACATGGTCAGCCTGCCCGGAAAATTTTTCTCGTAATTCTGGATTTTGAGTAGCTATACCGACTGGACAAGTATCAAGATGACAGACCCGCATCATTACACAGCCCATTACTACTAATGGCGCTGTTGCGAAACCGAATTCTTCAGCTCCTAGCAGAGCTGCAATCATTACGTCTCTGCCTGTTTTCAACTGGCCATCGCATTGGACGACGATGCGGTCTCGTAGATTATTCAACAATAATGTTTGCTGAGTTTCTGCTAAACCAAGTTCCCATGGAGTTCCCGCATGTTTAATGGAGGTAAGTGGAGATGCTCCAGTACCGCCATCATGACCAGAAATCAAAACAACATCGGCATGCGCTTTTGAAACTCCTGCTGCAACAGTTCCTACCCCTAATTCAGATACAAGTTTGACATGGATCCTCGCTTTGGGGTTTGCATTTTTTAGGTCATGTATCAGTTGGGCTAAGTCTTCGATGGAATAAATATCGTGATGTGGAGGTGGAGATATCAAGTCAACTCCCGGAGTGGAGTGACGGACTTCTGCTATCCATGGCCAAACTTTATGCCCTGGGAGCTGTCCTCCCTCTCCAGGCTTCGCACCTTGCGCCATTTTTATTTGGATGTCATCAGCGTTTACTAAATACTCACTTGTCACGCCAAATCTCCCGGAAGCTGCTTGTTTAATAGCAGAACGTCGAAGATCTCCGTTTGCATCGGGCTTGTATCGCCTTGCGTCTTCGCCGCCTTCCCCAGTGTTTGACTTCGCTCCTATTCTGTTCATAGCGATTGCTAATGTCTCGTGCGCTTCGGAAGAAATTGACCCATACGACATAGCTCCAGTAGAAAATGTCTTCATTATCTCGCTCGCTGGTTCCACTTCATCTATAGGAATCGATTTATTTACTCCCTTACGGAATTTGAATAGGCCGCGGAGGGTTGCTAATTCTTTCCCTTGGTCGTTTACACGCTTCGTATATTCTTTGAAAATGTCATAGCGTTTATCTTTCGTTGCGTGTTGAAGCTTAAAAATAGTTTCAGGATTAAAGAGGTGGAATTCTCCCTCTCGCCGCCATTGATACTCGCCTCCAGCTACTAGCTCTCTATGGGCTCGGTGGGAAGGGATTTTAGGGAAAGCGATTTGATGCCGCATTCTTATCTCTTCCGCTAGTTGTGCATAACCGATTCCGCCTAGCCGACTCATGGTTCCGGGGAAAGCATCAATGATTAATGGTTGTCCCAACCCTATTGACTCAAAAATTTGGGACCCTACATAACTTCGGACAGTTGAGATACCCATCTTAGACATTACTTTTAATACACCTTTATCGCATGCCTTTATAAAGTTGCGGTGAGCCATGTCCGTTGTCAATTTTTGATGAATTTCAACATCTTGTCGCTCTATTAGGTCAGTAATTGTCTCGAAAACAAGGTAAGGATTCACGGCATTTGCGCCATAACCAAGGAGTAAACAAAGGTGATGAATTTCTCTCATCTCACCTGTTTCGATTATGAGGCTGACTTGAGATCTTGACTTCTCCCTCACTAGATGGTGGTGCACGGCTGCCGTAGCGAGAAGAGCAGGTATCGGGGCGTGACTTGCGCTTGCCCCACGATCAGAAAGGACAAGAAGGTTCTTTCCCTCCTTAATCGCCTGGCTTGCAAAAGCACGAATATTTTCGATAGCTGCCCGCAGTCCGCTTCCGCCCTCGTCGACAGGATATACACATGGAATTACTTGAGATTTAAAATCTTCTTGACCATCTTGACCACTAATTTCTCCATCAATATCCAGTATTTTCATGAGTTGTTGGTTCAAAAGAACGGGGTGGTTTATAAAAATTCGGCGGACTGATTCTGGGGTTGGTTTAAGTAGATTGCCCTCTGGTCCTAGCCAGCCACAAGTAGATGTTACAATTTCCTCCCTCATTGCATCTAACGGGGGATTTGTGACTTGAGCAAACAATTGTTGAAAATAGTCGTAAATGAGTCTGGGTCTGCTTGAGAGGACTGCCACTGGAGTGTCAGTACCCATTGACCCGATTGCTTCTTTACCATATTGATACATTGGAGATATCAGTAGTTTTATTTCCTCGTTTGTGTAGCCAAACAATTTCTGTCTAGTTAGCAGACTGCTATCTTCCAGACGAGAAACGTGTCGTTCTGGAAGTTCATCCAAATCGATTTGACTCTCGTTGAGCCAAGAACTGTATGGTCGCTGACTGACAAGATTAGATTTAATCTCTTCGTCTCTTACGATTCTTCCTTCAGTCGTATCGATAAAGAACATTTTTCCAGGTTGCAATCGGCCCTTCTCAACTATTTTTTCTGGTGCTACGTCGACTACTCCAACTTCGGAAGCCATAATTACAAGATCATCGTCAGTTACCCAATATCGAGATGGTCGCAATCCATTTCGATCCAGAACCGCACCTACTACTGTTCCATCTGTAAAGATAATTGAGGCTGGTCCATCCCATGGTTCCATTCGAGCAGATTGATATTTATAGAAATCTTTTAGCGCTTGATCCATGCTTTCATGATTTTCCCAAGGTTCTGGAATCATCATTAAAACTGCCTCTTGTATCGGATATCCGGAGAGTACAAGCAGTTCTAAGCATTCATCAAATGATGCAGTGTCGGATGCTCCGGGGGTACATATAGGGAATAGATTATCGAGGTCATGGTCGAATGCGTCTGACTGCATTAACGCTTCCCTAGCCCGCATCCAGTTCCTATTGCCTTGAACTGTGTTTATTTCTCCATTGTGAGCAACAAACCTGTATGGGTGGGCAAGAGGCCATGATGGAAAAGTATTAGTCGAAAATCTTGAGTGGGACAACGCTAATGCGCTCTCTACCCTCTCATCCTTTAGATCTAGGTAGAATTCGCCTAACTGAGGGTTGGTGAGCATTCCTTTATAGACGAAAGTCCTGCACGAAAGGCTTGGGAAGTAGACGCCTTGATGCGTTTTTGACATGCCACCCATTCCTTGAGTAGCTACATCTATGTGATCAAAGGAAATTTCATTCTCACAACGTTTTCTGAGAACATAGGCTTTCCGGTCAAGTTCTATCTGGATTTTTGGACTACCGTCGGCCGAATAAGCCGAGATAAAGAGTTGCATAAATCTTGGCATAGTTCCTAAAGCGCCACTACCCAAAAATGAGCTCTCGACAGGAACTTCTCTCCAACCTAGAACGTTGATATTCAGGCTTAATGCTATTTCTTCTATTTCCCTAATAGCTGTGGTGCATTTATTCTCATCTTTTGGCATAAATGCTATTCCAGTTGCATAACTGCCTTTGGAAGGAAGTTCGAACTCCACAACTTCCCTAAAGAACTTGTCTGGTATTTGAATAAGAATTCCAGCTCCATCGCCTGTATTGGTTTCAGCACCTAAAGCGCCACGATGCTGAAGCTGACAGAGGGCGGCAATACCAGACAAGACAATATCATGACTGGCTCTACCTTTAAGATCTGCAAGGAAGTTGACCCCACAAGAGTCGTGCTCTAAGTAAGGGCTATATAAGCCTTGTTCTTTAGGGAGATCTGGGTTAATTCTACTATTCACACGTTTCCTTACATGCTGTACAACTAGGACAGCGTGAGGCGACGTTGACCCAGCACCGTAAGTCTACCAATTTTGAAGTAGATTTAACCAGTCCACGGCATCAAGTAGCAGTTACTTCAGAATGACGGCATGCTGTTTATGTGAAGATGTCAGAGAAAAGTATTTCAGATTTACTTGAATTTCTTAATACTTCGACTTCTCCATATCATGCTGTTGACAATGTCAGAAAGCATCTGTTAGGCGAAGGATTTTCGCATTTAGACGAATGGGCGGTTTGGGAACCCACACCGGGAGGTCATTTCATTGAACGTGATGGAAGCATCATTGCTTGGTACCTGCATGACAATATAGAGATTTCTCGGGGTCTAGCCGTCATCGCTGCGCACACAGATAGTCCAAATCTTCGCCTAAAACCAGTGTTAAAAGGCCATAAGTCAGGTCTTTCTCAATTTGGAATTGAAGTCTATGGAGGCGTCCTTCTAAATAGTTGGCTTGATAGGGATTTAGGAATTTCTGGAAGAGTCATAACTCATGATTCAGAGAAAGAAATAAACGAAACGCTTGTACAGATAATGGAACCACTTGCAAAAATTCCGCAATTAGCAATCCATTTGAATAGAAAAGTAAACGAAAATGGCTTAGTTCTGAACCCTCATCATCACTTACGCCCTATATGGAATGATTCCTCTTCCGAAACCACCGACTTCCTTGAAATTATTTCAACAAAAGCGAATTTAAATCTAGAGGATATTAAGTCTTGGGACCTTATGCTCCATGATCTCCAACCAGCAAGTTTGGTGGGTGCTGAAAAGCAATGGATAGCCTCTGCACGAATAGATAATCTTGTTTCTTGCTTTGCCACCGTCAATTCTTTCTTAGAAGCAATTAAAGAAAATCAGTTAAAAAAAATTCCTGTAATTTGCCTCTTCAATCATGAAGAAGTTGGAAGCACCTCGTCTGCAGGAGCAGCAGGAAACCTGTTGCCTGCAACAGTTAGAAAAATTCTAGACAACAGAAATATCTCTGAATCAATAGCTAACTCTAAGTTAATTTCAGCCGATGGTGCCCATGCAACTCATCCAAACTATCTAGATAAACATGATCTAGACCATGAAGTGAGAATGAATGGAGGAATAGCTATCAAGCGAAATAGCAACGAGCGGTACTCCACGAATGCACACGGTCAAGCTTTCGCACAGTTGATCTGCGAAAGAAACGATATCCCGTATCAATTATTCAGTAACAGAAGCGACCTTGCTTGCGGCTCTACTATTGGACCAATCAGTTCGGCGAATTTAGGAATCGCCACAATAGATCTTGGGGTTCCTCAACTTTCGATGCATTCGACTCGGGAATTGTGTGGCTACCAAGATACTGAGCATCTTCAAAACTTCATGTTAAATTTTCTGAAACATTAATTTATTTGACCCTGAGTCGATCTACTAACGACAAAAACATCAACAGCACGGCATAAATTTCGAGTCGACCGATAACCATCAGTACCATGATTATTGAGCGACTTCCTCTATCAAACTCTAAGAAATTACTAGTAGGACCTGCATCTCCGAGAGCCGGACCCATGTTACTCATTGCCGATATTGATCCGCTGAGGGCGGTTACCAAATCTTCATTGAAGAAGAATGAAAGAGCAACAGTTCCAGCTATTACCAATGAAATAAAAAGAGCGATAAAACCGAGAATGGAGGAGACGACTTCTTCTTCAATCTTTTCACGCCCTACCTTTATGGGGTATTCACCCGATGGCCTATGAATCAACTTAAGTTCTTTTGCGAGAGCTTTTAAACCAATCTGCATTCTGAACATTTTCATACCCCCTGCTGTAGAACCAAACGTTCCTCCAACAGTCATAAGGAACAAAAGCAATAACTGGCTTGCGGTTCCCCATAGTACGAAATCACCAATACCTTCAGGTCTCACGTTTCCAAATCCCGTACTAGTTACAAGAGCTACTACATTAAATAAAGAGTCACGAAAAGCAGTACCTAGGCTCACAGAATCCACAACAGAATTCAAAATGACGACAGCGGCGACAAATAGCACCGTAATTTTGACGTACAATTTCCATTCGGATGAACGCCCAAATACACGATAATCAGCTCTGCCTTTCCAGAACTTATATTGAAGGTTAAAATTCATTCCGCTGAGAAACATTCCAAAAATAATAATGAGTTCAACGATGTAAGAGTCAAATGCACCAATGGAATCGTTATATGGCGAAAAACCTCCCGTAGATGCGGTTGTTAAAGCATGTGCCACGGCATCATACAAATTCATTGCAGGGGTAATCCAAAGAAGTAAGGAAATCACTATCGTCGCCCCAAAGTAGACAGTCCATAGAGATTTGGCGGTGTCTATTGTACGAGCTCGCAGTCTGTCCGATTTATGACCAGGGGATTCTGCCGCCATCAGCTGCAGACCACCGACACCTAGGGATGGGAGAACAGTTACAGCAAGCACAATCATTCCCATCCCACCGTACCATTGCGTAAGTTGCCTCCAGAACAGAATCCCCCTGCCATTACTTTCAATATCTTGAAGAACAGTTGACCCAGTTGTTGAGAAACCTGAAATAGTTTCAAATATTGCACTATCAATTTTCGACCATGAGAAAACACCTGCAAAAAGATAGGGCAACATCCCTATTAGGACACAGACTACCCAGCTCCAAGCGACTACAGAAAAAATAGCTTTTGGCCTATCCATAGAATCATCAGCGATTGATGTCATAGCTCTAAAAGAGAAACCTAAAAGCAGTGCTATTCCTGCGGTCAAGAAAAGAGCTAACTCATTGTGAGAATCACTGGATACCCATTCGATGCAACCTGATAAAAACAATCCTGGGGCAAGAAAAAGTAGAGACAAACCGATGATATTAATAGTTGCTGATTCAAATAGTCCTTCCAGAAATAAGCGTCTAGGGAATTTCATCACTCGATACCCCATTTGCTCGCAAACCTCTGAGATTTAATTTCGCGGACCGTGAAAGCTTGAGAACCATATAAGCAGCTGGAAGTATAGAAAGCCGACCGACTATCATCAGCATAGATAATGCTACATTGCCAAGGAGCCCGTAGCTGTTCTCTGACCCTGATTCAGCTATTGCTGGTCCAGCAGTTACAAATGCTGAAACTGAAATGCTTATAACGTCTGCAATACTCAACGAACTGTTATCCAACGCTAGGAGGAATGCACCGCTCGCAACGATAAAAATAAAAATTGCCGTGAATCCTTGCAGTTTTCCAAGTTCTCGTTCATTTACAACTTCACCGCTAACTTTGATCTTTCTGACTGCCTGCCTGTTGTACTTTCGGGTCAACTCCCTTCGGAGATATTTCATCAACTCAATTAATCGATGAATTCCAAATCCACCTCCAGGCGAACCGGCCATTCCACCCACTGCAAGAATCAAGAGTGCAACTGCAGTTATCCCTGAGGAGAATCGCCAACCGTCATTGACGAATCCCGTTGTACTAAACAGTGAGGATAATTTGAAGAAAGCATCACGTAGCTGATGGCTAAATGGGCCAACCAAATCACCTTTCAACCAAAATAAACCCACTCCGCCAAAGAACATAACTAAGTAAAGGCGCAATTCATTATTTGATCGGATATGTACAAACTTTCCTTTACCAACCCACCAAATAAGTCCGACGTTTAGCCCCCCAACAAACATTGAACAAATTAGTGTCCATTCGATTGCAGCTGATTCGAACGACGCTATTGAGGAAGACCTAGTACTAAAGCCACCAGTTGATGATGCTGATAGAGAATGTGCGAATGAATCAAAAGCCCCCATTCCAGCGAGAAATAGAGCCACAAAAGTAATTAATGTCAATCCAAGATACAGAATGGTGATCTCGCGCATCCTCTTTGCAGGTTTTCTAGAGAATATTTTGGGCCCATATCCTGCTGAAGGATTATCACTATTGGAAGTTATTGGAGTTGCGACAAAGACCAGAAATAAGGCGAATAACCCTCCTACCCATTGCGTGAGTGATCTGAAAGTATGCATTGAGGAAGTTAGCGAATCTGGGTCCAGCGTTGAAATTGCTGTTGTCGTGATACTGGATGTTGATTCCAATATCGCAGCATCCAGTGTTGATACAACTCCTGTTGCTAGATAAAGACATGATTGGACAACAATAAAACTAACAAGAAAGGCGAAAGTGAATGAAAAGATCTCTGATGGAGTATCTAAATCAAATTTTTTTAAACTGCTAAGTCGGACACCGCCTAGTACCATCAGAGCAGAGCCAACAATAACTAGGACTATGGGAACTCTTTGATTAGTTCGACCAAGAATTTCCGATAGTCCAGAGATAACTGAGATCGTCCCTAAAGAAATTGCTACAAGGATTAAAGAATAACTATTTCCTGCTGCCTTTCGGTTTTGGAAATAGAGCATGCTCATAATTTTAGCGACGTTATCGTCATCGGAGAACCCAAAAACACAGTAAATTAATCTTGAAATGATTTAGAGACAAAATATTCTTTACGTATGGTGTCGACTTGTTCGGGAGGAGCAATAAGCAGAACAGTATCCTCAGCTTGCAACTGACTAGACCCCCTGACAATAGATGGTTCCTCGTTGCGGATTAAAGCTCCGATCAGAACATCTCTGGGTAGCTTTAGGTCACGAACTTTGTGTTCAATCGCTTTACTATCGTCGCCAACTTTTAATTCGACCACTTCAAAGTCCTGATCAACACCCAGAAATGTGGCAACATCTTTCACATCATGAACATAACTTAAAACTCGATTAGCACTTGCTGTAACGGGCGATAGTGTTGAATCAACGTCTGCAAAATCAAGTACATCCATCAGTTTTAGCTTATGAAGAATTGCTATTGATCTATCTGTCCCCAATGACTTCGCGTACATGCATGAAAGAACGTTAGCTTCGTCCTTTCCTGTGAGAGCCACAGCTGCGTCGTACTTTCCAGCATCTATTTCGCTAATAAACTGAGCATCAGTTATGTCTCCTCTTCTGATATCAACACCATCAAGCTTCTCTGCTAACTGTTCGGCTCTATCTGGGTCTGCTTCAACTAAAGTAACTTCACGAAATTTCATTTTGACAAGTCGTTTCGCTAAAAATTCTCCTGTTCTTCCTCCACCAAGAAGCAATATTCGTTTATTTTTTTTTCGTTTAAAGCCGAAGGTTTCAAGGACTCTGCTCTTCTCAGACTTTTTAATAACAAGCCATATGTGATCACCCACTTGAAGGGTTTCTTCCGACCTCGGAATCTTGGCTTCTCCTTCTCGACGAAGCGCAGCTACCAGAAAACTCCAGTCTGGTTCATACTCTGCACCAATTTGTGAAAGAGTTTTGCCGCAGAAGTCTGCTTCTGTAGTGACTGTTACCCCGATAACAACAACTTGCCCGCCTCCCAAGGTAGCTATTTCGTCTGCACCCCAAGAATCAAGAAGTTCAGCGATTTCTCGAGCTGTATCTTCATCAGGGTCAAAAATAAGATTAGGAGGTTCACCGCCCAGAAACCAAGGATCACTTTTAGAAGCTCTTTTGATCTCTGAGGCCTCAATTCGAATAATTGATTTTTCGACTCCCATATTCCTTGCGCAAAGATTCGCAATGAGATTAACTTCATCATTTGATGAAACAGCGACAAGAAGATCGGCTTCCTCAATTCCCGCCATTTTGAGTACTGATGGATGACTTCCATTTCCTCGAACCATCGTTGCGTCCAGAACTCCATCTAATTCTTTAATGCGGTCTGAGTCAGGATCTATCACTGACACATTCATAGATTGTGTTTGATGTTTGGGGTCAGTCAGCAGTCGCGTGATGTATGACCCAACTTCCCCTGCCCCTATTACAACTATATTCACTTCTATTTAGTAACAGTATTCTTAGAAGAAATCATTGATACTTTAAAAAAAGTAATCACTACATGGAGAAATCGGCTCAAATGCCTACTAAAGCAGCGGCTTCCATATAGACTTCCCGTTTGTACGAGTAACGGAGTTAAGAACTCTTTACCCAGTTAAGAGGAGTAACATTGGAATCAATCCCCTACCTAGCATTGGCAAGCGCCCTCGCAGCGTTAGCACTGGCGTCCTATTTTTTCTCGACTGTTAAGGCAGCACCACCTGGAAATGACCGAATGGTTTTTCTTATGAACGAGATACAAAATGGCGCCAAGGCTTTCCTCAAGCAAGAATACACTTGGGTGTCATTCTTTGTAGCAGCCATGATAATCCTCTTAGCAATTGTTATCACTCCGTTGGCATCTGTTTCCTATTTAATAGGCGCTGTACTATCAGCAACTGCTGGATACATAGGAATGACAGTAGCCACAATGGCCAACGCGCGAACAACTGAGGCAGCGAAAGAAGGTCCTGCAAAAGCTCTCCCAGTTGCTTATCGTGGAGGGGCTGTTATGGGGTTTTGCGTTGCTGGGTTAGCGTTACTTGGTCTTATGTTTGTATATCTTCTTTTCGTTATTTGGTTTGAAGTAGACGATGCTTTCGAAGTTGTCACTGCTTACGGGCTAGGTGCTTCTTCCATAGCTTTGTTTTCCCGTGTTGGAGGTGGAATATATACTAAGGCTGCAGATGTTGGAGCTGACCTAGTAGGTAAAGTCGAAGCCGGTATTCCTGAAGATGACCCAAGAAATCCAGCCACCATTGCTGACAACGTGGGTGATAACGTAGGAGACGTTGCTGGAATGGGAGCTGACCTCTTTGAATCTTATGCTGGATCAATTATTGCCCCTGTTGCATTAACCGCATTTGCAGTAGGTGCAACCGCAACAGAAGCAACATTAACAGATTTCGATGGAGTCAATGTCCTAGGCCAGATGATGTTCCCGATGGCGATCGCTTTTATTGGAATGATTGCTTCTATTCTTGGTTCTTTCCTAGTGAAGGGTGGAGACTCCACTGACTCGAAGGCGCTAAGCCATGCACTCCATAGAGGAACGAACGTAGCAATGGCACTGACAATTGTTGGAACGATAGGTGTCTCGTACTGGATATTTGATTCAGCAACTGGCAATCCAATTGGTATAGCCCTTTCAGTCATTGGCGGGCTTGTTGTTGGTTGGGCTTTAGGAAAAACAGCTGAATTCTACACATCAGATCATTTCGCACCGGTTAAGAAAATTGCTGCTCAGTCTGAAACAGGGCCTGCGACAACAGTACTGAGTGGTATAAGCGCTGGAATGATCTCAGTAGCTACCTCTGTGATCCTTGTCATCGCAGGTATCGGAATCGCATACTGGGGTGGACAGGAAACTCTTAATAATGGGATTTACGGAATTGCAGTCGCAGCAATCGGAATGCTCGCAACCACTGGTGCTGTTGTCTCTGTCGATGCCTATGGTCCAATTGCGGATAACGCAGGTGGAATTGCAGAGATGGCCGAACTTGACCCTTCAGTTCGAGAAGTAACTGACGCTCTTGACTCACTTGGAAACACAACCGCAGCTATCGCTAAAGGATTCGCTGTAGGCTCTGCTGCTTTGACTGCTCTAGCTTTATTCAAGAGCTTCGAATACGCAGTGAGTCAGGCTGGAGGGTCCTTGGAACTCAATGTAGGTGATGTCAAAGTGTTTATCGGTCTTTTCCTTGGTGCGGGTCTTCCATTCTTGTTTGCGGCCCTGACGATCGATGCTGTCGGACGAGCAGCCACTGCGATGATCGAAGAGGTTCGAAGGCAATTTCGTGAAATCCCTGGTCTCAGAGAAGGCAAAGAAGGTGTCGTCCCTGATTCAGCCAGATGTGTTGCAATATCCACAGAAGCATCATTAAAAGAAATGATCATCCCTGGATCTTTAGCTGTTGTTGTCCCACTAGTCGTAGGTTTTATAGACATAAATGCATTAGGAGGCCTTCTAGCAGGAGCACTGGTAACAGGATTCGCATTGGCTATCTTCATGGCGAACGCTGGAGGGGCATGGGACAACGCCAAGAAATACATCGAATCTGGACATCATGGAGGTAAGGGATCTGATCCTCATAAAGCTGCTGTAGTTGGTGATACTGTAGGAGACCCTTTCAAAGACACATCGGGACCTGCAATGAATATTCTCCTTAAAGTAATGACGATCGTGTCGCTTGTCTTTGCTTCAGCTTTCGTCTAGACAAAAAATTCGTATTAATATAGTTGGATGCCATTCATCCAAGCAAACGGCATCCAGCTATATTACGAACTTGAGGGAAATGGGTTTCCCCTACTCATAATAAGTGGCACGGGTAGCGACCTTCGCCACCCGCGCCCTTTAGACCCACCCCTAATTGATTTCCAAGTACTTAGATACGACCAGCGCGGTTTAGGACAGTCAGACAAGCCAAATAGCCTCTATTCCATGACTGACTATGCAGATGATGTTGAAGCCCTCCTAGATAAACTCGGAATTACTCAAACTAACGTTCTTGGCATCTCCTTTGGAGGAATGGTCGCACAACACCTAGTAATCAGGCACCCAAAGCGGGTCAACAGACTTGTACTAGCCTGCACTTCACCTGGGGGAAATAACTATTCATCGTACGACCTCAGACAAATAGCAGATAACGAATCTGACAAAATTGAATCCTGGCTGTCCGTTCTTGATTCACGATATAAAAATTCCTTCGAGCCATTACCCATCATTAACGGCATCAAAGATTATTTACTAGCGAGTAAGAAAGTATTCCCAAACTCGGTAGATGGAGGCCTACGCCGCCAACTCGAAGCAAGATCAGGCCATGACTGCACAAAAAATCTCCGCAGAGTAACGCACGAGACATTGATCGCTGGTGGCAGGTACGACATGATTGCACCTGAAGGAAATTTGGTAGAAATGCACCGGCTTATTAAACATTCAAATTTAAAGATATTTGAAGGCGGACATTTATTTCTACTTCAAGACAAATCTGCGTGGCCAGAAATCATCTCTTTTCTTCTTTCCGAAAGCGATACCCTTAAAGAATGAAAGCTTTCAGCAATGGTACGAACTCAAGACTTAAAGTGATTGTTATCTATGGAGGTAATTCTCCGGAACACGATGTCTCACGAACCTCTGCACTTCATATTGTCAAAGCTATTGACCTGTCCATATACGAAACAAATTTAGTGGCCATTGATCAATCAGGGTTATGGTACGAGTTTGCGCATGATCTTTCATCAGATGAACAATCCAGCTATTGCGATATTCTTCCGGTTGCTGGAAGCCCAATCAACCCAATAGATTATCTAACGAGTTTCGACACCGAGAAACTTGTGGTCTTCCCTGCACTTCATGGACCTAACGGAGAAGACGGAACGATTCAAGGTTTACTTGAATTATTCAACATCGCATACGTCGGAAGTAAAGTTCTCTCTTCAGCCATCTGTATGGATAAAATAAAATGCAAAGAGTTACTCAGCGTTTCTGAATTACTACAAACTAAATGGACCAGTATCCACAAAAACTCAATTGAGAAATTGGATGTTGCGTCTGTAGACCTAATTGGAGATTTATTCATCAAGCCGGCCAATATGGGATCTTCAATAGGAGTAACAAAAGTTACGGATAGAGATAATCTTAAAAGTGCCTTAAACGAAGCTGCCAAGTATGACGAATGGTTGATCATCGAGGAAGCTGTCAAGGGCAGAGAAATCGAAGTCGCCATTCTTGACAATGGAGAATTAAAAGCTTCCCTCCCTGGTGAGATTATTCCCGGAGCTGAATTCTATAACTACGAAGATAAATATGACGATGGAGCTTTTCTTCAAATACCAGCAAATCTAACGGAATCAGAAATAGCTGAAGTCCAAGATCTCGCACTTACTGCTTTCAAGTTATTACGTTGTCGCGGCCTAGCTAGAGTTGACTTCTTTTTTGATGAAATAGGACATCAATGGTTTATCAACGAAATAAACACGATGCCTGGATTCACTCCCATCTCGATGTACCCGAAGCTTTGGGATGCAACAGGTATCAGCTATCCGAAGTTGGTGAACCTTCTGCTACAAGGGCCATTGAACGAAATACCTATGGAATAAGTGCCGTACGCAAGAAACGAAGCAGCTCTTTTCTTCTGATAGCAACATCACGCAACGTTGATTTCTCCCCGATCGCTTCAAACAGCTTAACCTCTGTAACTGCTCCCATTACTGTTGAATAAGCTGATAGTACTAGTAGTTCCGGGTCTGATTGCCTAATACGCCCAGCCTTCATCTCCTCATTCAACCAGTCAGTAGCTCCTTTTAGGAGGGGCCTAATACTCTCAACAGCATTGGTCAAAATAGGTGGACCTAACCGAGTAACTTCTCTTAGTAACCCCAATAATTCCGGCCGATTATTCGCCAAGCGAAAGACTCCCTTCACTATTGATTCAATTCGATCCCAACCATGTGAGCTTTTCCCGATGGCGTTATCAAGAGATGTGCTTAAATCAATTACTGCTCGTTGAACACAAGCTTCTAATAGTACTTCTTTGGATGGGTAGTGATAGAGAATTGATTGTTTACGAATCTCAAGAGCGCGTGCTAGGTCATCCAAGCTGGTGGAGTCGTAACCAGATTCCCCGAATGCGAGTGTGGCATGATTCAAGATTCTTTCGGAAGTCTTCACGGTTGGATTGTACCATTGTTTACCAAGTGGTAGAAATAGAAGGTGATAAAGGAATCATTAAAAGGAAAAAAGATCGCCATCACAGGATCTACAGGTTTTCTTGGGACTGCACTTGTTGAATTACTCCTCCGAGAAATTGAGGATATTGACCTGCGACTACTTATACGCCCATCTGGAAAACGCTCCCCTTCGAAACGGCTCGAGAGGGACATCTTAAGAAATGATGCTTTTGATACTCTCAGAAAAAATTTGGGGCCCGAGGGTTTTGAGAAACTAACTAAAGGCAACATGAAGGCCTTGTCAGCCGATATTTCGAAAGATAACTTAGGTCTGGATGACGATGGTCTTAGAGAGTTAAGTGAATGCGATATAGTCATTCACAGTGCTGCAGCTGTAAGTTTTGACGAGCCTCTAGACCGAGCAGCTGAAGTAAATCTAATGGGTCCTGTTCGGTTGGTGGAAACCTTACAGGGTTTAAATGTTGAACCTCATTTGGTCATGGTAAGCACATGCTACGTCGCAGGGAACAGAAAAGGGACAGCACCTGAAAAACCGTTGGCTCAGAGCCCATTCTACGTGCCCCTCAACTGGAAACAAGAGACAGATGCTGCTCGAAGAACTAGATCCTACATAGAAGACGACAGTCGAAGAAGCGAGAACCTCGAAAGATTCCGAACTGAAGCAAAGACCGAGTTAGGAGCTCCTGGAATTTCTCTCATAGCAGCTAAGACTGAACAAATTCGTGAACGGTGGGTCAAGGATAAAATGGTAGAAGCCGGTAGAGAAAGAGCCACGTCATTAGGATTTCCAGATGCTTATGCGTTTACGAAAGCCATGGCGGAGCAAGCAGTCCAAGAAATAAGAGGCACCATTCCCCTATCAATAGTTCGACCATCAATCATTGAATCCTCATGGGATAAACCCAACTCAGGATGGATACGAGGTTTCAGAATGGCTGAACCGATAATTCTAAATTTCGGGCGCGGAACTCTTAAAGAATTTCCCGGGATCCCCGAAGGAGTAGTTGATATCATTCCGGTAGATCTTGTTGCATCAGCAATAGTAGCGGTTGCGGCACAAGATAAACCTGACAAACCATTTGTTGTACAAGTAGCGAGTGGCGCCTGCAATCCAATAAAAACAGGTATTTTAGCTGACTATGTTCATGAATATTTCGGCAATTTCCCCATCCTTGATGAGAAGAATCAACCGATAACTCCATCCAAATGGGAGTTTCCTGGACGAGGCCGAGTAGTTACACAATTGACGAGAGCAAAACGGTTGCTGCAAACTGCAGAGAACACTTTGCATAAGCTCCCTATCAGAGGAAATCAAGCAATGGTCGTTGCAGACCTTGAGGAGAAACGTATCGAATTAGATAAAGCCATGGAATACATTACTCTTTACGGCAAATACGTTGAATGTGAAGCAATCTATGACGTCACAAGCCTTTTGCGACTATGGGAAAATCTAGATGATGAAGACAGGAAAGCATTTCCTTTTGATCCACGCGTCATTGATTGGAGGAAATATGTATATGACATCCACCTTCCAACTGTAGTAATCCAAGGAAGAGTGAAGACAACTCCCTCCGCTTTTCCTCCAAAATCCCGAAATAGTAGACTACGCAAACAAATTTTAGACCCTTCTCGACAATTAGCGGTATTTGATCTAGAGAATACCCTTATAGCCTCAAATGTTGTTTCATCTTGGGGCTACTTAGCAACGAAAAGGCTACCTTCTCAGGACAGAATAAAGATTCTAACTAAAACTATCTTGGAAGCTCCTTCAATGCTGGCGATGGACCGAAGAGACAGAACAGACTTTCTCAGAAACTTCTATAGGAAATACGAAGGAGCACCTGTTCTCCAAATCAATGAAGATTCTCTAGAAATGTTTAATGAGTTCATACTCAATAAATCATTCCCAGCAGCAATTCGGCGAGTACGCGAACACAGGGCTTTAGGACACAGAACTCTGCTAATTACAGGAGCGCTTGATTTCGTTGTGCAGCCACTAAAACCTTTATTCGACGAAATTCTGGCTCCATCGCTTGAAGTAACTGGAAAGAAATACTCAGGAAGGATGACACAAGTTCCTCCAATCGGTGAAACACGGGCTGCAGTTCTTAGAGACTACGCTCAAAAAAATAACCTGGACCTTAAAGAGTCCATAGCCTATGCAGATTCAACAAGTGACCTTCCCATGCTAGAAGCTGTCGGGTTCCCAGTCGCTGTTAATCCTGAAACAAAACTAGCTACATTAGCTAGACGCAGAGGTTGGTTAGTAGAGAATTTCCAACCTATTTCTGGCTCGCCCAAAAAAACTCTACCTTTAGGAAAAATGAAAGAATAAATAATGTCACAGAACCAACGTAAACACCCAAGACCAGGACTAGTTCTCGATGTAGATAGAACCACCCCCCCAATACTATTTCATCATGGAGAGGGTTTTCGAATGGAAAAACTACCAGCGGGGCGATCGCGAGTCATTTACCCCGCAGAACCGCTCCCAGGTGTAGCAAACCCCAAAGCATCGATACGTAATGCACTCGAGAACCCTCTAGGTGACTCTCCGCCTTTATCTGCACTTCTTAAATCAGGAATGAAATTGACAATAGCGTTTGATGATATTTCTCTACCGCTTCCACCAATGAGAAAACCAGATATAAGGCAGAGAATAATTGAAGCAGTCCTAGATACTGCAGCAGAAGCGGGCGTTGATGACGTACATTTAATCGCAGCTCTCGCTCTTCACAGACGAATGACCGAAAGCGAACTTCGCCACGCAGTTGGCGACAGAGTATACGATGCTTTCGCTCCCTCTGGGGCAATTTATAATCACGATGCCGAAGACCCTGACGGAATGGTTGTCATTGGAACGACCCCTCACGGAGAAGAAGTGCAAATCAACAAAAGAGCGGCGGAAAGCGATCTCATCGTTTACGTCAATATTAATCTCGTATCTATGGATGGAGGGTGGAAAAGCACCGCAACCGGACTGTCTGGTTACACAGCGTTACGCCATCACCACAACCCGCAAACCATGGTGGAATCTAAAAGTTTTATGGATCAGGAGAATTCAGAGCTTCACAAATCTAATTGGCGACAAGGAAAAGTACTTAAAGATTCTGGAATACGAATATTCCAAATTGAGACCACTGTGAATAACAACACATTTGGTTACGACGGGCCACTTTCTATGCTTCAAAAGCGAGAATGGGAATGGTCCTTCAAAGAAAGGATGCTTTTCTTAGGCATGCAAACTGGTCTTAATAAAATGTCAGCCACATCGAAACGAAAATCATTTCAGGGATGGTACTCGCCATACGAAATTACTTCCGTTCAAGCAGGCGAGGTAGAAGCTGTTCACAGAAGTACTACTGAGAATGTCTATAAACAACACCTTGTGCAAGTAGAGGGACAAACCGACATCCTGACAATGGGTTTGCCTTACATATGCCCTTATAACGTAAACTCCGTAATGAATCCGGTACTTGTAGCGTGCCTGGGCCTCGGCTATTTCTTCAACATGTATAAAGGAAAACCCCTCGTCCGAAAAGGCGGTGTAGTTATCATGACACATCCGACACCCTGGGAATTCCATCCCGTGCATCATCCCAGCTATATTGATTTCTTTGAGCGAGTTTTAAGCGAAACTACAGACCCTGCTGTCATGAGCCAGAAGTACGAAAAATCTTTTGCAGAAGATGAATGGTATCGACATTTGTATAGGACATCCTATGCATACCATGGGGTGCACCCTTTCTATATGTGGTACTGGTGCGCTCACGCCCTAGATCACTTGGCGGATGTAATTATTGTTGGCGGGAACCAAGAAGCAGTCAGAAGAATGGGATTTCGTTCTGCCACAACTCTTCAAGACGCATTTGAGATCGCATCAGATTCTGTTGGTTTTAGCCCGACCATAAGCCATTATCATAGCCCTCCAATCCTGATGGCAGATGTGACTTAACTATGGCAAGGAAATTAACGAAACGAGAAGTCCAAAGAAAAACTCGTGAGATATATAGAGCTATTGGTAATACACCTCAGAGAATGCGATCTTTCCCTAACATTAAATCCTCACAATTCCCTTACCGAGCTGCTCAAACCCCTAAAGGCATTACTCCTTTAGAAAAGAAAACCTATCTAGGATCTGAGTATCCAACTACTTGGGCCCGCCAATTACCGGCTCGAACTATCCGACTTCTGTCAACAGAGCTAATTGCTAAACCTCTAATGAGTTATATAGCAAGCCCTAAACGAACTGGTTATGACCGGCTAGAAGGCCTCAAAAAAAGGCAGCCTGTTATATTTGTTGCTAACCATCACAGCCATGCCGACACGCCTCTACTTCTTACCTCTATTCCAGTTAGGTGGAGAAAAAGGCTCATCGTTGGCGCAGCTGCTGATTATTTTTTTAAGTCAAAGATTGGTGGCTCGCTATCAGCACTTTTCATAGGAGCTATTCCGGTAGAAAGAACTAAAGTAAGCCGGACTTCATCTGATGAGATTGCTTCTTTAATCAATCATGGCTGGTCGTTTATGATATTCCCGGAAGGTGGACGCTCACCAGATGGCTGGGGTCAACCTTTTCGAGCAGGCGCAGCTTACCTCTCAATAAAATGCAACACTCCAGTTGTCCCAATTCATCTCGCTGGAACAGGGAATATTCTCCGAAAAGGAAAAATACGGCCAACTCGTTCCTCCACAAAAGTTATTTTTGGAAACCCGATTTGGCCTTCAGAAAACGAGAATAGTAGATCCTATTCGAAAAGAATTGAACAAGCAGTTGCTGAATTAGCCGATGAGGAAAATAGCGACTGGTGGGTTGCTAAAAAGCGGAAGTATTCGGGGGAAACCCCTACACTTCAAGCTCCTGACATGGGAAGCTGGCGGAAGGCCTGGAAGCTCAATAGTAATTCAAATAAGTCTGAAAGCTCTAAAGAGCGCTGGCCGACAATTTAACGAGCACCACCACAAATGGAGTGATTTACGATAGGTTTATACTGCTTTAGAAGTTGATATGTTCCTGCATGCACTGAAATATAGATAGGTAAAAGATGACTGTTTACACAAAGACCCCCATTGAATTAATTGAAGATGTCTACTCGACCCTTGAAGAAAGGCTTAGCGAAGCAAGAGCGGAATTAGGTCGAGAACTCACTTATGCAGAAAAAGTTTTAGTAAACCATTTAGACACTCCCGATCAATCTCTTGAAAGAAGCGTGTCTTATGTCGACCTGAGACCAGATCGTGTTGCAATGCAAGACGCTACTGCTCAGATGGCTTGGTTACAGTTCATGACAGCCGGATTGGACGAAGTTGCCGTCCCAACTACCACGCATGCTGATCACCTGATTCAAGCAAAGATTGAAGGCAAACACGACCTTCTCACAGCATCAAAAACAAACGAAGAGGTGTACGATTTTTTGGAATCAGTTTGCGCTAAATACGGTGCAGGTTTCTGGAAACCAGGAAGCGGAATTATCCACCAAGTAGTTCTGGAACAATACGCCTTTCCAGGTGGGATGATCATAGGTACTGATAGTCACACTCCCAATGGTGGAGGTCTAGGCATGGTAGCAATTGGCGTAGGTGGCGCAGATGCAGTTGATGTGATGACAGGATTCCCATGGAACGTAAGGTGGCCAAAGCTAATAGGGGTGCATCTTAAAGGGTCGCTCAGCGGATGGACAGCACCTAAAGATGTCATTCTGAAAGTAGCTGAAATCCTTACAGTAAAAGGTGGAACAGGCGCAATAGTAGAATATTTCGGAGATGGAGCATCTAGCCTTTCAGCCACAGGAAAAGCAACAATCTGTAACATGGGGGCAGAAATAGGGGCAACGACTTCTATTTTTCCTTACGACGAATCCATTAATCGCTATTTGCGTTCAACTGACCGAAGTGACGTAGCTGAACTTGCTGATAAGTATCAACAACACCTAACAGCGGACCCTGAGGTATTAATCCAACCAGAGAAGTACTTTGACCAAGTCATTGAAATTGATCTGGACCAACTCCGCCCACACATAAACGGACCACACACTCCCGATTTAGCCAGAGAAGTACAAGACCTTGGTTCTGAGGCAAAGGCAAATAATTGGCCATTAGAAATAAGTGCAGCACTAATCGGTAGTTGCACAAATTCATCGTATGAAGACATAACCCGAGCTGCCTCCATAGCAAGAGAAGCCGCGAAATATGGGCTAAAGTCAAAATGTCGACTTCTAATAACACCAGGGTCTGAACAAGTAAGAGCGACCATAGCTCGAGACGGCTTGATATCCGATTTCGAAGCTGTAGGAGCAGTAGTTCTTGCTAATGCTTGTGGGCCATGTATCGGCCAATGGGATCGATCTGAGGAAAAAGATCACGAAACCGGCACCCCAAATGTTATTGTCACCTCATACAACCGCAATTTCCCTAAACGCAATGATGGAGACCCTTCGACACTAGCGTTTGTAACTTCACCAGAAACTGTAATGGCACTTGCTTTAGCCGGCTCAATTGACTTTGACCCAATTAACGACAGCATACAAATAACTGACGGAAGTAAAATAACTTTGTCCACTCCTGAAGGAATCGAATTACCGCCGAGCGGATTCGACCCTGGAGAAGAAACTTTTATCGCTCCACCTGAGAATGCTAGCCATCTTGAAGTTAAAGTTTCACCACTTTCGACCCGACTACAACTTCTTGAGCCCTTCCCTGCATGGGATGGCAACGATTATGAGGATTTACCTATTCTTGTCAAAGCTAAGGGCAAATTTACAACAGATCATATATCTATGGCTGGACCTTGGCTCAAGTACCGTGGACATCTGGAGAATATATCTGGAAATTTATACCTTGGAGCCGTAAATGCTTTCGATGGATACGAAGTTGGCTACGGCAATAATCTTCTTTCGGGCGAGACACAAACTTTCCCAGAAATAGCAAAATCATATCATGAAGCCAACCAACACTGGGTAGTAATCGGAGATGAAAATATGGGCGAAGGCTCAAGTCGTGAACACGCTGCTATGGAACCACGATTTCGTTTAGGGCTGGTCGCTATTGCTCGCAGTTTCGCTCGTATTCATGAGACTAATCTAAAGAAACAGGGCATGTTGCCTCTAACCTTTTCTGACCCGAATGACTACGACAAAATTGATGAAACTGATCGCTTATCCATCCGGAATTTATCAAGCTTGTCACCAGGCCTAACAATGACTGTCAATGTGACTAAGGCATCCGGAGATTCCTTTAGTTTTGAAACCACACACACATTCAGTCTCGATCAAATAGAGTGGTTCAAAGCAGGTTCGGCTCTCAACGTAATTCGTTCTCAGACTCAAGGCTAACTGCAATATCTAATTTATTGATGAGTAGACAGATCCCATCAACGCTTTAGATATACTTCGACATGGACATTCGACAACTAAATGCGATAGTTGCAGTAGTTGATACAGGCAGTTTTAGTGCTGCGGCACAATCACTCCATACAGTGCAATCTAATATTTCTACGCACATTGCTCGTCTAGAGCAAGAGCTTTCAGTATCACTTATTGATAGAAGAACCGGTGTTCTAACCGAAGAAGGAGAATTAGTTGTAGAACGAGCAAGGCGAGTCCAAACTGAACTTGAGTCTATTTCGTTGGATGTTGAAGCACTTCATACAGAAGTATCAGGAATAGTTAGATTGGGAGTAATTGGAACAACGGGCCGTTGGGTATCGCCAATCTTACTTGAATCCATGATCCAAAAATATCCAAAGGTCAAAATTCAAATCACAGATGCTGTGACTAGCAATTTACTCCCCTTGGTTGTTCAAGGAAGAGTTGATGGAGCCATAGTTAACCTGCCAATTACCCACCCAGACGTTGAAGCTGAACCCCTTTTTGAGGAGGAGCCAGTTCTTGTTGCGCCCATTTCTCATCCTCTTTCAAACTATGATTCTGTAACACCCTCTGTATTAGCCGAATTCCCTCTGCTACTGAACCCCAAGGGTGTTCCTTTCAGAGATAGCCTTGACAGGGACCTTGCAAAACACGGAATAAGGCTTTCTCCCAAAGCCGAAGTTGATGGCATGCGCCTTCTTGCTTCTCTAGCAACAGACGGTTTCGGTGCAGCAATACTGCCAGCTACAGCTGCTCAAGGCACTGGCAAGTGGAAAAGAATTCCATTAGAGGGGTTCACCCGAAGAATAGTAGGTTTAGCGACTAACAAAAGAGTGCCTTTATCCGCTACAACAAGGGTGGTCCGTGAAGTCCTCCGACAAATGATTCAAGAATTCGGATCCGATCAAAATGGGATCTACTTAGCATCAAAGTAGCGCCGCTTTCATCATAAATATACTAAGATGACCCTGTGAATGTTGAAGATAATATCGTTACAATCCAAACTCAACTTTCTAAAACTACTTCGGTTAAAGTTAAGTGCAAAAATGCAAGAAGTTTCGTCGAAGTATCATTGGGTTCCCTATCAGATCCCATTGCGCTTACTGCAGAAGATGGACAGAAACTCGCAGAGGGAGTTAGAACAGCAAGGGGGCAACAGATCCCTCTCGTTTGTTTTATAAACTCAACTGGAGCTCCTCCTGAAGCAGGCATTGAAGCACTACATGGTTGGGGAAATGCTGCTCAAGAGATAACAGCTAGTTCAGGAGTAATACCGATAATATTTTGCGTGAAAGAAACAGCACTTGCCGGACCTGCACTGCTACTGGGATTAGCTGACTTCGTGATAATGGTAAAAGATTCCTACAGTTATGTCAGTGGACCACGAATGGTACAAGAATTCACTGGAGTCCCAATTGACCCTGAAACCTTAGGTGGCACTACCAAACATGCTCAAATGTCTGGCCTTGCAAGCTTCGTAGCAGATGACCTACACACAGCCAACGACATAATTAGTGAGCTTCTTACCTTGCTTCCAAGTAACTCTTCGTCAGCCCCTCAAGTAAATATTACAAACGATCCAAGAAACCGAATACTACACGACATTGAGAACCTAATCCCAGAAACTAAAACTGGCAGTTACGATATTCGTCACATAATCGAGAAAGTCGTTGACGACGAAATCCTCACCGAAATTCGTAAGGATTGGGCTACAAACATGATTACGGGGCTAGCGACCCTAAATGGTTATACTGTTGGGCTCGTAGCAAACCAGCCGCAATCTCTAGCCGGAACTTTGGATATAGCTGCTTCGCAGAAGGGGGCAAGATTCGTCAATTTTTGCGATGCTTTCAACATCCCAATTATTACCTTCGTAGACACTCCTGGGTTCCAGCCGGGAAAAGACTTAGAATGGAGAGGAATGATCCGCCATGGGGCTCAACTTGCATTTGCTTACGCGAATGCAACTATTCCCCGTATCTGCGTCACTATTAGGAAAAGCTACGGTGGAGCTTACATCGTTATGGATAGTAAATATATGGGAAATGACCTAGCTTTGGCGTGGCCTTCAGCAGAAATAGCGGTGATGGGCGCAAAAGGCGCAATAGAAATTCTCCACCGTAAAGCTTCCCAATCACAGCGTGAGCAACTCGAATCTGATTATGAAAACAGACTCCTCAACCCATACATGGCAGCAGAACGGGGTTCAGTTGACCTGATCATACATCCAGAAACAACCAGAATAGAAATATCTGCCGCCCTTGATTTCCTGATCACCAAAAGGGAGAAACTTCAAAAACGCCTACATGGGAACACGCCTCTATAGAAGACTGAAACTTTCTTAATATCTGCCTAGAAAGATGCGAGAAAGTGACTGAGATCACATATTTTGCCGATAACATGCAACTTGTAAAACGATCGGAGCGGAGATTTGAAGGAATCCATAACTATCACTGATAACCGCTCTGGTGAATCAATTGAAATACCAATTGAAGACGGTGGCGTTGACTCTGGACCATGGACAAAATTTCTCCCTGGCTTATGGTTTAAAGACGAAGGCTTTGCAGCCACTGCAGTAACGAATAGTTCAATCACTTATATTGATGGTGGCGCAGGACAACTTGAGTACCGTGGCTACCCTATTGAAGATTTAGCAAGCAAGTCAACCTTTACAGAAGTTGCGTATTTACTTGTTCACGGTGAACTCCCAAACAGTGAAAGCCTTGATGATTGGAATAGCAAACTTGCTGAGCATGCACAACTGGATGCGGTGCAGAATGAGAACTTACTCAATTGTTTCAGTAGTCATTCACACCCCATGGGGATGTTTACAGCTGGACTCGCTGCACTCTCAACACTTTATCCAGATGCAAAAGATGTTGAAGACCCTGAAACTCGCCAAAAGCATGTTCTGAATGCAATTGCTAAAGTTTCGACTTTAGCATCGTCTGCTGCAGCGTACAGAAATGGCTACACTCCAGGGAAACCGAACGAAGAGCTTTCTTACGTAGAGAATTTCCTGTCGATGACGTTTTCCACCTCCGACAAAGTATTTGAACCTAATCCAACTTTTGTCAAGGCATTAGACCAACTATTTATCTTGCATGCAGACCACGAACAGAATTGCTCAACTACAGCAGTCAGGGTCGTAGGCTCTTCGCATGCTGACCCTTATTCTGCTCTTTCTGCAGGAAGCGCTGCTCTATCGGGACCAAGACATGGCGGTGCAAACGAGGCAGTTCTAAACATGCTTGATGATATTGGAACATTTGAAAATGTAAACAGTTTCGTTGATTCAGTCAAGAATGGTGAAGGTCGACTCATGGGCTTTGGCCATCGTGTCTACAAAAACTATGATCCACGGGCCCAAATAATTAAGGATACTGCTCATGAAATTTTTGAACTAACAGGAAAGAATCCTAAATTAGATATTGCTCTAAAGCTTGAGGAAGCTGCGCTTGAAGATGATTATTTTGTTAGCCGAAAGCTATACCCAAATGTGGACTTCTATTCTGGGCTCATCTATCAAGCAATGGGATTCCCGGTTGAGATGTTCACAGTTCTCTTTGCTGTAGCAAGAACAGCAGGATGGATTTCACATTGGGATGAAATGCTCTCAAGAAACACGCGAATAGCTCGGCCACGACAACTATACATTGGCAGCGAAACTAGGAATTTCATCTCGATTGAAGATAGATAAATTTAAGAGCGGTAGCTCTCCAATAGAGCGCCTACTGCGATAGCTGCTGTTTCAGCTCGTAAATTTGATCTATGGATTGAATATTTCTTGTTGTTGGATGCTAATTCTTCTTTGCTCCAGCCTCCCTCAGGGCCTATAGCAACAGACCGTACCCCTTTTGCTAGCTTAGAGGCTGATTGTTGCGCTAATGCTACACCAGTGTCCTTCACTAACATCTCAAACGTTCCCCCAACTGTTAATTGAGGTAACCAAATGCCCTTTGACTGAGCTAAAGCCAAACGTGAAATAACCATAAGCTTCTTCTTATTCTTTAAAATTTTTTCGTTATCCCATTTCGGAACAGATCGGTCTGAAAAGAAAAAATTTATAGATCCAACACCTAATTCAGTGAGTTTTTGGGTGACTAGGTCCGGTTTGCCAGATTTAGTTATTGAAATATAAATGGCAGAAGTGATTTTAGGTGCTTCACAATGATGCTTTGGCCCGATAGGGTTCAAAGTCGATTCATCAAATTCGAATAGTTTCCAATGGCCTTTTCCATCAGTAGCTGTCAAATGAGTTCCAGACTTAATTCTTTTAACATCTTTTATATGGTGGAAATGCGATTTAGAAAGAGTTGGAACATCTAAATCGTCTAGGAATATATGTGGAAGACCAAGCTCGTGCAAGCTACCTAAATCTTTATTCATTTTTTTTGTTCTTGCGTCGTTTTTTAGTTGACTTAACATTAATCGGTTGACCAAGTTCTTCAGCTAATTGACTCAACAAATCCTCAGACACTTTCGAAAGATTCTGCGGAGTGTCAACTACCACTTCAACTATTAAGTCTCCTCTTCCGCGTCGCTGAAGTTTTGGCACCCCGAGCCCTGCATAACGAAACCTGTCACCCGTTCTTGTGCCTAATGGAATATCTAGCGTTTGGGTACCATCAAACGTTTCATATTTAATTTCGCTCCCAAGAGCAGCATGTGATACTGGTATCCAGAGTTGTTCAATCAAGTTATCTCCATGCCGTGAGAATCGGGAATGGGGCTCTACTACGTACCGAACATGTATATCGCCTCTTTGCCCTCCTCTCAAACCAGCAGGCCCCATCCCAGACAGTCTCTGCGTCACTCCATTATCGATGCCTTTAGGTATCTCAATTGAGAAACTCTTTTCAATGTTTTGTACTCCACTGCCTTTGCAGGGTTGACAGGGGTCGACAATGCTTGTTCCGAAACCACGACAGGAAGGGCATGTAGAGGTAGACATAACCTGACCAAGAATTGACTGACGGACCTGCTGCACTTGACCATGCCCATTACAAGTAACACAAGTGTCTAGCTTCTCATTCTCACTTCCCGTCGCTGAACATGTTTCGCATGGTAATGGAAGAACAACGGTGAATTCTGCTTCACCACCAGTCACTACTTCCTCAAGCGTAATACTAACTGTAATTTCAATATCATCTCCTGAGTTCCGTTGTTGAGTTCCAAACCCAGATGAAGTGAAGGGACTTTGTCCGCCAAAAAATGCTTCAAAAATATCACTAATACTTCCACTGCCTTGGAAGTGGGACCCGGGGCTTCCTACCGAACCAAATCTGTCATATTGCTTGCGTTTCTCATCATCGCTAAGTATCTCGTAAGCCATAGCGACTTCTTTAAATTTTTGTTCGGCAACAGCGTCATCTGGGTTGGCATCGGGGTGGTACTTTCGTGCCAATTCTCTATAAGCTTTCTTTATCTCCGTTTGGGAAGCAGTTCGGCTTACTCCTAACAGGGCGTATAGGTCATCTTCCATTATAAGTTCCTTAGCAAAGTCTGTAATTCTACTGGAATAAAATCTTCTCTATTCATCAATCTTGAGTGCTGATACGAATGCTTCTTGAGGAACATCAACTCTTCCAATTGACTTCATTCTCTTCTTTCCCTCTTTTTGTTTCTTTAGAAGTTTATTCTTCCTGGTAACGTCTCCACCATATAGTTTGGCGGTCACATCTTTTCTAAAAGCCTTTACAGTTTCCCGAGAGATTATCTTACTTGAAATAGCAGCTTGAATTGGTACATCAAACTGTTGTCGAGGGATGAGTTCACGAAGTTTTCTAGTCATTTTTTGCCCATATTCATAGGCTTTATCTCTGTGAACTATCGAACTAAAAGCATCTACGGCATCACCCTGTAAAAGAATTTCCACTTTGACTAAATCAGACTTGCTATAGCCATCACTTTCATAGTCCATACTTGCATAGCCTTGAGTTCGGCTTTTCATTTGATCAAAAAAATCTAGAACTACTTCTGCTAACGGAAGCCTATAAGAAAGTTCGACTCGCTCTGGTGAAAGGTATTCCATTTTTACTAATTCTCCTCTCCGCCCTTGACATAGATCCATGAGAGTGCCTGTATAACTACTCGGCGTTATTATTGAAGCCAATAAATATGGTTCTTCTATTTGAATCAAATTATTATTCGGAGGTACATCACTTGGGTTATCAACCAATACCACCTCCTCAGTCGTTAGAGTCAGCCGATATTGAACTGATGGAGCAGTAGATATTAAAGTCAGATCGAATTCTCTTTCTAAACGTTCTCGAACAATCTCCATATGCAATAAACCAAGAAATCCGCAACGGAATCCAAATCCGAGAGCACTTGAAGTTTCAGGTTCGTATGTGAAACTTGAATCATTTAAGCGAAGTTTTTCTAATGCATCTCGTAACGTTGGGTAATCGTCTCCGTCCATGGGGTACAAACCGCTGAACACCATTGGTTTTGGTTCTCTGTAACCTTCAAGTGGGTTTTGAGCCACCTGGTCAGGACGTGTTATCGTCTCTCCAGATCGAGCTTCGCCTACATCCTTTATACCGGCAATTAGATACCCAACTTCTCCTGCACTCAATGTCTTGACAGGGACAGGGTCCGGTGCTCTTACACCTATTTCTTCTACAAGCGCACCTGTCCCCCGCTGCATAAAGTGCACTTTCTGTCCTTGTTCAATTTTGCCGTTCACGATTCGGATAGAGCTAACCACTCCGCGATACTGATCATAATGGCTATCAAAGATTAACGCCTGTAGAGGCTCTTCACTATCTCCGGTCGGTGCAGGAACATTTTCGACTACCTTATCCAATAATTCTTCAACCCCTTCCCCAGTCTTTGCACTGACACGCAAAATCTCAGTGGCTTTGATACCCAGAACTTGCTCAATCTCAGAAGCGTACAGATCCGGATCAGCTGCTGGTAAGTCAATTTTGTTTAATGCCACAACTATCTCAAGGTCATTTTCTAATGCTAGGAATGTGTTTGCCAAAGTTTGAGCTTCAATTCCTTGTGCAGCGTCAACTAAGAGTATTACTCCTTCGCATGCAGCAAGTGACCGAGAAACCTCATATCCAAAATCAACGTGGCCAGGAGTATCAATCAAATTGATAGTAGTTTCGCGATGTTCTAAACGCACACTTTGAAGTTTTATGGTAATTCCTCTTTCGCGCTCCAAATCCATAGAGTCAAGATACTGAGCGCGCATCTGGCGGGGGTCAACAGCACCACATAGCTCAAGCATACGATCAGCGAGAGTGGATTTCCCATGGTCTATATGGGCGATGATGGCAATATTTCTAATATTATTTTGGTTCATTTGAGTTCTTATAGCTAAGTGTACTTTTTGGGTTTCGCTTCGGTACGATACAATATCTAACTATGCTATTACCGAATTGATAGCGAACTTGATTATAAGCACTATTTTACAAGGGCAGAACGTGGCAAACATCAAAGGGCAAATAAAACGAAATCGACAGAATGAGAAAAGACGCATCCGAAACAAAGGAATTCGCTCTGAGATAAACTCTCGAGTCAAAACTGCAGTGAAGAATGCAGAATCAGGTACCGGAGAGTCCGAGGATCTTCAGGAAGCAGTAAAAAGGATTGATAAAGCAGTCTCTAAAGGAATAATGCACAAGAATACCGCTGCGCGAAAGAAAAGTCGTCTATCCAAGAGACTTAATTCTGTTGAAAAATAATCTCTACTTAATATAAAGCGACGATAGTCGGGCTACCAAAATCTCCATAACCGTTTCAGGTGGAACACCGGTACCACCCCTCAAGTCTAAATCTGCTTCAGCTAACAATTGTACGGCGCGCTGTACTTTCATATCTCCTAGTCGATTCGCTTCAGACAATGTTTTCTTAGATCGAAAATTTGATTTGTCACCTAATAGAGCCATTGCTTCATCCGCCGACAATCCAATCCGTCCAGACAACTGAAGAAGTCGAAAATAGTGACTAGATAGATAGCCTAATATCTGCATCTGGTGCTGCGCACCGCTACTTTGCATTCTTGTTAGTATTTCAAGTGATGCTCCAGCATTACCGGTAGAGATCTTGTTAACTAATTCCCAAGGGGGAACGTTTCCAGACTGGCCTAAATATTGTTCTACATCAGATGATTGTAAATGTGTGTTATTACCAAATACTGACTCTAATGTTGCTAGTATTGCTGGCACTCTGGATACCTCATCACCAACAGTATTCTCAAGTAAAGCTATTGAAGCATCATCAAGCATGACTGAAGATTCTGCTACTTGTTGCCTAATCCAGTCGTTAATTTTTCGGCCGACCCGAACATCGATCAGTTGCCCACAACTAGTAACCTTTTCAACTAATATTTTAGGGATTTGACCCATTCTTTGTAACTTGGGACCCTTTTCCCAAACAAGTATTAGGTAATTTACATCGATAGGGTTTTCCAAATACTTCAAAAGCCCTTCGAGATCTTCCTTTCGTGCAAAACGAGCAAAATCTCTCGCAATGATGACACGCTTTTCAGTTAAAAACGGTACTGTTTGAACGGCGCTCAGTAGACTTTCAGTCGAATATGTTTCTGAATCATCTAGATAGTTCTCTTCAATCAATTCTTCCACTACTAATGATTTATCTTCATCACCTAGCAGAGAATTGACTAGCTTCTCCAAGTCATGACTAATTACTGAAGGCTCATCCCCTCTTATCAAATAGACACTAGATAACTCACTCACATCTTGATTCTACACCAAACAGGTTGTTGCATTCGCTAGAATAATATCGAAGCGAGCTTTCTTCTGTAAGATGTCGCTTCTTCGGAATCAGGACCAAGAACGTCTAAGAGATCAACGTACTGTTTTCGATCATCCTCATTTTCAGAGACAGTCTCTAGAAGAGAATCAAGTTTTCTTATAATCTCTTCATTGCTTATATCGCCAGTTCGAGCGAGCGCTACGATTCGTCTAGTTTCGCCACTCTCAGGGATTTTTTTCAGAATCGCTATCGCCTCGTCTGAACGGTTGCTCTCAGCAAATATTTTTGCAAGGGCTATCACTGCCTCTTCATGATCTGGCACGGCTACAAGGATCTCAGATAGAGATTCTTCAGAACCCTCTGATAGGAGAGCTTCAATTATCTTATCTTGTTCAGATGGCAATAATCCATCGACAAATTTCTTTATTGCGTCTTCACCTTGAGCTCCCATAAACCCATTTACCACATCCCCATCCTTGAATGCGTAAACGGCCGGGATACTTTGAACTTGAAAAGTTTCACGTATTTGCGGAGACTCATCAATATTGACTCCGACAAGTTCCACTGAACCGTTAGTAGAAGCTACAACTGATTCAAGAAGCGGTGTAAGAGATTTACAAGGTTCGCACCACGGTGCCCACAGGTCGACAATTACAGGTAAGGTTGCTGATCTGACTATCACATCAGCATTAAAGGTTTCATCCGTTACAGACTTCATAGAACAAATATAGCGAAATCATATTTATTTACAGCATTTATTCTCATTACTTAAATGAATCTGTAACGTAAACCATTTGACAATAAGTATTTTGATGGAGAATGAGAGCAATATAGTTCCTCCGCTTGGAACTCTCTCTTTCAAACTTCGCAAATCAAACGTGGAGCTAAGGGGAATTGAACCCCTGACCTCTTCCATGCCATGGAAGCGCTCTACCAACTGAGCTATAGCCCCTAGAAACCGTACCTTATCTGTTTAGATGAAAACCCTGACATGATTAAAGAAAATAGGTTGAATTCACTGGACTCTCTCAGTAGGCATATCTCCCCATAGCTTTTCTAATTCGTAGTGTTCACGTTGGTTTGAGTGAAAGACATGTACTACGAATTCTCCGTAATCCATGAGCACCCACTGGTAATCTTTATTTCCTTCAACTTGAATAGGTTTAGGGCCCGACATATCACTTATTTGAGATTCTATTTCTTCTGATAAAGCACGAACTTGACGAGAATTCGTACCAGATGTAATCACGAAACTGTCGGAAATTCCTAAGACATCGCCTACGTCAATTATTAAGGTATCCAAACCCTTTTTCTCATTAATCGCCTTAATCGCTATGTCAACCCAAGGTGATTTCACTACTAAATCCTAACTCAATCTATTGAACTCAACCCTATCAAAACTGTAATGTCTACAGCAGACTCAGATAAAGGTTCAAACTCGACCGTCGCTCCACCCAATGCAATGGCAAAATTGTCTGCAAACTCGGAGAAGGCAACATCATAATAAGTTACGTTAGATTCTCTCACACCAAATTCCAGAGCATTCCCTACAAGTTTTATCTCTGCTCCGGAAGCAACAAGACTTGGGACAAATCTGTTCACTAGGTCAACCCCCCCAACGCCATCAATTAATTTGACCTCTGCCCGCCCACCTTCGAATGGCGCTATTGGAAACGGCACAATTTCAAAGATCACCGATTTTAAACTGACAATGTCAATTTCGAGATAACCTTCAGAGTCTTTGCCTTCAAATATATTCAAATCCGGCATAAACAATTCACCAATACTCAGTCCCTTCATGATTCTTGTTAACTCACCCTGATCTTCCATTTCATTAAAAATTGCTATTTCGGTGTCAGTCAGAGACTCAAGCCAGGCATTCCAGAAATTCTTAGTCCTCAACCATCTGTTGTAGGGGGATTCCCCCTGGTTCACCCACGATAGGTAGTTAGAAACCTCATTCGCCGTCAACACTATCTGGCCTGCTTCGTAGACAGTTATTGCTTCGCCATCAACATACTTCCTGAGAGGGTCATCAGATAAAACAGTCAACGGGCCAGCGACACTAAAGTAGTACTCTAAAAAATCTTCATTCAGTATAGAGAACGTATCAAATCCTATTCCAAGGTAACTTCCAAAATCACTCAGGAAATCTGATTCACTACTTCCAGCGAAAACCTCCCCTACAGATCTCTCCCCGGAGATAATAAGTTCCACTGGAAAAACTAAAGCAGACCCTCCCCTATCATCAGAAAACAATGACACTAAAACAACCGAGGCCAAGCCACTTTCTCCTTCAATAGCAACCAAATGCGTTGGTGTCGATAACACATAACTCTCATATCCTGGAGCTAAAGGGTCTAATACAACTTCCTCAAATGTCCCATCGGCGGATTCGAGAATGGCGTTAGATGCGTCTTGAACAAGGAAAAGTGACGACAAGCCTGCTGCCACAACTGTGAGTGGCAGGATCCAACTCCACCAAGGAAACTTTCTATAAACTTTCAAGATCACTCACGATACAAGCCATTCTGAGAAATATATTCTACGACTGAATGGGGAATTGAATCTAAGGGAATCACTCCTCGCCCTATCATCTCTCTTAACGAGTGAGATGAAATGTCTAGATTTGAGCCTCTAAGTCGAATAGCTTCAGCTAATGATGGAGGAAGTAAATTTCTCTCAGAGCCCGGGCGGTCAACAACTACAACTTTTGCTTGATTCAAAACTGATTTAGGTTGGAGCCATGTTTCAATGGTAATTGCGGAATCATATCCAAGCATTAACCAGAATTCTGCATCTTGATATATTTCACTGAGCGCCTTCAAGGTTATTGCAGTATCTGACTTTCCACCTATCTGGAATTCGATATCCGAAACTACGATTCTGCTGGATTTCAGAAATAGCAACTCAGTCATCTCCAATCTATGCCTTGCGTCCGTAATTTGGCGATTAATCGTCTTCTGCCATGGATCATTGGCGACGATGACCAATACCTTGTCCAGTGACAACACACTCATAACATCTTTAACTAGGGAGAAATGAGCATTATGAGGCGGATCAAAAGTTCCTCCAAATACACCTATCTTCATGGCTCCCTGCACTTTTAAATACTATACTCTTTGAAAGCACAAAGAGAGAATCTTGCTACTAGTACCTTAAACTATACTTTTTTTCTTTAATGCTTGATTTATTTGAAATCATAAACTAAAGTTTACTTGCTTTTAGATCAGCCCTGTTTTGGGCCGTTCATACGCGTTTGCGAAATAAGCAAGACAAGTAAACCCAATGATCCCCCGGTCAATCAGGTTTTTATCTATTGAATAGATCCTTGTCCAATCTGGCGTACCAGACCCCCAACCCCCAAACCATAGCGAGAAAAACATGAGTGATTCAGTAGGACAATATTTAAATGAGATAGGCCTAGTTCCCCTTCTTACCGCAGCTGAAGAGCGACAGCTCTCACAGATTATCGAAAAAGGCGTAGAGGCTAGAGAAAGACTAACAGCTGGCGAAAAAGGCGTTGAGCTCAAAAGAGCTGATCGAAAGGCAGCAGAGGCAAAAGATCGATTCATACGAGCAAACCTTCGTTTGGTAGTGAGCGTCGCCCGTCGCTACCCCCTGCCAGCTGGAATGGAGCTGTTAGACCTAATTCAAGAAGGAAATCTTGGATTAGAGCACGCCGTTGATAAGTTTGATTGGCGAAAAGGATTTAAATTCTCAACATATGCAACCTTCTGGATTCGACAAGCTATCGGGAGGGCCCTAGATCAAAAAGCAAGTCTCGTTAGGTTGCCAGGTGATCGTTCCGCAAGCCTCCGTGCTGCATTGCGACAAGTATCAGGCGACGGTGACGAACTTGATGAAGAGCACGCAAGATTGCACAGACTTACCACCCCTACCTCGCTTGACCGAACAATTGGTGACGATGACAGTAACGAACTTGTTGATTTACTTCCAGACGTAAACCCAGGCCCTGAACAAGCTGTGATGGAAGAAGCTAGAGAAACAATGGTTTACGACTTACTTAACGTCTTAGATGACCGCGCACGGTATGCCGTTGAACAACGATTTGGCCTTCAAGATGGCCGGAAAAGAAGTTACCGTGAGGTAGGCGAAGAACTCGGAGTAACAGCAGAAGCCGCTAGAAGGCTTGTAAAAAGAGCCGTCAACATTGTGCGAGAAAGCGCTCCAGATCAGATGGATATAGACGCTGCGTAATTTTATTTAATATCCATGTAAATTCTTAATTCGGTTGTGTTCTGCTGAATAAACAGAGAGACTTATTAGGTGACTTTAAATTGGACGCCACATAGCTGGAGCGAATTCCCGGTTGACCAACAACCAGACTGGCCAGATGTTAATGAGCTGAACTCTGTATTAAAAGAAATCTCAGAGCTACCTCCTTTAGTATTCGCCGGTGAGGCTCGCACCCTGAAGGGTCAATTGGGAAGAGTTTGTAGTGGCGAAGCCCTTCTCCTTCAAGCCGGTGACTGTGCTGAATCCTTTTCTGCACTATCAGCTAATTCGATAAGAGATAAGCTTAAAGTCATACTTCAGATGGCAGTTGCTTTGACTTACTCAACAGGTCTTCCGGTCGTGAAGGTAGGAAGAATTGCAGGACAATTTGCTAAACCACGATCTAGCCCCACAGAAACTAAAGACAACGTAGAATTGCCATCATTTAGAGGCCATATCGTTAACGATACAGAATTTGACTCAAACTCTCGGACTGCTGACCCCAAACGACTCCTCATGGCTTACAATCAGAGCTCAGCGACTCTTAATCTGTTACGTGCATTTACAAGGGGTGGTTTCGCAGATCTAACTCAGGTTCATTCATGGAACCAGCAATTTGTTGCAAATAGTCCCGCCGGTGCCCAATATAAAGAAATTGCTGATGGCATTACAAATGCTCTCGCCTTTATGAAAGCCTGTGGAATTACTTCCAAGGATCATCCAGCACTCCATGAGGTAGATTTTTATACTAGTCATGAAGCACTTTTGTTGGGCTATGAGGAAGCTCTTACCCGGCAGGATTCTATGAGCGGCGATTGGTACGATTGCTCAGCTCATATGCTGTGGATCGGAGAGAGAACGAGGCAACCTAATGGCGCGCATGTTGAATTTCTTCGAGGCGTGGAGAATCCCTTGGGCTGTAAATTAGGGCCTACTGCCTCGCCTACTGAAGCTATCAATTTATGCGAACTCCTTAATCCAGACCAAATACCGGGGCGACTTACCTTCATTACAAGAATGGGTGCTTCAACAATTGAAGATAAGCTTCCAGACTTAGTGACCGCAGTAGAGGATTCGGGACATCCAGTGATTTGGGTTTGTGATCCAATGCATGGGAATACCTACACTGCTGAATCAGGTTTAAAAACAAGAAATTTTTCTGACGTGGTTGATGAAACTAAAAAATTCTTTAACATTCACAGATCAATTGGAACATGGGCTGGCGGCATACACGTGGAACTCACAGGAGATAATGTCACTGAATGCGTAGGTGGGGCTGAAAATCTTTCGGACGATGATCTTGCCTTGCGATATGAAACCATGTGCGACCCTCGGTTAAACGCTTCCCAAAGTCTTGAACTTGCATTTCATGTAGCTGAAGAATTAAGAAATTAATCAAACAAGATTCTCAACAAAAGCTTCAAGTTGTTTTAGATTCCTAACTTCAAATGTCCCATTGCAGTAATCACTATACTCACCGACAATGGAATCCCCCGTATCCCAATAACTTCTCGGTTCAGGGTTTAGCCAGAAAACTTTACGTGCTTTATCTTCAATATCTTTAACTACCCATGACTGAGAAGCATGGTAATTGTTTCTAGCATCTCCGAGAATTATTACAGTGGTTTTCGAGCCTACATCATTCCCGAATCGATCATTGAATATCTCAAAAGCATGCCCGTAATCTGAGTGCCCATCAACCCAGATGACGTCGGCTTCTGTATTGACCCTGTGTATAGCTTCAGTAATATCATCAACATTCTCAAAGAAATTCGTAACTTCATCTAATCCATCAATAAAAACGAACGATCTGACTTTAGAGAATTGATTATTAAGGGCATAAACAAGGTGTAGCGTAAATCGTGCAAAAGCTGCTACAGAACCAGAGATATCGGCTATCACCATGATTTCCGGCTTAGAAGGTTTCGGGTACTTGAATTTTGGTTCAACCGGAACTCCCCCATAAGAAAGCGATTGCCTTACGGTTCTCCGGAAATCAAGAGGGCCTTTCCGTCCGTGACGTCGTTTTCGCGCCAGTCGAACAGCTAACTTTCTTGTCAGAGGCCAGATGGCACGACGCAAGGCTACCATCTCTTCACGACTTGCATGCATGAAATCCACATCCTCTGGAAGGGGTTTACGCAATGTTTTAGCCATCGCTTCAACTCCTCTGTCGGCTACAAGCCTACGACGAATCTCAGCTTCAATTTCTTTTTTTAATTGTTCAATTCTGTGCTCATATTCATCTTTACGTAAACGCTCATCCAAAAAATCAGAGTCATTATTACTCTTTTCGTTGCTGTCAGTGAGCAGGCGATCCAGGATCTCTTCCAGATTGAGGTTACGTAAAGTTCTGTAGAGATAATAGGTTCCACCGACAGGTCTTCCAGGTTCCATTCCCGCAAACCGTTGCACAGATTGACGAGCGACAGCTCGCATCAAATTTTGATCTTTATTTGCAAGTGCTTGAAAAAGCATTTCAGCTAATTGTTCTTGCGTTAGTCCTTCTTGACTTCCGCCTTGTCCCGGCATTTGCCCACTTTGCTGATTTTCATCATCATTTTGAGTATCGTTAGACTCCCATTCTCCATCAACAAGTTCGTATTCCTGCCCTCGCAGAGAAAAATAGACTTCGAAAACGGTTTCAAATGCTTTCCAGTGTGAATGATTTTTAACTAGGGTGCCCGCTAAGGCGTATTTGAATGTTTCCCGATCTTCTATCGGTATGTGCTTCACGGCCTCAACCGCATCCAGATTTTCAGTTAAGCTGACCGGTAATCCGGCACTTCTCAATTCAACAATGAAACCATTTAGTAATTCAAGTAACGGAGAATGGGTTTTATGTCCCAAACTAATCACTTTCTGAAGAGTTTAGTTCTTCATCAGTTGAGAATTCCTTGACAGCTTTATCGATATCGGAACGATATTTCAAAAGAATACCGACAGTTTCTGTCGCAGTTTGAGCATCAACATGTTCGACACCTAGGTGCAATAACGTTCTTGCCCAATCTAAAGTTTCAGATACAGAAGGCGCTTTCTTGAGTTCTAATTGCCTCACGGTTCTAACTACTCTTGCTATTTGATCACCCAAGTTCGCTTCTATATCAGGGACTTTGGTTAATATGATCTCTCGTTCGCGTTCAAGGTCTGGATAATCGATATGGAGAAATAAGCACCTGCGTTTGAGCGCTTCTGACAATTCTCGAGTGTTATTCGAAGTCAAGAAAACAAGCGGAATTTGTTTAGCTTCAATCGTTCCTAACTCAGGTATTGAGACCTGATAATCAGAGAGAATTTCCAACAATAAAGCTTCGGTTTCTATCTCAACTCGATCAACTTCATCTATGAGCAAAACAACAGGGTCTTCAGAACGAATTGCTTCTAAAAGTGGCCTTGTCAACAAGAATTCATCAGAAAAAATATCATCTTCAAGTTCATCCCAAGAATTTGACTCATCTGTATTTCTCTCGGCTTGTATCCGAAGGAGTTGTTTTTTGTAGTTCCACTCGTACAACGCTTTTGATTCATCCAACCCTTCATAACATTGAAGCCGAATTAACCGTGATCCGGTCATTTCAGCGACACTCTTCGCGAGTTGCGTTTTTCCGGTTCCAGCGGGTCCTTCTACAAGTATAGGTTTTTGTAATCGGTCTGCTAGATAAACTATTCCTGCGATTCCATCATCTGCTAGGTAGTCAACGGTCCGGAGATCATCTTTAACTTTATCAACTTCTTGAAATCGAAAAGGCATACTATTGAAGGGTAGAGGGCAACACAGGAAATTTACGAACTGTATTACATAAATTGTCTATTTACGGGTAGATACGGTGATTGTTTGTTTAGAGGTAGGCTTGTCCTGTGAGTGGCAATCAAATAATTTCTGATCAAAATAGGCCTAGTGGGCGAAACGCATTGATCATAGGCGGAGCAATATTGTTATCGAGGCTGTCGGGACTTATCCGAGAACTTATTCTTGCTGGATTATTAGGTACCCGAGTAGCTGCAGATGCATTTAAAGCCGCTCTTCAGATACCGGGTTTATTACAAAATATTCTTGGTGAAGGAACTTTATCTGCTTCCTTCATTCCAACTTACAGTCGACTAATCGATGATGAGAACAGTAACGGTGAAGCAGGAGTTGTTGCAGGTACCGTTGCAACTCTATTGGGATTAGTTACCTCAGCAATTGTTCTTATAGGAATACTAGCAGCTCGGCCTTTAACTAAAGTTCTTCTTCCATTACTGCCTAGCGAAACATTCGAGCTAACTGTCAATTTAGTTAGAATAATGTGGTCCGGATTAGGATTTATCGTACTTTCTTCTTGGTGCTTGGGAGTCTTAAATGCGCACAGAAGATTCTTCTTATCGTTTGCTGCTCCAATTCTTTGGAATGCTGCACAGATTATTTTTGCTCTTGTAGCTTGGGGACAAGATTGGTCGGATGCTTCAATCGCAAAAGCTGCAGCATGGGGTGTCTTGATCGGAGGGGCACTTCAATTCCTTATCCAAATACCACTTGTTATAAAAGTTTCTCCTTCTCTGAAGTTAGGAATTATGAGAGGCTCGAATGCCGTTCGAGAGATAATATCGAAGTTTTTTCCAGCTGTTTTAGGAAGAGGAGTTGTTCAATTCTCAGGTTTTTTAGATCTCTTTCTAGCAGGCTTCCTTGCGACAGGAGCTTTCACGGCCTTATCACTAGCTCAGATTATCTATATGCTTCCTATCGGTTTATTTGTCATGTCTATCATTTCTGCTGATTTGCCTGAATTATCCAGAGATAGAGATAATGCTCTAGCTGTTGAGAGGAGATTTTTTGCTAGTTCCGAACGTATAGCTTTCTATTTAGTGTTCTCAACATTTGCTTTTATCGCAATGGGAGAACCATTAATAGATTTCCTGTTTGAGAGAGGACAATTCAATAGAGAGGACACACTCTATATTTGGATTGTTCTAGGGGCTTACAGCTTAGGATTGTACGCAACTGGAATGAGCCGACTATACCAGAATGTATGCTACTCATACGATGACGTTAAAGGCCCAGCTCGTCTTGCAAGTCTACGTGTCCTCATTGCAGGCCTTATCGGTTTTTTACTTATGTTCCAATTAGAGAGACTCGCAATTGACAACGATACAGTTATAACGATTGGTGATTTACCTTCCTTCTCGCCTCTTCCAGAGCTAGCAAGATCATCGGATACCAGTCCCCAACCATTAGGAGCTTTAGGTTTAGCTATCGGAAGTTCAATTGCTGCTTGGTTTGAGTATTTCCTTTTGCGCAAAAGAGTTACGAAAACTACTCAGATCACAACTCGTTCTTTCTTAATATGTAGATTTTTCTTACTACCAGGATTTATCTCAGCAATAGTCGCCGGGTCCATCTCCTTTTTCTTATTTGATTACAATGCCTACTTTGTTGCTCCACTAGCACTCTTATCTGGCGGAATTACTTATACATTTGGCGCTTCGATTTTGGGTTCAGATGCGGCTAAAGAATTTTTGAAAACTATGCATATAATTTAGCAAATCAATGCGCGAGAACTACCAATTCATCTCTGTGCACAAACTTATTCTCATTCGGGTTATACAATCCAGCATTTTTCTTACTGAGGTAATCAGCAAGTTGTTCAGAGCTCATCGACACCAGCCCTCGGGCAATAACTTCCGTGTCTTCATTTAAAATCTCTACAGCTTCACCTTTGTCAAAATCACCATCAAGCTGAAGGACTCCTACGGCCAATAAAGAACCTCCGTTTTGCTCGATAGCTTCTTGTGCTCCTCGATCTATTACTATTTTCCCTTTCGGTTGAACTGCAAATGCAATCCATAATTTTTTCGCTGATAACGGTTTGGGTTGTGGGTAGATAATTGTTCCCGTTGAACCTGATTCTTTGAAAGATTGAAGGACAACATTTTCTCGCGTTGCTGCTCCGATAGTTGTAGTTACACCAGCCCACGATGCCATCCGTGCTGCTGCTAGTTTTGACTCCATCCCCCCGCTACCAAGGGTGCTTGAAGAGCCACCAAGAGTTGCATTAATTTGATTAAATGATCTTATTTCGCGTATCAGCTCTATGTTATGTGATGTTTCTTTATTCGGGTCGTGCGTGTAAACGCCATCAGTGTCGGTAAGCATAAGTAAATGATCTGCATTTAGGAGCTGGGCCAGTAAGGCAGCAATCCTATCATTATCACCCCACCGGATTGCGTCATCAGCGATTGCATCATTCTCGTTTACTATCGGTAGGATTCCAGCCGATAAAAGCTCTTCGACAGTCGACCGTGCATGTAGATAGCGTTTACGGACAAAAAAATCATCCGGAGTCATTAAAAGTTGAGCTGTAGCTATTCCATGTTTAGCGAAGCTCTTAGAATACGTAGCCATTAATTTAGGTTGTCCAACGGCTGAAGCAGCCTGAAGGATACGCGAATCAGTTGGTCGGTTCCCGACATAACCAAGGTCTGTTAGCCCCGCTCCTATTGCCCCGCTACTAACTAAAACAATTTCCGGAAATTCTTTTTTTGCTTTAACTATTTCTGTTGTTAATTTTTCGATAGCGGAAATACTGATCGCGCCATCTGATTGCGTTAAGGATGAAGTTCCAATTTTTACTACGACTGTCACCTAGCTATTGTTGCAGAATTGGTAGGGAAAGTCTTCTATTTAACTTTGATCAGTCAATCCAATGGTCATCATCCATAAATTCAAAATGTAATCCGCCAATCTGTACTTGGTCGCCCGACTTGACCCCAGCTTTTCGTAAAGCCTTGTTAACACCGATTTTTTCCAAAACAGATTGAATATATTCGAGTGCATCAATGTTTGTAAGGTCATTGAGGGAGACAGCTCTTTCTGCCTGTCGTCCTTGAACAATAAATACATCGCCGTCTTTGACAACAGAGATTCCCTTGGGCAAAGGGCGATGAATTATTACTTCATCTGATGGAGAAATTTCGGTTTCCCTGGCATTTCGCACGAGATCTTCTAATCTGTATTTCAGTTCTTGAATCCCCTCGCCTGTCACTGATGATACCCTCAGCGAATCTTCTAGAGTGTCATGCATCGCAACATCAGATTTAGAAGAAATCAATATTCTAGGACGGTCCAATAATTCTGGCTTGTACCTATTGAGTTCTGACAACAGGATGACTAATTGATCACTTGGCGTCGTTCCGTCGTAAGCCGAAAGATCAAGAAGAATTGCCAGCACTCGGGCCCTCTCCACATGTCGAAGAAACTGATGGCCTAATCCTTTTCCTTCCGCTGCTCCTTCAATTAAACCTGGAATATCAGCAATTACCATTTCGAATTCTTCAGTTCCTCTTACCACTCCTAGATTGGGCACCAAAGTAGTAAAAGGATAGTCAGCTATTTTAGGTTTAGCTGCTGAAAGACGAGAGATAAGCGTACTTTTACCTACATTTGGAAAGCCTACTAAAGCGACATCGGCTAAGAGTTTAAGTTCTAACTTAAGCCATTGTTCCTCGCCATGTTCACCTTGTTCTGCAAAAGTCGGTGCTCTACGTCTATTCGTAAGAAATCTAGAATTACCTTTACCACCTTTTCCTCCGGACGCAGCTAACCACTTAGAACCTGACGAGGAGAGATCAGCAAGGATGTTGCCACTTGAGTCTTTGATAAGCGTTCCCACTGGGACAGCAATAAATTCTGACTTCCCGTTAGCGCCATGCCGACGTTTACCACTGCCATGATTACCACTCGCAGCCTTACGGTGAGGGTAGTCACGGAAAGCTAACAGAGATGCTATATTGTGATCAGCAACTAACCAGATATCGCCGCCGTTGCCTCCATCACCACCATCTGGCCCTCCCCTATCAACGTGAGCTTCACGCCTGAAGGAGACACAACCGGCTCCGCCATCGCCACCTTGTACGTTCAGGCCACATTCATCGACGAAATTAGACATAGCAGAATCATACTGACTTATTCTGCAAAGAAGGTTAATCTATATTTAGTCAGGCAGGACGTCTACGAGTTTTCGTCCACGCCTAGAACCAAACTTAACTCGACCGTTTACAGTTGAAAATAATGTATCATCTCCGCCTTTGCGAACATTCAAACCTGGGTGAAATTTAGTTCCTCTTTGTCGAACAATGATTGATCCAGCTGATACAGCAGTGCCGTCGTATGCCTTTACCCCTAGTCTTTGGGCATTAGAGTCTCTACCGTTTCGCGTTGAGCCGCCGCCTTTTGTTTTTGACATTATTTCTTCCTTGAAATCGAGGTTATTTTAATCTCGTTGTAGTTCTGTCTATGACCCCAACGTCGTCGCTGGTTGCTCTTATTTTTGTAAGTAAATCCGTTAATTTTTTTAGCTTTTGCCGTGTTCACTATTTCGGCATTGACTTCAATATTCTCTAACTCGTTGGGTTTGGCAAGTACTGTATTCCCATCCACATACATTAAGGGTGTTAAGTTTATGGATTCACCAATTTCTCCTAAAAGCTCTACTTGAAGGATTTGATTTTCCTCTACGCGGTATTGTTTTCCGCCTGTTTTTACAACTGCATACATAAGTTCATGATATTCGGTTTGGTAACAAATAACGACTATTCTTCAAAAGCTTATTCATCTTCCTGAGCTTTTGTGAATGCCTGAGATAAGCCCTCACCTATTCGTTTTCTAGTCATTTCAACTAATCCGAGCTCCGAGATTCCAAAAACTTGTGTACGTGTTTTATCTCGAGCTAATTCAGATCGGAATGTCTTCATTACATCATTACGGTGCTGGGATTTTTCCATATCTACAAAATCGATCACTATTATGCCTCCGATGTCTCTGAGTCGAAGCTGATGAGCTACTTCCTTTGCTGCTTCAAGATTATTGCGATATACAGTCTCTTCAAGGCTTGAAGTACCGACATTTTTACCGGTGTTTACGTCAATTACTGTTAACGCTTCCGTGTGTTCAATAATCAATGATCCTCCTGAAGGCAGCCATACTTTGCTGTCAAGAGCTTTCGCTAGTTGTTCTTCAACATAGAATCGCTCAAATAAAGCTACCTCGTTAACAGAAGTATCGTGATACTCAATCCGATCAGCCAGAGCAGGTGCAACAATGGCAAGGTAAGATTTCACTTCCTCAAATAATTCTGAATCATCTATCACTACTGAACGATATTCTTTGTTAAATTCTTCTCGAATAATTCTGAAAGGCATTTCAGGTTCACGATAGAGCAATTTAGGCGAATTTGATTTCGAAGATTGTTCTTGAATCTTCAACCACTGATCTACAAGTCGTTTTACGTCTTGTTCTATTTCTTCTTTCGTTATGTGCTGAGCAGCAGTTCTGACGATTACACCATGTTCTTCTGGTTTCGCTTTCTCCAAAATTTGCCTTAAACGTTTCCGTTCCTTTTCAGGTAGTCTCTTTGAAATACCAAACGTTGCACTGTTTGGAACAAGTACGACAAATCGTCCAGCTAATGAAATCTCTTCTGTAAGTCGAGCCCCTTTATGAGCAATAGGGTTTTTAGTCACTTGACATAAAACAGTCTCTTTATTTTTTATAGCGTCTTCAATTCTTACTGTTACATTAGACTTTTTGTTTGCATTTTTTATCAGGTCACTTTGGTAAAGTACTGCATTTTTGGGAGTTCCAATATCTACAAATGCTGCTTCCATTCCGGGTAACACATTCTCTACACGCCCCATGTAGATATTGCCGTGGATTTCACTAACATCGTCTGATGGACGAGAGATATAGAACTCAATAAGTGAGCGCCCTTCAAGCATCGCTATTTGTGTTACGTTGTCTTCCACGTGAACGGCCATCGTATAACGCCCAACAGCTTTACCTTTTCTTTCTCGCCCACGTCGCTTTCTTAGCGTTTCGTCATCTAACTCGACAGAAACATTATTTTCAGACTGCTGGTTCTTATTTTCTCCTTTAGAGCGACGGCGTTTTCGTTTCTTTTTATTTTGTGGGTGAGACTTTGGTGCATCAGGTGCTGGTCTAGAGTCGCCGATTTTGGGTTTACTTACTTCTGTGGCTTTCCCTAACCCTGGCTTTAGATCTCTAACTCCTTTCTCTTCCTCATTTAAAACTGCTTCAAGATGGTCGTCGTTATTCCGATTTCCTCGTTCTTCCATTTTTTCTTTTCCCTTCTCATGATGGACACAGTTCCTGATCAGAGTTAAGACGCTCTCCTAATTCAAGGGGGCCTATTTCATTATCTCCTGTGTCAATAAATTGTTTTAAGCGACGCAATCTAGCCATAGTTAAGTTTGGCTGCGCTGACGCTAAGAATTCACTTGGCCTCAAAGAACGAGGCTGAGTCTTTAATTCTGCTTGTAACGTTGATCTATTCAAATCTCCCTGCCCTACGCTTATTTCACGTATGTAGGGGCGGATATCATCAACAACTTCTTTTCCTTTACGGGTACGTTTGATTATCAATTCCTCTGAACTAAGAACATGGTCTACCCATTCATCCACAAATTCTTTGTTTTCCTCGACTTCAATTTCCCATGTAGTTGAAGTAACAGATTGTTGGAGTGATACATATTTATTTTGCATTTTGACCATACCTGTTATTTCGATTCCTTCGGGGAGTATTGTAGTTAAGACTTCTGGGATAGCTACGATTTTTGAATTTTCATATTTCTTGTCATCAAGGTGAAAATCAAGATATTCACATTCTGACTCCGCACCTGTAGGTAAAGCTAAGCCAAATGAAATCTTAGGCCTTGGGTGGAATCCCTCGCTGTATACCAGAGGAATTTCTGCTCTACGAAGTGAACGTTCCCATACTTTGGCGATATCACGATGGCTCGCAAATCGTATTTTCCCTATCTTGGTCGTTCGAAGTCGCACTATCATTTTATTTTGCTTTACTATTGATTTGAAGCAACTGAGGGGCAAAGTTTCCGTTCTCAAGGTCCTGCCAGGTCCCTTGACTACCACCGACTGGTGGGGACGTTGATGCAACAATGTGGTCAAGCCCATAACCTGTACAAGCGCCACAGTCGTAACAAGGAATCCACCTACAATCTTCTAATCCCTTTTCTTCAAGAGCATCTCGCCACTCTTGCCATAGAAAATCTTTATAAAGTCCAGCATCTAGATGGTCCCAAGGCAAAGGTTCAGCAGCATCCCTGTGACGATATGCAAACCATTCGTGGCTCAGTCCATATTCTTCGAGGCCAGACATCCATAAGTCAAGATTAAAGTGCTCACTCCATTCTTGAAAGACACCACCTGAGGACCATACGGCCTGCAATACATCACCAAGTCTTCTATCTCCGCGGCTTAGGACTCCCTCTACTAATGTTGCTTTGGGGTCGTGCCATTTAAGTTTTATCCCTTTAGTCTTTTTGACTTCATCCTTGAGAAGCCAAACCTTCCTGTCTAATTCTTCAACTGTATTTTGACCGAACCATTGGAAAGGAGTGAACGGCTTTGGGACGAATCCTCCAACGCTTACAGTAACTGAGGCAGCATTTGTATAACGTTTGCCAATCTTCACACAATTAGCTGCAAGGCGCGCTATGCCTAAAGTATCTTCATCTGTTTCTGTCGGAAGCCCTATTAAGAAGTAAAGTTTCATTCTTTTCCAACCTTGGGAAAAAGCAGACTCTACAGCACCATACAAATCCTCTTCGGTAATCAATTTATTAATCACTTGCCTTAGACGCCAAGTTCCAGCTTCAGGAGCAAAAGTGAGGCCTGTTCTTCTGGCATTTTGGATGCTTGCTGCAATGTCAACTGTAAATGCGTCTACCCGTAATGAGGGTAACGAAATACTCACTTGACCGCAGTTAACCGGATCAGCAACAGTTTCTTCAACTACTTCCCTAATTCCGCTGTAATCGGCTGTAGACAGTGATGTTAACGCTGCTTCATCATAACCTGTTCTCTTTAAGCCAGCTTGTAGCATTGTCCTTACTTGTTGATCCGGTCGTTCTCTAACAGGTCGTGTAATCATCCCGGCCTGACAGAAACGACAACCACGCGTACAACCCCTGAACACTTCAACATTTAAACGGTCATGAACTACTTCAGTAATTGGAACTAGCTGCTCTTTGGGATACGGCCAGTCTTCAAGATCAACAATAGTTCTCTTCTCAATAAGCTTTGGGACATCGTCAAAGAGTGGCTCAAGGACCTGAACACCCTCGTTATTGTAAGTAGCTTCATACATGCTAGGGACGTAAACACCTTCTATTTTCGATAATTGATGCAGTAGGTCCCTACGGTCTTGCGAATTACTTTCTAAAGATTTGAACTCATGCATCACCTTCGTGATGTCGGTGATAACCTCTTCGCCATCACCTAATGCAAAAAAATCAACAATATTAGCTAGTGGCTCAGGGTTATAGACACAATGTCCTCCAGCTCCGATCAAAGGGTGCTCTTCCGTTCGTTCCGAAGATTTAATAGGAACACCAGCGAGGTCAATACAATTTATAAGATTGGTGTAGACGAGTTCCGAAGATAGGTTAAATGCTATTACGTCGAATTCACTTGCTGGCCTATGTGTATCAACACTGAACAATGGTATGAGCTCCGACCTCATGATCCTTTCAAGGTCAACCCATGGAGCGTAGGCTCTTTCAGCTTCAGCAATTGGAGATTCATTGAGAATTTCATATAAGATCTGCAAACCTTGATTAGGTAGACCAACTTCGTAAACATCTGGATATGTCAACAACCATGAAATATTTGATTCAAGGTGAGGTGGTCTTTGTGCTCCGTGTTCAAGGCCAATATATCGAGCAGGTTTTTCTACATTATCCAAAAATTTTTCAAGTGTTTCCCAAACAGAGCTCATCTATGCCTTTCTGATGATTTATTCTACTCCTCGAAGAGCACTAAAGTATCAAACTACTTGATATCGGCGCATATGGACATTAAGAACTAAACCTGTCCCAACGAAACATGAAATCGCCGAGGATCCCCCATAAGAAACAAAGGGGATCGGAATTCCTGTAATGGGCATTATGCCTAATGTCATTCCCACTGATTGGAACATTTGGAAAGCAAAGAGCGTCATAACACCACAACTGATCAATGTCCCAAGGAGGTCAGGGGATTTTCGTGCTGTACGCATGCATCGCCACATAACAATGGCGAATAATGCCAGTACAACAACAGACCCAAGAAAACCGAATTCCTCACCTATGACGGAAAAGATAAAGTCTGTGTGTTGTTCAGGGACAAATTCACCACGTGTTTGTTGCCCCTGTCCGAAACCTTGACCACTTAGCCCTCCACTTCCAATAGCAATTTGAGCTTGGGTTTGTTGATAGGCGGCTTCGGTTTGGCTGGAAACCGGGTCAATAAATGACGTGAGCCTATCCTGTTGATAATCCTGCAGAGCTCCGCTACTCCAAACCAAGGCAGCCAGGAGAACCCCAACAACTGTGAGGATAAATATGTGTTTTGTTTGGGCGCCCGCAATGAGCAACATTCCCATAGTTATTGCTATGAACACGAGAGCCGTACCAACGTCTGTCTCCAGTAAGATTAGTCCGATAGGCATCACCGCTAACAATAAAGCGTTTCCTAATTGCCGAATATTTAAGCGCCCGTTAAACCTTTCCAGATAGTTAGCAAGCATAAAGATATAAGCTATTTTACAAAGTTCGGAAGGCTGTAATTGGAAACTCCCAAATTCAAACCAAGCTTTAGTTCCATTTCTTTCTACACCGAGTGGAGTTAGGACTAACAAAAGCAGAAACATCCCAGCCCAAAAAAATGCTGGAACCCAATCACGGATTCTCCTGTAAGGGAAATAAGCTACAACTGCCATTACGACAACCCCCACCCCAAGAAAAAGCAATTGCCTGTTCAAATATGATTTGTCGTAAATTTCGGGGTCATTGCCTCTGGTGGCACTATAAACCATAAAAGCACCAATAACGGATAAGGAAATGGTGCTTAATACAAGTGCAATATCAACGTGCAACCAAGGAGACCACGGATCACCTGTAGGGTTTAGATTAAAATTCTTTCGAGTCTTTGTAAATTTCATGACTCGCTTCTTTCCTGATTTTGGATTTCTTCTGTTTCTATTTCGGGATTTAGAGCCGAACGAGTCACTAGTTCCTTCGCTAGTTTATCTTTCTCAGCTTGGCTTAGATATGATGGCACATTGTCAGTTGCTACTCTCTCGAAAAGTCTCCTGATTACTGGAGCAGCAACCTGACCACCAAATCCAGATTCCTCAAGAACAACTGCTGCAACGTACTCTGGTTCTGGGTTAGGCCCCCAAGCAACAAATAAACCATAATCAGCGATTAAAGCATTCTCTACTTGTTTTTCAGATGTGCCTGTCTTTCCAGAAACAGGCCAAAGGTCATGAGGGAAATCTTTAAAGGCACCATACGCAGTACCTTCGGTTCCTATGTCGGAGCGCCAAGTAGTTACCCCAGCAAGCCCTTCAAGTATCGGGTCCGAGAATGAATCGGGCAAGTATATTTCTTTCAACACTCTTGGTGCGAATTCTACTTCTGTTTCCCCTGTTATTGGGTTAAGGATACGATCTCCTAGATTGGGTGCAAAAAGCGTCCCTCCATTAACTAAAGCAGAGTACGAATTAACAATTTGCAGGGGCGTTGCTAGAACATCACCCTGCCCTATCGAAGTATTTAGAGTATCGCCTGTCAACCATGACCCTGTCAGGAAGGCTTCTGGGTTTTCGCGGTACGCTTCGCGCCTAGAAGCTGGAGTAGGTATTCGGCCACTACCTTCACTTGCAAGAGTTACACCAGTCCTGCTTCCGTAGCCAAAAGATGTGGCTGCAACTTGAACCGATTCCAAGTCAAACCCTGGAAGGATATCAAAGCTTGCAGCTAGGTTATAGAAATAAACATCCGAGGAGTATGTCAAAGCTAACCTCAAATCGACATCTCCATAAGCTGCCTCACCTGCATTTTGAAACCTACAAGTTCCACCCTCACAATTTGGTATTAGGAATACTCCTTCATCGTAAAACAAGTCGTTGATACCCAAAATGCCACGAGATCCTATAAGGCCAGTATCTAACGCTGCGTATGCGGTGAAAGGTTTGAAGGTTGAACCCGGTGGGTATGTTCCCTGTATCGCTCTATTTAGAAGGGGTAGGAAATTACCCGGATCTGTTAACTCGTCAAAATCGTCTTGGCTAATACCTGATACGAATAACTCTGGATCAAATGTTGGGTGTGAAGCCATAGCTAATATAGAGCCATCTCTAGGGTCCATCACTACCATTGCCCCGGCAGGTGCATTAAAGATCACAACGCCCTCTTCTTCGAATTTCGTTGGCTGCTGTTTAGCTAAAGCTAACCCCCTAGCTAGTTCCTGCTCTGCTAACGCTTGAAGATCTATATCAATAGTTAGCTGAACATCACTTCCAGCTTTAGCTGGAATTTCTTCGTTTATCTCAAGAATATTATTAAATTTGTCTACGGTCACTACCTTTCTGCCAGGTGTTCCTCTTAATGCATCTTCATAGAAAAGTTCGATACCACTTTTACCGATTTCATCATTCGCCAAATAAGTTTTTTGTTTAAGAGCAACAGAAGACATTTCATCTTCGCTTAATAGGCCGACGTAGCCGAGAATATGCGCTGCAAGAGAACCATACGGGTAATCCCGAACTGTCGTGACTGTTGTCTTCACACCTGGAAATCTATAAGAATACTCTGCAAGATAAATTTGTAGCTCTTCAGAAATATCTTGGACTACTGGAACCTCAGCGAAAGGGCCGTACCTATTAGAACGATATGCGGCTTCGATTTGTGGGACTTTAGTAAGATTTCCTGAACGGCTTATTTCCGTAGCTAAGTCAAAGAACAATTCTTGTAAGTCATCACTTGCCACTGAAGCCATTTCTTCCTTATCTATGGTGACCAGAATAGACGCTCGGTTGTCAACCAAAACTCTGCCCTTTGCATCTAAGATTCTTCCACGCGGCGCAAGTTCAATAATCGTTTCTGTCGTGTTATCAGCCGCACGTTCCACAAATGCTGTCTCTTTAATTACTTGCAGATACCAAAGTCTGGCAATTAGTGGCACGAAAAGCGAAATAGCAACTGCTGCAAGGACAGCAAGTCTTAGCCTGTGAGACTGCGGAAGGTACTTTGAAGCAACTGACATCGTTTATCCTATTATCTTCGCACTCTGCTCATCGCAAACTGGTTGTTTTGATAGTTGTTCTGATGAAAAACCCACTCCATGAAAAAATGAAGCGGCCGAATAAAGAGACCCGTGTATAAACCCCCTACAACTAGAATTTTTCCGAAATTTTTATTGTAAAGATTGGGCTCTGCAATGAGCTCCCCGAACACAACGAAAATTACTAAACCTAGTACTATCCCAACCAGTGAGATTACTGAGCGAACGATCTTTTCGACGTCTTCTGCGATCAGTTCCGAAACTATTCCGATCACATAACTGATCAGTGCATAGCTCAAGGCGCTTAAACCTAAAGGAGTCGCCAAATAAAGATCGATAAGAAAACCACTGACAAATCCTAATACAGCCCCGTCTCTCGGACCAGCATGCCATCCTGAAGCTACTGCTGCTCCCAACATGATTTCCGGCATTACTCCAAAGAATCGGATATTGGCAAACAGCTCGAGTTGAAGTACTAGAAGAATAAACAGAACTAGAGTTGCTTTAGCCACGCGTACGATACTCACTTACTATTACTTCCTACTTCTGATGAAGGTGGCTGATATAGAATAACTGTCACAAATTCCAGATTCTCAAGTTGTCCTGTAGGGGCAACAATTAACTCCTTTTCGAGGTTTATCTCGTCAACAACAATTTCCAAAATAGTTCCGACGGCAAATCCACCTGGATAGGGGCTTCGTTCCGATCCACTAGTTACCATAATTGATCCAATTTCTATATCAGCAGAAACTGGAATACCGTTTAACACATATAAGGGCTGGTTAATACCTCCACCGCTTAGAATCCCTACCTCATTTGTCCCGACAGCCAATACTCCTATATTGACGTTTGGGTCAGTAATAAGCCGAACACGAGAAGTCCTTAATCCTGGATCCTCTATTCGCCCAATTAAACCACCAACTGAAACTACAGCCATTCCATCCTTAATTCCGTTTTGAGTGCCTTTCCCAATTTCAATTATGTATGGATCAAAATTTGATACTGAGCGAGCCGTTATTTCTGCGACAATTGTTTCCTGCCCTCCTAGATTCTCAAGATCTAGCTGGGTTCGTAATGCTTTCAGCTCTTCGACAGCCCCTTCAGTCGTCACACGATAGTCTAAGAGCTCGCTTAGTTGCCCTCGAAGAAGAGCATTTTCTTTTTCTAATGAATCTCCTTCGGAAAGAGATTTCCACGCGTCACCTATCGGATCGAAAACTGTACTAGCAATATTTCTGAAAGGTTGCAATATGGCTGTTGAAGCTTTACGGAGATTAGCTAACGGTTCGTATCCTCGTGCATCAAGCGAAATTAGAGTCACTGAAATTAGCAAAAGAATTGCGAGTGTAAATCTGGAGCCACTGCTTCGTTGTGGCACGGCCATCTAAGTCTCCCCTCTTACATTTGAGTTGAGGTGAAGAGTACTCCTTTTAGTGAGTCAAAAGCCTCTAAGGATTTTCCGGAACCCAATGCAACTGCATGGAGCGGATTTGGAGAAACACATACCGGCATTCCAGTTTCATGGGCTACACATTCAGGCATTCCAGTCAGCAAGGCTCCACCTCCGGCGAGCATGATTCCCTTCCCCATAATGTCAGCTGCTAACTCTGGAGGGGTTACATCGAGTGTCATCTTAACTGCATCCAGAATCGCCGAAAGCGGTTCAGCTATTGCTTCACGCACTTCAGAAGTTGAAGTAACAATCGTTTTAGGCAAACCTGTTATCAGGTCCCTTCCGCGTACTTCTGCAAATAGTTCTTCAGTTGACCATGCACTAGCAAGTTTAATTTTGAGCTCTTCAGCGGTTCTTACTCCCAAAGCAACACTGTATTCCTTTTTGATGAATTGGATAATCGAGTTATCTAATTCATCTCCCCCAACGCGCACAGATTTGTTTGCAACTACTCCGCCCAACGAAATAACGGCGACCTCAGTTGTCCCTCCGCCAATGTCTACAATCATGTTTCCGCTTGGGTCTTGAATTTTCATTCCAGACCCTATGGCAGCTGCCATAGGTTCTTCAATGATATATGCGGGCTTTCGCGCTCCAGCGAATTCCGCAGCTTCTTGAACAGCGCGTTGTTCAACGCCAGTTATTCCAGAGGGAACACAGATGACCATTCGTGGTTTCGCAAGTCTACTTTGATGAACTTTTTCAATGAAGTGGCGAAGCATCTGTTCGCACATATCGAAATCTGCGATGACGCCATCTCTCAAAGGACGTGACGCTTGGATATGACTTGGAGTTCTTCCGATCATTCTTTTTGCATCAGAGCCGACAGCCAAGGCCGATCCGTCTCTGATATCAATAGCTACCACGGAAGGCTCGTTCAAGACGATTCCTTCGCCTCTTACGTAAACCAAAGTATTAGCAGTCCCAAGATCTACTGCCATGTCTCTTCCCATGACGCCTAATATTGAAGCCATTAGAAACTTCCTTGTTTCATTTTTTATGCCTCTCTAAACTGTATGAAAGAACGAGCCTCTTTCCGCATATTTATTCTACGACTTCATACGAAAAGTGCAATGCACCCTCAAATGTTGAAGGATTTCCTATCCAAAAAAGATAGCAATTTCCCTCTCTGCAGATTCCGCTGAATCGGAGCCATGAACAAGATTCTCGGTGAAGAGAGCGCTAAAATCCCCTCTTATTGTTCCTGGTTCAGCCTGAGCAGCATTTGTCGCTCCCATCATTTTACGAACGATTTCCCAAGTGTTTTCAGGACCTTCGATGATCATCGCTACCGCAGGCGACCGTCCAATAAATTCAACTAAGTCATTATAGAAAGGTTTTCCGACGTGTTCGGCATAATGCTTTTCAGCTAATTCGGGTCCGATTATGAGCATTTGCAGAGCTGATATCGTAAGCCCTTTTTTCTCAAACCGAGTAATTATTTCTCCGATTAGATTTCGTTCAACTGCGTCTGGCTTACAAAGTACTAAAGTTTTATTCATAACAAAATTCTATCTGATTGATTCTAATTTTGTTCCGACTTTAGCTTCTGGCTAGCTTCACGAAGAGCGCCAACCAGATACATAGATCCAGTACCAAAAATTATATCATTTTCGCCAGAACTCATCATTGCTTCGAGAAGGGCCTCTTCCGGATTAGGGTGAGCGATAACATTTGAAGAATGATTTAATGCCACAGCGGCTAGTTGATCAGATGGCATTGACCCCGGTACGGACGCTTCCGTAGCAATTATTGAATCGAATGTAGATGCATTTAGATTTCCTAGCATCCAGTCAGCATCCTTTTCTTCGGTCATACCTACTATCAAAGTTCGTTTGCCAGTTAGATTAAAACTACTTTGGAAAGTTTGGGCTGCTGCAAGTGCACCCGGTGGATTGTGAGCTCCGTCAAGAATTACTAGTGGTTCGTTCGATATGATTTCGAATCGCCCTGGTAGAGATATATCCGCAAAAGACTCTTCGACTATTTGCTTCGGTATCTCTATCCCCAGAAATGCCTGTGCGCCTGAAAGAGCTATTGCGGCATTTTGGCCTTGGTGAATACCGTGTTGCGATAGGAAAATATTGTCGTAAAGTACATCATTTATCCTTACAGAGATATGTCTTCCCCCAACAGCTAAGTCATTTTCTGTGCATGCAAAGTCAATCTCTCTTCGTAGTATTTTCGATGAAGCTTCGTTAAGGATCACTCTTTCTATCTCCTGATCTATTTCGCCTAGGCATAAAAGCGTATCTGTTTTGATGATCCCCGCTTTTTCCCAGGCAAGCCGTTCTTTCCATCCCTCTTTCCCATCAGTGTGGTCGTATCCCACATTCGTAATTACTGCTACTTTGGCATCGGCGATATTCGTAGCATCAAAACGGCCCAGCATACCAACCTCTATAACCCCAACGTCAACTGCATTATTAGCGAAACACTCAAAAGCCGCAGCTGTCATAAGCTCAAACCAGCTTGGAGTTATATTTAACATTGACGTTGCCAATTTCAAATGTTGAACTAGTTCTGAAAATTCTTCTTTAGATATCGGTTCAGTATTAAGTTGAATTCTTTCGGTTATTGAGCTCACGTGCGGCGAACAGTAGGTTCCAACATTAAGTCCCATAGACATTAAGAGTTTGGAAATTAAAGCAGAAGTTGACCCTTTTCCGTTAGTTCCAGTTATATGAATAGTCGGAAAGTCAGATTGAGGATTACCTATAGCTTCAGCCAAGATGCGCATGTTATCTAGTGCGCTATCGTCAATCTTTTCTCTCGTTAATGAGCGATTAATATGGCTATTAAGAAAATATATGGATTCCTCGAAATTCATTGTCAGTAGGTAAAGGCTAAGAAGCTTAAGAAGCTGCCAGCCCACTCTCTCCACGCATAACAAGTTTGGGCGGTTCATTCTTGTGCACTACATCTTCGTTGATGACACAAGAGATCACGTCTTCTCGTCCTGGAATCTCATACATGACCTCAAGGAGAACTTCTTCTAGGATTGAACGAAGTCCTCTGGCTCCTATTCGTCTTTCGAGAGCAAGCGTGGCAATAGCATCTAGCGCTCCATCTGTTATTTCAAGATTCACGTCTTCAAATCCAAATATTTTCTTGTATTGCTTTATCAAAGCATTTTTAGGCTCACTTAGTATTCTCACGAGAGCATCATTATCTAGATTTCCAACAGCACCAACAACAGGTAATCGCCCTATGAATTCCGGTATTAAGCCGTATTTAACTAGATCTTCAGGCTGAACCTGTGCATATAGATCAGTGAGATTTTTGTCATTAGCATTTCGGATATCTGCACCAAATCCTACTCCGGTACTTCCGATACGGTTCTCAATGACTTCATCAAGGCCAGCAAATGCTCCACCGCAGATAAAAAGAATATTTTTTGTGTCAATTTGTAAGAATTCCTGATGCGGATGTTTTCTTCCGCCTTGTGGAGGAACTGAAGCTGAAGTACCTTCAAGGATCTTCAGAAGTGCCTGTTGAACACCTTCGCCAGACACATCTCGAGTTATTGAGGGATTCTCACTTTTGCGTGAAACTTTATCTATTTCATCGATATAGATAATTCCCATTTCTGCTTTCTTCACGTCTAAGTCAGCTGCTTGAATTAGCTTGAGAAGAATATTTTCGACATCTTCCCCAACATAACCTGCTTCTGTTAGTGCAGTTGCATCTGCTATTGCAAATGGAACATTAAGCATCCTGGCCAAAGTTTCGGCCATTAATGTCTTCCCACATCCTGTTGGCCCTATGAGAAGGATATTGCTTTTAGAGAGTTCGACTTCATCATCATTTTTTTCTCCAAGTTGTACGCGCTTATAATGGTTATAAACAGCTACAGAGAGAATTCTTTTCGCCTGTTCTTGTCCGATTATGTAATCATCTAGGAAAGCATTAATTTCTTCAGGTTTGGGAAGTTCATCGAAACCCAGTTCAGAGGGTTGAGAGAGTTCCTCATCTATTATTTCGTTACATAGATCAATGCATTCATCGCAAATATAAACGCCGGGACCTGCAATTAGCTTCTTAACCTGTTTTTGGGACTTGCCACAGAATGAGCACTTTAGCAACTCTGAGGTTTCTCCGAATTTTGCCATTTCTGTTCCCCCTTATTCTACTAAACGGCCGATATCGGACCTGCATTATCGACATTTGCGCGTGAATTAATCACCTCGTCAATTATCCCATATTCTTTAGCTTCATATGCGTCCATAATATTATCTCGGTCGGTGTCGAGGCGGATTTGCTCAACTGTTTGTCCAGTGTGTGTTGCGAGAACTTCTTCTAATTGGTTTTTTAGTCTTTGGATCTCTCTGGAAGCGATCTCAAGATCAGATACTTGACCCTGCGCTCCGGCATATGGTTGGTGAATGAGGATTCGAGAATGCGGCAGAGCAAGCCTCTTTCCTGTAGTTCCTGCAGCTAGAAGGACAGCAGCAGCAGCTACGGCCTGCCCGTAACAGATTGTTGCTACTTGAGGTTTGATATATGACATAGTGTCATAAATTGCAAAAACCGAGTTGATATTTCCACCAGGAGAATTGATATAAAGACTTATATCTTTATCAGGATTTTCTGATTCTAAATGAAGTAGTTGGGCGCAAACTAAATTTGCGATTCCATCATCAATCGGAGTACCTATAAAAATGATGTTCTCTTTCAACAGTTTTGAATAGAGGTCGTATCCTCTTTCGCCTCTATTAGTTTGCTCCACTACAGTTGGAACTAGGTAACTGGTTGGTCCATCAATCATCTGACTCACTTGGATCCTCTTCCTTGGGGTTGGTCTCATCGGGGTTATTACTATTTTGACTCAAATCGGGATCAATTTCTGTGTTTTCACCGAAGATTTCTTTGTTATCAATTTCGTTTCCATTTTCATCTTTTATTTTAACCGTTTCTTCTACAAATTTTAGCGCTTTCTGTTTGCGCAAATCCGCTTTCAGAATGCGAATTTGCCCATTTTCTGCTAAAGATTTTGCTAGGTTCATCTTTTCTGTTTCTATCCGAGAAGCTAGCTGGTGATCTACTTCTTCTGGTGTCATTTCAGCATCAAAGTTAATTTCTTCGGCTTGAATTGCTGCTTGTAAAGCGTATTGTTTGGCGATATTTTCTATCTCATTCTCAATATCATTCTCAAGGATTTCAATCGATTCTGAGTCAGCTATAGCTCTCAGCGCTAAGTCAGTTTTAACCGCTTGTTCAGCTGGCTCTCTTAGGTTCGTAACGATATCTTCAATCGATTGATTCGTTGCTTGCAAAAATTGCTCAAATTGCATTCCCTGTTGAGCCATACGCATTGCCATATCTTGGACTTGCTGCTGAGTCTGTTCCTGTATTAGCGGCTCTGGGATTTCATCTTTGACCAATTCAGACAGTGCTTCAAGCATCTTTGATGTTACGTGACCAGGCAACTGGTTTCTTTTCGATTCGCCCATCCGTACTTCCGTATCCTCGAGAAGCATTTCGACGGTTTCAAATTCTGACAGTTCTGCGACAAGTTCGTCAGTTAATTCTGGCAGGATTTTCTCTTCAATATTAATAATCTTCGCAACAAAGGCTAGCTCTGCTTCTTCTTCTGAAGGGTGCGGGCCCCCGAATTTTATTTCTTGTGCAACTTCCGCACCTACTAGAGAGTTGTTGATTTCTTCAATAATGAATGATGAGCCAACCTCAAAAACAAATCCTTCAGCAGTAAGGCTTTCTTCAACTTCGCCATTAATGGATCCAGATAAGTCCATCGTTACGAAATCACCCATTTCCGCTGGTCGATTAACTTCATTTCTCTCAGAAGCTTGTTCAAGTAGCCGGTTAACGCTCTCGTCTATTTCTTCTTGACTTACTTTCGGACTGAGTACTTCTATTTCTAAGTCACTATATCCTTTAACCTCTACTGAAGGTCTGACCTCTACAGTTGCTTCAAAAACAACTGGGCCCGACTCCTGCCCTTGAAGTATCTCAATTTCAGGTTGCGCTATAACATCTAATTCATGTTCATTGATAGCTTGGAAATAGACTTCCCCCACAATGTCATTTAGAGCTTCGCTTCTGGCATATTCATTTCCGAATTTAGACTCAAGGACTTTTCTTGGTGCCTTTCCTTGTCGGAACCCTGGCACTTTGACTTCCTTGGCTAGTTTTTTAAAAGCCTCATCTATTGCGATTTCTATCGCATCCTCAGGGACTTCGATATTAATTTCTACTTTGTTGTCTTCAAGACTTTTAACAGAACTATTCACAGACCGAAAGTGTATCCGCTTGTTGGATGCTCTCATCCTGCTTCAGGATGATTTCTGAATCTTCTTTCTAACAAAAGTGATAAAAACCCGATACTATCTAAATGCCTGCGGGTGTAGTTCAAAGGCTAGAACCTCAGCCTTCCAAGC
>DDNP01000003.1:110832-111075 GCA_002341185.1 Candidatus Neomicrothrix sp. UBA2517 | reverse complement strand
TGGCCCATCAGTAGTTTGCTGTGCACCAGCCCATCCAGAAATCGCTTGTATAACGGGATCGTAAACTGGCCTATCACTGTAAGGTCCTTCAGCGCCAAAACCGGATGATGATACATAAACTAACCGTGGGTTTATCTTGAACGCTTCATCAGCTGAAAAGCCTAGGCGTGTCACAGCACCAGGGCGAAAACCCTCGATGAATACATCTGCATCTCTAATGAAAGATCTCAGTATTTCTTTCGC
>DDNP01000003.1:93588-110481 GCA_002341185.1 Candidatus Neomicrothrix sp. UBA2517 | reverse complement strand
ATTGATCTCTTGCCAGAGTTAGCATTCGCAAACCAGCCTGACATATTACCTTTTCGACTACCGTACATTCGGAGATCATCGCCGCCAGTCGTATTCTCAATTTTTATTATTTCAGCACCTTGAGTAGCAAGTAAATGCGTAGCTCCAGGAACAGCAATCATTTGCGCCAGTTCAACTATCTTGATTCCAGTTAGTGGACCTGTCACAATATCTCCTTACTCAAATCTAACCATGGGCAAAGAACGAAGGATCTTCGCCTGGGTCGGCTGTCAAATTTACTGGGCAGTCATTCGCAACCTCAAGAACCGCAAGTAGTCTTCCAACCCCGAGACAAAATCCAATTAACGAAAGTAGTTCTAATATTTGCTGATCAGAAAAGCTTGACTTCATACGTTCCCAAAATGCTTCATCAGATTTAAGTGTCCCGTGATCAAACACAAAACGTTCTGCTAGCTCTGCTGCTAGCTTCTCTTCTTCTGAGAAAGCACCGATCTCAGAGTATTCAGCTACCCGATGATAAAGGTCATCGCCTAATCCTTGCTGCATCGCCGATGCAGACCGAGTATCAAGTCATATATGACATTCATTAATCTGAGCTATTCGCATTCTCGCTACTTCTCTGACCCTTGTGTCTAAAGAAACCTTTGTATAGAGTGCATTCCCCGCTATGCCGATACCTTTTCCAACATCTGGTTGTAGGTACCAAAGTCTGCTTCGTTCCAATCCTTCTCCGTCAGGAATATCAATTCGTGCCATGTTAAACCTTTTCATTAATTGTGTTAGAACTTACTTTAGCTTGACCCGCATGCTAGAGAAAGACTAAAGAGTAAGCATGGAAGAATTTAACTTACATGAAGTCGATCATCTACTGTCAACGACTAGAGCTGTTCGTAAACGATTAGATCTCAGTCGCCCGGTTCCAAGAGACCTGATTCTTGATTGCATCAAAATTTCGACTCAAGCACCAGCTGGTGGGAATTATCAGAAGTGGCGTTGGGTCATAGTTGATGACCCTGAAAAGAAACTCGTTATTGCAGAAGCCTACAGAGATGGTTATGCACCATATATTGATGCTCAAAAGCAAGCTGTTTCAAATAAGATTCCTGATAACCCAACAGTGCAAAAGATTATGTCATCAAGTGATTATCTTGCAGAGATACTAGAAAAGGTTCCTGTTCTTGCTGTTCCCTGTTCGTTAGGAAGCCCCGCAGATATGGAAGGCGATTTAGGTGGTGGACTCCAAGGGTGGTGGGGTTCGGTCTTACCTGCTGTTTGGAGCTATATGCTAGCTGCCAGAGCACGTGGGCTTGGAACAGCTTGGACGACCTTGCACCTTCGCTACAGCGAGCGAGTTGCAGACGCTCTTGAAATACCTGAAACAATAACTCAACTGGCATGCGTTCCAACTGCATACTACTTGGGGGATACTTTTAAACCCGGTAAGCGAAAACCTGCAGAAGAAATCACGTACTGGAATAAATGGAAACAAACTGATATGCGAGAAGATTAGTCTTCTGTTTCGCCATGGGCATCTGCAGTCTGAAGATGGTGCCTTATAACTTCATCAACGATAAGACGGAAGACCTTTTCTCCAAAAATTGGGTCCATGCCCTCACGCCGTGCTACCTCATGGAGTTGAGCTATTTGATCTTTCTCTCGTTGAGGATCAGCAGCAGGTAAACCAGATTTTGCTTTTAATTCACCAACTGCTTTTGTAATTTCAAAACGTTCAGCTAGTAAACAAATAAGCTGTTCGTCTAATTCGTCAATCCTCGCCCTATGTTCTTGAAGAATACTAGTATCCATACCTCTTAACCCCCGCGACTTTTGAAGTCTCATCCATCCTGATGTGTATTGATTCTAGTAGATGATTCCTCAGTAAACTTTTGTTTGGATGCCATTCGTACTTGGTGAAAACTTTCTTGGAAAGTGGAGATTGCCTTAAAGGCATGGGAAAGTTTATTTATGGTTCCCCTAGACGAAACTTTTAACGGCACATGGAACTACAAACCTCAATTTTGCACTGATTCTGGCTTCAGACAGCATTACGTTGATGAGGGGGAAGGAGAAGTTCTGGTTTGCCTGCATGGTGAGCCGACATGGGGGTACGTATACAGAAAAATGATTGATCCGTTAGCAGAAGAGTTTCGGGTCGTAGTTCCTGACCACATGGGGTTCGGGAAAAGCGAAACCCCAAAAGGCCAGGACTATACACTTCAACGCCATACCGAGAATTTAAGCGATCTGATTGATTCTCTCGAGCTGAACAATATTACTTTTGTAATGCAAGACTGGGGTGGCCCTATCGGAACCGCGTACACCGTTCGTAACCCTGAACGAGTGAGTCGACTTGTTTACATGAATACTCTTGCTGGGTATGGGCGCGTTCCTGATGGAATATCAAAAATCCGCGATTCTCGCTGGTTTCAGTGGATAGGAGAGGGTCTCGAAACTGGTCGGACTGAAGCTGTGCTTCGAAATGCCGGATCCACAGTTGTTTCAATCATGAAATTACTTGGAGTCTCTTCTGAGGTGATTGACGAAACATGGATAGACGCTTACAGTTCTCCGTTTCCAGATTACGAAAGTTCAATAGGGGCATATGAGTTTCCTATAGACGCCTACTTGGGAAGAATAGGGGAATATGTTTTAGAGGGCCTTGAAGGAGTTGCTGATCTCACCTCAAAACCAGCAATACTTTTGGAAGGGCTTGAGGACTATGCAATACCACCTGAATTTGCGATAGCGGACTTCAGGTCACTTTGGCCGTTAAGTCCTGTCATCAAACTAGGCGGCGTCGGACACTTTTGTCAGGAAGATGCACCTGAGATATTGGTTGCGAGTATCTTACAATTCTTAAAAAATAATCCTCTGAATTAACCCAATTAATGGAAGAAGGAACTAATGACTTCAGAAATCGAAATAGTTGAAAGGATTCAGTCTGACCTTCGAGGTCCTGGAGGAGATTGGGAAACCAGTTACGAAGACGTCCTAGGAGAAACTCTTCTTGTTTTCAAAAATAGACATAAATCTATTAGGGAAATGTTTGAAAACAACATCGCAAAATGGGCTTCAAGAGAGTTTCTTGTCCTTGAACAAACAAGAATTACATACGAAGAGTTCAAGTCCTGCGTTGAATCAACTGCTTATCGGATGCAAACTCAATGCGGAATAACTAAGGGAGATAGAGTAGCTATTCTTGCTGCCAACTCGCCCGAATGGGTTATTAGTTTTTTTGCGGCTACCCATCTAGGAGCGATTGTTTCAGCATTAAATGGGTGGTGGACAGAAACAGAGATCCGCCATGCAATCGAATTAACGGATCCTTCCCTCATTGTGGGAGATTCGCGAAGGCTAAGTCGCGCAGGATCACTATTAGAGAATCTTCAAGTTATAGATTTTGACCAGAATTCACTTTTTTTTAAAGCGTCAGAAGATAAACCCGAATACCCAGCCATAGCTGAAGATGACCCAGCACTTATTCTCTTTACTTCTGGGACAACTGGAAAATCAAAAGGGGCACTTCTTTCACACAGGAGCCTAATAGGTTTTGTGGATGGAACTATTCACAATGCATATGAGAAAAAACTGATTGCGTTAAACCTTTTGGATATTGACATCTCTTCCCTGCCAGATACTCAAGAAATAATTCTTGCCACATCACCGCTTTTCCATATATCTGGTCTGCCTGCGGGAGTATTGATGAATATGGCAAACGGAGCAAAACTTATTTTTCGGAAAGGCAAATTTGACCCCGCAGACGTACTCAGACTCATCGAGAAGGAGAAAGTCACAAACTGGGTAGCAATTGGAGATATGGGACCTCGGGTAATGTCCCACGCAGATTTTACGAATCGGGATACTTCTTCATTAACTCGAGTTAGCAGCGGCGGAGCGCACCTTTCAAAACACATGCAAAATATGATTTCAAAGCATTTCCCTCAAGCTGCGCATTCAATAGGTCAAGGCTATGGAAGTAGCGAATCATGCGGTGTTATCACATCAATCGGTGGACAAGATTTTAAAAACTTTCCGGACTCAGCAGGACGTCCATGTTTGGGGTACGAAATCGAAATTCGAGATTCATCAAATAAGCCTTTAGGGGAAGGTGAAGACGGAGAAATACACGTTAGGTCTGCATATTCAATGCTGAAGTATTGGGGGAATGATTCTGCTACCGCCGAAACTCTAAAGGCAGGTCGTTGGCTTAGTATGGGAGATATTGGCAAGGTAATGGACGGGAGACTCTATATTAACTCTCGAGCGCGAGATATGATTATTCGATCAGGTGAGAATATCTACCCGGTTGAAATTGAACATCAGCTCGAAAGTCACCCCTTCATTCATGAGGCTTCAGTAATTGGGGTTGATCATGAAGAAAAAGGGCAGATCGTAAAAGCTGTTATCGTTCTCAACGAAAATAGCCAGTTTGATGTTGATGTCTTCTCTCAATGGTGTTCCGAATCGCTAGCAAAATACAAAATTCCAGAAATATGGGAACATAGGACTCAACCACTTCCAAGGACTGCTAGTGGAAAAGTCGTTAAAGGGGCCCTAACTGGAGATAGGAAAATTAGTAATTTTAAGGACTAACCAGAGATGAGTTGATCATCCGAAATCGCAATAATGCTAACTGGAATTGCGCTCATTATTGGAAGCCCCGTAATTCGGTCATATCCAGAATCTGAAGAAACTAAACGATTAGTGGGAGAACCAATATCTCGAACCTTCTCATCTGTCAAAGAGATACCACCCCACGAATGAGACATTGAAACCACACCTCGCTTGATATCAGGGTCGCTTTCAATAACACCTACAATAGATGACCGGGGCGATGATATTTTCAACAAATCACCATCTATTGCCTGCAACTCAATTAAATCATCAGGATTCACATAGACGTAATTAGTAGTCGCTACCTTTGCAAGGCCAGGTAATTCTGTACCAAGCGAATTTAGAGCATGCTTTAATCTCCGACCTACAAGAAGGTACGGGTACTTTGTTTTATCAAATGTGTTTAGCAGTTCGGTTCCGGAACTTTCCTTATGCACCTCGGCAAGCTCATCGAACACGTCAGTGGGGCAAACAGCAAAACGTGCGTCATTGTCAGGGTCGCCTGGAAGGACCCTTATTGGGTTGTCATGAATCGTCCGTTTATTTTCTCTCCATTTATTAATAGGCAGTCGTGCGTTACCGAAAACATAATCAATTACGGTGCCGTCCGTTAGATTTTCATGAATGGGTAACTCCCCTCCGGGGAGTTCAATTTTAGTTTCATTACGCTTTGCTATTCCAACAAAAACTTCCCATTCATTCAGCACATCATCATTTGTGTGAATGACCCGTTCCGTATAGTTGGTATAGACTGCGGGAAAACGACGGTCCATAACATTCGGTACGTCTTCACGTTCAAGTTGAAGTCGAGGCGCAATTATATAATCTGCTAGTTGTGCCGTTGAAGTCATTCGGTGGTCAATTACGACGAGCAGGTCAAGACTCTCTAACGCTTGTAGTGTTTTGTGTTGGTCAGGCCAAGCCTGAATAGGATTGCCACCCGAAACGATTAATGCACGCACTTGCCCATCGCCCTCAAGGAGAATCTCGTCGTTTAATGCGTTGGTAAGCATCTCGCCTGAGAGTCCTGATAAACCTCTGACCCTATGGGGTGCACCTGGAGTCGGGCTACTTGGAGCAGTTACCTGCGCTCGTCTTGTGTCTCCAGGAGAAAGCATATACGGACTTTCAAGGGTTTCTCCCTCTCGTAGGACGCGTCCGCATAGAACATTGAGTGTGAGAACCAGCGATTCCATTAGCGTTCCATGCGCTGCCATATTAGGGCCTGTTCCTGATCCTGCGGTGCCCTTAGGTCCAGAGGCGAACATCTCTGCTGCGAGCTTAATATCGTCTGGCGAAACTTCACATCGTTCAGCAGCATAACTGATAGTGAAAGCGGAACAAGCTTCTTTCAACATGCCAAGTTGTCTCTGGTCTACATGTAGTCCACAAAAACTCTTGTCGTGTAGATCATTGTTCAAGATATGTCCAATCATGGCAGCAAGCAGAGTAGGGTCCTCACCTGGCTTCACCTGAAGCCATACATCAGCCTGTGTCGCTAACTCGCTTCTTCTTGGGTCAATAACAATAAGTTTAAGGCCCCGTTTTTTAGCCTCTCGGAGTTTTACGAAAGGATTAGTTCCTTGCAGTCCACTGGCTGGTCCGTAACTAGAAACAAGAGGATTGTATCCTACAGCAAGTAGAACATCAGCATCAGTAAAATTTTGCCAACCTGCCTCCCAAGAACCGAGCCGGAGTAGTGAACTGCGATGTGCAGGTTGATCAATTGTAAGCGACGTATAGAAGGATGGAGAGTCAAACCCTTTATGCCATGCAGCTGCCACAGGAACACCGATACTGTTTTGGTAAGCTCCTGTTCCGATATAAGTTGCTACGGACCGTGGACCATGTTTCTCTACAATTTCTTGTATTCGCTCTGCTACTTCGTCAAGTACTTGCTCAGACAGCGCTTCCTCGTAAGTTCCTGATATTGTTCTCTTAAGTGGTGATCTGAGTCGGCTTGGGCTATGAAATTGATCAGCTAATTGTCTTCCTTTTATGCACGTGTACCCTTCGAATAGAGGATCTGTTCGATCACCTCTTACTGCAATAATTCTTTCCCCATCCTCGACATCTATTTCCATAGGGCAGGCAGCATGACAAACACGACAGAATGTTTTTTTCGTTTCAAGCATAAAAAGAATCTACACGATTTTCTAGATAGATGTCATAGCTCAATTGCACCAGTTAAAAATAATGGATTACGGTAGCTATAGAACGGGAAAGATAGGAATCGTTAATTATGACTTATGAATGTTTCGATGTGTCAATCACAGATAAAGTCGCTCATGTAAAACTTAATCGAGGGCCCAATCTCAATACGATGATCCCTTCCTTTTGGAGCGAACTTCCGAAGATAATCAACGGAATAAGTGACGAAGGAAAGGCTAGAGCGATTGTGATCTCCTCAACTGGAAAACATTTCTGCGCTGGGATGGATTTAGCTGTTTTTACTAATGGAAGCCTAGGAGATGGAACGAAAATAGAAAAAGGAAGAAGGAATGCTGTTACTCGAGAATCAGCTCTTCACCTTCAAGATAGCTTTACATGCTTTGAGAAAGCCAGAATGCCTGTTCTAGCAGCTATACAGGGTGGATGCGTCGGAGGAGCCGTTGACATGGTTACCGCTGCTGATATGAGGTACGCAACAGAGGATGCTTGGTTCTGTATCCAAGAAATTAATATTGGAATGACTGCTGATGTTGGAACACTCCAAAGGCTACCAAAAATTATTCCAGAGGGAGTAGCACGAGAGCTAGCGTACACCGGGAGACGAATGCCGGCTCAGCGTGCACTAGAGGTTGGCTTACTAAACGAAGTTTTTTCATCTCATGAAGTCATGGTTGATGCTGTTTTAGAGATCGCTGCTGAAATCGCAACAAAGTCACCATTGGCAATTTGGGGAACTAAAGAGAGTATAAATTTCACCAGAGATCACTCTGTTGCTGATAGTTTGAATTTCATCGCTACATGGCAAGCTGGAATGTATCAACCTCAGGATATGGCCAGCGTCTTTGAAGCACAGTCAAAAAAAGAAGAGCCTGAGTTTGATGATTTGCCACCAGCACGAAAAGGTTTGGGTTAAGGGTTAAGGATTCTTCTTCCAATAAGTTTTAGGCAAAGAGTCTCATCGGCCCCTTCAAAGATTGATAGAACTCGAGCATCTACGTACAGGCGACTGACAACGTACTCTTCGGCATACCCGAAACCTCCATGTATTTGCATAGCTTCACGAGTTACCCATTCTGCTGCCTTACATGCGTATGCTTTCACCATTGCTGCTTCTAGTGTCCCCTCGCCTATCGACATCAGCTCTCCAACCCTATAGGTGTACTGTCTGCATGCTTGGATCAACGCCGACATCCGTCCTAATTTGCTTTGTGTTAACTCATAGTCAGCTAAAGCTAATCCAAAGACTTTTCTTTCTTGACTATAGGCAACAGCTTCCTCATAAGCTCTTTGCATAACACCAACAGCACGGGCAGCTGTTTGTAATCTTCCATTTTCAAATCCGGCCATTTGGAGATAAAAGCCTTTCCCTTTTCCTGACTCTCCTCCAACGAGAGAACGGGAAGGAACCTTCCAATTCTGAAACGAAACCTCAAAACTATGCATACCCCTGTATCCCAACGTGGGTATTGATCTTCCTTCCAACTTTCCTCCATGATCTTGGTGGAAGCTAAAGCTATGCCCCTCAGCTCTTTCTTTCTCTACGACAAAGATACTTAACCCTCTATGACCTATTGAAATATCGGGGTTTGTTCTTGCCAGCACCATCAATAAATCAGCTCGGCCTGCAAAAGTGCACCAAGTTTTAACCCCATTGAGTTCCCAGTCCCCGTCAGGCAACTGTTTAGCAGTAGTTTTTATGCTTGCGACGTCACTACCAAAATCTGGTTCTGTTACAGCAACAGCCGACATGCACTGTCCTGAAGCGATCAAAGGCAAAAGGCGCTCTTTTTGATCTTCTGTTCCGCCATTTTCAATAGCTCTCGCTAATATCTCTGGACGCGTTATCAGAGAACCTCCTATGCTGAGTGACGCTTTTGAAAGTTCTTCAGTTGCGATTACCATACCGTAACTATCAAATGAGGTACCTGTTGCTGTTCCACCATAAACTTCTGGGATTGAGAGCCCAAAGCATCCAAGCTCTGATAGTCCCACGATAATACTTTCAGGAACATCGAGATCTTCACGGTGAACTCTCTCTGCGTGTTCTTCAATGTTTTCTTTTCCAAAACGCCGGAAAGTCTCAGCTACAAGCTCTAACTCTTCGCTTAAATGACTTTGAAGTGGCAAATCTACTGCCGAAGAATAATGATCCGGAGATCCATATAAAGCAACATAATCATTAAGGTGCTGGATATCTTTATCTTCTATTCCCCAAAGACGCTCACGTCCAAAACACATAGTGGAAAGTGATTTAAAAGTATCCGCGCAAAATAGTTGGACTAATAATTTCTCATTATCTCCTTTTTCTGCGAAATCTTTAAAACCTTGAGCTATTGAAAGGGCGGAACGAGCATGAGCTAACTCATAGAGAAACACTTGGTTCTGTTCCGGATTGTCTTGTTTCCGTAAGTAGTTCAGGCCTTGATCAATTATCTTTTCAGCACTTCTGAGTGAGTTTTCTAGATCAATAATGCCCATTAGCGACCTCCAAGGTAAGGTTATCTGACTCTTTTCGGAATAGGAACGGTATCTAAATTTGGGTATTTTTGCTTTTCAGGGGACTTGGCTAAGTTATGAACGTGAATAATTCTAAAATTACCGCAGGAATTCACCTGCCTCAGGCTGGCCCCGCCGCATCTTCGGAGGCGATAACAAAAGTTGCAGAGTTAGCAGAGCAGTTAGGTTTTCAAGACGTGTGGGTTAGCGATCATCTGATAATTCCATCTGACGCTAAGTACCCACCATCAGCTTATATTTATGAGCCTTTAGCTGTAATGGCATGGGTCGCTGCTAAAACTTCTTCGATCAAGATTGGAACGACGGTTCTTGTATTACCGATGAGAAACCCGATTGTCGTTGCGAAGTCTTTGGCTTCTATCGATCTTCTAAGCGGTGGACGTGTAATTCTTGGGACAGCTGCTGGCTGGTTGAAAGCCGAGTTTGATGCTTTAGGAATTCCATTTAATGAGCGAGGTCAAAGAACTGATGAAGCTCTTGAAATACTCCAATGCTTGTGGAATGACGACAATATCAACGCGTCTTTCCCCATCCACCAATTAGAACTAGTTAATATGAGAGCTAAACCGCAACCAGTGAACAATATCCCTATTTGGATTGGTGGTCATGCAAATGTTGCTTTACGACGCGCCTGCAAAGTTGGAGATGGCTGGCATGGAGCATTTCTGCCAATTGATGAGACAGAAAATTTAGTTAAGAAATTATTAGAACTTGCTCCTAAAGATGATTTTGTCTTTTCCATGCGGACCAGTTGGGATCCACTTGAAGATGATGAAAATCAAATTGCATCAGAAATTAAAGAATACGTTCGTGTAGGAATTACTCACTTCGTTCCCGAGCCCAGACAAAGAAATGTTGAGGATTATATGAACTCTGTGCGAATCCTTAAGGATATTTTAAATGAAAGTGGTGTGGACTTCGTTTAATGATTAGCACAGTTAGTCATTCTCAAGATCTCCACGCCTAGCTAAGACATCTTCTTTCGTAGGAACGCGCACCCCCACATACCAGACTCCAACGGCGCCCACTGCACCTACGAGTACCTGGAGAAACACATTAGTAATTGCTAAAAGGATGCTAAGAACTACTGCCGATACCATCATCCCTATCGCTATAAACTTAGATTTCCGGGGCATCCCTAGCCCGTCTCTATGGTCTTGCACTAATCTTCCAATCACAGGCAGGTCAAGAATCCAACGCTCAAACCTTGGGCTAGATTTAGCGAAACACGCTGCTGCCAGAATCATGAAAACAGTAGTTGGCATTCCCGGAACGATAACTCCAACGAAACCGAGAGCAACAAACAGAAATCCCATTACCAAAAAAAAGGACTTCACCAAAAAAGATTTTAGAGAATCAAAACTGTTTTTCCTAAGACGGACCATACATCAAGAGTAGTCTTTCAATTCAAGTTGTGTTAGTGCCTGCCTACTATCTCTTGTAAACTATGAGAATGGGGGAATTTGCAAGCATAAATAAAATGATTGATCTATCCGGTAAGCGAGGAATTGTGACCGGAGGATTCAAAGGGATAGGTAAAGCGATCACAGCACGGTTAATAGAATGCGGAGCTAAAGTTGTGGTCGCCGACTCTGATCCTTTGATCAATGACTGCCCAAATACTGATAATATCATCTTCCAGTATTGCGACGTCACAGATGAGGCCAACCTCGTATCAGCGATCACATCGTCGACAGGTGATCAAGGGCTTGATTTTCTTGTCAATAATGCCGGAATTTTCCCCACTACAGGACCCATAGAGGATGTGGCTGATGATTTTGTGAGCAGAATGCTTGAGGTCAATGTTCGAGCTCAATATAGTGCTTCGAGGGAAGCTGCTAGATACCTGCAAAGAGGTGGGTCAATAGTGAATATTGCTTCAATAGCGGCACTGAGAGGTGGCGCTAATATAAGTGCCTATAGTACGTCGAAAGCTGCCATTATTGGACTGACACAATCCTTTGCTCAGGAGCTTGGAGCTAAGGGAATTAGGGTTAATGCAATAGCCCCTGGAATAATTGACACACCTGGCGTCCAAGATCAACTCGGCCCACTTAAAGAGGGAGGTCTGGATATTGAAAGCGCTATAGCATCAAATCCCCTTAGGTTGACTGGCGCCCCTGACTATATCGCCAGAGCAGCAATCTTTTTAATCTCAGATTTAGCTGCTTTCATTTCAGGGCATACGCTTGTTGTCGACGGCGGATCTACAGCGTAAAAAGAACTTCTATGAACCTTTCAAAAATAACTGATATCAAAAATAAAATCCACTACGAGGCCAGCCGTACTGAAGCTCCAGAAGGGTTCCCAAAATTTCATGACATCCCAAAAGAGCGATACACATCACAAGAATTCTATGAACTGGAACAAGAGCATATTTTCTCTAACTCTTGGGTAGTTGCTGGGCGGGAAGACCAAATTCCTACTCCAGGTGATTTCTTTACTTTTAAAAAACTAGGGGAACCAATGCTCTTGATTAGAGGGAATGACGGTTCTATCCGGTGCTTTTATAACACATGTCAACATAGAGGCGCTCCAGTAGTCCGGGATGAGTCTGGGTCATCAAAACGTCTTAGATGCCAATACCATTCTTGGAGTTATGACATCACTGATGGGTCCTTAGTAGCTGTTCCCGATGAGCATGATTTCATTGATTTAGATAGAACGCAACGTTGTTTACCCCAAATTAGTTGTGACACCTTTGAGGGCTTTATTTTCATCAATAAAAATCCTCTTGCTGAACCGCTCCGAGATTATCTTGGCTCAGCGGCTGAGATGTTAGAACCTTTGGACAACTTATCTCTGAAAGAGATTTACCGCGAAAGTATGGTTATACCTTGTAATTGGAAAATAACGGCCGAAGCATTTCTTGAGGTGTACCATTTCAAACATATACATTCGAATAAAGAAGGTTGGGCAACCCTAGACAGTCGCAGGGCGGCAATGGGTCTTTACCCCGGTGGGCACAGTCGGATGGTCACTGGTTATTCAGATCAACACATTAATCTAAGCGGAATGCAGGGATGGGATGACTGGAAAGCATTAGACAACGGTGACTTCAAAACTATGGAGTCAACAAGCCAGGAATACCTTGAGATGTTAGATTGCACCAGTACGGCCGTTAGTTATTTCCCAAACACGATTATTCCTCTTGGTTCATTTGGTTACCCCGTACTTCTCTTTTGGCCAATAGATATTGAAAATACACTTCTTGAATGGTGGTATTACGGTCCGGAAGATTGGGAAGGAAATGCAATACCCGAGCATTGGCAAAAGAGAGCAAAACAATTTGATCAAATCATGGATGAAGATAAATATAACATGGCGCCGATGTGGGAATCTTTGAAATCACCCGCCTTATCTGGAATACCGATCAATTATCAGGAACGAAGAATCTGGCACCTTCACGAAGAAATTGACCGGCAGATCGGTCATCAAAATATCCCCGACGAATTGTTGATGGATCAGGTACTCGAACCACACTTAGAAAGTTGATAGATGTTTAATTTCCAAGATATTTACCACATAGGAATTCGTGTCCCAGACCTTGAAGAAGCCATGAAAGAAATGGGTTCATCTCTTTCCGTTACATGGGCAGAACCACTATATACAGAGGCTCAATCAGTATGGACCCCATCTGAAGGACAACAAAAATTGCCCCTAAAATTTGTCTATTCTTGTGAAGGACCTCAACATCTCGAACTACTCGAAGGGCCAGCTAATTCAATCTGGGATGGGAGAGAAAACTCGGGAGTTCACCACATCGGTGTTTGGGTAGATGACGTTGCCAACGAAACAGAACGATTCCTTCGAGATGGCTGGACTCTGTTAGCGGCCTCTAGATCACCAGAAGAGGGTTACGGAGGATATACATACCTTGCCCCTCAGAGTGGAACCATTGTCGAGTTAGTTTCTCGAGCGATGCTCCCTCGATTTGAGGAGTGGTGGGCAGGCGGTTCTTTAACTAAGTAAACAGATCAAATAATTCTTGAAACGCTTTGAATTGACCACCATTTGTTGAGGAGGGAACAAGGATCGGAGTTTTAACGCCAGCTTCGTACCATTTATCTAGGCCTTCTTTCACTTCTGAGGCCGGACCAAACAGTGACACATCTTCCAACCATCTATCCGTCATTAAGTCCGGCAATGACCCATAATCTTTCTTGGATATTGCTAATTCTATATTTTCCATTTCGATTTTATATCCAACCGATTTCCAATAATTTCTATAATTGGGAAGGCCAACGTACATGCTGAGGGTCTTTCGGTTAACCGCTGCAGCGGATTCTCGATCTTCAGAGATACATGTTGGAATCATTCCTCCTATGAAGAAACCATTATCTATATCGTGATTTGTGTACATGCGCTCTAATGATCCTCGAACGCCGCTTCTTGCAGCGTTTGCGAAAACGATCCCATTAGACAATTGTGCGCCGAGCGCAACCATTTTGTCTCGCATCGCTGCGACGATCAGGGGTGGTAAATCCCCCACCCGTTTTGCAGCCCTATACCCTTCTATAAATTTTCGCGTATCTGCAAGAGGTTTACCCGTACTAATAGCAAGACGGTCGTTCATTGGGTCGTGGCTGACTCCTATTCCAAAGATAAATCTTCCTCCAGAAATCTCATGAATATATGAAGCGGATGAGGCATAATCCTGCACGTGTCGCGTATAAATATTTACTATTGAAGTGCCGAATGCTATCTCATTAGTTTTTTCCGCAATGCTTTGACAAAGGCCCATAGCGTCCCCAAAACTGGGGCAAAAGATCCCCGAGAAACCTCTCTTCTCAATCTCAACTGCTAGCTCAAGAGTCGCTTCCCTTCTGCCAGGCACAGCTGATAAAGAAACTGCTGGCCTCTGGTTACTCAATACGAATCCCTGATATAGCTCTACTCACAACGAGTTGCTGTATCTGTTCTGTGCCCTCAAAAATATCATGTATTTTTGCGTCACGGTGCCAACGTTCTACTGGATACTCCCTTGTATACCCGTAGCCTCCTAGTATTTGTATAGCCCGTTCAGTCACCCATGTGGATACGCGCCCAGCTTTTAGTTTGGCCATAGAACCTTCTGCGTTTTCAAATTGACCGTTCTTGCCTAGCCACGCTGCTCGCCAAGCTAACATCCTTGCAGCATCTATTTCTGTTGCCATGTCAGCGAGCATAAAAGCTATTCCCTGATTTTGGATGATAGGTCTTCCAAATGCATGGCGTTCTTTAGCATATTCAAGTGAGTATTCGTATGCTGCTCGAGCGACTCCAATTGCTTGGGCAGCAACTGCAGGCCGAGTAGCCTCAAATGTTTGCATAGCTGCTTGAGCATTGCCGCGTTTACCTTCACGAACCCGAGCCAGTCGTTCATCAAGTTTTTCTTTGCCGCCTAATAGACATCTTCCTGGCACCGTCACGTCCTCTAGTACAACCTCAGCTGTGTGACTCGCCCGGATTCCGTGTTTTTTGTACTTTTGCCCTTGGGAAAGGCCCGGAGTGTTTGGTGGAACAATAAAACTAGCATGCCCTTTTGACCCTAATTCTGGATCAACAACTGCAATTACTACGTGAATATCTGCGATTCCTCCATTAGTAATCCAAGCTTTAGTTCCGTTTAACACCCACTCGTCAGTTGCTTCGTTATATTTAGCTGATAGCCGGTAGCCGCCGACATCTGATCCAGCATCAGGTTCCGAAGCACAAAACGCTCCAAGCTGTAAATTCTGGGGGTCCCCGTAACACTGGGGAACCCACTCAATTACTTGATCTCTTGACCCAGAAGCGAGAATACCAGCGGCTGCTAAACCAGACCCCATTATCGCCATGCCAATACCGGCATCACCCCAGAAGAGTTCTTCGATAGCTACGGGCATCGTGAGTCCAGTCGGGTCGTTAGACATAGCTTCTGCCATAAATTCCCAACCATAAAGACCTATCTCAGCTGCTTGTCGGACTATAGGGTAAGGAAATTCTTCTTTCTCATCCCATTCTTCGGCAGCGGGTCTGACAACATCCTCGGCGAACCCGTGTACCCAGCTTTGAATCCCTATTTGATCATCGCTTAATTTGAGAGAAAAGTCTGTCATTTTGGTCACCTCTATCTAGTTATTAACAATTCTAGGGTGAGTTGTAAGAAATAAATCGTGATATGTGTCTCATTGTTTCTTTAAAGTACTACGTGATTAGTGCAATTCGCTATTAACATTTCATAAGAATGTCAGAATCAAGCAAACTAGATGAATTACCGAAGTCTTATAGGCCTTCAGATGTTGAAACAGCGATTAGTGAGCTGTGGGACCAGGCTGGCTCCTTTAAAGCAAACGCTGGCACATCCAACGACACGGCATTTTCTATTGTTATTCCGCCACCAAACGTCACCGCAGCTCTTCATCTAGGTCACGCTTTAAATAATACACTGCAGGATGTACTTATTAGATTTCACCGAATGGCAGGTTATTCCACACTATGGATGCCAGGAACTGATCATGCTGGGATAGCTACCCAAACTGTCGTAGAGAAAAGACTAATTAATGATGGAACTTCCCGGCTCGAAATAGGTAGAGATGCCTTTATTAAAAGAACCCAGCAATGGAAAGATGAATACGAAGAAATAATAATAAATCAACTAAATGCAATGGGAGCGTCCTGCGATTTCGATCGAACAAGATTCACCATGGACGATGTCTGTGCCACAGCTGTTAGACATGCATTCTTCGTTCTATTTCAAGATGGATTAATTTATAAAGGCAAAAGATTAGTTAACTGGGATCCAGTTACTATGACTGCGTTAGCGGATGATGAAGTAGAAATGGAAGAAGTTGAAGGTTCTATGTGGTACCTCAAGTATCCATTGGACGATGGTTCGGGATTTATCACTGTAGCTACTACAAGACCGGAGACGATGTTAGGCGACACGGCCGTTGCAATGAATCCAAATGAGCCAAATGCATCAGTGCTCATAGGAAAAATGATTCGTTTACCAATAGTTGATAGATTAATTCCTATCATTGCTGATGATTACGTTGTTATGGCGAACCCTGATAGCGATGACCCTAAGGCACGTTTCGCATCCGGTTTCCTCAAGGTTACTCCTGCACATGATCCAAATGATTGGGATATAGGGGTCAGACATGACCTTCCAATTATTAATATTTTGGGCCCAGATGCAACAATTTCAGGGAATTATGGATGGGATGATATTTCTGAAGAAGCTCAACAATTTATCGGGCTTTACCGAGATGAAGCTAGGTCCGCAATCATAGATTGGTTTAAAGCTAATAATTTGCTTGAAGATGTGAAGCCATACAATCATTCTGTTGGGCACTCCTATAGAAGCCATGTCCCAATTGAGCCATGGTTAAGTTCCCAATGGTATGTTGCTGTAACCGACGATAGGTTACGAGGATCCGCTCTACGAGCTCAGAATGTCGAGCAGTGCCCTAGCTTACCGGATAATGTCACATCTAGATCTAAAGATACTGGCGATGGTGAACTGTCTTTTTATCCTGACCGATATGCCAAAACTTATTATTCATGGCACGAAGGCATACGGGATTGGTGTATCTCAAGACAGCTTTGGTGGGGACATCAAATACC
>DDNP01000003.1:0-93276 GCA_002341185.1 Candidatus Neomicrothrix sp. UBA2517 | reverse complement strand
TGGTGGGGACATCAAATACCTGTATGGGTAAGAACACTTCCACAAGAACAAACTGTATTTGAAGAACTTGACCTGAATGGAGAGATACCTGAAAGCCAATGGACTAAGTTAGGTGCCGCTCATAGAGTTAGAAGAACAGAAGAAGGCCTCATAGAGGAATCTATTTGTGTCCCTCCTGAAAATACCATACAAAGACTAGGTCAATCTCAAAGAACTTCGGAATCTGAATTAATTCAACTTCTTGAAAGCGAAGGCTTCACCCGTGACCCAGATGTACTTGATACCTGGTTTTCTTCGGCCCTATGGCCATTATCAACAATGGGGTGGCCATGGCCTGAAGATTTCCCTGAAACTGAAGGACTACTCGACTTCTTCAATCCAACTTCTGTCCTCTCAACTGCCCGAGAAATTATTACTTTATGGGTAAGCAGAATGGTGATGTTCAATCGTTATTTCCTCAACGGTCGCCTTCCGTTTAAAGACGTATTCATTCACGCAATGGTTCAAGATGGACACGGACAAAAGATGTCAAAGAGCCTAGGTAATGGTGTTGACCCACGTGATATTATTTTCAGCCACGGTGCGGATGCGATGCGATTCACTTTGGTACAGATGACCACCGATACCCAAGATGTCCGTATGCCTGTTGAGATGGTTTGCCCCCACACAGGAGAATCATTCCAACCTGAATTCATTGAGACTCCCTCGGGACATCTTGTTGCTGCTCCTACTCAACAATCACCAAAGGATCATACTAAGCATATGGTAAGCGCTTATGGAGCAGCAGCGGGTGTAGTAGAACCATCTGGATCTGTACCTTTAGCTAGAAATACATCTTCAAGATTTGATTTAGGAAGAAATTTTGCGAACAAAGTCTGGAATGCAACACGGTTTGCCTTAAATAGAATCGACAGTAAGTCACTGCAAGAAATTGACTTAGCTAACAGACCTTTTATAGATAGATGGATATTTTCTAGACTCGAAGAGACTACTAATAAGCTAGAAGATTCGATTCGCAAATATCAATTTAACGTCTTTGCTGACACCCTTTACGACTTTGTGTGGCACGATGTCTGTGACCGTTATTTAGAGGTCGTGAAACCTTCAATTGATGATGACCCTGAACAGCAGATGGTTTTAGCGAATCTCCTTAACGCAGTTTTAAGGATTATGCATCCAGTTTGTCCATTTATAACTGAAGCTCTGTGGACTCATGTCCGAAATGCTACCAGTTCGAATTTGTTGGGAATCGAGCTCCCCGATGCCGAGATACTTGCAAATGCTGCATGGCCTAAAATTGAATTAGGTCAAATTAACTCACCTCAGCTATTTAAAGATTTTAATAGTGCCAACCAGCTAGTAGCCCTTATCAGGTCTGCGCGAGCTGAACAAGGAGTCAAACCCCGTCAAATTATTGATCTTCAAGCCCCTAGTCAGGTGTTAGATCTGCTTCAACGAGTTGATGGATTTGTAGAAGTACTAGCTGGTCTTGGAAAAACTCAATCAGTATCTAAAGAACAAGTTGAAAACTCTAGCGTGCTTACATTTGAAGGAGCTGAAATAAGAGTCTCAGGTCTCCACAATGAGGTTGACCTTGATGCTCAGAAAACGCGTTTACAAAAACTTATCTCTGAAAAAGAAAATCAGGTTCACGGCTTTAGAACACGTTTAAGTAATAAAGGTTACCTAGAGAATGCAAAGCCTGAAATCATTGAAGAAACTCGAAACATGCTTGCCTCAGCGGAAGCTGATCTTGAAGCCGCACAACGCTCTCTAACTAATTTGGACTAGCACCATAGTTACTTCTCTTGCTTGATCCATACCGTGCGTTGTGGGAATGGCATTTCGATACCTTCCGCATCAAAAGCTTCTTTAATACGAATCCTTAGCTCCCGAGCTACAGCCCATTGTTCAGATGGGTCTGTCTTCGCAACTAGACGAAGAGTAATACCGTCAATTCCAAGATTCTGAACTCCCGTAACTTTAGGTTGTTCAATTATATCTCCGTCAACAAAACTATCGTCATGCCAAAGACCTTCAGCGACATCTTGCATAATCTGTTGTGCCCGCCGTAAATCGGTATCGTAGGCTACATCTACATCAAGTACAGCTCTTGACCAAACCTGAGACCTATTCCCCACTCGTGCTATTTCGCCATTTGGGATGTACCATACACTCCCGTTTGTATCCCTAAGTATGGTAGTCCTTAACGTCATTCTCTCTACTGTCCCTGATGCGAGGCCAACATCAACAGAATCCCCAACTCCGTACTGATCCTCGACAAGCATAAACATTCCTGACAAAAAGTCTTTAACTATCGATTGTGCCCCAAACCCTACGGCGACTCCGACAATACCGGCACCCGCAATCAATGGTCCAAGGTTAATACCTATCTCACCAAGTGAAATAAGAACCGCTACTGTCCAAATAACTAAATTAGCAATACTTGAGAGAACAGACGTTAGCGTTTCGGTTCTAGCTTTTGTTCTTAAATCAGACTGCTCACCCTGCAAGACATTAGTGGACTTCACTTTGTCAGTGATCTTTTCAATTCCCTTTATTTTCTGCAATTGCGCTAACGCACGATTTTCTCTTTCGTCAGTGAGGCGCTCACCAAAATGCATGATGGCTCTCTTGAGAACTCGCGACCCGATAAAGGCCACCATAAGAACAACCAGAATGGTCAAAGGTTTATCAACGGCCCATCCGATTATTGATGAAAGAGTTGCATTACCTGATGCATCATAAATCCATTCGCAAATCTGACCGGGATCAATTCCGCAAGCATCAACTAAGTCATCGTTTACGGACTGATACGCAATTAAATCAAAAGTCATAAGGAAATCGTAGAGAGATAAGTCTTAGACCTTGGTGATGGTCAGAAAAAAAATGATCTACTATCCAACAAAAAATAAATCCACTCAAAATAGTGACTTTTATCCTTGGATTAAGCATATTTTGATAGCATAAATCTATGAAATACCTATATTTAATAATCATATGAGTAATTTGCGTATAGGCCAGGTCGCGAAGCTCCTCTCGGTAGGTACCGACACAATCAGGACATGGATAGACGATGGGAGGATTCTGTCTAGCAGAACCGATGGTGGCCATAGGATTATCAAGGGAGTTGACCTCGCTACCTTTCTCAAAAACTCTGAAAGCGACCCATCAATCGCTAATCATTTATCCGCACGCAATCGCTTTCTAGGGATAGTAACAAATGTAAAGAAAGACAATGTTATGACCCAGATTGAGATACAAGCAGGAAGCCAACGGATCGTTTCTTTAATCTCAACAGAAGCAGCAGAAGCAATGAAACTTGAACCTGGTGTCATTGCAACTGCGGTGATTAAATCAACAAACGTTGTCGTTGAGCTCCCCTAACAATCAGACATCAAAGGAAGTCTTTCAGAATGAAACTATTCATACATGTTTCCTTAGGCGTCATCCTTCTTATGTCCGGTCTATCTTGTTCTGAATCTGATTCCTCTTTGCGCGTCTTAGCTGCATCATCATTAACTGAAGTTTTTCAGGAAATAGCTAGCGAATTTGAAAAGGATACTGGCATACAAGTTACGCTCTCATTTGCAGGTAGCTCTTCTTTAGCTGCGCAGATTGAAGATGGTGCTCCCGCTGATGTAATTGCTCTTGCAGATGAAGAAACACTTACTCGCGTTAAGCAATCCGGTCGCCTCACTCAACAGGAGGAAATAATTTTTGCAACGAACTATTTAGCTATTGCTACCCCCATAGGAAACCCAGCTTCAATAGGCAACATCTCTGATTTCAAAGGCAATATCACTGCAGTATGTTCTGAACAAGTGCCATGCGGGCATCTCGCAAATGAACTCGCTTCTTTCCTTAAAGTCGAAATGGAAGTGACTACATGGGAACCGAATGTTAGATCGGTAAGAACCAAGATCGAGTTAGGTGAAGTCGATGCGGGACTTATTTATGTCACTGATGCCACGAACCAAGTCGAAATAATTTCAATCAAAGGAAGTGAAAGCGTCAAAACCAAATACCCAATTGCCGCAGTTGATAACGCTAAGCCTTCCGCCAAGGATTTCATTGACTACGTTCTTTCTCCAAATGGACAAGAAACTCTGGAACACTTCCGCTTCGGAGCACCTCAATAATGGAGACGCAACATAATTCCGTACCAAAAACTATTTGGGCCGGCGCTTCAATAGGTTTTATTTTCTTACTTGTCCCATTCGTAGGGTTATCTCAACGTGCGCCGTGGTCATCATTTGTGCAAATAGTTACCGAAGAAACTGTCTTGAGGTCCATTAGCCTTTCCATGATTGTCGCAACATGTTCTGCATTCATTTGCCTAATTCTCGGTATCCCACTCGGCTGGATTCTCGCAAAAGCAGATTTCAGAGGATTAAAACTAGTAAGAGCAATTGTTCTTTTACCTATGGTTCTCCCTCCCGTAGCCGGAGGAACCGCTTTACTTTTTGCCCTAGGTAGAAAAGGCTTTATCGGTGAACACCTAGATAGTTGGTTTGGAGTGACACTTCCATTCACAACAGCAGGAGCAGTATTGGCTGCTTCATTCGTTTCTTTACCATTCTTTGTTTTAAGCATTGAATCATCCGCAACTCAATTAGATTCTCGATTGGAAGAGGCCTCTCTGAACTTAGGGGCTAGTCCAATTAGAACCTTTTTCACTATCTCGCTTCCTTTATTACGCAATGCAATTATGGCTGGGATCGCCCTATCGTGGGCAAGAGCGCTTGGAGAGTTCGGCGCTACAATAACGTTTGCAGGTGATAATCCTGATCAAACACGGACTTTGCCGTTGCAATTGTTCGTTGCGCTAGAGACGAACCCTGAAAGAGCAATGATCATAGGAGTTCTCATGGTTATGATTTCCTTATCTGTGCTAGTGACACTTCGAGGAAATTGGTTGGTTCAAAAATGACACAGATTTTTTTGTCCGGAACAACAAAACTTGGGGTAGAAGAATTCGATTACTCATTCGAAACTAATTCCTCCAAACGAATAGCAGTGGTCGGGCCAAACGGTTCGGGCAAGACTACTTTGCTACGATTAATTGCTGGACATGAACGCCTTCGCTCAGGTCTACTAAAGATAAATGGTAACGTCTACGACGAACCGACATCAGGGAACTTTACTCCCCCACATCAAAGAAAACTCACATTACAACATCAAGACGGGAGTATATTTCCTCACCTTACGGTGGAAGATAATGTTGCTTTCCCTTATAGGTCCAAAAAAAAATCTAAAAGAAAAGCTCGGGCACTCGCTCACAAAACTCTGGAAGCTTTTGATTTGCTCCAAATCAAAGACAAATATCCCAATCATTTATCTGGTGGCCAAATTGCAAGGGTATCTTTGGCTAGATCTCTGACCAAACAACCTAGACTCTTAATGCTTGATGAACCTACAGCAGCGCTTGATGTTGCGTCTGTTCGCCAAGTACACCAAACCCTAGAAAGCCTAAAAACTTCTCTATTGCTCGTCTCGCACGACCCTATCGAGGTACTTAAACTCTCCGATACAATCATTGCGCTAGAAGGGAATAAAATAATTCAATTCGGTACTTTAAAGTCAGTCACATCCAAGCCTGCTACTCAATGGCTGAGCAAATTTTTTGATTTAAATCTAGTTTCAGGAACAGCATCGGGTCTTGAGTTCAAAACTGGTTGTGGTGAAATTTTTCACCTACCACAAAATTATTCTGGAAATGTGGAGGTAAGTTTTCCTAGTTCAGCCATCTCACTTCATCTTTCTCCACCATCAGGATCATTTCGGAACAAATGGAAAGCAACCGTAACCAGTCTTGATAAGCAAGATAAGTTAGTCAGAATTAAATTGGTAGGAGCATTTGATTGTTATGCGACTATCACAGTTCCTACATTTAATGAGTTAGAAATCGCATTAGGAAATACTATTTGGGCTTCAATAAAAGCTACTGAATTAAACGTGCTTCAGAAGCCTAACCCTGCTAAAACTTGAGCATGCAATCGTTCTCAACAGCTGACCTTCTTGATAATCACCCTGATTCAATTGTCTTAATGGAAGACTTTCTGAGCTTTGGTAAAATAAAATCATTCTTTGGTAGAACAAAAACAATTCACGCACCCGAAGATAACTCATTGGTTCGCCAAGTTCTTAAAACAAAAGGAAATAACCAAGTTCTCGTAGTAGACGGCTGTGCCTCTCGGGCTTGTGCACTAATCGGAGACCAATTAGCACTTCTAGCGATCAAGAATGAGTGGGCTGGCATAATTGTAAATGGATATATTAGGGATTCAGCAGTGATATCAGAAATGCCAATAGGCATAAAAGCTCTTGGCACAAACCCTAGGAAAAGTGTTAAAAAGAACCGCGGAGAAATCGATATCGAATTAAATATCTCACAAATTGCAATAAAACCCGGACTTTGGATTTATTCAGACCCTGATGGAATCATCATCGCTAAAGAGAATCTCCTTATCGCTGAGTAAAAAATAAAAAAAATCGTAACAACTATTGACAAAGGTGTAGTTACACGGCTGTAATTATATTCCAACCACTTTTTAATAAATGAAAAGTAGTTGGATAACTGAAGTTTCAGAACCGTTGAGTAGAGGTAGAAACTTCAAAACAAAGAACCACTTAAAACTGGTTCTCTAGTTGGGGACATTTGAGGAGAAACGATGGCACTATCAGAACCATCCATTGAGGAAGAAAAAAATAAAAAAACATCAGGAAAAGTTACCCTTAACGGAATCGACGAAGGAAATGTACAAGTCATATCAGGGCCAACTGGAATTGATGGAACCGATGAAACTAACGAAAAAGGGTCAAAGGCTAAATCCGAACAGAGCACAATCATGCGGGTTCGTAAAAGGAACGGTGACCTTGAAGAGGTAGACGTCAATAAAATCGTTAATGCTGTCGCACGTTGCGCTGAAGGGCTGATGGGAGTTGACCCCATGAGAGTTGCGACAAGGACGATCTCAGCCCTTGCAGATGGAGCAACTACAAGAGAACTTGACGAATTATCAATACGAACAGCAGCTGGGTTGATCGTTGAAGAACCACGATACTCCAGACTTGCTGGACGCCTATTAGCAACGTTCATAGATAAAGAAGTACGGAACCAGAACATACCATGGTTCACCGAATCAGTAATCAGGGGACACGAGCTAGGTGTAGTGGGCGATGACGCTTTAGCATTTGTACTTGATAATGCATCCACTCTTAACGCCGCAATAAACTCAGGAAGAGACAGGAACTTTGAATTCTTCGGACTTCGCACAGTCTACGACCGCTACCTCCTCAAACACCCAGAAACACGAGACGTAATAGAAACACCTCAATATTTCTTCCTTCGAGTTGCCTGTGGACTATCCAAAGACGTGGATGAAGCAGTCGCATTCTACGACTTAATGTCCTCACTGGCTTATCTCCCTTCCAGCCCCACACTCTTTAATTCTGGAACTCCACACCAGCAACTTTCAAGTTGCTACCTTTTGGACTCTCCTGAAGATTCCCTTGAAGGAATATATAAGCGGTACACAGACATAGCCCAACTTTCAAAGTTTGCTGGTGGTATCGGAGTCGCATGGCATCGAATACGGAGCAAAGGAAGCCTTATCAAAGGAACAAATGGACTATCAAATGGCATAGTTCCCTGGCTTAAAACTCTCGATAGCTCCGTTGCTGCCGTTAACCAAGGCGGAAGAAGAAAAGGTGCAGCATGTATCTACCTAGAAACATGGCATGACGACATCGAAGAATTCCTTGAACTTAAACAAAACACTGGGGACCACGCAAGAAGGGCTCATAACTTAAACATTGCGAATTGGGTACCCGACCTTTTCATGAAAAGAGTTGAGAACAATTGGCAATGGAGCTTATTTGACCCGCAGAAAGTTCCACACCTAACCGACTTATTCGGTGAAGAATTTGAAAAAGCTTACATTGAGGCAGAAGAAGCTGAATTATATGAACGACAAGTAGATGCTCAAGACCTTTACCTAAAAATGATGCGAACACTAGCTGAAACTGGAAATGGTTGGATGACATTCAAGGATTCCTCTAACCAAAAATGTAACCAAACATCCGACAAGAAATCTGATAACGACTATGATGGCGGCACCCGAGTAGTGCACTTATCAAACCTATGCACCGAAATAATTGAAGTAACGAATCAAACAGAAACAGCTGTGTGTAATCTAGGGTCCTTAAACCTTGGCTCTTTCGTAACATCTGACGAAGTAGCATCATTTGATTATGAAGAATTAGGAAAAACAGTAAGACAAGTCATTCCCTTTCTTGACCGAGTAATAGATATAAATTTCTATCCAATCAACGAAGCAGGCAACTCAAACAGTCAATGGCGACCAGTAGGCCTAGGCATGATGGGATTACAAGACGTATTTTTCAAAATGCAAATCCCCTTTGATTCTGAAAAAGCAAGAAAGCTATCATCACAAATAAGTGAAGAAATTTATTTCAATGCTCTATGGGCATCCACTGAGCTCGCTGAAAAAAATGGCGCCCACGATACATTTGCGATGACGCGAGCTGCCAAAGGGGATCTCCAATTTGACCTTTGGGGAGTTGAACCGACAGATTCAGATCGTTGGAAAGAACTTCGTCAGCGAATCACTAACCATGGCCTAAGAAACTCACTAATGATAGCTATAGCTCCCACTGCGACAATTGCATCCATAGCCGGATGCTACGAATGTATCGAACCTCAAGTCTCTAATTTATTCAAACGCGAAACCCTATCAGGCGAATTTATGCAAATTAATAAATACCTTGTTCATGAATTACAAGAGCGAGATCTATGGGATGAGGAAATGCGGACAGAACTAATCAGAAATGAGGGATCTGTACAAACAATTGAAAGAATACCCGATGACCTCAAATCTGTTTACCGAACAGCATGGGAAATACCAATGAAATCCCTTATAGAGATGGCTGCCGACCGAGGTGCATACATTGATCAAAGCCAATCACTAAACCTTTTCATGGAGTCGCCAACGATAAACAGGCTCAGCTCCATGTACATGTATGCGTGGAAATCAGGAATCAAGACAACCTACTACTTAAGGTCTCGTCCTGCTACACGAATTAACCAGACCACAATTACTACTACAAGTCCCACACCGACAGATGGAGATGGGCTGACCAATAAAACAGATGATGAGCTCGCTTGTTCACTAGAAAATCCTGAATCATGCGACTCATGTCAATAAACGGAATAAGTAAAGGAAATTAGAGAAGATGGCCCTTGCCGACGAAAATAGTTACGCATTTGACCCTAACGAATTGCAAACAGAGCAACAGATAAGCGACAGCGAAAAAAATCCTGCAGCTAGACCAGCTAACATATTAGACCCTGGTTTCAATCTCACTCTCCGACCAATGAAATATCAGATATTTTTTGATATGTATAAAGATGCGATCAAGAATACATGGACTGTAGATGAAATTGACTTCGCTGATGACCATGTTGACCTAAGAGATATGGCACCAAGTGAAAAACATCTGATAAGTCGATTGGTTGCGTTCTTCGCTACAGGAGATTCAATAGTCTCCAACAACCTAGTCTTGAATCTGTACAAACATATCAACGCTCCTGAAGCAAGAATGTACTTAAGTAGGCAACTATACGAAGAAGCTCTCCATGTTCAGTTCTATCTAACACTATTAGATTCATACATACCAGAAATGAAAGAGCGTGAAGAAGCGTTTGCAGCAATTCACAACATCCCATCTATTAAACAGAAAGGAGACTTTTGCTTTAAATGGATGGGAACAATGGAGTCACTTGATCAGTTAACTAACGAGGATGAGCAACGCACATTTCTTAGAAACCTAATTTGTTTTGCTGCATGCATAGAAGGGCTCTTCTTTTTCGCTGCTTTTGCATATGTATATTTCCTTAGAGATAAAGGTTTACTAAACGGACTAGCAGCGGGAACGAACTGGGTCTTTAGAGACGAAAGCGCCCATATGAACTTTGCATTTGAAGTCGTTAGGACAGTTCGAAGCGAGCAACCAGAACTTTGGACACCAAGCCTAGTTGAGGACATCAAGGAAATGCTTACGGAAGCCGTAGATTGTGAAATGAAATTCGCAGATGATGTACTAGGAGGAGGAATCACAGGGATGAGTCTTTCTGACACTCGCGAATACCTTCAATTCGTAGCAGACTCACGACTTCAGCAACTAGGAATTGAGCCAATATTTGGTTCCACAAACCCATTTGATTTCATGGCTTTACAAGACGTTCAAGAGTTAACAAACTTCTTTGAGAAAACTGTAACTGCATATCAAGTCGGAGTCGAAGGAGAAGTTGAATTCTCCGACGATTTTTAGTTCTCCAGTCCCCCAACTGGAATTAAGCCAAGCCCAGTGTGAAAGCACTGGGCTTGCGCTCTTTTAAGTAGATTCTTTAAACACATTAAGTATTTTCTTTGCTGCTGCCGCAGGAGAGAGATCGCCATTTTGTATTTGTTCTTCAGTTTTTGAAATCATTTGAGAAATAGATGTCTGATTTTTTAAGTTATATATCAATTGGTCTTCAATGAGTGACCACATCCAACGAATCTGTTGCTCTGATCTTCTCTTATCCCAAGAACCAGTTTCTCGAGCGTTTGCACAGTGCTCATTTATTTGATCCCAGATTGCAGTAACTCCTTGCCCTGTCAAAGCTGAACAAGTAAGAACCGGAGTTGCCCAATGTGATCCAGTGCTAGAAAGCAATGTCATAGCTGATTGATAGTCGCGTGCCGATTGTTTTGCACGTAATTCATTTTCTCCATCAGCTTTGTTAACTGCAATTAAGTCTGCTAGTTCTAGAACACCTTTTTTTATTCCTTGCAGCGAATCTCCCGAACCGGGCAAAAGTAACAGAAGAAAAAAATCTACCATTTCGGCCACCGTCGCTTCACTCTGCCCTACACCAACTGTCTCTACCAAGATCACATCGAAACCGGCTGCTTCAAGTACTAGCATGGTTTTTCGAGTCCCTCTTGAGACACCTCCGAGAACACCTGAAGATGGTGAAGGCCTTATAAAAGCATTTGGGTCTGTTGCAAGGCGGTCCATACGTGTTTTATCTCCAAGTATTGACCCGCCAGATATTGAACTAGATGGGTCTACAGCTAGAACAGCAACTCCATGCCCGATTGATGTCAAATAGGTACCGAGTTCATCGATGAAGGTGCTTTTCCCAACTCCAGGGGAACCTGTTATCCCGACTCTTATCGAAGATCCTGTACGAGACGATATTATTTCGAGGAGATTATCGGCAATTTCTTTATCTGAAGTGCTTGAACTTTCAACAAGTGTTATTGCCTTTGATATCCAAGTTCGATCTCCTGAAAGAACACCAGTGGAGATGAGTTCTAGCTCATTATCCTCCATATTTATCCAATCGATTTCAAAAGGTCTAAAGCAGCATCAGAAATAACAGTTCCGGGAGGATAAATGGCGGTAGCGCCCGCCTCGTAGAGCTCCTGAAAGTCTTGGGGTGGGACTACTCCGCCAACGACAATTAAGATATCATCTCTTCCAAGCGACTTCAGTTGGGCTTTTAGCTCAGGGACAAGAGTTAAATGCCCTGCCGCAAGTGATGAAACTCCAACAACATGCACATCTGCTTCAACTGCTTGCTTGGCGGCTTCTTCAGGTGTCTGGAACAACGGACCGATATCAACATCGAAGCCTAAATCAGCGAAAGCCGTCGCAATCACCTTTTGACCACGATCATGCCCATCTTGACCCACTTTTGCAACAAGGATTCTTGGTCTGCGACCATGTTTTTTCGCAAATTCTTCAGTCTTGGACCGGGCTAGTTCTACTTGCTTATTATTTTCTCCCACTTCGCTTCGATACACTCCTGAAATTATTTTGATTTGTGATTTATGACGACCGAATACTTTCTCTAAAGCATCACTTATCTCTCCAACGGTAGCAAACTCTCGAGCAGCATCTATGGACAGGGCAAGCAGGTTGCCTTCCTGTGCAGCTCCATTAGTTAAACGTTCAAGTGCTGATTGGCATGCCTGTTCATCTCTTGTATCTCGCAGTTGAGCGAGTTGTTGGACTTGTTGTTGCCGTACTTCGCGATTGTCAACTTGGAGAATTTCTACTTCATCTTCTTTGTCTAGCCTGAATTTATTAACGCCAATGACTGGCTGTACTCCTGAGTCAATTCGTGCCTGTGTTCTCGCAGCTGCTTCTTCGATTCTTAGTTTAGGAATTCCTAGGTCTATAGCTTTCGCCATACCTCCAGCTTCTTCTATCTCAGTGATATGTTTCCATGCGCGGTTTGCTATGTCATGTGTGAGGCGTTCAACATAATACGAGCCTCCCCATGGATCAACAACTCTAGTGGTTCCCGACTCGTGTTGAAGAAAAAGCTGCGTATTTCTCGCTATTCTGGCAGAGAATTCGGATGGCAAAGCTAGTGCTTCATCAAACGAATTTGTATGGAGAGACTGAGTGTGACCTTGAGTGGCTGCCATAGCTTCAATACAGGTCCTAATAACATTTGTATAAACATCTTGGGCTGTGAGACTCCAGCCAGATGTCTGACTATGCGTTCGTAAAGATAAGGATTTAGGGTTCTTTGGCTGAAATTGGTTAACAAGCTTTGTCCATAACAATCGAGCTGCCCGTAGCTTGGCAACTTCCATGTAAAAGTTCATTCCGATACACCAAAAGAAACTTAAGCGGGGCGCAAAGGCATCTATATCTAATCCTGCACCAAGTCCTGAGCGGATGTATTCAACCCCATCTGCTAATGTGTATGCCATTTCTAAATCTAGGGTCGCTCCTGCCTCTTGCATGTGATAACCCGATATTGAAATGGAGTTAAATTTTGGCATCTCTTTGGAAGTAAACGCAATAATGTCAGAAATAATTCGCATTGAAGGCTTTGGAGGGTAAATAAAAGTATTTCTGACCATAAATTCTTTTAAAATATCATTCTGGATAGTCCCAGCTAACTGATTTGGGGCTACCCCTTGCTCTTCAGCTGCCAAGACATAAAGAGCAAGTACGGGAAGAACAGCCCCGTTCATGGTCATTGAAACACTCATTTTATCTAACGGAATTCCATCGAACAATTGCCTCATATCAAGGATTGAATCAATCGCAACTCCTGCCATTCCAACATCACCAGATACTCGGGGGTTGTCTGAGTCGTATCCGCGATGTGTTGGCAAGTCAAAGGCTACCGAAAGGCCTCTCTGCCCAGCCGCTAAGTTTCGGCGATAAAAAGCATTTGATTCAGCAGCTGTAGAAAACCCTGCGTATTGCCTAATCGTCCATGGTTGATTGACATACATGGTCGGATAAGGGCCTCTAAGGTACGGAGGGAACCCAGGTAAGGTGTGAACCGCATCTAATGACTTAAGGTCATCCTTTGTATACAGGGGATTTATGGGAATGCCTTCAGGAGAGTGCCAGACATGTTCTTCCGGACTAGATTCAAGATGTGCAGAGAATAGTTCCTCCCAATCAGAAGCCTCATATTCATCATCTGTTGAGAAAGACGAGAAGGGTATTGATCCGAAGTCAGGAATAGGCATCAGACATCCTCGCTAGTTGATTCAATATCTGAAATTCGATATTTTAAAACCTCGTTAATTCGACTTTGCGTTTTAATTGGATATGGATCTCGTGCAAGGTCGGTCGCTAAGTCTTCTCTGAATGCGTTCACTCCAATTAAAGTTTTTTTGCCAGATATTACCTCTGACCTAAAGTTATCTCTGGAGATGCGTACTTGTTCTTCAAAAGCACCAGTGACTACTTGCTGTATGAATCCCCCATCCAATTCATACTCTTGAAATTTTCTCCAAGCTTTCTCTGCTATGTCTTGCGTTAATGACTCTACGTACCAAGACCCACCCGCAGGGTCAATCACACGATGAATGTTCGACTCTTCCATGAGGGCCAGGTGGGTGTTGCGGGCTAGTCTCAATCCAAATTCATTTGGAATACCAAATGCGCTATCAAAAGTAGGGAGTGTAATGACATCAGCCCCTCCCGTAGCTGCCGAGAAGCAACCTACTGTTGTTCGCAAAAGATTTACCCATGGGTCATCTCGAGATATTAGTAAATCCGGTGTCTGTGCCTGAATTTTGATCCTAAATCGTTCCTGTCCGCACGCCTTGCCGATTTGAAGGACAAGGAGTCTCAAAGCACGTAATTTTGCTATCTCAAGAAACTGATCAGTTCCAACTGAAACGACCAATAAGAACTGCTTAAATGCAGCCTCCATAGGTATGCCTCTTTGTTCCATAGAGCGAAGGTATGCAACCAATGTAGAAAGCACTCCTGCAATTTCGGTAATTGTGTCAGCACCTGTTTGTGCATATTTCAAGCCATTGATTCGTATTGTTGTGGCGTTAGCGAATTCATTGCCAACTTTCCTTGCGAGCTCTGTGGTTAGCTCTAAGTTGGACTCAAACTCGTTGCCTTCTAACGATCCAATTAATAATTCTCCTATGGGGTCAACCCCTAGATCAAAAATGTTCGCAGACGATTCAGACTGTCCATTTGATAAATAATCTAAGAAATGGATTGCGTTAGCATAACTTCCAGTATCCCCTGATATTCCAATTCCAGCTACGTTAAGCATAACTCCGGTTAGAAGTTCTTCAAATGAACTATCCCCGGGCTGTTCAAGAACCAACTCAATACTTCTAGTTCCTTTCGATAGGTCTTCCAACAAGGACAAATTAGTTGATTTCGTATCTGCAACCCAATGACGTTGGCGAATATCCCAACCAGTGATATTTCCAGACGGGTTTGAAGACCGTAATCCAATTCCTTTTGAAATTGAATCAGGCATTTCTTCAGAAGTGCCTTGTGTGTAAATCGGATTTATCTGCAACTCACCTGCCAAGTTAGAGTACAGAACATGTTGAACATTTTCTGTCCCTACAATAGCTTCTGCCGCTTCTAACCAAGACCGAAATTCAGGTGTTTCAGAACTATCCCAAAATTTAACTTCATCATCTGGCATAGCTCCACAATAGGCGTTTATTGTAGGACTTCCGCATATTTCTTTGACAGTACTTAATTAGGTTTGATTCGGTACAATCTGTGACTCTCAACATAGTGACAAAAGACACCACCTATTCTTGAGCAATCATTGTCTAAATAGGGCAGACTATTGATGGCTTTAAAAAAGCCCCCCCCCAAATTTAAGGATTGACATTATGGCAAAGAAATCAAATCATCACCTGCAATACGCTGATTTCGCATTTGCGGCTACAGCGACCCCACAAGAACTTGAGACTCTATGCAGACTTACTACTCGAATTGATGTTAAGAAGGGAAGTGTTCTTATGCATCAGGGTGCATTCGGAAACGAAGTGCTTCTATTAGTTCATGGACAGCTCGTTGTTGAAAGAGATAGCAAGCTGGTAGCATCTGTTGCCCCTGGAGCAGTTGTTGGAGAAAGAGCTGTAATCTTAAATGAACCAAGAGGTGCAACCGTAAGAGCTGCATATGATTCGACCATACTGGCTATGTCTCGCAGCGAGTTCAACACTCTCTTGGCAGAATGCCCCAGCATTGCGAGAAACATACTAGAAGAGGCGCTCACCAGAGCGTAATAAACGCTGTTATAACTCCAACATTAATCACTGAATCTTCAATCCTTTGAAGGTTCGGTGATTGATTGAGGTCCAATTGAATTGGCTTAAGAGGGATTGAGATGACAACTTCTGAAAGAACACCCGCATCTACTTCGGATGTGATTAATGTCAATGATCCTGGGGCTGTTCCCTATGTTGAGCTTTCAGCTGAAAACTTTGGTGAGATTCTCTCGTTAACCGAGTCAATGACAGATCAGGGGTGGGTAGTAACGACACCTGCTGGTCCTTTAGTACTTGGCTACAAACAAATAAAGTCAATTTTACGCAATCCAGAATGGATATCGCTTTTATCAAGTTTCTCTGCGTTAGACCAAATGGAAAGTGGCGTGACTGATTTAAACGTAATGCTTGAACAGGCACAACGAATCGTTCCGGAAATACCATCTACCGTCAGTATGCGCCCAAACGTTTTATCCGTTGAAGGCGAGGACCATAAACGGCTACGTAGATTGGTTAACTCTTCATTCAGTTCTGGGAATACGAACCGACATCGAGAATTCATGAAAGAGCATGCAGACGCTTTGGTTTCCGGCATTTTGAAAAATGGGGGCGGAGAACTAGTAACAGAATTTTGTCGCCCATATCCTGTCCCAGTAATCTGCCGCATTCTTGGAGTAGACGACAATGATTGGAAACTTTTTGATGAGTGGGCAGACATCATATTCTCTGCATTAGATGCCGATATTGAATCTGTTATTGGGCGTTTGGGGGAAATTTCAAAAGCTCAAAAAGAACTTGATGAATACGTGCAAAACCTGATCAAAAAAAGAGTCAATGATCCTCAGGATGACTTACTCACTGAATTGGTTCAAAGTCATTACAACGAAGATCGGCTCTCACATGACGAATTAAGCGCCATGGTAGAAGCAATACTACTTGCAGGAACAGACACCACTCGAAATCAGTTAGGCGCGACTTTAGCGGTTCTAGCGGATCACCCAGATCAGTATCAATCACTCCGTGATGACCCTTCACTCGTACCTGCAGCCATAGAAGAATCACTTCGTTATATAAGTGCTGTCAGGACAACTGGTCGACTAGCAACATCAGATCAGATCATCGATGGAATTCTTTTTCCCGCAGGTTCCTCTGTTCTTCTTGGGCTCCATGCAGGCGGCCTATCCGAGGCAGAAGAACAAGGCTTCGAATTCAATATTTTTAGAGAGAACGGTTGCCCTCATTTGGCTTTTGGTTCAGGGGCTCATCATTGCCTTGGCGCCTCTCTTGCACGTGCAGAACTGCAAGAGGCTTTAACATCATTTGTAGAACAAGTCCCATCATACAAACTGGTATCACCTGTTGTGTGGAAACCCCTTTCAATGGGTATTTGGGGGCCAGCAAAACTTGAAATAGAAATCTCAGATAGTAGCGAAAATAATATAACTGAAAAATCACTAAGTTTTAAAACTACGGTGAAGGCAGAATCAAAGGATCAAGATACCCAAGGGTCTGAAGTCATAAATCAATGGATACGGGAAGCGGACAAAACAAGAAAGACTCTTCGTCTTTCAATTCCGAACCTTATTAGGAAACCTAAATTTCCCCCATTAATTCGCTTGATAGTAACAGTCTTTAGGTTCGGTAAAGCTTTCATTGCATGGAAAATCCGTGACAGAAAAGCAAATTCATCTGAAAAACAAGCTCTGTTGTATAAAAGGCTTCGCCATGTTGCAGAACTTCAGGGCCCAACCTATATAAAGCTAGCGCAACTAATATCTGCAGCGGAAGGCGTCTTCCCTGAAGCACTTGTAGCGGAATGCAAAAAATGCCGAGATCAGGTCTCACCTGAACCCTGGGATAAAATCTCAAAGGTACTCAACGATGAGCTTCTTGATTTAAAAAAAGCTATCCGATCAGTAGAAGAAATTCCCATGGCTGCGGCATCAATCGCTCAGGTACATGAAGCCATTCTTGAAGATGGGTCAAACGTTGTTATAAAAATACAGAGGCCTGGGATTCGCAAAAAGGTTATTAACGATCTCAAGGTTATGGCATGGGTTGCCCCAAAACTTGTCGGGAAAATTCCTGTTTCTGCTCTTGCCAACCCGCCTGCTCTCGTTGAACTTTTCGCTGAAACTATCTGCGAGGAGCTAGATTTCAAACTCGAGGTAGCTAATTTATTTGAGATTAAACGAGTACTATCCTCAAACATGAAGCAAGATTGGGAAATTCCCGAACCAGAACTTGACCTCGTTACCGAAAGAGTCATAGTAATGACTAAAATTTCCGGTCTTTCACTTGGTGAATCCATTTCTAAGGGAATTGATAACGAAAACACTTCAATTGTCTTTCGGCAAATGGTTGAAGGACTACTTGAAGGTGCTGTGATCCACGGCATTTTTCACGGGGACTTTCACGCTGGAAATGTATTCCTTAATCAAACTGGCAGAATAGGACTCGTCGATTTTGGAATTACTGGACGGCTTGATGGACCTCGCCGCCAAGCATTTCTACGATATGTTGTTGGCCTAATGACTGGAGATGTTGAATCGCAAGTTCTGGGAATCAAAGATCTAGGCGCATTTCCTGAGGATGCAGATATCGGACTTCTAATAAACGAGTTTCAATTAGAGCGCAACAATTTTGACCCTCTCGAGTTATCAGAAGAGGAATTTATTGATGAATTTCGAAATCTCATTAAAGGTTTGTTAGCTGAGGGCGCTCGAATTCCAAAAGAACTCATGCTATTCGTAAAGAATTTTGCCTATCTTTCATCTGTCATGCAGGAACTCGATCCTGAAATGGATTTATTACAAGAATTCTTAGAGGTAGCATCATCTTTCTTTAGTCGCAACGGCGTCAAAGTCGCTACTGAAATAGGGTTCTCGCTGAGCGCTGATGATATTAGTGACATCACGTTCAGAAGAGTTGCAGGTATAAAAGAAGATGTACCGTCCTTAACTTGGAAAGAAATTGGTGACCGAAGGAATTCCCTCGTGGAGAGAATGGACAGAAGGTCCATTAAGCAAATTATCGAATAAGTTAAGATCATCTTCTGGCTTTCTTTTAGCCCATTAAAAACAAGGAGAGATAATGAATCCGTTTGATAAACCCATTGTTGAAGAATCGTTTGAGGGAGATCCTCCTAGCGAATTACTAATAGAAGATTTATTTGTTGGCGACGGGGACGAATGTGAGTCAGGACAAATTATCAGCGTCGATTACGTTGGTATTTCCTGGTCAACTGGCATCGAATTTGACTCTTCATGGTCTCGAAATGAAGTTTTCGCTTTCTACCTTGGAGGCGGACAGGTCATTTCCGGATGGGATGAAGGCTGCGTCGGTATGAAAGTAGGAGGACGTCGCAAACTCATAATTCCTCCAGATAAAGGATACGGACCTCAAGGTGCTGGTGGCGTTATAGCCCCTAACGAAACACTTATATTTGTTGTTGACCTTAGAAGCATCGGTTAGTCAGGAGAATACTATGAGCAATAGCGAACTTAAAGGGAAAGTGGCAGTAGTAACTGGTTCCAGTCGGGGAATTGGCAGAGGAATTGCAATAGGACTAGGTGAAAGAGGGGCGACTGTCTACATAACAGGAAGGTCAAAAGGAAACGGTGCTTTAACCATTGAAGAAACTGCCGAAATGGTTAATCAGGCTGGTGGCATAGGAATGCCGGTAGGGGTAGACCTAGGTGACGATAAGCAAATTGAGGCTTTGTACGAAGAGATAGCAAGCAAACATGGCCGACTAGACATTCACGTTAATAACGCATTTAAGATTCCAGACCCACCTGTTTGGGGGGGAAAATTTTGGGAACACCCAGTTCAAATATGGGATGACCAAGTCGGAATTGGCCTTAGAGCGGCTTATGTTGCAAGCGTCCATGCAACGAAACTGATGATGACGCAAAGAGACTCTCTAAAACTTATCGTTAATATATCTTCCAGCGGATCTGAACGCTACGCGCTCAGCGCAAGCTATGGAATCGCTAAGATGGGTACAGATCGACTGACCCGAGATTTTGCGGTTGAAGGTAAGGACGATGGGCTTTGCGTGATAGGTCTCTGGCCTAGCCAAGTATTAACAGAATTTATTTTAGAAAGCATCGAAAAGGGTGACATTACACTAGATGAAGAAAATTCTGAAACCCCTCTGTATACAGGACGAGTTATTGCCAGACTTGCTACTGATCAAGCAAGGTTTGAGAGAAATGGACAGGTTCTCACAACTGCTGAATTGGCGTTACATTATGACATCAAAGATGAACGTGGCAAACAGCCAAAAGGTAAACGCAATCCTTCCTTATTTAGAGAAAAGATTTAAAAAAAGCCTTTTGCGCTGCAGCTAGTTTGGAGATTCAACCAACCTTTTGGGAGGAGAGTGCGACCCCGGTTCTCTGCTCCGAACAATACAAGACTGACTTCCGATTGCGCATAGCGTTCCATCCTGTGACCAAATATGAATAACTCCATGTCCAAACCCATTTGCTATGGCATCAACTCTAATATCCAATAAGTACCAATCACTAGGTGATAAATTAATAACCCTTAAAGTATTATCAAGGCTCGTTGACCCCGCTCTTCCCCCTTGGATGAAACTGATTCCCATAGGAACGTAGTCACCCAAGACAGCAAAAGTAGCCGCTGAGGGCTCAAGAAGTTCTGGCATTCGGCTCCACACAGCTATTCTCCCCGGCTCTATTTCAGCAGGGTCTGTAGCTCCCTCAGGCAAAGCCCACCTTTGTTCAATTCTCGAATCGAGAGAGTCGTTAACATTTGAAAATCGTTCTCTTACTGGACATAATTCTGGTTTTTGAACTTCCGGAGGTAACCCATAAGTTCTTTCTTCAGGGTAATTACGAGAACCTAAGGCAGCATTTACTGTAATGATTTCCGTACCGCCGACATGTCCAACAGCTCGCGCTTGCGTTGTTTTCTTTCCATGCACCGCCAGTGTGACATCAAAATCCACTACCGTCCCGACTTTTGCGAACAAAAGATATTGAGAAGTGGCCCAAACGACTGGTCTTCCACTTGTTCCTTCCATAGCTGCTATTGCTGCCCCTAATCCGCTTCCACCAAACATGGCTCTGTGACCCGTAGAGATCCCTTTAGAGACCGGTAGGTGCCAACGATGAGGGTTATGAGAGGGTTCTACACCTAACCAAGTCCTTGCGTCCATGGTTTGACGATACCTTGGAATTAGCTAAAGAGTTCTGATTAGCTCATTACGGATTTTAGTAGCGATAAAATCTGGATCTTCCATTGGTGCAAAGTGAGTAAGTTCGGGAAACATTTCAAAACGACCATTCACTAATTCCTGAGCAATTTTTGGGGCTATTTGAGCTGGCCCTTCCTTGTCTCCTCCTCCAGCTACGGTCACACTAGCTTGAACAGTCGACAGATTTTCATAGATTGTAGTTAAAGAACTCTCAAAGACTTGAGCTTCTGTTTCTCCTCTGCATTTTAGAATAACGCCTTCAGCGTGATCGCGAAATCCATAATTTACATATGCCCACAAAGCACTTGAATCCACTTCAGAAAATGGTGGTCTTGAAGCATAGCGTTCATATGCTTCTTCTCGTGATGCAAAAGTTTCTTTTCTTTTCCTAGCTGCAGCTGCAAGACCTGAGCCTTTAGAATTTTTCTCAGCAAATATCTCGGGGGAAATAACTATAGGCTCAAATAACCATGCTGCAGTAAAAGTTCTAGGTCGAATTTGTTCAGCTAACAGAATGCTACTCCCTCCCATACTGTGCCCTACAGCCAGAACAGGTTCAATATCTAGGTGATCAACTACACATAGGAGATCTTCAGCCATACCAATCCAATCCATTGATAGACCATCCGGAATAGAGCTATCACCATGACCCCGAAAATCTAGAGAAACACACCGAAAACCATCGGGGAGACGCTCACAGATAGGGTCCCAATAACGACCATGGAACCCTGTTGCATGACAAAATATTATGGTGTCACCGCTCCCGCCATAATCATGAACAGGTATCACGACACCACCGCTTGATTCGACCATTGTAACCTTCGGGCTGACGCGTTGGTTCATGATGCTGGCCTAACAGTATTGTTGGTTTCTAATAGAGAATTAGTTTATGGGGCTTTAATTTGTAGCTGTTCTATGCCTACGTAAGCCAATAACGGGGGTTGTGGGAGCAAATCCAGCTTCAGCTCGCTCTATTTCTGATTCTCCACCCCAGAAGCCAAGTTCTCTTTGCTGACGAGCGTATGTCTGGCAGTCAGCGAGTACTTCGCATTCAAAGCAAACCTTTCGAGCCCGATTCTCACGTCGTTCTCTTGCGGCTGGCCTTTCGCCTGGTGGAGGAAAAAATAGTTGCGACTTTCCTTGACATCCTGCATTCTCCATCCACCATGGTCTGGTGTTGGGTGCTTGGACTTCAATTGCTGTCATTGAGTGCCCTTTATTTTGCCTCTACTCACAGTGTCAATCTATGCGGGTTTTGCAATTTTGTCATGATCTTCTTTATGAATAGTTACGATGTGCTCATCATTAATAATGATAGCTAGCAGTAGCATTTTTTATACCTCTAGTGCAACCTTTATTGCACCCATCTCACGTGATCGAGCGGCACTAAACGCGTCAAGTGCTGCGTCGAGTGGGAACCGGTGCGTGATTACTGCTTTAGGCAATTCAGGAGTTGTGGCGAGAATTTTTGATGCCAAAACAAAATCACGTTGGCCCTTCGTAGTTCCATATGTGATAGAGGGAATCAAGGTAACTTCTTTCATGCCCATCGCCATACCTGGCAATTCTATTGGGTCCCAGTAGGTAGAGGGAATTGCGACGGTCCCTCCCTTTGCGACTAAATTAATCGCAGTAGCTAAAGCACTTTCAGTTCCAGCTGCTTCGATCACCAAAGCTGCCGGTTCCGAACGCAGAGTTTGCGTTCCCAATCGAAACCCTGCTTCAATTTGGTGGTTGTGCCGTGCAAGAAGCTCAACATCTACACCGAAATATTTTGCAACTGCAACACAGCATAATCCTATGGTCCCTCCCCCCACAACGATGATCCGTTTGGCAGAATTAACATTCGCTCGGAGTAAACTCCTCACAGCTACCGCTAAAGGTTCAATCAGAAAAGCATCCTGTACCTTAACGCTCTTTGGCAAAGGCGTAAGAAAACGCTGAGGGACAAGAACTTTCTCAGCCATTCCTCCATCAATGCCTATACCCAACGTATTTGGTAAGGCGCTCTCGCAATATGGTTGCGAACCTCGATTACAATGCACACATTCTCCACATGAGAGCATTGGTTCTATTGCGACAGGTTGACCATCTGGTGTTATTCCAGATATCTCATGTCCAGGTATGACTTTCATCATGTTTGAATCGATCAAGTGAATATCTGACCCACAAATACCAACTGCTTTCACATTAACAAGAACGCCTTCGCCCGTTGGTTCCGGTACATCACACAGCTCAATGACTTTGCCGGAGACCTTTATTGCTTTCATCTCTCCATTCTCTCTCTTATACAGCGAATATTGAAATATGTACTCTAAATTTGTTTTAGTAAGACATAGTCAATAAATTTTAGAAAGTAGATAGAAAGTTTGTGAGGTACCTAGTGCAAGGTGAATTGGATGTCTAAAGAAACGCAATTTATAAGCCGAGTAGAATGGCTTGAAATCATAACTGACTGGAATCCTCCTCAAGACCAACAAATAGAAGATCCAGTATTTTCAGATATGGAAATTAGTAATTTTTACGCACCAATCGTCCAAAGACTAATTAAAGATCAAGCAAGTACCAGAAGAACGGAGCATGACAAGAAGAAACCATTGATAATTGGAGTTTCAGGAAGTGTTGCTGTAGGAAAATCTACAGTGTCGACCATTCTAAAGAAGATAATGGAAAGTTCTCCTACCGGACTTGAAGCTCAAGTTATTTCAACTGACAACTTTCTTTTCTCTAACTCGCGATTACAGAAGGACCAGATTCTGCATCGAAAAGGCTTCCCTGAAAGCTTTGACCATGGCAGTATTATCAAGTTTCTTTCTGCAGCTCGGGAGGGTAAATCAGATTTCAAGATCCCTTTATATTCCCATGAAACATATGATATTGAGGAAGAAGCTTTGGAGTGCCGTGTAACTGACGTTCTCATTCTCGAAGGAGTCAATATTCTTCAAGACTCTCCTCTAGGGAAAAATCAGAGTGGCAATACGATTCGGGATTATATTGACTTTTCAATTTTCATTGAAGCGGACGAAGCACAAATTATCCAATGGTACGAAAAAAGATTCTTAGACTATTGTGCTAACGCTGAGACTGACAACAACTCGTTCTTCTTCCAATTCAAAGACTTGAGTCTTGAAGATCGCAGAACACTAGCGAATCAGATTTGGCAGTCAGTAAATAATCAGAATTTAGCAATGCACATAAATCCTTCGAAAAGATTCGCTGATCTCATAATCAATAAAGGTCACGACCATTCAATTTCTTCTATGCGTATTCCTTCATCTTGGTTGTAGCCGTAAAAGTGACGATGCAAGACTCTATGCAGTAGTGTTTAGTCATTAGAAGGAGTTAAACATGGGCATTAATTTAGACGCTATCGGCATGGAATCTGAACCTCATGAAAGTTCATGGGACTCAAAGGATTGCTTACTTTACAGTTTAGGCGTGGGAGCTGGCGCAACAGACCCTACTGGATTCGAATTAGAATTCACCACAGAGAACACAAAAGACATCACTCAAAAAGCCTTACCTACCATGTGTGTTATTTTGGGAGGAACTGGAGGGCGAGGGCCTCTTGCACATTTGGGTGATGTGAATTACTCAAAAATGGTTCATGGAGAGCAAGGAATTATTCTTCATAAGCCGCTTCCGACGCAAGCGACAGTCACTTCGACGAGCAAAGTATCTAACATTTATGATAAAGGGAAAGCTGCCCTCGTAATTTTAGAAACCACTGCTATCGATACCAGCGACAACCTTCCAGTTTTCACTAATATTAGTAAGTTATTTTTTCGAGACGAAGGTGGCTGGGGAGGAGAGCGCGGCCCTATGGACAAGGTAATATTTCCTGAGCGCGATGCGGATAGTATCGTCAGCTACGAAACACGAAATGACCAAGCACTCCTTTATAGACTAAACGGAGACCGGAATCCTCTTCACTCAGACCCTTCTTTCGCTGCTTTGGGTGGATTCTCTAAGCCAATTTTACACGGACTCTGCACCTACGGCTTTACTGGAAGAGCATTGGTTCACCTTGCGTGCGATGGGGATCCTGAAAAATTCAAAAGTATGGATGGACGTTTTAGTTCACCTGTCATCCCTGGCGAAAAACTTGAGGTCCATGTCTGGGAAGATGAGGGTGATTTCAAGTTCAGGACTATAGCTGGAGATAGAGTCGTGCTTGACAATGGAGTTCTACAAACGAGGTAATTGAGGATACTTGGATGCGAAATAAAGATATGTTTTTACCTCAGATGCCGAATGAAGAAATGGCTTTGCCTGGAAGAACTGATGAGATGACAATAACAGAGAATCACTATGTTTTAGGCTCTTCCCAAATTGACCCGCTTGGAGATAACTTGGTATCAGCCATGTTTGGAATGGGATGCTTTTGGGGGGCAGAGCGAAAGTTTTGGGTTTTAGATGGCGTAATTACAACTTCAGTTGGGTACGCAAGCGGATTTACTCCCAATCCCTTATATGAAGAAGTTTGCTCTGGAATGACGGGCCACAATGAGGTTGTCAGGGTTGTTTTTGACTCCAAGCTACTGAGTTATAAATCACTTTTGAAAACATTTTGGGAAAACCACAATCCAACTCAAGGCATGCGACAAGGGAACGATATCGGAACTCAATATCGAAGCGGACTTTATTGTTTCTCGCAAGACCAATACGAGGAAGCTGAAGAGTCACGATCTGTTTTTCAATTGACCTTGACTGAACAGGGGTTCGGGGAAATAACTACGGAGATCTTGTTAGCTCCAACCTTTTACTTTGCCGAGGACTACCACCAACAATACTTAGGAAAGAACCCGCATGGTTATTGCGGTTTAGGCGGAACTGGGCTTACCTGCTCAATCTAATTATCTAATTACCAAAGATAACTCTAAATTCTATCCTTCTATTCGCTGCACGATCTGATGCAGTCACCTCCGGATCAACCTTCAATCGAGTTTCTCCATACCCAGTAGCTGAAAGACGACTAGGTTCAACTCCTCTGGATATTAGATATTCTAGAACAGCTTCAGCCCTGCTTGCGCTAAGATCGAGATTTATATCCTCAGCTCCATCAGTATCTGAATGTCCTTCAATTTCTAAATTGCCTTCTGGATTATCAATAAGGATTTCAGCCACTTCATTAAGAATTGGTTTAGAACTTTCTGCCAAAAACGGACTACCAACGGCAAAGAGAATCGGGTCAGAGCCGACTATTTTGTTTAAAGCTATCTCTGTTTTGATTGTTCCTGGAATTAGAACAGCATCGATGATATGAATTACCCCATTTGCAGCTGTGATATCTGCTTGTATCACTAAGCTGTCTTGAATCTTGATAGTAGATTCATCGACTTCTTGAACTGTTAATGATTCGCCCTTCAACGTCTTCAGGTCAGCTCCATTAGAAAGCTGCGACAGGTAAAAGCCACCAGGAACTAAATGAAATTGAAGAATGTCACTTAATTGCACCAATTGAGCAAACTCCTGAAGTGCTGTTATGTCTAAGGCCTGCATAGCTTCGTTTGTGGGAGCGAAGACCGTTACAGAAACAATCTCCTCACTTATTTGTTCTTCAACGCCAGCTGCCGAGAAAAAATCAAAAACCTGACTAAGTTCAGGTAAGTCCCTTATCACTTCAAAGACTGTCCGCTCAGATCCTTCAATAACTAACTTGTCAATTACTTTAACTCCTAAAGCTTCAAATCTAGTTACCACTCGTGAGCGATCAGAGTCATCAATTATTTCTCCTGAGATTTCCAAATTAATGATTGCTAAATCTACGCCACTTAGGATTTCGAGCTCTGCGGTTACTGTTCCGCCAGGAGCAAGTTGATTTGAAGCTACGATCAATGCATCAGCAAGGGCTTGCGCATTAACACTGCCGGTTAATGCTATGGAGTCACCTGAATATTGTGCATATGCGGTGATAGGTGTGTTTTGTGATAATTCGTCATCGTCTACTGGCAAAAGAGGCTTTGGTGTTGGACTTGAAGTGTTTTCAACAGCATTTGTGACATTTAGCAGAGTTAGTTCCGTACCTTTGGTATCTCCCCATACGATAAGACCCAGAAACGATGCTAAAGCACCAAATAAAAAGATTCCTATGTATTTGATAGTAGATTTCATAATCTTATGACCGCTTTAATAGTAATACCGATATGACTAAAGAGAGCAGAATCAGATGTAATGACATACTGATCCTTGCTGATGTTTGACATCATGCTTGATTCGCCGAGAAACCCTGAAGGCCAAAATGACTTTATTAATAAGTAAACAGCCAGTATGAAAGCAACCCAAGTGACCAGTCGGATAACGAGCCGGACCCATAAACGGTCAAATCTCGCTCGTAATATTGGATCCGTGCCAACTGCACCATAATGAGATACGTGCTTTGTCCATTTTTGCCCGTCCCAATAACGAGCCTCGTAACGTCCAGTTGGGTCAGAATACCACCCGGGATCAAGTAAAGGAGGAGGTGGGAAATGCGGACGAATCATTTAATACACATTAGCTGTAAGGCATTAACATTTAAGGTCACTTATTGATAACAGCTTTGAGGCACAACTATCTTTAGTTATCTTCTGTAAGGTCTTTTTTTTGCTTTGGTTTAGTAACGTAACTTCTGTTCTTCCACTCAATGCTTTGCCCTGTTACAGCTATGATCATTGACCAGAATAATGTTGCTCCCCAGAACAACATTGCGAAAGGGTGAAAAATGACTCCCCACAATGGATCTCTTCCCACTGACGAAGTGATAAACCTTCCCAATATGAGAAGAACTACTTGCCAAAGAACCTCCATAGGAACAGATGCGCCAAAAAAGCCCGCAATGAGTCGCAGAAAAGGTAAAGCCATTAGCGGAGCTACCAAAAACGTGACTAAGAGAGACAACGAAGTTCTGTAGCTCAAGGCCCCGTAGGCGTTTTTCGAGAATCCTTTCCATATATCTTTAAAACCTGAATACCAAGTGGTCATAGCGAGGTCAGTACCGTTGATTAATCTTTGTTGATATCCTGCAGCTTTGACTGAACGAGCAAGTTGTACGTCATCGACAATGTGATCAGGGTACGCCGCGTGACCACCTGATTTTTTATATGCATTACGACTAACACCTATAAAAGGCCCGAAAGCTAAAGCTATATCGGGATTTGAGCTCCTGTGAATGAGAGAAGCTGGAAATAGTGCGAGAATTGCGTGATTAACGATTGGAAGAAGAATACTGCTGGAAAATGATGTTCCTTGGTTCCTGAGTAATGATGCTACCATGTCAACATTTTCTGTTTCCATAACATGCAGAACCGACGTGATAGCCGAAGGTTCTAGAACCGCATCAGCATCTATGAAGAAAAAGACTTCCCCTGTTGCATAAAGTGACAGCTGGTGACAGGCCCAGTTTTTTCCTGTCCATCCAACTGGCATCGATTCTCCTTCTACAAGTTTGATGTTGTGGCCTTGAGACTCAACGATTGATCGAGTTCTATCTGTTGAATGATCATCAAGCACGATAATCTCAATATTGTCGTGATCTTGGTTAATGAGTGATCGTAGGCAGGCCCCTATGGATCCTTCTTCATTTCTTGCAGGGATTAAAAGACTCACTTTCATATGTGATTTTGGAAGCTTTGCCTTTGGGCGAATCACTACTCGCAGATTCCACAGAATTAAGCAAAGTTGACAAACTAGCAGCAGCGTCAAAAATCTTCCAAAGATAAATTCCCAAGTCATACAGTCCTACTCCACGCGAATTAACTAGTTGCTATCACCCGATAGTTTAGGCCAATCATTACTTCCTTCAATCTTTTTAGTCCTTGGTTCATCAATTTTTCGTTTAACTCCCACAAGTATAAATAGTCCGATTGAGATAATCATTCTTTCTAGTTGATAACTGAAGATTGGGCCAAACGCTATCGTGAGGACAATAACCGTAACTGTCGTTGGCATGAATTTACGGGTTTTAAGCCACACGAGTCCAGAAATTAATATCGCAATTAATGCAGAATAAGGAAGCAACGCTGCAGTAAATCCTCCTACAGGGGAGAGCCCTTTACCTCCTATAAATTTCAGCCAAATAGGGTATGCGTGACCTAGCAATAGGAAAAAGCCTGCGAAAGCTATTCGTATAGAGTCTTCATCTGAGACCAAAGCAGCAATTGTGGCCCCTTTGGCGAAATCAAAGAGAAATACTAGTGAACCCCACCGGTGGCCTACAGTATGGAAGACATTTCTAGCTCCAACATTACCTTCTCCTACACTTCTTACATCAACACTTCTTATGCCCTTGGCGATAATGTACGCAACTGGAATTGACCCCAAGAGGTAGGCGCACAGGCCGATAACTAGATAATAAGGAATAGAGTCCATCAATAAGCTCCAAGGTGACATATTAGAATATATGAAATCTGTAGGCACACTTTCAGAGTAATCATGCAAAAAAGTTGCATTAGCTTAGGGATTTAACATTAAGCGAATTACGCTCTACGCTTCAAGAATGAGTAATGATGATCTTCCAGGAATTGATAAAGCGAATGTCACAGAATGGCTTAGTGAACGAGTAAGGGTTGTTGGCGAAGTCATTTTTGAGGTGGTTACTCACGGCAGATCAAACCTTACTTACATGCTGTCGGATGAAGACGGAAGAAAATGGATTCTCCGGAGACCCCCTACAGGTCACATACTTGCTTCGGCCCATGACATGGGTCGTGAGCATAAAATTATTTCTGCTTTAGGAGATAGTGATGTACCCGTGCCAGGAATTGTTGGGATGTGTGAACACGAAAAAGTTACGGGTGCCCCTTTCTTTATTATGGATTTTGTTGAAGGCAATATAGTAAAAGACCGTATTGATGCTAAGAACTTTTCGCCATCTGATCGAAGGACCCAAAGCATTTCACTTGTCGAGACTCTAGCTACTCTTCATAACGTTGATCCTGAGACCGTTGGGCTTGGCGATTTAGGGAAACGTGAGGATTATGTTGGTCGACAATTACGAAGGTGGAAGCGGCAAGTAGATGAGGGATCTGATAGAGATATGCCGCTTTTCTACGAACTCCATAAAGAACTTGAAAGATGTGTTCCGACTCAAGATGGTTACGGAATAACCCATGGTGATTATCGTCTTGATAATTGCATGATTGGTGCTGATAACCGAGTTGCAGCTGTATTGGATTGGGAGTTATGTACTCTTGGTGATGTACTTGCAGATTTAGGTGGGATGCTTATGTGGTGGGGTGAGAGGAACTCGTCAGATTCACTTATTATGAGCGATGCTCCAACGCTTGCAGAAGGGTATATCACTCCCGAAATGGTTGCTGAAAGGTATCAATCAGCTTCAGGTCGGGACCTTTCAAACTTGCCGTTCTATGTTGCTTTTCAATTTTGGCGTCTAGCCGCAATTACTGAAGGCGTTAGAGTTAGGTTTACAGCCGGAGCTATGGGAAATAAAGATATTGGTGATGAGATGGCAGGATTCAATGCCCGTATCGATGCGCTTCTTGAAGCTTCAAAAATGAAATTAAAGGAACTTTAGCGAAGTTTTCTGAAAAACTTTTTTATATCTTCTGTTGCAAGTTCTGGTTTTTCTGCTGCTGCGAAATGCCCTCCGGAAGGCATCACAGAGTATTGTTTAAGATTCGTGTATTTCTCCAAAGTCGCATGTGGGAGGTGCACAACATCTTTAGGGAAGACCGCTACTCCTGTCGGAGCTTCGAGTCTAGGAATTCGTTCGTGGACAAGGGGCCACGGTTTTTTAAAGTGCTCGTGATAGATCCTGAGAGAAGACCCTATGGAGCCAGTACACCAATAGAGAGACGCTGTGGTACATAAATGCTCTCTTGTGAATGATTGCTCTACTTCACCGGTATTATCACTCCAGTTTCTTCTTCGTTCCCATATCCACGCTGCTGTAGCTACTGGAGAATCAGCCAACCCGTATGCAAGTGTCTGAGGGTCTAATAAATGCGTGGTGATATGCGACCGTATTGTGTCCTCTGCCTCTTTACTTCTCTCTATCTTCCACTGTTCATGCTCACCCCATGATTCGGGGGGCAAGCTTCGCCTATCTAGCCCGGGAATAACACTTAAACTCATATGAGCTCCGATAAGCGAATCAGGGAACTCATGGGCTAGGTGTGCTGTTACCAAAGCCCCCCAATCTCCACCATGAGCACAAAACTTCTTGTGACCAAGAACATCTGTCATTAAGGTGTTCCATAGTTTCGCTACTTCGCGGACGTCAACACCAGCTTTGGTTAACGGTGAAGAGAAGATGAATCCCGGAAGCGAAGGAACATACACATCAAAGCTATCCTTTGGGTCTCCCCCAAACTTTTCAGGATCGCTTAATGGGCCGATGATGTCTTTGAAATCCCAAAATGTCCACGGCCATCCGTGGGTTAAAATTAATGGCTTTGGGTTTGGCCCTTTGCCCGGTGCGTACAGGTAATGGATGGGTACCTCATCTATGGTGACAGAAAAGTGCTCCCATTCATTTATCTGGGTAGCCACATTTTCCCACTTCCACTCGGTGGTCCAATAATTGACCATGTCCTTCATCCACTGCTTCGGCACACCATAATCCCAGCTGTCTTCTCCTATTGTTGGGGGCCACTTTGTATCTTTTAACCTCAGGAGCATTGCATGAATAACTTGAGGGTCTAGATTTGCCTCTATTTGCTTTGGTTCATTCATAAATACTTTCTGTGCGTTATCTCAGTGACTATAGCTGATTGAGTTTTACCAAAGTTAATAAATCCCTCGGTATCTCTTTTTACCACCTCAGCACTCGATGCTTCTAAATAGAATCGTTCGTTCCAGTCATTTCTGGTTCCAAACCATAATTCGCTAATCGCATTGATTTCACTTCCATCAGGATGATTTCCATAAATGGGCTCAATATGCATGCTTTGCGCATAAGCCTGCATTCCGTGATGCTGCCGAGCTATAGATTCATGTGCTTGGTATCGGTTATGAAACGTATTGATATCTAGGTTATTTTTTTTGCTTACAAGAGAAATTTGCTTTACTCCCCCGAACTTCGGAAAGGAATTAGCTGTTCTGTTGTCCCAACTAAATTTTTTCATAACAGCTACCCCAAAATCAGCTTGAATGTGTGGCGTTAGGGACCAAACAATACCAGAAAACCGGGGTTTCAAATTTGATATTCTTCGTAATTCTTCAAGCGGTGACTGATCAGTCAAAATATCGACAGAAAGGATATCCGAATTGCCTTCGTAATCTGTATTCTCTGGCGCGTCGGTAAAAAATATGTGCGCGTAACAGGGATTTTGGGTTATCCCTTTGGAATGTCTTTCCATGGGATCCCTCTATCAACGCGAATATCTCTGGGCAATCCTAGTGCCTGCTCCCCTAAATTATTGTGGTGGACTTCATCTGTCCCTCCGCCAATAGATATCGGGTATCGTGAATGCAGCACTTCCATTGCCCACTCGCTTGCGGTGTGCGAAGTTACTACACCAGCTGCACCTAAAATTTCTTGGGCAAGGTCACCTTCAATCCTTCTATTCTGAGCAACAAAGAGTTTAACGATCGAAGGATGAATAGGTGGCATCTGTCCGTTACGCACAGCTACAGAGATTCTTTCACTCATGAGTTTGAGAAGTTTATTTCTGGCATACACGTTTGCTAACTTTTGCCGTAAAACAGGCTCGTGATTCCTACTTAGACTTTGCGACAATTGTATTAGTTGACTTGGATTATCTCCTGCGGCTCCGCCAATCATGGCGGACTCGTTACTCATTACTACACGAGCTGGCCCCCACCCCTTATCTATTTCTCCGAGCACATTCTGGATATGACACCGTGCTCCGTCCAAAAAAACTTCAGCGAAGTGCCCTGCACCATGTGCTTGTATGAGTGGCCGAACTTCAACGCCCGGTTGGTGCATATCAAATAGCAGAAATGTTATACCTTCGTGTTTATGCGCATTTGGGTTTGTTCTCACGAGCAGGATTCCCATATCGGCGTACATTGCGGCAGAATTCCACACCTTTTGTCCATGTATCACAAATTCATCACCATCAAGTTCAGCCTTAGCTCCAAGCCCAGCTAAGTCACTACCTGCGCCAGGTTCACTAAATAATTGACACCAGCTAACTTCACCACTTATTAGCTTCTTAATGTGCTCTTGTTTTTGATTTTCTGTTCCGTATTTAAGTAATGCTGGAAGGGCCATCGAGATTATTGAGTGATAAAAGCCAGTATGTACTTGATAACCTGCTGATTCTTCACGGAAGATTTTTTGCATCCATGCTTCACCACCATGACCGCCGTATTCGGTAGGAACGGTAGTTCCTGCAAAGCCTGCTTCGTACAGTCCCATTTGCAGTTGTTGGCATGCGTTGTGGTGATTGTTTTCGGTTTCTTTACTCGGCATCCAATGAAGAGTTGAGAAGGGTTGTCGTTCTTTGAGAGGGTCAATGTTGTCTTTAAGCCACTGCTTAGTCTTAAGGCGGTATTGTTCTTCCATATTTTGATCTCTAGTCATTACTCGGATTCTATGGTGAAGAACCTGTTTGTAGCGAATATCGTGGAAGAAGATAAGGAAAAAAATATTGATGGAATCATTCCCGAGACAAAACGCTAGAACACGAAGATTTACTATTGGTGCGCCACGATCCTTTTCCTTGTCTGCTGGTGGAGATTGGGTCACGTTCTTGCAATCAAATTCGGGGAATGACCCATTGAATAAACTGTGGGCTTGGAGTGCTTCTTCAGGTCAAACAAAAGTGATTGCTGATCTTGAAACTTTAATAAATAGCGGTAGTGGTGAGACTATTTCACGCGAAGAACAAGCTCGCCGTGAACGGGTTCGAGAAATAGGGGCCGGAATCGTATCGTACAGTGCGAACAGTCATTCACCGAACATAGCCTTTGCATCTAACAAGTCACTATTTAAAATCGGGGTTGAGTCCTCCGAGGTATCTGATTTCAAGTTGGATAGAGATATCTTCGACCCACAAATAAGCCCAAACGGAAACCTGATCGCATATGTTTCAGAAGGCCAATTGAGATATGTTGACGAAAACGGAAACGATCACGCTGTTACCCCTCCTAAAACAGATGAAAAATTATATGGTATTGCTGACTTCATCGCTGCCGAAGAGATGGGCAGACGAAGGGGATATTGGTGGTCCCCGAATAACAACAAACTACTAGTCACGAGCATTGACGAATCTAACGTTCTTTCATGGCATATCCTCAATTCTTCAGATCCTAGCGATGCGCCAGTTGTGATAAAATACCCAAAAGCCGGAACAGAGAACCCCAATGTCGGACTCAGAATCTATTCATTAGATGGAGAATCGGTCCCTGTTGACTGGAATCAGAATAATACATGGGAATATCTTGTCAGTATCCAATGGACTGACCCAAATGTCATTTTTGCAACTGTTCAAACACGTGATCAAAAAACAACAGGCATACTCCATGTCGACACGACAGATGGTTCTATTGAAGAAATATATCAATGGGAAAATGAGTGCTGGGTCGAAATTGTTCCTGGTGCTCCAAAAGTAATTGGAGACCGGATCGTCACGATTGAAGATCGGGGTGAGGCAAGAAGAGTTGTAATTGATGGGAACCCTTGTTCCCCTGAGGAACTTCAAATACGGTCCCTGATACATTGCAACGAGGATGGGCTTCTAGCTACATGTAGTCCGAATCCCTTAGATCAACAGATATGTCGCGTGACTGTGTCCGGCGAGACCACGTTAATTACGGAAATTGGGGGAGTTCACGAAGCTGTTGCCAATAATTCATTAATGGTCATTCAGCGCAGAAGTATGGACTTCCATGGAGTGAGAACAGATTTCTATAAGGACAATGAGCTCATTGCTGAGATTCAGGATCATTCAGAGATCCCTAACATTTCACTCAATAGTTTCTTCCATAAGGCAGGAGAGCTAGATCTTGAAACCGTGTTACTTCTGCCGGCAGATCATGATGGTGCGACTAATCTCCCTGTTTTGCTTGATCCATATGGGGGTCCTCACGCTCAACGGGTTCGAAATGCGCGCGGCCTCTACGGAGTGTCACAATGGTTCGCTGATCAAGGCTTTGCTGTTGTCGTAACGGATGGAAGGGGAACACCCGGACGCTCCCCTTCTTTTGAAAGAGAGGTTTATGGGGACCTCGCCACCAGCGCTCTAGCGGACCAAATTGATGCTCTTCATAGTGTTGCGTCAATCTATGATTTCATTGACTTAGATAGGGTTGCGATTCGCGGATGGTCTTATGGTGGATATTTGGCCGCTTTAGCTGTGATTAGAAGCCCCGGTGTATTCCACGCTGCTGTTGCAGGAGCCCCTGTTACTGACTGGTCACTCTATGACACACATTATACTGAACGGTACCTTGGGCACCCTGAAACGAAACCAGAGAATTACATCAAGACAAACTTGTGCAACGAAGCGCACAAACTTGAACGGCCTCTACTTCTGATTCATGGGTTGGCCGATGACAATGTTGTGGCTGCTCACACCTTTCAATTATCTCAGGCCTTGCTTGAAGCAGGTAGATATCATGAGGTTCTGCCACTCACCGGAGTCACACATATGACCCCACAAGAAACTGTTGCTGAGAACCTTTTACGAATACAGTTGAGTTTTATAGAAAGATCTTTAGGAATTAAAACAGAGGGGAACGAATGAGTGGTCCACTTACTGGCATGAGAGTCATTGAAGGGTCGGCGTTTGTTGCTGCGCCTTCTGGGGGAATGACCCTCGCCCAACTAGGGGCCGAAGTCATTCGATTTGACCCTATAGGTGGAGGTCTCGACTATAAGCGGTGGCCATTGACTGAAGATGGGTTATCGCTTTACTGGGCTGGACTTAATAAAGGAAAGAAATCTATTCAAGTCGATTTCCGATCTGAACAAGGACAGGAATTACTTATAGAGTTAATTGGAGCACACGGTGAGGATTCCGGCTATTTCCTGACGAACTTCCCCGCTAAAGGTTGGTTATCTTATGAAAACCTTAGCGCAACTCGTGAAGATCTGATCATGCTGAACATAATAGGAAATCATGATGGTTCAACCGCCCTTGACTACACAGTCAATTCAGCCATGGGTTACCCCTCCGTCACAGGACCAGGGGGGTACGACGGTGTTATAAACCATGTGCTGCCCGCATGGGATATCGTGTGTGGGCAGACAGCAGCAATGGGTTTACTTGCTGCGGGTCGCCATAGAGATCAAACAAATAATGGACAATTCATCAAATTAGCCCTCAGCGACGTTGCACTTTCTGCCGTTGCTGCCCTTGGACACATCGCAGAGGCACAGATTCTTGGCTCTGAACGCGAACGTATCGGAAATGAACTCTACGGCGCTCTCGGACGGGACTACACAACAGCTGACGGAAAAAGAGTAATCGCAGTAGCGATAACAAAAAAACAATGGCAAGCCCTATGCTCTGCATGCGAGATGACAGAAGCTATGGAACAAGTCGCAAAACAAGAAGCGCTTGATTTATTAGAAAATGAAGGTGATCGTTTCAAAATTCGAGAACGTATTCACCCGTATATAGAAGCATGGTGCCAGAAGAAAAGCTTTGCCGAAATACAACAAGTTTGGGATGATCTGGGCGTTTGCTGGGGGCCATATCAGACTTTCAAAGAACTAGTAGAAAATGATCGACGTGCATCTGAATCCAATCCGATGTTTACAAAAATCAACCAACAAGGTATCGGTAAATATCTTACGCCCGGCAGCCCCCTTAATTTCCAAGAGCTAGGTCGCTCGGCACCTCTACCAGCTCCACGACTAGGAGAACACACAACAGAAATACTCGCAGATATCCTTCAACTTTCGGACACAGAAATAGGGCGGCTCTACGACAACAGAATCGTAAATGGCTAGCAAGGTGAGCGAACATCGTGGAATTGTAGAAGAAACTGAAATTGAAAAATTTTGGGATGACGGTTTTGTTGTCCTTAGAAACGTCATTGACCCTACTTATGTTTTATCTATGGAAGCTGCGATCAGTCGGGTGTTAGCCAAAGATGGGACTGATCTCTCAGAGCTAGGATCCATCATTACTCCGGAAACTGCTCTTACCGATGAAAATATTTCTGCAAATGAGAAAGTTGGACGTTTCATTGCTGGAACTGATCATTGGGTTGATGATAGTGATTTTGAAAACTTTGCTTGCAACTCCGTTATCCCAGAGATTGTGGCGCGTGTCCTTCAAAGCAAGTCGTTGTGGTTATATGAAGATTCTGTTTTAGTGAAGGAACCAAATACCGCTGAAGAAACAGCTTTTCATAAGGACCTGTCTTATTTTCATGTAAGTGGAGAACAGGTTTGCACGGTTTGGGTTCCCCTTGATTACGCCTCTCCAGCTACTGGTGCGATTCGGTTTGTGAAAGGGTCACATGAGGATAAAACTGCGTATCGACCAAACTGGTTTGTTTCAGATAAGCCTCTTCCAAACACTGAGGGGAAACGGGTTCCAGCAGTCGCTTCAGAAGATGTTGTCGCACCTACCTTATTAGTGGGTGACATTAGCATTCATCATGCCCGCACCCTCCACGGAGCATCAGCGAATAGGTCAGTAAGCCAGTCTCGGAGGGCTATCTCTATTCGGTACTGTGGAGACGACGCCAGATATCTTCTCAGGCGAGGTGCCCCGCTGAAATCACATCACGAAACAATCACCGAGGGAGATATTCTCACACACGAATACTGCCCGAGAGTATGGCCTAGAAACTAGTTATTCAGCAATTCTCGTACTTCGGCTAATAGTGATATAGATTCAAGTGTCTCTTCGTGAGGAATGCTCATGCATCTGCATGTGACATCTGTGAAGCCCATGTCCTTGAAAGGGCGTAATTGTTCAGCAGCTTGAATGGGATTACCGACTATGACCGCATCACTTTTCATACCTCGGTAACCGCGTTGGATAATCTGAGACCCCATTTCCAATGCTTTCTCTCCATCTTGAAGAATAATGACGTCTTTACGGATAACTGGACGTGGCTGCTTCCCGTGTTTTTCACAGGCTTGTAGATAATGAGCAAGTAATTCTTCTGCCTTTGCGGGGTTCAGGAATGGTGCGGCGTACCACGCATCCCCCATTATTGCTGCACGTTGGATCCCTTTAGTACTCGTACTTGCTCCAATCCACCATTCAACTTTCTGGTTGGGAATCGGGTTAACCTGCAGGTCTGGGTTTCCTTTCACTCCCCGACGCTCAAAAATATCTTTAATCTCAGTTATGCTTTCCTCAAGTGATGTTCCCCTAGTCTTGAGGGTTACGCCCATGGCTTCAAACGTATCCTGCCCGTCCCCAACACCTGTTTGAAGAACAAATGTTGACTGAGTTAAAGCAGCTAAAGTTCCCACTTGTTCCGCGACCAGCACAGGATTCCAAAGCGGCAACAGAAACAAGCATCCTACCGGACCGGAATTCCACTCAGCCATCAAACGGCCAAGCATGGGAACGTTTTGGAAATAGTTCACAGGTGTCAAATGATGATCCCCTAGCGAAAGAAGGTCTAACTTTGCTTGATTCGCTACTCGCGCCCTCTCAACTAAGGCATTCGCACCTGTATGAGGATCGTTTTCGAAAGATGTTGACGATAGTGAAACCCCTACTCGCATGATGTTCTTATGGGTGACGGGACGGCAGAATTCCCTGCCGTGGAGGGAGCTCTATCGGGTGGTTTAACCAGATACCAATATTTTCGCCTGTACGCCCATCAGAGCCCTCGTCATAAAGCTCTAGCATCAGGTCTGCGAGCTGGTGAGGTTTCATCCATGAATCAACTACCTCTTCGGACATTTGTCGATTGAATTTCTGTGACGCGTACCTGATCATCTCTGAATCAGTTGCATCCATGCAAAAAGCGTTAACGCGCACATTATCTGCGCTGAGACGTTTTGCCCAGCTTTGTGTAAGACCGTTTATTCCCCATTTGGAGGCATCATAAATATCCATTCGTGTACCGCCCCCGGTTGCAAAACCTGGAGGGGGACAAATGTGGTCAGTAGCAATATTAAGAATGAATCCTCGCCTACCTTTCACGAAGTGAGGAATTGCTGCTCTACCTGTGAGAAAGATACCTTTAAGATTCGTATCAACGAGCAGATCCCAGTCAGAGACAGCCTTTTCCTGTGAGTCCTCTACAGGGTCTGTAGAAGTCCAAACCCCAGCATTCGCAACGACAATATCCAGACTAGAGAATTCATCAACCACTTCGTTGGTAAATGCAAAAATTTGGGATGCCTCTCTAACGTCAACAACAGCCGACTTCACCTTAGTGCTTGTCACATTTCCTATTTCGTTTGCAATTTCTTTCACATTCGACTCAATGTCGCAAAGTGCAACGTTAGCTCCGCATTCAGCCAGCCTCTTTGCCATGCCATATCCAATGCCTGATGCTGCTCCGGTAACTAAAGCCGTCTTTCCTGATAAATCAATCATACAAATCCCTCACTTCTTATATGTATAGCGCGAAGGTCACTGCTTTGTCTTTTTCAGAGTCAAACAAGCCTTTTGAAAAATAAGGAATTAAGCTCGCAACATGATTGAACATCATGTTGATATCCAAACAACTGAAGGTTTGATGGGGTCGTTCATATGTCACCCAGAAGAAAACGGTCCTTTCCCTGCCATCTTGTTCTTTATGGATGCCCCGGGAAAACGCGAGGAGCTTCATGATATGGCACGACGCCTTGCAACGACTGGGTACTACGTTGTTCTTCCTAATCTGTACTATCGGACCACAGACAATTTTGAATTAGATTTCGAAACCGGAAATAATATTGAAGAGATGTTTACGTTGATGTCTGGAATTGGAAACCGAATGGTGGTCCGAGATACAGAAGCGATACTGAACTTCATCAAATCAGATGAACATGCTGATGAAGAGTCAATCGGATGCGTTGGCTACTGTATGAGCGGGCCATTTTCACTGTTCGTAGCGGCAGCATACCCATCACAGGTAAAGGCAGCTGCATCAATATATGGTGTGCGGTTAGTGGTTGATGCCGATGACTCGCCACATTTAGGGTTCCCACAAACCAATGCTGAGCTATATATAGCGTGTGCAGAATATGATGAGTACGTCCCTCTAGAAATGGTTGAACAGGTTTCAACAGAAATTGAGCAATCAGGCGCAAACGGAAGAGTTGAGTTGTACGAGGGAGCACATCATGGTTTTGCTTTTCCGGGTCGGGGAAAGATTTACGACAAAGGGGCTGCTGAACGCCATTGGGAACGATTACATGCGTTATTTGACAGGAACCTCAAATGACGGACGAAATTAAAGTCACCTATAAACAAAATCATGTAGCAATCGTTGAGATCTGTAAACCACCAAATAATTTTTTTAGCACTAATCTAATTTCGGGTTTGGCAAATACTTTTGAACATCTCGACGAGAACGATGATGTTCGCGTTTCAGTGTTGTGCTCTCAAGGTAAGCACTTTTGTGCTGGTGCGGACTTTTCAGGTGGTTCTAATGGGAACGACACGCTCGGCTTATACGCAGGCGCTGTTCGCATTTTTAGGTGCCGTAAACCCATCATTGCAGCAATCCAAGGAGCTGCTATTGGGGGCGGCTTAGGACTTGCGCTAGTTGCTGATTTCCGTTTCGCTTCCCCAGAAGCCCGGTTCAGCGCAAACTTTTCTCGTCTAGGCTTCCACCAGGGATTCGGTTTGAGCGTCACCTTACCCGAACTTATCGGAACCCAAGCAAGTAACGATATGTTCTTTACAGGACGACGAGTAACTGGTGAAGAAGCTGCAGAACTAGGTCTCTGCGACAAGCTTGTCCCGATTGCAGAATTGAGAGACGCTACTACTGCGTACGCTCAAGAAATAGCTAAATCAGCTCCATTAGCAATTGAGTCAATTCGAAAAACTTTAAGAGGTGACCTCGCTGACCGAGTTGAGAAGGCAACACTGCATGAAGCATCTGAACAATCACGCTTGGTCAAAACACAGGATTGGATTGAGGGCACTTCGGCTTCTTCCGAACGGCGAGATCCTAATTTCCAGCGAGAATAATTACAACAAACTCGTATCAGGAACCCAACTGCCATGTGCACCATACGGAACACGCTGCGGTAAATGAATGGTAGCTATAGGTTCTGTTTCAAAGTCTTGAGCATCAACAATGATCATTTTTGATGACCCTGTTGTCTCGCTATGAACGATTGTGATTATCCAGCCCTCATCCTCACCATCGGATTCAGGGTCTGCAGCAAAGACAGGTTCCCCACCTCTAACACCCTCTCCAAGGTGATGCTCCCAACACTTACCTGTTTGTAGATCATATTTCCATAACGCTGAACCGTAAACGGGCTCTTCACTATTTCCTTCGCCAGCCATTGCCATGAGATACCCATAGTTAGCATCAAGTCCAACAACCGAATCTGCTACCCTACCGAAATCACCAGGTCGATCATCAACTTGTTCCTCCGTCACCGTTCCTGACACTAGATCAATTGTCCAACGCCACAGTCTTCCAACTTCAGCATAATCATCAGAGCTAGAGCCAAAAGCCTCAGGTTGACGGGAAACGTGCAAAATAATTTTTTCACCATGCTCATACGCATTTACCGGGTGGAATACATAGCAAGGGTCAATCTCAAACCATCGTATATCTGCATTGCTACCTTCCCTTGGCATGACTCCAAGACGCGCCCCTGCTGACGGATTAAAGCCAAAGGGGACTCCCGTATCTAAAAGCGACAAGTCTAGAACGAGTGGAAGGTCCATAAATATGACATGATTTCTTGTCACATTAAAATCATGCATCATGACCATATTAGGAATATTAATTCCCTCTGATTGCAATAACTGACCGTCAGGACTGATTCTCAGGTAAGTCAAATAAGGAGGCTCAAAGGAAAAGTAGCTAAAGGCAAGTAATTCTCCTGTTGCGGGACATATCTTCGGATGTGCAGTCATCGAAGTTGTTAAAGAACCACCATAATTCTCGCACCCGACTGTGTTTAATTCCCCGTCTATCTTCCAAGGCCAGTGACCTTCCTCAAGGCATAGTATCGTGCCAGCATGAGTGACCACATGGGTGTTACCGCTACCATTTGATAGATCCCCTAAATCGGGAGTGGAACCGCTACCAGTTTTTGTAATGTTGGGGGTCTGCACAAACCTATTTCGGTACCATTCCGCTTTCCCCCGAGAAAGTCGGACTCCATGAACCATCCCATCCCCCATGAACCAATGTGGCGAAAAACCCGATTTTGGGTTAGGTCCAGTACGGATATAAACACCTTCTAATTGAGGAGGGATTAAACCTTCAACAGTTAGATTTTCAGCAGTTAATTCAGTTTGGATTGGCGCCCAGTTACCTCGCAAATGCCATGGAATTTCTGATTCGATAGTTGCCATGATCCTCTGAACTTTCTAAGTGATTACTCTGTGATATCCCCTATGACTAAGTCTAAGACTTTTAGCATGGTTAAGTGATTGTTAGTGTGGAATTTTGTGTTAAACATTAACAACCCCCATGACTGAGAAAACCTCCCAAGAGATGAGAAACTATTCACGACTTGCACTAGTTGGCGCCGCCTTCGCAGTAACTGCCTGGGGATCATCCGGAGTAATTGTTAAATACATCTCTGTGTCTTCAACAGAAATAGCGGTCTACAGATTCACTTTCTACTCAATAGTCATGATTGCTTTCCTGAAAGCAAAAGGAACTCCCCTTACGTTTCAGTCTTTAAAGATTTCATTTTGGGGTGGAATCGCTTTAGGACTCAATGTCGCGTTCTTCTTCGAGTCACTCAAAAGAACAACAGTTGTAAACGCAACTATTATCGGCTCGTTACAACCTGTGTTGATATCTTTCTATAGCTATAAAGTTTTTAAAGAGAAAATATCGCGCCGAGATATCTTTATCGGGATAATTGCTCTTGTAGCGACCTTTGGAGTCATCGCTGGTTCATCTGGAACCACCGAATGGGACGTTACAGGTGATTTGTTAGCATGTGCAGCATTATTTACTTGGACTGCGTATTTCATTATTTCAAAACAGACTCAGGACCGTGTTTCACCACTTGAATTCACAGCAGCAACAGGTGTAATAACTGGAATTCTCAATTTCCTTATAGCTCTAGTTTTTTCCGTTGCACTTACCGTACCTTCCGGTCGAGATATTCTCTGGCTATTCATTTTAGCAACCGTTGCCGGCTTAATTGGACACTCATTAATGAACTGGTCCCTTGTGCGAATCCCATTGTGGATCGGATCAATGCTTACATTATTCGTTCCAGTTGTATCATCACTCTTAGCGTGGATTTTTCTAGAAGAGTCTTTAAATACCCTTCAGATCTTCTCAACATTTGTCGTGATCATAGCTTTGGGAGCAATACTGCTCGGTCAAGATAAGACTACAGAATCCCTATAATGCGAGTTAACCGACCTCAGTACCGAGTATCGAAACAAAACTAACCATCTCGCCCGGATACCCGCCAAGGTTATGAACTAGGCCAAGATTTTTATCGGTGTCAGGTATCTTCCGGTTTTCGGGTGCTTCTCCACGTAACTGTAGCCAACACTCATAGTGCATCCGTATACCGGACGCTCCAACAGGGTGACCGAAACTCTTTAAACCACCATCAGTATTTACAGGAAGATCTCCTGTTAACGAAAACTTCCCGGATAGCACATCTTCCCAGCCTTCCCCACGCCTAGAGAAGCCAAGGTCTTCCATTAAAATGAGCTCCGTTGGCGTGAAGCAATCATGTACTTCGGCCATTGCGATGCAATCCTGAGGGTTGTCAATTCCTGCCTGCTGATATGCATCTACAGCAGCAGCTTCACACTCAGGGAAAGTGGTATAATCATAGTCAGGATCAATTAATCCCGATCCATTTCCTGCAACAAATGACAAAGCTTTCACAAATAGAGGTTTGTCGGTATAGTCATAAGCCTTTTCTGCGGGAACAACGATTACGGCAGCCGCCCCATCAGCTACACCAGCACAGTCAAACACACTTAATCTCCCAGCGATGGCTGCCATATTACATATTTCTTCTGCTGATATTTCACGTCGGAATTGAGCTAGCTCATTACGGGCGCCATTGTAGTGATTCTTTTCAGCAATTTTCGCAACAACCATACGCAACTCATCTTCGTCTATTCCATACTTCTTCGCATAAGCAGGAAGGACAAGGCTGTACATAGCCGCCGCTGTTAGGGTCCTATTTGTTCCTGCAGTCGGAATAGGAAATGCATTTAGGCCTTGGTAACCACTGTCTTTGACTTTTTCCACGCCAACAGCCATTGCTGTATCATACGCTCCACTGGCTACTGCATAGCATGCTTGTCGGAGAGCTTCTGAACCTGTTGCACAATAATTTTCAACTCTAGTAACTGGTTTTCCCTGAAGTTTCATTGGCACAGATAGCGTTAATCCACTCATACCACTCTGAGCCGTTCCTACCCAGTAAGCGTCAATATCATCAGAAGTAAGCTCAACTGATTCCAAAGTTTGAGTGGTGGCATCTATGAGCAAGTCATCAGCACTTTTATCCCAATGTTCCTTAAAAGGGGTACAACCTATTGAAATTATTGCAACCTTATCTTTGATCCCATTTGATGCCATCGCTACACCCCTACTGATCGTAATGGACGAACTTTCCAAAAATAATTATGGATCCCGTCTGCCGTAAATAGTTTCCGAAATGTGGGTTCTACCCTCATTCCTATTTTCACTTCATTTTTAGCAACATCAGTTATTTCGATTGGTATTCTCCCGCCACCATCAAAGTCAACTACAGCGAAAACTACAGGAGGGTTCTTTGAATAAACTAGATGGTCAACAGTAAATGTGGCAACTGTTCCAATTGAAGATGCCATAGACTCCGTAACCATGCCGTCGCTAGTATCTTCTTCTTTGATGGATAGACGAGATGGAGGCATATGAATGAGACCTGACTGGTCTCCGCGCGATGCAACGAAACCATGTTTCCAATCTGATTCTCTTTTCGAAGCCGAGGCAGAGATGCGAGAGGGCGAAGGGCGATTAGGCGGCTGAACAGTCAGCATTTCTCGCCACTGAAGAAATTTACTGTAAGAGACTTCAGATCGGTTTTCAATTTGATCCTTTATCGAATTCAAGGCTTTCTGGTGTCCTGTAACTTCAAAAATTAATAACTCAATACCGTCATTGAAAGAGCACAACGCTATCTTTTCTCCTACGTTGGCATTTTCTATAGCAGAAATGAGAAGCAAACCAGCTTCTGCTGCACCTGGATTCCCGACATCCATAGGAACCGTATCGTGATATTGCTCAACCGATATTACCTTGGGGGCTTGACGTTTGACTCTTTCATTTTGGCCTGCGTATATTATTACGTTCAAGTCGCTTTCGTTGAGACTGGCATTATTCAAAGCTTCATTCCAAGCTTCTTTTATCAAAGAGGAATAAGTATCTTCAACAAAGCGACTCTCCCATTGCTTAACAACTTTTTCAGCGGGGTTTCGCCATCTGTCAATAAATTCTAACGTAACGGATGACCCTCCAAGGTACGTGGCTATTAGCTGCTCATCATTTCCATCACCTATCAAAAATGCAACTGCGGCATCTCCACCTTGACTCTCATCAGCGCTTGAAGGCAAACCTCCACGAATATCAGCTTGAACTAGCAAGACAGTTTGGTTTGAATTAAGAGCTGTTTTAAGAGCACCCACACCAGATTTCAAAGCCCCATTAAAGTCATACGCCGATGTTGTGTTTGACAATTGGAGTGCGGAATGAATAACGTTCGCATTTGTTTTCTCTAAATAGGGTGGTTCAGAGGTCGTAAACCATAGGGCCTCTGGTTCCATCTTAGAATCGCTGGAAACAATCACTCGAGCTGCTTCAAACCCCATTGTGACAGTGTCTTCATCGTGAGCAGCTACTGAGCGTGCCCCACTAGCACGACCGTTCCCAAAAAACTCGGTTATCTCCGTCCGGTTTAACCGGTAGTACGGTAAGTACGCCGAGCTTTTAATAATTCCTCTCACGGTCTTATTGTAGTGAACTTTGTTCGACGTTAGTGATAAACGTGTTGTTCAAAATGTTAGCCAACGCCTTTTTTATAGAGAAGAAGTAGGTCCTCATCACTTTGAGCGTCCAGAAGAGCATCAGTCCATCGGTGAAATCGTTGACCTCCCTCTTCATTTCGCCCGAAATAAAAGTGAGATTTCGCTCCAGTCTTAACAGTCTTTTGGATCCTATTTCCTGTAAAGTAATCTTCTTCAGCTACCACGTAACGAAGGAACTCCATAGTTCTAGCTATTTCTTCCTTTTGGTCAGAATTAGGCTCAAATGTGGCGAGGAAATTCTGATGGGTCACCGATGTGTCTGGATCAGATCCCGGAAATAGTTGTGACACCATATAAATATGCCCACCGGCTTCAAAAGAGGCGATTGAAATATGAGGGAAGATCGTCCATACTCCGCTTACTAATTTTGAATGAGGCCATTCTTCTTCAGGAATTTCTGCCAGGTCTAATAGCCTATGATCGGGAGCTTGTACTCGTTGGTGAGGTCCCCAATTATTAAAAATTGATTTATTGTTGTATTCCGGACCGAAGGTATCTTTGTGAAGTATTGGCAAATGGTAGAAATCTAAATAGCCGTCGTATGCAACTTTCCAATTTGGCCCTTCAATCGTTTGTTGACCGACTAAATAACAATTCTCAAAATCGTGATTTTCTAAGTATTCATCGTATCCAGCTAGAAATTCGTCTAGATACAATTCAGTATTTGGGGTAATAGAGCCCCAGATAATCCCTATTCTCTCCTCTACATTTAGTGGCGTTAAGCCTAGACAGGAAGTATCGACTTCCCCGAAGTCCTGCTCGTCAAGTATTGCAACTAGATCTCCTGTTAGATTGTATGTCCATGCATGGTACGGGCATGAAAAGCTTCTTGCTTGACCCTTCCCTTCATCTAGTATTTGTGCTCCTCGGTGACTGCACATATTGACAAATCCACCTACACCACCTTCTCTATTTCGGACAAGAATTAGCGGTACCCCACAAACTTCCATTGCTTTGTAGTCCCCGGGCTTCTGGAGTTCTGTTGAGAAACCTAAGACAAGGGGAACTCGCCCAAATATTAATTCCATTTCAGATTTCCAACGATCCTCATTGAAATAATTCTGTACAGGAATTTCTGCTACTGTTTCGGCTAGCGGTACAGTCCCATTGACAGCATGGTGTAAATGGGTTCGTGCTAATTCAATTAACTTCTCTCGCGACATTTCCCCTCCGGTCTGATACTAGTTTTGCATGAATTAGGAATTTGCGACATTTCTAACAAATATTACTTTAATCTCTGCAATTACCACTTGAAACTGCCGACGAATCATAGTTTTGGGTAACTTTAATAAATTCCGAACTAGAAATACCGTACGAAGTTTCGTCTTGTTTGGTAGATCTTGAAAAGATCAAACCTATTACTTGCCCCTTGGCATCGATTATTGGCCCTCCAGAGTCACCTGGTTCCACTTCTATAGATAGCTCCATGCCTGATCGGGTATGTTTACCCTCTCCATAGATATCTGGGATTACGATGTTAACAAGCCGTGAAAGCTTAACGGGAATATCTTTCACGGTTCTTTGTCCCCACAATAGGACCGAAACCATTTGGTTCTCTTGCGGTTCTGATATTTCTAGTGGGAGCTGTGGGAGTTCGGGATTGTTGAGGAGTGCTAAGTCTGTTTTGAAATCGATCATAATCGGGTACGTCTCATTTCTATTTCCGTCGGAATCTATTAGCTCCAATTTTTCGCTTCCAGCGATAATATGTGCGTTCGTTAAAACTCCTTCATCAATGAGAACTCCGGTCCCGATAGAGCTTTTGCCACATGCGATACCTTCAACTGAGAAGACAGATTGTTTGGCTTCGTGTATTACTTGATCAGACACTTCCTTTCCTTGCTGACCACAACTTAATGAGATGAGTATCAGGAATGTTGCTATTCCCTTTGACTTTAACTGGGTAAACATATCTAAACAGTACCGTCACTTAGCTTGTGAAGCGCTTAGGATGAAGTCTTGATTGAGGTTTGCAAGATCAGGTAGCAGGAAACGAGTTAGGAGAAAATGACAGACCAACAAACTCGAGGGGTCTGGATAGGACTGAGTGGTTATGTCCTTTGGGGATTGTCTCCAATCTTTTGGAAAGCCCTTAACCGAGTTGAGGCTATGGATATAGTTTCTTGGCGGGTGATTTGTACTTTCGTATTTGTTTACGCATGCAATGCAGTGTTGAGATCCCTAAAGAGAGGGAAGACCATTCTTCTGCCCTTGAGCAACAACTGGCTATCAATGCTTGGGGGCATTCTAATAGGATTCAACTGGGGCATGTTCGTCTGGGCAGTCGAATCAGAGCGTGTAGTTGAAGCTTCGTTAGGCTACTTCATGAATCCTCTTATGAATGTATTCCTCGGCGTTGTCTTTCTTGGGGAAACACTAAGAAAAGCGCAGTGGATGGCAGTAGTTTTTGCAGCAATGGGTGTGTTATGGCTTACCATTTCACTTAGCGCTTTCCCCTGGGTGTCTTTGACATTAGCTATATCATTTGCGCTATATGGGCTAATAAGAAAAGTAGCTCCAGCTAGCCCACTTCAAGGCTTAACTGTTGAGACTTCCACTCTTTTGATTCCTGCAGTTATTTTTGTCCTTCTCCGGGGGAATGCCGAGGAGAATCTGACCAGTGATTCCACTACTTTGATCCTTATTCTGTTGTCTGGGGCAGTGACCGGCATTCCGCTTCTGCTCTTTGCTTCCTCTGCGAAACGCATTCCACTTAGTATCCTCGGTCTACTTCAGTACGTTACCCCTACACTTCAGTTCATATTAGGTGTTTTTGTGTACAACGAAACGTTTGATAGTGACCGGTTGATTGGATATTCCATAATATGGTTAGGTTTAGTTATTTTTGTAATGGATAGTTTCCGATTTACATCAATCAGTTCTGAAGCTAAGGAATAAGAAAAGTTTTCTTACCTAATTCTTACCGTACTTTAAAGATTCCTTTACTAAACTATTGAATAATAAAGTCCTATCCAAGAGAAAGGACGGTCGAATGACCAAGATGAATATAGGTAAAAATCTACTGATAGCAATTACTTCAGCTGCGCTATTCGCAGGTGCAATAATCGCAATACCAGTTATAGCGAATGCCCAAAATAGCTCTTCAGAAAAGAGAATAATCTCTGAAGAAAACGAAGTGGGGTTTAATGATAGGACAGAAATCAGCGAACTACGGAAGGGTGATAGCCATAAGGACGCAAGAGGACGTGATCTTCTTGGAGCTGCAATGGAAGATCTTGGTATAGAAAAAGCTGACATCGCAACAGGAATTAAAAACGGAGCAACTCTCGCAGAAGTCGCAGAATCCAACGGCATTTCTTCTGACGACCTCATCTCAACAATTACTTCGATAATGACAGAAAAATTAAATGAAGCAGTTGCCGAAGGAAAAATCACTGCTGATGAAGCTCTTGCGAAAGCTGACAACATTCAAGAACGAGCTCAACAAATGGTAAATAAACCCCTTGAACAGAAACCTGGTAAAGGCCACAACCACAGAGGCGAAAAGACCCGTCTCCTTTCTCAGCCTATTCTGTAGCCGCACCCCTCAAGCTACGAACTCTTGCCGGCTGGTTAGTCCAGCCGGTAAGAGTGCTTTTAGCGACAGAAACATATGGAAAAGTTAGATCCACTTTTTTCATATATCGTGAGTTCTGAACTACTCTTTCAGACATGCGTGCTTGGCAAGTGTCCCAACTCGGGAACCCTATTGATGTGCTGGAACTTAATGAAGTGGATGAGATCTCAGACCCCATTGAAGGTCACGTTCAAGTTTCAATTCAATCCGTTGGTATTTCTTTTCCTGATGTCCTTCAATGCCGTGGCGAGTACCAGATAAAACCAGCGTTGCCTTGGACACCTGGAGGTGAAAGTGCAGGAATTGTTACAAAAATTGGTGATCGTGTTACTGATATTGCGCTAGGAGATAGGGTGATGATGCTTGGAGGTGGCTTGATCGAACGAGTAAATGTTCGAAGCACAGGAGTTTGGAAAATCTCTGACAATTTTGCTTATGAAAAAGCTGCCGCTGTTCCCGTAAATTACGGAACGACATGGTTCGCTCTTCACCAAAGAGGAAATATACAACGTGGCGAGACATTATTAATCACTGGTGCCGCAGGTGGTACAGGCTCTGCTGCAATACAAATAGGAAAAGCAGCTGGTGCTACTGTAATTGCAGTTGCCGGTGGTTCTGAAAAGACTGAGCAGGCGAAGCTTTTAGGTGCCGATTATGTGATTGACCACCAAATAAATATTGATTGGGTGAATGAAGTTCGGGAAGTAAGCGGAGGTGGAGTTGATGTTGCCTACGACCCTGTTGGAGGAGATGCTACTCATAAAGTTAGGAGATGCATGGCATGGGATGGCCGACTTCTGATTATAGGATTTGTCGCTGGGATACCTGACCTCCCCGCAAACCATATGCTTTTAAAAAATTACAGTGTCGTTGGTGTTCATTGGGGAGCATCTTTGGGAAGAGACCCAGAATCGCTAAACAAACAAATGAATTCCGTACTTACACTTGCAGAAAATGGGTTTGTTGATCCATTAATCTTTCCTCCATATGAATTTGAGAGCGGTGGGTCAGCAATACAAGATCTAGCCGACCGTAAAACCTGGGGAAAGGTCATTGTTCGTGTCGGGTAACATACCTGACAACTTTAACCACTTGAACGTTCATCGCGATGGGAAAATCCTCATAGTAGAGATAGATAATCCCCCAATCAATCTTATAACTATTCCTCTTCTGCTAGATTTTATAAATTTAACAAAGTGGGCTCAAGATGATAAAGAAAGCACTATTCTCGTTTTAAAAAGTGCAGTCGAAAATTTTTTTATTGCCCACTTTGACGTTGAGGCACTTCTTTCAATGACTCAAGATAAAGATGCGTCTGTTGATTCACTCACATCCTTTGATGAACTATGCCTGAGATTTCAGGAAATGAATAAAGTGACGATCTGTCTAATTGAAGGAAGAGTAGGGGGAGGTGGAAGTGAAATAGCTATGGCATGTGACCTCAGGTTTGCTGCTTCTGAAACAGCTGTGATGAATCAGATGGAAGTCCCAATTGGGATAATTCCTGGTGGAGGAGGAACACAACGCTTACCAAAATTAATTGGATACCCGCGAGCGTTAGAGCTGATTATCGGAGGGCTTGACCTTGACGCAGATACAGGAGAAAAGTGGGGTTACTTTAATCGGTCACTACCCAAAGTTGACCTTGACTTATACGTGGATAAATTTCTCAATCGAGTAGCTAGTTTCAATTCGGAAGCTGTCCGGGCTGCAAAAGAGGCACTCCGAAATACTGAGACTGACTTGTTGAGAGGGTTAATCAAGGAAAATATTCTTTTCAATGAAAGAAATCATTCTGAATCTGGAAAACATTTGATGCATCGATTTCTTGAATTAGGTGGTCAGACATTTGCTCAAGAGAGCAGAATTGAAGAATTTGTTTTAGAGGTTGCAAAAAGTGAAAGCGAACCCGACAATAAGATTTCGGAGGAGTCATGATAAAAGATATTGAGGAAATTAGATCGTTTCGTAGAAGCGGAAAATTTATGAATTTATTTTCAAAATTTTTTTCCAAACATGACTTTCAAACAGAGTTAGATTTGCCTGAATCCGCTCCCATTATCTTTGCTGCAAATCACAGAAGTTTTTTTGATGTAATAATCGCGTGGGCGTTCTTTTCGTTAAGTGGGGTTAATTGCCATTGTCTGATTCGTGCTGACTTGTTCAGTAAACCACTTATGGGATCATGGTTAAGAAGAAATGGGTGCATTGCTACATCTCGCAAAACACGTGAGGAAGCAGAGTTGAAAGCTATTGAAAAGCTTAAAGCTGGATATGCCGTAGCAATTATGCCTGAAGGAAGACTCGTACCTCCTGAAGATCGGCCTGAAGGTGTTGGCCAAGGGCGCCCTGGTATCTCTAGGATTGCTCGCGCTACAGGAGCTACAATCGTTCCCGTAGCATTAACAGGCAGTGATACTGTGTGGCCAATCGGTAAAGGATTTCCTATTCCTAAACTTAAACGCCCAATAATAAAAGTACGTTTCGGAAAAGCTTTTGACCTTCAGTCAGATGATGATATTGAAAATGCGAATCTAGTCATGCAGCGAATTAAGACCCTTCTAGAGTCAATGAATAACAAAACCTGTTAGATAGCTACCTTGGGTCGTCGCCTTGACGAAATATCTTGGTAATTTCATTTATTGCGTGAATCAAGTCATTTTCCAAAGGGTTCGTCACAGCGTTGATGGCATCGTCTAGTTGAGAGGGTTTAGTAGCTCCGACGATAGGGGAAGTTATGACTGGATTTGCTAGAACCCAGCCAACAGCAAGGTGAGCGAGTGTAATTCCCGCTTGTGTCGCTAATGGTTTAAGCGCATCAACAGTGTCATGCATAATTTCATTCCAATATCTATCTAGGTACCTATCTCCTTGTCCACCTTGAAGTGTGAACCTAGATCCCTCTTCAGGGCCACTACGTGTATGTTTACCTGTTAGAAAACCGCCCGCTAGCGGATTGTATGGGATAACTCCAATATCTGAGAATTTGCATAGTTCAAAAAGCTCTCGTTCAGGTTGACGATATAAAAGGTTGTAGCGGGGCTGCACGACGTCAAAGCGAATTTTTCTGGATTGTGCTGCTTCTCCTAAGGTCAACGCTAAGAGCCAAGCTGGATAGTTACTGCAGCCTGCATATAGTATTTTCCCCTGCCGCACAAGGTCATCTAGCGCTTCGAGAGTTTCGTCAATTGGAGTTTCGTAATCGGGAAAATGAACCTGATAAAGGTCAATGTAGTCTGTTTGGAGCCTCCTAAGAGAGTCCTCTACAGAGTCTTGGATGTTTCGTCTACTGGCACCACCTTGCCAAGGGTTTTTCCCTGTTGGGGCCCAAAATTTGGTGGCAATCACGACATCTTCCCGTCGGTCTTTCATCCAGCGCCCGATGATATTCTCTGTTTCACCTACTAACTCCGGTATCCCATTAGCTGGGTATATGTCTGCGGTATCAATAAAAGAAATGCCTGAATCAAGTCCATGATTAAGTATGGCATGTGACATTGATTCATCGCATTGATTACCAAATGTCATTGTGCCAAGACATAACCGAGAAACTTTTAAACCTGTTCTACCTAAACGTTTATGGTCCATATAATTCCATTCTCTTAAATTGCTTGACAGTCAGATCCACACGATGGGTCACTATTTGTAGATTCTTGTTCAGCCGGTCGGTGTAAAATTCCAGTGTTAAAAGATATCTTCCATACCGAATCATTAAGATCAACATTTTTATGTTTTGAAGCATTGCCGTCAATTATGAGACTGTACCCTCCTACTTCCTTAGCTGGCCAGAGCATAGTCACCAGAGGAGACTTTTCAAGGTTGCTAGTTCCTCTTCTACCAACTGTGAAAATGAGGTCAGTCTCATAAATATCAAATTTAAGATTAGCTAGGTGAGGGTGCCCATCTTCTGAAGTTGAAATAAGGTATGCTGACGATCCAAATTCTTTTATGGTTTTGATAATGTCTTGTTCCTCCACTGGAATACTCATGCAAAAACTGTCCGCCCTATCCATTCAGCAATAAGTGCAGGCTTTTCTTGTCCCTCAATTTCAACTGTCATCAGCCTTGTCATGTCAATTGCATTACCTTTGAGAACAAGGTCAACTGTCTGAGATGTTGCTCGTATTCGTGAACCTGCTGGAACAGGGTTAATGAACCTGACTTTATTCAGGCCATAGTTAACTCCCATCAAGACTCCATCAAGGCTGGGCGTATCAACTGGAATGGTTGTAGATAAATGCACAAGCATTGACAGCGTCAGGAATCCATGTGCGACTGTCCCCCCAAATGGTGTTTTGGCTGCTCTCTCCGGATCTATATGTATAAATTGATGATCCAATGTCGTATCTGCAAAGTCATTTATTCTTTCTTGTGTCAATTCAAACCACTCACCAGCCACTGGGTCAATCCCTATTAGTGGTTGCATTGATTCATATGCTTTTTGGGCGTTTTCAGTCATGTTTCCTCCTGATCCACACCTAGGTTAGACCCTCTTATAGATCTATTGAAATCCAAACGATCTATCTGGATAAAAAACTTTTAATATGCGGTTTAGCTAATTTGATGCTATCCATTCAGTGTGGAAACTTTTCCTGACCCATTACGTATTCTGGACCTAGCCCAAACCCGTGCGTCTTCTGTTATAGCTTCAATCAGGCAAGATCAACTACATCTACCCACTCCATGTGATGAGTGGACTGTGAGAGATGTTATAAATAAGCTTGTGGCCTCAACTCTTTTGTTTGCAGCTTTCGGAAAAAGAGAAAATGGTGATTCAAATTTGGATTTAGTTAACCCTAAAGAATTAATAGGTGATGATCCCTTGGGAATATTTAATTCAGCAGCAGCTGAATGCCGCAAAGCATGGAGGTCTCCCGGCGCTCTCGACGGAATGGCGACCTCAACTATTGGGGAAGCAAAAGCTCGTTCAGTTTTGAACGCAAGAATTTTTGATACAACTGTTCTGAGCTGGGATATCAGCAAAGCTTGCTCAGTAGCTCATTCTATTGACGATGAACAAGCTACGTATGTACTAAGAGTAGCGAATGCGCTTGTGCCTGCCGTTCGGTCCCACAATAGTGCTCGGTACAAGAGTCCTGTTTCCGTTTCCGATAATTCTTCAAATCTTGAGAAAATGATTTCAGTAACCGGCAGGGACTTAAATTGGGCACCACAAGAGCTAGGTTGATTAACTTCTGGGAACCTGAATCCACGGTATTTTTTTGTCTACTCTAGGTTCTCCTGGAAGCCCTAGAATTTGCTCGCCTAGTATATTTCGCATTATTTCTGAAGTTCCACCTTCAATTGAATTTGCGCGAACTCGAAGAAAAGCATAGCGAGGCCCGTGGATTGAACCATCTGTGGAAAGTAACTCTGGTCGACGGAACGTGTAGTCGTAATCAATTTGTCCCTCGGGACCCATTAACTCCAGGCATAGTTCGTAAATAGCTTTATTCAGCTCAGCAGAAGCTAGCTTCCCTATAGAACCTTCTGGGCCTGGGTTTCCAGCTTTTGCGGCGACTGACGCTCGCTGGTTTGTAAGACGAAGCGCCTCAGCTTTGGCCCAGAGATTCATTAACCTATCCAAAGTTGATTTACTCTGCTTGTCTTCCGGCAAAGATTTCCATAGTTCTACAGCGTCATTTATTGGGCCCATCCCTGGTTTAGAAGTACTCCCTCCGCTACTACCACCAATAGCTGATCGTTCATTCATTAATGTCGTGAGGGCAACTCTCCACCCTTCTCCAACATCTCCGATCCTGCAACTATCAGGAATTCTAACTTCTGTTATGTACACCTCATTAAACTCAGCTTCACCAGTGATCTGACGTAGGGGTCTTACTTCTACGCCTTCGGCATGCATATCTAAAGCAAAGTAGGTCATTCCTTTGTGTTTAGGTAATTCAGGGTTACTTCGTGTAACCAACATTCCCCAGTCACCGAGATGTGCGAGTGTATTCCAAACTTTCTGACCGCTTACAATCCACTCATCGCCATCTTTTTCTGCTTTGCATGCAAGCCCCGCGAAATCAGAACCAGCACCTGGTTCTGAAAACAACTGACACCATCTTTCCTCGCCTGTAAACATTGGTTTTAGAAATCTAGCTTTTTGTTCCTCTGACCCATGAGTAGAGATAGTGGGGCCAGCCAAGGACATAAAAAATGTGGTTGGATCTGTAGGAGCAGCCCCTTGCTCCCGCATTCTTCGTTCAATAACCTTTTGAAGGTTAGGGCGTGATCCCATTCCTCCTTGCCCCTCAGGAAAATGTATCCAAGCTAATCCAGCATCAAATCGTGCGGATCGGAAAGAGACATTATCCATCTCTTTAGGGTCGAATTCTGCGAGGAATTTATCAATTTTAAGATTAAGGTCTACCTCTTCCATATCTAGATTTTTATCATGCATTTGACTCATAATCTATATCTTTCATTCGAATCTATCGTTTTCTTGAATTCTTTCCTGAGAGACCTCATAACTATTCAGGTATCCGCAGATTTGGGTTCGCACCTGTGGCTAGACTACTCGCTCCCTCATTTTTGAACCGTCTCCAAGCAGCCGCACCAATCATTGCTGCATTATCGGTGCAATAGGACCTACTCGGAATGAATGGTTTAAGTCCCTCTTTAGGGCACGCTTCTAGGATGGCTTCTCGTAGCCGTGAATTCGCTGCGACTCCGCCACCGATGCATACACCCACTGCATTTTGATCTTTAGCAGCTCGTATTGTTTTTGTAACAAGCACATCAACTACTGCTTCTTGAAAAGATGCGGAAACATTTTCATCGGAGATATCAGGGTTTTTCCGAACATAATTAATCACGGCTGTTTTAAGACCGCTAAAACTGAAATTATAACCTTCAGCAATCATTGGTCTGGGAAACTTTATTTCGGCTTGACCAGAAGCTGCTAACTTATCAATGATCGGACCACCGGGATAGCCCAAACCTAAATAACGAGCTACTTTGTCATATGCTTCACCCGCTGCGTCATCAAGGGTCTGGCCCAGAACTTTATAAGTTAGATGTTCATCCATCGAAACCAACATCGTGTGCCCACCTGAAACAAGAAGGATAACCATAGGAAGTTCGAGGTCAGGTTCTTCCAAAAAGCTTGAGTACAGGTGGCCCTCAAGATGATTAACACCGATAAATGGCTTATTCCAAACGAGGGCTAGTGACTTAGCTGCACTAACACCAACGAGGAGAGAGCCTATCAAACCTGGCCCACGTGTGGCTGCTATTAAATCCAAGTCATGATGCTCTATTCCTGCTTCGATTAAAGTTTGAGCAATCACTGGAATGATAAGGTCTACATGCGCTCGGCTTGCGACCTCAGGGACTACACCGCCATATCGAGCATGAATATCAACTTGGCTACTAACCACTGATGAAAGCACGTGCTTACCTTCTGCAACAACAGCAGCAGCCGTTTCATCACATGATGTTTCAATTGCGAGCACAAGTCCTTTATTCATTGTTTTGCAACCCCCTCGGAAACTGTTACTGATAATTTGCGCTTAATTTCTAGAAGTTTATCTACGAGATTCTCACATTGAAGATTCTCAAGTGACATGATTATTGCATCCTCATTGTCAGCTTGGTAGTACCCACGACGAAGGCCAACTGGAGCAAAGCCGAACTTTCGGTAGAGCCCCTGAGCTGGCTTATTCGAAGCACGAACTTCGAGAGTAATACTGTCTACTTCACCCCGAAGATCTTCAATCCTTTTAAATATCTCGCATAAAAGAACTGACGCAATACCAGATCCACGAAATTTTTTCTTCGTAGCTACGGTTGTGATATGAAAATCGGTATAAGCCAAGAGCCCCCCGATGAAACCAACCAATTCCGTTTCGTTAAAGGCCCCTATATAAATCCTTTCTTTACGGGAAAGTTCTAATTCCCACAAAGAAATTGACCATGGCTCAAAGAAGGACTCCTCATCGAGTTCCAATAGGTCTTCTAGGTCCTCTAGACTCACCGTTCTAACTTCTAAACCTAACCTCATCTGTCAACACGCCTCTTTTGCTTATCTATCTCAAGAGCATCTGGTTTTCTTAAATATAAAGGTTTAAGTTCTGATGGTTTTATAAAATCTTCACGGAGAGCTTTTGCATGCGCTAGCTGAACCAATGAGGATGCAGAAGGAAATGCCAGTCCAGGCTCTGCAGGTTCTACACCTTTAAGGTCATTAAAGTGGCCTGCGTAACGGATAGCTCCATCTCCGACAAGTTGGACTTCATCACTCGAAGCCAATAATTCTGCGGATAGGTCCTCAGGAGTAATAACTACTGGTTCTGAAACTCTTTGAATACCACCTGGGACTTGGCGATAATTAGCATGGAAAATTTCATCTCGACGAGCGTCAACAGCTGCAACAATTAATTTTTGACAATGCCTAATCGGGTACGCCACTAAATCAAGACTAGAGACACCAATCATGGGAACATTTAAACCAAATGCAATTGAAATAGCTGATGTGATACCCACGCGTAAGCCGGTATATAAGCCTGGTCCTATGTCAACTGCGATAATACTAATTTCCTGAAGTTCTACGCGGGCTTGCTTGCACACAAATTCTATTTGAGGCGTCAAACTTTCGGCATGTCTTTTCCCCCTAGATGAATGAGCTGAAGCAAGAACACCCTCGTGCCCCCCTATGGCGCACCCAACTTGAGAAGTTGAACTTTCAATTCCTAGAATTAGCATTGCATCAAACCCTTTATGTTAAGGGACTGCTTCAAGGCAAGAAGTCGTTTGTTCCAGGAGCGACCATTCGCAGTGAATGTAATGAGGCGAGCAGTATCTATTTCGCAATATTCAAAAGATATTTCTAGATGATCCTTAGGCAATGCTGAAATGATTTGATCACCCCATTCAATCAAAGTCACCGAATTGCCTTCAAATAATTCTGGAAGGGCTAAGTCACGAACCTCCTCAATTTGGTCTATTCGGTACACGTCAAGGTGATGAATCTGTAAAGTGCCTTTGTACTCTCTTGCGAGTGTAAAAGTGGGACTCGTAATAGGTTCGCTCACGCCCAATGCCCTTCCAAAGCCTTGAGTGAACGCAGTTTTGCCAGCCCCTAAGTCTCCAACGAGCAGAATTACATCACCGGATTGAACGATTTCTGCAACTGATTCAGCTGCTTGATGTGTGCCACTTAGTGAGGCTGCAGTTACTTTTATCACACCTTAAGGTTAGTGCTTCTCGGGTAGAGAATTGATGTGTTTACAAAACCTAGCTAAAAATTATTTGTCTGAAACATTTTTAATTGCTGTTTCAACTGTAAGTGTCGTTAGTGAACGAACGATTGAAATTTCTGCATTTACTTGCCCGGTTGCTGCAACTACTATTGCGTCTCCATCTCCGCTGGTATGAGCAGGGAATAAGGCTCGCGCATAACCATCATGGGCGCTTTGGCTGATAAGGAAGCAGTCTGATTTATTTAACTTTGCGTTCGTTGCCACAACACCAATAGTCGTATTCTCAAATGGGTTAACTTTAGGAAAGTTAAAATCTTGGCCTCGGATCTTATCTGGATATTCTCCAAAATCTATATCACCGCTTGCGTTAACAGCGATAAGGCAAGCAACTATCAAATTTCCTTCTCGGAGGATTGATCCCCCTAACCCTCCCGAGGCAGAAAACTCTTTACCTCTCCACTTTGATACTGTTGCTCCTGTCCCAGCTCCTATTCTTCCAAGTAATGTTGTTGAGGTCGCTGAGCTGGCTGCTTCTTTCCCCTGTTGATGCCCTGGTCGAATCTTAGGAGAACCACTTCCTAAGTCGAACAATGATAATCCCACGACTATGGGTACTTTTCCTGCAGATGTATTAAACCCTTTATCATTCTCTTCGAGAAATTCCATTACTCCTGAACATGCTGCTAGTCCAAAAGCTGAACCGCCTGATAACACCACGGCGTTAATTTGATCTACCAAACGTGTGGGGTGCAGCAAAGCGAAGTCTCGAGTAGCAGGTGCCCCACCTCTAATCTCACCCGAGGCAGTTGTTCCATCTGGAAACAGAATAACTGTGCAACCTGTTTGCGAGATGTCATCTGTCCAATGCCCTACTTTTATTCCTTCAATATCAGTAATCATAAGTATTCCTAAATGTAACGTCTAGGTATTCGGCTCTCTATCCCACAAATTACTTCATAGGGAATCGTACCTAAACAATTCGCCCATTCTGAAGCAGTGATCTTTTCGCCTAGTTGAGTGCCGATAAGGACAACTTCATCTCCAGAGGATACGTTAGTTTCTCCACAATCGACAAGAAACTGATCCATTGTTATATTGCCGACAATAGGAAGCTTCTTACCTTGTATGAGCACCATTCCCCCCTGATTTCCAAAATTGCGTCTCAGCCCATCTGCGTAACCCAATGGTACTGTCGCTATTTTCGTATCTTTCGGAGCACGCCAAGCTAAACCATACGAGACGCCTTCTCCTGCGCTTATATTTTTCGTAAATGATACTTCAGACCGTAAACTCATTGCTGGTCGAATAGATACTTTTCCATCCCAATCTTCCGTTGGGGAAATACCATAAGTTGCGATCCCGCATCTCACCATGTCGTAACGGCCTATAGGAAAATTAAGTGCTAAAGCTGAATTTGCTGCATGACAGATCTGTATCTGGATACCTTTCCCCCTTAAGGCATTCAGGGCATCATTGAAAATAGATAATTGTTGCATCGAAAACGGATTATCAGGATTGTCGGCAACTGCACAATGGGTCCATAAGCCTTCTAGATGCAAGGATTCACGTTGGCTAACTGATTCAGCTAATGTGAATGCAAACTCTGGTTCAGCGCCAACTCTTCTCATGCCAGAATCAATTTTTAGATGGACGCTTAATACAGTATTTGCTGATGATGCAGCAGCGGCAGCAGCAGAAATTCCTGCGCCACTATAAACAGTGGGAACTAAATTACACTCAACGACTTCGACCATTTCTGAGGGGCGAGGTTCTGAAAGAACAAGTATTGGAGTTGCTATCCCAGCATCTCGTAACTCTCTTCCCTCTTCTACCAATGCTACCGCAAGCCAATCAGCGCCACCTTCTACAGCAGCTCGTGCAACAGGGACAGCCCCATGACCGTATGCGTCAGCTTTGACTACTGCACAGAAAAGAGCTGGAGAGACTAGTTTCTTTAACTCTGTCACATTATCTTTAATTGCTGACAGATCAATATCAGCCCATGTGGGTCTCACTGAGCACCTCCGGTATTGCATTAATAATATCTGATGCAACCATTCCTTTTGCTAAACAGTTATTGGATGATTCCGCGTGTATCCACGCACCAGTAGCTGCAGCCTCAAATGGTGAGACTCCTTGAGATAAAAGTCCACCAATAATCCCACTCAAGACATCACCTGTTCCAGCAGTAGCAAGACGTTGGTCACCATTATTGACAAGGAAGGACCTTCCGTCGGGGTGTGCTACTACAGTTGTGGGGCCTTTAAGCAAAATGATTGCATTGAGTTTCATTGCTTCATTACATACATCAGTAACTCGGTTATTTTGGGGTCTATGCCCTGTTAAGTATTCATATTCTGCATCATGCGGAGTAAGAATTATATTTCTATCGAACTTCAGGTTGTCCTTAGGTTGTTGCCCAATCGCGTACAGTGCATCGGCATCTAACACAATGGGAATTTGTGTCTTTGTAAGTAAGTTATGCACTGACGAGATAGTTTCGGGAGACTTCCCCAAACCAGGTCCCACTACTAGTGAGTTAAATCTCTTTTGTTCTGATCCACATATCTCCTTTTCCCAATTCGCAGAAGGAAGATTGAATCCTACTATCTCGGATGACATTTTTGATAACTCCCCTGGGATGCTGAGTCTCACATATCCGGAACCTGATCTTAGCGCTGCTTTCGAAGCGAGTAATGGCGCTCCAGTCATCCCATGTGATCCCCCGATAACCCAACAAGCGGCCTTCCATTTATGTTCTCTGTCATGCATATTGCTAAGCATTGTCGCAACATCGGACTTTTCGAGAACATAAGTTTTTGTCTCAGACACATCTAATCCGATATCCGCAATAGTTATTGAACCTGTATGGGAAGGCCCACTTGCTAATAAGTGCCCTTGTTTAAGGGCTTGAAAGGTAATGGTTTCCTTAGCTTTAAAGGGGTTTCCCTTTGCTTCTCCTGTCAGACCGCAAATTCCGCTTGGAATATCTACAGAAAGCGTTGGAACAAAAAAATCAGGGGCGTTATAGGGGCGTTTAAGACCTGTGCCCACAACAGCATCAATCAATAAATCACATTCTTGAACTGACAATGGGACATTATCGATTGAAATAACATTGACCTTAATTCCCCATCTTTGTAAATGTTTTGCTGCTTCTAATCCGTCAGCTCCATTATTTCCTTTTCCAGCTATGACCATTACTCTTTTCCCGTAAGTACCTTTAAGTATTTGTCGTGCCTTCCACGCTACTGCTTGACCGGCTCGCTGTATTAGAAGTTCTATCGGCTCATCAGCCTGTTCATCAATAGCTGCCATTTCAGATGGGGTTACAACAGGAATCATTCATAGCTCAATTCGTTTATTGCAACAGTATTCTCCATCATTGATTCCAGTATGAGAGTAAATCCTCTACGGGGGAAATCAGTAACTCATCTACGGGTATTGAGGTAAGAATATCCGACCTAAATGTTGGCTCAGTCTCAGTTATATAATCAGATATTGCTATGTATCTATCCTTGTAACCTTCCATCACATGCCTTGCAGTTTGTTCAGTCAAATAATCTTCAAGTTCAATATGTAAAAGCGTTAAACCAATAGTCTGTTTATCCTTAATTTCAGGAACCAGGATAATGATCCTTTGATCATGTCTTCCTTTAGTAATAATGACTTCTTGTTGTAGTGCTACAAGATGTTTACTCCCCTTTAATTTGGGATCCCTTTCAGTTCTTGAAGTAAGATCATGAGCGATTCCACCCTTATCTATGACATGTACTTGGGCATTACCTGACTTAACATCTCCTTCAATCCCATACCTAATAAACCCTGAAATCGACTTAACAGCTGGGTCTATGGCTGCGAGGAAACGAAGATTTCTATAGGAAATCCGATCCCGTGGCGTACCAGAGTCAAGCATCTCGGTCACAAGTTGCAGTTGAATAAGCTCTTCATCGGATCGAGAAATGCCAACTGTAACTGTTTTCGCTTGATGTTTTATTGCGTCAATTGGTCTGGTCAGTTCCTCAATGCCAATTGTTAAAGCAGCATTGAGGTCTTCCAGTAAAGTTGCTGGAGTTCCTACTTTCCCTGTGTCTATTTGGTAAGAATCAAGTGGTATCGTCCCTAATGCGTATTTATAAAGAGTTGAGATACGAGTCGCTGTGCTTGCTTCTAAACTTCCGTTATAAGAACCCGAACGTAATCCATCAAAAAATGAGTTTGTTATTGACTCCAAAGATTGTCCAATAGATTCCAAAATTTCTTGTGCGCCTATAAGCGGGTTGTTAGAAAGAGTTCTTTCTATTAGCGACCTAGTCTGTCTGAACGGTAAAGCCAACGCATCTATTGAGAGCGCTGCCTCGTAACCAAATAAATGACCCACCATAGTGGCAAGAATAAATGATAATTTAGGACTCGTTCTTGGAACCGAAATGACTCGATGAGCATCTGGGTATGCTCCACCCTTATCAGTTATTACTATGGGTGAGGCTTTATGGGCCTTGTAAATTGCAACTTCTTTCGCCACATCGGATTCCATTGAGTCATTTAACCCCGTGGCACATATTAAGATCAATGGTTCAGCTGAAAGATCAATATGTTTTTTGTCTTCGGTGTAATCTGCAGCTATTGATTTATAACAAAGCTCTGAGAGTTTGATACGTATTTCTCTTGCTGCAACGATGTTTAAACCATTACCAGCAAGAGCCCAATACCGCTTTGAAGGCGCTAGCTCAAAAACCACATCACGTATGTGTTCACGTTGTTCCAGGACATTAAGCATTTTCTGTGGAAGTCCGCTCAATTCTTCGAGAAGAATCTGACGGTTATGCGTATTTTCTGAATTATCAGGTTCACTTATGACCTGATCGCGTATTGAAATGCCTAATAAAAAACTTGCTGCAATTTGTGAATAGAAGGCTTTAGTAGAAGCGACGCTCATTTCAATATCTCGACCATCTGATGTATATATAACTCCATCTGCCTTCTGGGAAAGGTCCGAATTCCTTCTGTTGACAATTACTATTACTGAAGCACCCCGCCCTCGCACTAAATCTACGGTTCGATTGGTATCAGTAGTTGTCCCCGATTGACTAATAGCGATTACAAGAACATTAGACATATCTGTCGAGAGTCTAAAGCCGGAGAGTTCAGTTGATGGGATTGCTTCTGCATGAATTTCTGTTTGCTCCGTAAGGTACTGACCTAATGCTTGTCCAGCAATAGCAGCTGTTCCTTGGCCTATGATGTATATTTTTCCAATAGAGCGCTCTTTTAATCTCTCTCTAATGGAATTAGGAAATTCACTTTCAGAATGAACAACTCTATACCTTCCATCTTGCTGCAATAGATTACCTCTCAGAGTTTTTTTGAAGGACTCTGGTGCTTCATGAATTTCTTTTAGTAGAAAATGTGGAAAGTTTCTTCGGTCAATATCTCGTGTTGTAATTTCAGCTTTTGTGAGTTCATCATTCTCAACAGGAAGTAGTGTCCCGTCATAAGCAACTCGTTCTAAAGACTCTAATGAAACTGGCTTATCTAAAGAAAGCGTTACGATTTCACCTGGGCCAGCCACGATTCCTTGTCGGCTTTCAAGAGTTTCTCCATTTAATCGAAGATAGCTGTCAGTTGTTTCTACAAGACCATACGGCTCGCTAGCCACTACATATGCTTCATCTGAAAGACCGACATACAACCCTTGTCCACTTCCACGTAAAGCCAGATACAGCTTATGAGGCTCTAAACCTCCACTAGCGATAACTGCGATAGAACCATCTAAAGACAACATTGTTTTTCTAAAGGCTTCATGAAGATCGCTAGTCGGCTCTTGTTCTCTTATGAACTGATTTGCTATCAGTGCAGGAATAACTTTGGTATCGGAAGTGATGAGTTTGGGGATTTCTAAGTCCTGAATTCTCTTTAAATCAGCGAAGTTATCTACATCTCCATTAGCTGCAGCAACTACAAAGGGGGCATTTGCGCTCTTGAGTTGCTCAGAATTCATGGGATGTGTATTAGGTTCTGAGATAATTCCCACGCTCGCCCATCGTGAATGCCCTATGACAACTGCTGTTACATTGTCACTTTCAAGTGCTTTGAAGAAGAGATCGTCCGAAAGAATTAATTTTCGAAGTTCTTTCGTATTGTCTCCTAGCTCACCTATTTCTGAAGCTACCTTATAGACGATACTCAAGGCATTATCTAGAACTCGCACTGATCCAGATTTATAATTGAGGTCTTTATTTCGCATTTCGATTTCTTGGCGTATTCCTGAATTCTGAAGATCTAATCCATGATTTTGTATCATGATATGAACTCCAGCTGAATCTCGGCCACGTACCTCTAACCTGTCTAGACCCGATAGAATCTGCTGAACGGTGAGAAGGACTTCAATGAACCTGTCTCCCTTTCGTCCTGATAGCAATTCTTCTACGGAAAATGAAACTGAAATCCTGTCACATTCAATATGCCAAACAAGATCCTTGAGTGTAATGAGGTCTGCATTTATCTCTTCTAGCCTTTTGCTGTCGTTCTCTACTTCAACTAAGCCTGACTCAAAATTGGCTATCTTCTCAGTTATAGCGGAACAAATACCTTGAAGGTAGATACGGAATTCGCGATCGTTTACGAGGGTGTTTATTCCTGCAGAACCAGAAATCTGTTGCTTGACAATGAGTAACCGAGAAATATATTTTGCGATATCTTCATGGGTTTGGATTGTTCCTAAGTTCTCAAGGTCCGCTCCCTCCTTAATCTCGTTACTTGATGGGGGTACTCGAGATGACCTTTGTCTAGCAATAGCAATAATCCCGCACATTCCTCTAGTGTAGGGATTTAACGAGCGCTTATCACTTCAGTTTCGCTATCCTTCAGCTCAATCGCTTAAGTAAGTGCTTCTTCTATCGACTTGGTGAGTGTATTTGCGACATGATGGACTTCGGATTCTTCTTTGCCTTCAACCATTACTCGTAATATTGGTTCAGTTCCTGAGCGTCGAACAAGAACACGGCCCTGATTGATGAACATGGATTCTGCTTGAAGGATATATGGTTCAATTCGTTCAATAATATTATTTTGCTTGTTTAATTGATCCTTCAGTTCAACTGACCGAAGAAGTTGAGGAAACTTTTGCATTGATGATTGGGCTAATTCATGAAGTCCCATCTCAGACCTCTTTAGACAGTTGACTAACTGTAATGCTGTTAATATCCCATCACCTGTTTCGGCTTTATCAGCAAAAATTATATGCCCGGATTGTTCTCCGCCAAGAGTCCAATTATTTTCACGTAATGTTTTGAGGATATGTCTATCGCCTACGTCTGTCGTATGGATCGCTATATCTGATGCTTCCATCGCCTCATGGAACCCCATATTCGCCATCACAGTAGCGACAACAGTATTATCCTTGAGTGTTGAGCGAATTTTGAAATCTTTAGCAAAGATAGCCAATAGGTAATCGCCGTCAATCGTATTACCCTGATTGTCTATGGCTAGGACTCTGTCTGCATCACCATCAAATGCAAGTCCTAAATCTGCGCTTAGCTCGTTAACTGCTAACTGGAGAGACCCCATATGGGTAGAGCCACAATTACGGTTAATATTATTTCCGTTGGGTTCAGAATGCATGACGCTAAGTTTTGCACCAAATTCTTTAAATAACTGTGGCGCTATGTTACTTGCAGCTCCATTTGCACAATCGATGACAATTGAAAGGTCGTCTAGATTATTTTGCACCGAAGCACCTTTAAGAGAATTGATCCATGAAGTTAAGTAGACGTGCGCATCAGGTGTGATCTCTATATCTACCAATGGCATCTGTGTAGATATTCTATTATTTAGAATAGTTTCGATTGATTTTTGTGTTTCATCTGAGAGTTTCTGTCCATTAGGTAGGAAAAATTTAACTCCGTTGTATTCAGCTTTGTTATGCGATGCCGAAATAACTGCTCCTCCAACCCCAAAATGGGAGGCAATGTGGGCGATGCCGGGAGTTGGAACTATTCCTAGATACTTCGATGTAGCGCCTGCAGATTTAAAACCGCCAGCCAAGGCATTTGCGAAGATTTCACCAGATTCTCTTCCATCTGTTCCTATTATAAATTCGTTTACATCAATAGTTTTTGCCGTTGCGAAAGCTAAATGAGAGACCAGCTCAGCTGTTAATTCAGTATGAGCGAGACCTCGAACTCCATCCGTGCCAAATTTGAGGACCATATGATCTACATTAATTCATATTTAATATGAGGTCGTACCAAGATGAAGACTAGAAAGGCAGTATTAAGTTATCGCTTTGAGAATTGTGGAGCTTTTCTAGCCTTTTTGAGACCGTATTTCTTAGACTCCTTCTTTCTAGAGTCCCGAGTCAGAAAACCAGCTTTCTTAAGTGACTCACGGTAATCTCCATCAATATCTACTAAAGCACGTGAGATCCCTAATCGTAAAGCTCCAGCTTGACCAGTTGACCCACCACCATCGATGGTTGCATCTATATCGTAAGAAGTATCTGTACTTGTGATACGGAGTGGTTCAGTGATTATCATTCTGTGTGTGTCAGAAGGGAAGAAGTCTTCCAAAGTTCTTCCATTGACTGTTATCGTTCCAGATCCTACTTTAAAGCGGACTCGAGCTACCGCTCTTTTGCGCCTGCCTATGGTTTGGACAAGAGAGTTTGACATATTAGACTTCTTTCGCTCGAGCGTGGTCAATTTCTAGTGTGGTTGGTTTCTGTGCAGTATGTGGATGAGTTGGTCCCGCATAAACTTGCAGTTTTAATAGTTGTTGTCTTCCTAACCTATTTTTAGGTAGCATTCCACGAATCGATTGTCGAACAATTTCAGCTGGTTTCTTATTTAAGAGCTCTTCATAAGTATCAGATTTGATACCCCCAGGAAATCCACTATGTCGGTACACCATTTTCTTTTCAGCTTTTCCACTTGTAAGTACTATTTTGTCTGCATTGATAATGATCACATGATCACCTGTATCAATGTGTGGGGCGAAGGTAGCTTTGTGCTTTCCTCGAAGAATTCTAGCAACTTCGGTTGCCATTCGTCCCAGAACAAGGCCTTCAGCATCTACAAGATGCCACGAACGTTCTATCTCAGATTTTTTTGGTGTATATGTAGCCACAACTTTATTCTCTTCACGTTATTTTGCCTAAATCAGTTAGGACAACTATCTACGATACGGTGAAACATGTCTCTAAACAACCAATTTATTGAGACATCATCTGTTTTTTCAATCTCAGTATCCGACTTTCATGAGACTCAACCCTTGAGGCGGCGCCACTTGACCAGCAAAATTTCTATCCTTCTTTAAAATAATCGACGCCATATCTGATTCCTTCAAACGCCCCTTGCCTATTTCAACGAGTGTGCCCACAATCGAGCGAACCATTTGGTGGCAAAAAGAAGTAGCAGTAATCCATATTTCTATATAAGGCTCTTCACTTTTAATATTGATGGAGAGTACTTCTCTAACTAAGGAAGCGTTCTCCTCTTTGCCATCTACGAGTACAGTCGCTTTCCGGCAGAATGAGCTGAAATCGTGCTCTCCAATTAGTGCCTGTGTTGCTTGTTCTACTCTCCTAAGGTCTATTTGTGCACTTACATGCCAAGAGAAACGGTGAGAAAAGGGATCGGGGTACTCTTGATTGAGAATGCGGTATCGATATGTTCTGCTTACAGCTGAAAATCTTGCGTTAAAGAAATCTTCCGCTTCTTGCAAATCCCTTATGCTTATATAGGGGGCACATAATTTATTAAGGGATTTTTGAACTCTTCTGTAGTCAAAATCCTCGGCATCAAAAGAGATGATCTGTCCTTCAGCATGTACCCCTGCATCTGTTCGCCCTGCGCATGTGATATCAATTCTATTCCCAAGAATCATTTCCAATGACTCACGAATTTTACCAGCTACTGTCTCCACTCCAGGATTTTCTGCAAAACCATGGAATTCGGTTCCATCATAAGAAACACAGGCTCTGTAGCATTTCTTAGCATGGGGGGGAGAAGAAACCATAACTCTCTATTTTCAATTTCCTTGAAAGGAAATTAGACAAGTTCAATTCTCGCCATTGGAGCATTATCACCATAACGTGGTCCCATTTTAAGAATTCTGGTGTAACCACCTGGTCGATCAGCGTATCTTGGGCCAACATCTTCCATTAACTTATCAGCAATTTCTTGATCTCGCAGAAAAGCCAGTATCTGGCGATGATTATGCAAACCACCCTTTTTTGCTTTTGTAATGATCTTCTCAGCTACTGGTCGCATGGCTTTTGCTTTTGCTTCAGTTGTAACAATTGCTTCTGCGGCAATTAGTGAAGATACTAGATTTCCCATCATCGCTTTTTGATGAGCTGAGCTTCCACCGAAGCGTCTTCCTTTTTTAGGTCTTCCGGGCATAACAGATCCTAGTTATGAACTGCGAGAGCTAAGCCTCGTTCGTCAAGTTTATCAATTATTTCATCAAGTGACTTTTGGCCAAAGTTAGTGATAGCTAGGAGATCTGCCTCCGACTTTTGGAGAAGTTCGCCCACAGTATGTATCTGAGCTCTCTTTAAACAGTTACTTGGTCGTTCTGACAACTCAAGATCCTCTATGGGGAGTTCAAGGTCTGGTGACCCTGATGTTCCTGTAACAACCTCTGTTAGTTCAAGACCCTGTGGTTCTTCACTCCAGTCTGCTACGAGTTGGACGAGATTTCCTAAGGTTCCGCCAGCTGAAGCAAATGCATCTGCTGGTGTCATAGACCCATCTGTTTCGATTTCGATAGTTAACGCATCAAAGTCATTAGATTGATCAACGCGTGTAGGTTCAATACTAAAAGTGACACGGCGAACTGGAGAAAAAATAGAGTCAACAGCTACTTGAGTCGTTGATGTATTTTCTCCTTTATTAGCATCAGCTGCAATATAGCCTCGACCTCGCTGGACAGTAACTTCCATTCCTAAAGACCCGGATCCGTTTAGAGTTGCTATAACAAGATCTGGATTGTGTATCTCAACGTCTGCGTTTGGTGAGAATTGACCTGCCGTTACTTCACCTTGAGCGGCTACATCCAACCGAAGTAACACGGGCTCTTCATTTTCAGAACTCACAACAACGTCTTTAATATTAAGGAGAACATCGGGAACATCTTCAATTATCCCTTCAATAACGTCAAACTCATGAATTGCATTATCAAAAAGAACGTGTGTTATTGCTGCTCCCGGTATTGCTGAGAGAAGGGTACGTCGTAATGAATTCCCAAGGGTGTGTCCAAATCCTGGCTCTAGAGGAGAGATGAGGAACCTTTGCTTGTTCTCAAACTCTTCATCTAAGGCCTTGATTTCTGGTCGTTGTATCAAAAGCATTTTTTTACCTCTGGTTTTGTTTATCTGTTTATTACTTGCTGTACAACTCAACAATGAGTTGTTCTCGAATCGGTATATCTATTTGTTCTCGTATTGGTAGATCACGAACTTTTGCACCAAGCCTGTCATCGGTGATCTCAATCCATGCGGGTGCTTCTCTGTCTAACACATCATTATTCCATTGGATTACGATCATTCCTTTAGCTTTATCTCGCAAAGTAATTTCGTCATCCTTTCTAAGTCTGTAACTAGGGATATCAACTCTTTTGCCATTTACAGAAACGTGACCATGGTTTACAAACTGTCGTGCTTGTGGACGAGTAGAAGCCCATCCTGATCTGTATACAAAATTATCCAAGCGCAGTTCAAGATACCTGAGCATATTGTCTCCGGTTACTCCATCTCGTCTGCTAGCTTCCTTAAAGATATTTCTGAATTGTCGTTCAGTTAGCCCATAAGTAAATCGGGCTTTTTGCTTTTCTTGTAATTGCACTTTGTATTCAGAATCATTTCCTCTTCGGCCGGTTCTACCGTGTTCACCAGGAGGATAAGGTCGCTTTTCAAGTGCATCTGCTTCGCCCTTTGTACCCCAAATATTCGTAGCGAGTCGTCGAGACACCCTTGCTTTTGGCCCAGTATATCTAGACATGTCAAACCCTCCGTCTCTTGATAACAGTGCAACCATTGTGCGGAATTGGGGTAACATCTTTTATACCGGTAACTTCGATTCCTGCTGTTTGTAGTGACCGAATAGCCGTTTCTCTCCCTGACCCTGGCCCTTTTACTTCTACATCGACTTTCCGTATACCATGTTCCATAGCTTTTCGGGCACACTCTTCGGCGGCTAGTTGTGCGGCGAAAGGGGTACTCTTTCTTGAACCTTTGAAGCCCACGTTTCCAGCTGAAGCCCAAGCTAGAACATTACCCTGTTGGTCACTGATAGTTACAATTGTATTGTTGAAAGAACTTTTAATGTGTGCAACGCCATGAGTAATATTCTTTCGTTCACGTTTCTTTGGCCGTCTGGTACCTGAATTTTGTGTAGCCATAATTATTTAAGAACCTTCTTCTTACCTGCGATTGTTTTCTTAGGACCTTTTCTCGTTCGAGCATTCGTATGAGTTCTCTGTCCGCGGACTGGAAGGCCTCTTCGATGCCGGATTCCTTGGTAGCAACCAATTTCCATTTTTCGTTTGATATCTTGCTGAACTTCTCGTCGCAAGTCACCCTCTACACGTAACTCACCTTCAATGTAGCTACGCAATTTAGCAACTTCATCATCTGTCAAATTCATTACTCTGGTATTTTCATCAATTTGAGTTGCTTCACATACATGGGAGGCTAGCGTTCTGCCAATCCCGTAAATATAGGTAAGGGAGATGATTGCCCTTTTTTCTCTTGGAATATCTACTCCGGCAATACGTGCCATACTTATCCTTGCCTTTGCTTGTGACGGGGGTTAGCTGAACAAATCACGCGAACAACCCCGCTTCGCCGAATAATGCGACACTTATCGCACATTTTTTTGACACTTGTTCGAACTTTCATTGGATCCTTTTTGAATTAACACTATTTATATCTATATGTGATGCGGCCGCGCTCTAGATCGTACGGTGTAAGTTCAACCTGCACTTTGTCACCTGGAAGTATCCGAATGTAGTGCATTCTCATCTTCCCTGAAATATGAGCCAACACTTTGTGTCCGTTTTCTAACTCAACACGGAACATTGCATTAGGGAGCGGTTCAACTACCGTTCCTTCCATTACAATTGCATCTTCTTTTGATTTAGCCAGTGTCTATCTCCTTAATACTTTTGGGTTTGTTGACAGGTATTACTGCGCTCAAAGCCAAATGAAAATCCTACCGGCATTACTGTCACTCCCCAACCCATAGGGAATTTGATTATGGTTATCTTGTGAAACATCAGAGATTTTTCTCTATTTCATCTATAACTCTCTTGTGAACTTCACTTTCAGTTCCCAAACCATTAATAACGCAAAGTATCCCTTCATCGTCAAACCACTGAATTAGAGGAGACGTCTCACTCTCATAAAGTTCAAGTCGTCTCGCAATTGCTTCTGGAGTGTCGTCTTCACGTCCTCGGCTTATCATTCTCTGCGTAACTTCTTCAATTGAAACATCTAGGTTTATAGCCAGTTTAAGATTTCCTTCGACCAGTTGTTTAAGAACTGAAGCCTGCCCGACAGTTCGAGGGTATCCATCAAGAAGGAATCCCGAGGAACGCACATCTTCCTTAGCGAGCCTTTCTGCAACAATTCCGTTAACTACATCATCCGTTACAAGCCCACCGGCATCCATAATGGATTTTGCTTGAAGCCCGAGCTCTGTTCCTTCTTCCACAGCGGATCGAAGCATATCTCCGGTTGAAATGTGAACAACTTCAAATCGTTTTGCTATATGGACTGCTTGCGTTCCTTTACCGGAGCCTTGCCGCCCCAATATGACCATACCTAGTGTCATGAATTACCTTTCTGTTTCATAAGTGGTTACTTTAAGAAACCTTCATAATTCCGCATCATAAGTTGGCTATCAATTTGCTTCATTGTCTCTAATGCAACTCCAACCGCAATCAGTATGGATATACCTCCGAAAGACACTTGTCCTACATTTCCTTGGTCTAGCACTTTTGCCAAGATAAACGTGGGCGCCAAAGCTACTAGAGCTATAAAAATCGCACCCGCAAGGGTTATACGATTTAAGATTTTCCCTAAATAACGTTCAGTTTGAGGACCAGGTCGAATACCGGGGATGAATCCTCCTTGTTTACGGATATTATCTGCCTGTTTTACTGGGTCAAAGGTGATAGCTGTATAGAAATAAGAAAATCCAACTATCAATAGTCCGAAGAAAAGAAGGTAGAAAGGACTATCACTTACTACTAGGTTGCTGTCAATCCAGCTTTGGATTGACTCTCCCCAAGTGTTATTTGCCGGGTCATTATCTGATGGAAGCACCGAGACAAGTAGCTGTGGAAGGTAAAGAACGGAACTGGCAAAGATAATTGGGATAACACCAGATTGATTGACTTTTAGAGGTATGTAGGTACTCTGACCGCCATATTGCTTTCTACCAACTACTCGTTTAGCAAATTGCACAGGTATACGTCTCTGCCCCTGCTCAACAAAAACAATCGCTACCAGCATTGCTCCAAAGAGGAAAATCACTCCAACCAAACCAGCCATACCGGCGTCTGTTCTTACAAGTGCTCCTTGATTAGGAAGAGCTGAAACTACCGACGCAAAGATAATAATTGACATGCCGTTTCCTATACCTTTTTGACTAATCAGCTCACCCATCCACATCAAAAGTGCGGTACCTGCGGTGAGAGTTAGAACGACAAGGGCTACCCTTGGGGCAGTAAATTTTGGAAGTAAGTCAAGCTGAGTGCCGCTACTTGGAGCACTACCAAATCCTCCACCACCGTTATGAAAGAGAAAGGCGAATGCTGTTGATTGAATTAGAGCAATACCTATAGTCAAGTATCGAGTGGCTTGAGTAATTTTTCTCTGCCCTACTGCTCCCATTTGCTGCCATTGTTCAACTCGTGGAATCACAACTCCCAATATTTGCATGATGATTGAAGCCGTAATGTATGGCATAATTCCTAATGCAAAAATCGCAAATTGTGTTAACGCACCTCCAGAAAAGAGCCGCAGAAATGCTAGAGCCCCTCCATTTTCATCAGTGGATTCTTTAAGGAGTTGTATAGCGTCAATGTCAATTCCAGGTGCGGGAACGAAACACCCGACTCGATATAAGGCCAGCATACCTAGAGTGAACAAGACCTTATTTCGTAAGTCTTCAACACGGAACATGTTTAAAATACTGGCTGCCATATTTTTTATCCTAGCTGATTAAGAATTGCTTCTCATCTGTTGGTTAATGCATTTCCTTTGGCAGGTGGTCGACCTTCTCCCCAAGGTTTTGGCAAGATTGTCACAGTTCCACCTGCTGCAGTGATACTTTCCTCAGCAGATTTTGAGAATGCATGAGCTGAAACGTCTAGTTTGGTTGAAATTTCTCCTCGTCCAAGAATTTTAACAAGTGAGTTTTTTCTAACGAGACCCTTTTCGTGAAGAGAGTGCGGAGTCACTTCAGTAATGCCTGATTCAGCGATCGTATCTAAGTTGACTACTTGATATTCGACACGGAACGGATTGTTGAATCCTCTTAATTTAGGAAGTCGGAGATGTAAAGGATTTTGACCACCTTCAAAACCAACTCTTACTGTGTTTCGCGCGCGCTGTCCTTTCGAACCTCGTCCTGCTGTTTTACCACCCTTGCCGCCAATTCCTCTGGCAACGCGCTTGGATCTCCTATTTGATCCTTCAGGTGGCTGCAAATCATGAATTTTCATCATTTTCCTCTCAAGAAATATTATTAAGAAACTTCTTCGACTTCGATAAGGTGCGGAACTGTATTGATCATTCCACGGATTTCGGGTTTATCAGGTAACACGTGTGTCTTTCCTATCCTCCCAAGACCTAATGCACGAAGGGTTCCCCTCTGCTTGGGTTTTGATCCTATCGATGAACGAATTTGGGTGACTTTTAATGCCATTCTACTTCTTCTCCAATTCGCGAACGGATCGTTCAGATTCTTTGTATGCATCAAGCATTCCTCCGGGAACAAACTCTTCCGCTGCTAGTCCGCGCAGATTTGCAATTTGATCAGGGCGTTGAAGATTTCTTAAACCGTCTATCGTCGCTCTCGCAACATTTATATGATTCGGAGATCCAAGTGATTTACATAGCACATCACGTATCCCAGCTTCTTCCAATATTATTCTTGCCGCTCCACCAGCTATTACACCAGTACCTGGAGCAGCAGGTTTGAGCATTACTCGTCCAGCACCGTTTTCCCCAATTATGGGGTGGGTCACGGTTGACCCCGCCATAGGAACTCTGAAAATATTTCGTTTAGCCTCTTCTGTCCCCTTTTGGATAGCCAACGGGACCTCTTTCGCTTTCCCATACCCAAGCCCTACACGACCAGCACCATCTCCTATGACAACAAGCGCTGTGAAAGAAAACCTTCGTCCTCCTTTTACAACTTTTGCTACTCGATTTATGTGAATCACTCGAGAATCTCGTAATTCTCCAGGTGTTCTTTCTTCGTTCATTTCCATTAGAATTCCAATCCTGATTCGCGAGCTGCTTCTGCTACCGCAGCAACTCTTCCGTGGTACTGTAATCCACCCCTGTCAAAGACGATGGTAGTAATTCCAGCAGATTTCGCACGTTCACCGATTAACTTCCCAACCTTGGTTGCAGCCTCTCTCGATCCTGTATTACCTGATCTTATTTCTGTTTCTAGGCTTGAAGCAGAAACGATAGTGTTGCCTTCTTCGTCATTAATGAGCTGAGCGGAGATATGCCGGTTTGATCGGAAGACAGCTAAGCGCGGCCTAGAGCTTGTGCCATGAATTTTTCTTCTTAGACGATTATGTCGCTTTAGTCGCCCATCTCGTTTGTGTTTCGCTGCATTAACCATATTCTCGACCTACTTTGCTGTCTTTCCGGCTTTACGGATTATATGCTCGCCAACATATCGTATTCCCTTGCCTTTATAAGGTTCAGGCTTCTTAAGCGCTCTGATATCAGCGGCTACTTGACCAACTACTTGTTTGTCAATACCACTGATGTTTATTTCTGTTTGAGAAGGAACATCTAACGTTATTCCTTCAGGAGCAGCGTAATTAACGGGGTGGCTGAATCCAAGTTGAAGCTCTAGAGCACTGGCTCCTTTGGATTGAGCTCGGTATCCAACACCTACAAGCTCTAACTGCTTTTCATACCCTTCCGTAACCCCTGTAACCATATTGTTAATTAGAGATCTGATTAATCCATGGAGCGCTTTTGTCTCTCGTAATTCATTCTCTCTTGTAACGATAATAGTTTCATCCTCTTTTTTGGCTTGAATACCTTCAGGAATATCTTGGGTAAGTACTCCTTTTGGCCCTTTAACCTCAATAGAATTACCATTGAGTGTTACTTCAACGCCAGATTTAATTTCAATTGGTGACTTTCCTATTCGTGACATTTTTCCTTCTTTACCAGACGTAGCACAGAATTTCGCCGCCCATTCGACGCTTCCGTGCCTCACGGTCACTCATTAATCCTTGACTAGTTGAAACAACTGCAACACCTAAACCTCCAAGAACTCTTGGAATATCAGTTGACTTAGAATAAACCCTAAGTCCTGGTTTAGATACACGTTTGATACCAGAAATAACACGTGACCTAGAGGGTGAGTATTTCATTTCTATAGTCAAAGTTTTTCCAGGTATTTCCTCATTATCAGAAACATTAAAAGCGTTAATATATCCTTCTTTGTGGAGCAAGATTGCTAACGATTCTTTAAGTTTTGATGAGGGCATAGCTACATCATCATGCATCGCAGTATTAGCATTTCTGATTCTTGTTAGCATGTCTGCTACTGGGTCTGTCATTGTCATCTACTGGTCACCTCCTACCAACTGGCCTTTTTGATACCTGGTAGTTCACCTGCATGAGCAAGTTCACGCAGGCACACCCTACACAAGCCAAACTTTCGATAAACGGACCGTGGGCGTCCACAGCGTCTACAGCGCGTATACGCACGCACTTTATATTTTGGTGTCTTTTTTTGTTTATTTACGAGAGCTTTCTTCGCCATGGTTAGTTTTGTCCTTCTGTTCTGAATGGGAATGCGAATGAATCTAGAAGAGCTTTGCCTTCTTGATTATTCTTAGCGGAAGTAACGATTGTTATGTCCATGCCTCGTGTGGCATCTATTTTGTCATAATCAATTTCTGGAAAGATCAATTGTTCAGTTACACCGAAAGTGTAGTTCCCATTACCATCAAATGATTTGGGCGAAAGACCTCTAAAGTCTCTAACTCTCGGAATAGCAAGATTTATTAACCGATCTAGGAACTCGTACATCCTACTTCCGCGAAGTGTAACTTTTGCCCCGATGGCATTTCCTTCTCGCAACTTGAAACCAGCTATCGACTTTTTTGCACGCGTTAACATTGGTTTTTGACCAGTTATCACACTTAAATCAGCAATAGCTCCTTCTAACAGTGACGATCTCGTGACAGCTTCGCCAACACCCATGTTGACAACGATCTTAGTAATTTGAGGCACTTCCATTATGTTGGATTTACCAAGCTCTTCCTTTAGTCTCATTCGGATCTCGTTATCGTACTGATCCTTTAGTCGCGGAACTAGTGATGTCGTCATTAGAGGTCAGCTCCTGTTCGCTTACATATTCTTACTTTTGTTCCATTACTGTCAAACCTGTAACCTACACGGGTTGGCTTCCCATCTTCAGGGCTGACGATAGCTACGTTTGAGATGTCAAGTGGCATCTCTTTATCGATAATTCCGCCTTGCATTGTTTCACGAGTCGGCCGTTGGTGTTTTTTAGAAATATTTACGCCTGTAACAATTAGCTTTCCTTCTTTGGGATACAGAAATGCCACTTCGCCTTCTCTCCCTTTGTCTTTACCTGCCAAGACAACAACTTTGTCACCTTTACGAATCTTCATTAGAGAACCTCCGGTGCAAGCGAAACTATTCTCATAAATTGTTTATCTCGTAATTCTCTGCCTACTGGGCCAAAAATTCTCGTACCTCTAGGTTGCCGTGCTTCGTTGATTAGAACCGCAGCATTCTCATCAAACCGTATATATGAACCATCCATTCTTCTGCTTTCTTTTTTGGTTCGAACAACTACACATTTGACGACATCGCCTTTTTTTACTTGCGCACCTGGTATGGCATCTTTAACTGTCGCAACAAAGATATCGCCAATAGTGCCATAGCGTCTCTTCGACCCGCCTAACACTTTAATTACCAGTACTTCTTTGGCACCTGAATTATCTGCAACTTTGAGACGTGATTCCTGCTGTATCATCTTGCACGCTCCAATATTTCCAGAATTCTCCATCGTTTTTTCTTGGATAGCGGACGAGTTTCTTGAATTCGTACTCTGTCTCCAACATTGAGGTCATTGTCGGCGTCATGAACAAATAGCTTTTTTGTCCGTTGCACAGTTTTGTTGTAGCGACGATGCCTAACTCGATCCACAATAGCGACAACTGCTGTTTTGTCCATTGAAGTTGACACAACTAGTCCGTCTCTGACTTTCCTAGGATTAGTGCGGTGTTCAGTTTGGTCACTCATTATTACTCTCCAATGCTTCTGCAGCTGCAATCTCCCTTACGCGGAGCTCTGTCATAGCGCGCGCTACTTCTTTCTTTACTTCCTTTATTCGGCTGTAGTTGTCCAGTTGGCCTGTCACAAGCTGAAACCTAAGATTAAAAAGTTCTTCTTTAGCATCATTAAGTCGCTCTAAAAGATCTCCATCACTAATTTCTTTAAAATTCTTAGCCATTAGAAGCCTTCTTTTCTAGAGACAAACTTTGCCTTTATCGGGAGTTTCTGTATGGCTCTATTTATCGCCTGTTTTGCTATCTCTTCATCGGGGTAAGACAGCTCAAACAAGATTCGCCCTGGTCGAACAACTGCAACCCAACGCTCTACGTTTCCTTTTCCAGAACCCATTCTTGTTTCAGCAGGTTTTTCTGTAACTGGTTTATCTGGAAAAATATTTATCCAAACTTTTCCACCACGACGGATATGTCGTGTCATTGCGATACGAGCTGCTTCAATTTGTCTAGCCGTGATCCATCCAGGTTCTAACGCTTGAATACCAAAATCCCCAAAGGAAACTTCGTTTCCTCCTTTTGAGTTACCTTTCATTCGTCCACGGTGGTGTTTGCGATGCGCTACTTTTCTTGGCATTAACATTAGTCAGCTTCCCCTGGTCTAAAGATTGGTGTCTGATTTTTTGAGTTCGTTAATTTAGCGATTTGCTCTTCTTCATCCAAAAGTTTTTCAAACTCAGGGTCAGCTTCCTGAACGAGTGGAGTAAGTTCTTCAACTTGTGTCTCTTCTTTATCGTTAGACGCTTTATTCCTTGCTGCAGAAGATGAAACTACTTGTTTGCCTTGGCTTTGACCAGAGGTTTCTCCCGCCGCCATAGCTGCTTCACGATCAATTTTATCTTCGACTTGTACTTTGTACGGAAGGATATCTCCGCGATAGATCCACACTTTGACACCGATTCGTCCATAAGTTGTATGTGCTTCCCTAAACCCATAGTCAATATCGGCTCTGAGCGTATGAAGAGGGACACGTCCTTCTCGGTACCACTCTGACCTAGACATTTCTGCGCCTCCAAGCCGACCAGAGCATTGCACTCGTATACCTAAAGCACCAGCTTTTTGGGCATTCTGAACAGCACGCTTCATAGCTCTTCTGAACGCAACTCTACCTGCTAGCTGATCTGCGACCCCTTGAGCGATGAGTGATGCATCAAGTTCAGGTTGCTTGATTTCTTGAATATTTAATTGAACTTTTTGGTTCCCAGTTATTTCGGTTAGGCCAGCCCTAAGTCGATCTGCTTCAGCTCCTTTGCGACCGATGACAATGCCTGGCCGAGCTGTGTGCACATCAATTCGGAGTCGGTCCCGAGTCCTTTCAACCTCAACACGTGAAATAGCGGCATGAGGCAATTCGGTCATAATAAAATTTCGAACTTCCCAATCTTCTATAACGAAATCAGCGTATTCTCGGTCAGCAAACCACCTTGATTTCCAATCGGTGGTAACGCCTAAGCGAAACCCGTATGGATTAACTTTCTGACCCATTATTCGTTCTCCCCGTCATTATCGTTTTCTTTTTGCTCCGTTTCGTCACTTTGCATGCTATTTGGGAGCCTAAATCCTGCGGCTTCTGCATTCTCTGCATTACTAAACCACACATCAGCTTTTGTTCTTCCAAAGAATGATGATTCTTCAGGGTGATAGATCTTTGTTGAGACTTTTGCCTTTACGGTAAATTCTGAACTTGGTGCTGATCCATCTTCAAGCGCAAAAGCAGAACCTTCACCATATGGGCTGTCTTCAGGTTTATCATCGATTTCATTTTCCTCTTCAATAACTTCATCTACCACTTCTGAACTATCGTCAATGTCTTCTATTTCAACTTGATTATCGATTTCATCTACCATTTCTGAGCTATCCTCAACCTTTTCTTCTTCAGGCTGATTATCAATTTCAGATTCTTTTGATTTCGCAACTCTTCGCTTTCTTGATTCAGAAGCGCTTTGCTGTGTTTGGTTTCCTCGGAGTTCGGCACGTTCTCTTAATTCAGCCAGCTCTTCTGGTGAATACCTTCCAAGAATTAATGTGATGTGGCTTGTCCTTTTCCTGATGCGGGTCGCTCGGCCGCGAGCTCGAGGACGCCATCTCTTCAATGTTGGACCTTCGTCTGCATAGCAAGCTGAAACATAAAGTTCTTCAACTGGAATATTCTCATTATTTTCTGCATTAGCCGCTGCTGAATTTAAGCACTTTAGGACTGTGTCGCTTATTCTGCGTTCGGAGAATGTGAGAATATTCGTAGCTTCAAAAAATGATTTTCCTCTGATGAGATTTAATACTTCTCGGACCTTATATGCAGATGACCGAACGTATTTAACTTGAGCCCGCGTTCCTGGTCTTTCATTGGTCTTAATTGCCGTCATAATTAACGAACACCTCTTTCCTGCCCAGCGTGAAATTTGAATGTTCTCGTGGGTGCGAACTCACCAAGTTTATGCCCTACCATTGTTTCTGTTATATAGACAGGTACGTGTTTACGACCATCATGAACAGCGACTGTATGACCTATCATGTCTGGAATTATTGTTGATCGCCTTGACCAACTTTTAATTACCTCTTTAGACCCTGAAGCGTTCAATGCATCAATCTTCTTAAGTAGATGTGAATCAACGAATGGTCCTTTTTTTAGGCTTCTTGGCATAACTGTTCCTTTACCGGCGTGAGCCTCTTGTTCGGCGACGACGTACTATTAATTTCTGGGATTGTTTTTTCTTGCTTCGTGTTCGAGATTCTGGTTTACCCCAAGGCGAAACCGGATGTCTACCTCCAGAGGTTTTTCCTTCACCACCTCCGTGAGGGTGATCAACTGGGTTCATTGCAACACCTCGAGTTTGGGGTCGTTTACCCTTCCATCGATTTCGCCCAGCTTTCCCAATTTTGACTAGTTCATGCTCCGAATTGCCCACGGATCCAACAGTAGCCATAGAATCAATCGGTACTCGTCGCATTTCAGTACTTGGAAGGCGAAGTGTTGCATAGTTGCCCTCTTTTGCAACTAGCTGAACACTTGAACCCGCACTTCTTGCGAGTTTTCCTCCGCCACCAGGACGGAGTTCAATGTTGTGAACTACCGTTCCTACTGGAATGTATCGCAGTGGAAGAGCGTTACCTACTCTTATTTCTGAGCCTTGCCCAGATTGAATAACTTCTCCTACTTGAAGAGAGTTCGGAGCAAGAATATAACGCTTTTCTCCATCGTGATAGTGAAGCAAGGCAATTCTGCATGTTCGATTTGGGTCATACTCTATTGATGCCACTGTCGCGGGAACTCCTGCTTTATCACGCCGGAAATCAATTTGTCGGTAAAGTTGCTTGTGTCCTCCACCTCGATGACGTGAGGTTTTACGTCCATAATTATTACGTCCACCAGTCTTTGATTTACTAGTTGTTAATGATTTCTCGGGAGAGGTCTTTGTAATCTCAGAAAAATCAGCTTGGGTCTGGAATCTTCGCCCAGGGCTTGTTGGTTTACGTCTTCTAATAGCCACTTTTCCCCCTACACATCGAATAACTCAATTGAGTCACCTTCGGCGATTGTGACAAGTGCGCGCTTTTGATCTGCGCGTTTTCCATAAGAAAAGTTCTTTCGATTTCTCTTGCGCTTCCCTTTTCTGTTGAGAGTATTCACCTTTGTTACTCGTACACCAAAAATTTGTTCAACGGCTTCACGTATCTGTGGCTTCGTTGCTTCAGGATGGACTTCAAAAGTGTATACGTTCTCTTCAATAAGGACATACGATTTTTCGCTAACAATTGGTTTCTTTATGATGTCTCTACCATCCATAATTATGCTTCCTCTGTGTTTTCGACAGGCTGAGACGTCGCTGCACTCTGATTACTGGTTGGAAGATTATCCTTGGTGAAGACAATCGAGTCGCTGACCAGAATATCAAAAACATTAAGTTGGTCTGAAAGAAGAATATTTACATCTTGGAGATTACGGAAACTCTTTTGGGTATTTAAATCCTGATTATCAACGATAATTAATACCTTTCCTTCAGTTCCTATGGATTCGAGTGCAATTTTTGCTGCCTTTGTATTCGGTGCTTCAAAATCCCAAGATTCAACAACAAAAATACTATTTGAACTTGCCCTGTCTGAAAGAGCTGAGCGTAACGCTAGTCTTTTCATTTTTTTCGGAGTTCGTTGTGAATAGTCCCGTGGTTTTGGCCCGAGCGCTATTCCTCCTCCACGCCAATGAGGAATCCTAGAAGAACCTGCTCTGGCCCGTCCAGTTCCTTTCTGCTTCCATGGTTTTGCTCCACCACCACGAACTTCGGCACGTGTCTTAGTACTATGTGTACCAGAGCGTTTTGTAGCTAGTTGAGCATTTACTACTTGATGCATCACAGCAACATTTGGTTCAATGCCAAAAATGTCCTCATCAAGATCAATTGATCCTGATTTCGCACCGTCAGTTTTCTTTATATCAACTTTATTCATTTTGGTCACCTGAGTTGATAGAAGCTTTTACTGCGTTCCGAACGACGACTGTTGCGCCTTTAGGACCTGGAACTGAGCCCTTTATTAAAAGAATTTCTGACTCTGTGTCCGATTTTACAACTTTGAGATTCATAATCGTTGTTTTTTGAGCTCCCATTCTACCTGGCATTTTTTTGCCTTGGAAGACCCTAGATGGCGTGGCGCATTGTCCAATAGCGCCTGGTTTTCTGTGAACTTTATGAGCACCATGGCTGGCTCTTTGTCCTGCGAAACCGTGCCGTTTCATGACACCAGCGAAACCTTTACCTTTGCTAACGGAAGAGACATCAACTACATCTCCAGCAGAGAAAATATCCACTGATATCTCTTGGCCGATTTCATAACCATCGGTATCATCAACTCTTAATTCAATAAGTTGTTTTCCTGGTTCAACCCCTGCTTTATCAAAATGTCCTATTTGGGGTTGATTTAGGTTCTTCTCTGATACTTCGCCTTGCGTAACTTGCAAAGCACTGTATCCATCCGTTTGGGGTGTTTTAATCTGTACAATTCTGCATGGACTAACCTCGAGCACAGTTACAGGTACAACACGATTCTCTTCATTCCAAACTTGTGTCATGCCGACCTTTTGAGCGACGATCGCTTTTCCTGCCATGAGGAATCCTCAATCTTTCCTGTACTTATCTATTGGAGTTCTGTTTACCCAACAATGTGCTGTGCTGAGCAGTTCCATTAATTTCATGGCTTTCTCAGACTTGCGATATTTGCTTATCGCACGGCGTTCAAGCATACCTAGAGATGTTCTAAGGACCAACATAGATATGCAAATGTTCTTGTATTTAAGAATTCCGGTTAATCAGGAATTAATATGCCTCTTAATTACTAGGATTGCTGGATCTTTATTTCAATATCCACACCAGCTGGTAGGTCAAGACGTTGAAGAGAATCTACAGTCTTTGCAGAAGGATTAAGAATGTCTAGCAATCGTTTATGGATGCGCATCTCAAAATGTTCTCTTGAATCTTTATATTTATGCGGTGACCGTATGACAGTGAACCTGTGTTTATCCGTTGGTAAAGGAATAGGGCCACGAATGTTAGCATCAGTCCTTTTAACAGTCTCAACTATTTTTCTCGTTGACTGATCGATGACCTCATGGTCGTAGGCTTTCAATCGTATTCTAATTTTTTGTCCGGTCGCCATGAAGTAAGACCCTATTCGAGAATCTTTGTGACAGCGCCAGCACCAACGGTTCGTCCACCTTCACGGATAGCGAAACGCAGACCTTCGTCCATGGCTATTGGGGCTATTAGTTCAACTACCATCTTAGTATTATCACCAGGCATACACATTTCAGTTCCATCTGGAAGATTGATCACTCCAGTAACATCTGTGGTTCTGAAATAGAACTGTGGTCGGTAATTTGAGAAAAATGGCTTATGACGGCCACCTTCTTCTTTAGAGAGCACATATACTTCAGCTTCAAATTTTGTGTGTGGTGTAATGCTCCCTGGTGCAGCAAGAACCTGACCTCGGTTTACTTCTTCTTTATCAATTCCTCGAAGAAGAGCGCCTATATTATCGCCAGCTTGTCCTTCGTCAAGTAGCTTACGGAACATTTCAACTCCTGTACAGGTAGTTGTCTGTGTTTCCTTTATGCCAATGATTTCAATTTCGTCACCAGTGTGTACTTTACCTTGCTCAACTTTTCCAGTTACAACAGTCCCTCGTCCAGTAATTGAGAATACATCTTCAATGGGCATCAGGAACGGCTTATCAACGTCACGATCAGGAAGAGGAATATAGTCATCAACCTGACTCATTAGTTCAAGAATTTGATTAGCAGCATCAGCATCACCTTCAAGAGCTTTAAGAGCAGATACTGGGTAAATAGGAGTATCATCACCTGGGAAATCGTACTCATCTAGGAGTTCTCTAACTTCCATTTCTACTAATTCGAGAAGCTCTTCGTCATCAACCATGTCAACCTTGTTTAGGGCAACAATGATTTTAGGAACTCCAACTTGTCGAGCTAGGAGTACGTGTTCTCGGGTTTGGGGCATAGGTCCATCTGCAGCAGAAACAACTAAAATTGCTCCATCTACCTGCGCAGCACCTGTAATCATGTTTTTGATATAGTCAGCGTGACCGGGCATATCCACATGGGCATAGTGCCTGTTATCTGTTTCATACTCAACGTGAGCAACATTGATCGTAATCCCTCGTTCACGTTCTTCAGGAGCTTTATCAATATTTTCAAATTCAGTGAACTGGCTACCGTCTACATTATCGCTTAGAACTTTTGTTATAGCTGCTGTTAGGGTGGTTTTTCCATGGTCAATGTGACCCATCGTCCCCACGTTTAGGTGGGGCTTAGTTCGTTCGAACGTCTCCTTAGCCATTATCTTTCCTCAAGTTTCTTTCTATCTTCCGGTTGTTCCGGTGTTTCTATTGTAATGATTGCACTCTATACAACAACTAACCTGTATAAAAAGCGCCTAGACCATCTTACGGGCAAGAAACGTAACTCACTCACCTCTTAAGCGAGTTACTACTTCTTCTTGCACATTTGATGGCATTTGTTGATACGAATCAAATTGCATCGTATAGTTTGCCCTACCTGAAGACATGGTTCGTAGATCACCTACATAACCAAACATCTCGGATAGGGGAACTAAAGCGTTAACAACCTGATTTGTTCCTCGCTGCTCAGTTCCTTGGACCTGACCTCTGCGACTATTTAAGTCTCCAACAACTCCGCCTAGGTAGTCGTCTGGAGTTACTACTTCAACAGCCATAATAGGTTCCAACAAAGCAGGTTTTGCTTTACGAGCAGCGTCTTTAAAAGCCATTAATCCAGCAATTTTAAATGCCATATCAGATGAATCAACATCATGAAATTTTCCATCATTTAATTCAACATGGACATCGACAACTGGGAAACCGGCTAGTACCCCTGAGGTCATTGCTTCTTTGATACCTGCATCCACAGCAGGAATGTATTCCTTAGGAATTCTTCCACCAGAAATATTGTCTTCAAAAGAGTATCCTTCTCCTGCAGTTGCAGGAGATACATCAATTTCAACTTCAGCAAATTGTCCTGAACCACCAGTTTGTTTTTTATGTGTGTAAGTAGTTGTTATCGGTTTTGTAATTGTCTCCCTGTAAGCAACTTGAGGTTTTCCCACAGAGGCATCAACATTGAATTCACGTAACATACGATCAACGAGCACCTCTAAGTGAAGTTCACCCATCCCCGAAAGAATTGTCTGGGCTGTTTCTTGGTCAGTTTCAACTCGAAAAGTAGGATCCTCCTGCGATAGAGCCATCAGCGCTTTTGATAACTTCTCTTGGTCTGCCTTAGATTTAGGCTCCACGGCTACGTCAATAACCGGATCCGGGAAAGTCATTTCTTCAAGGATTACAGGATTATCTATGGCTGCAAGTGAGTCTCCGGTTCTAACATCTTTGATTCCGATCGCAGCCATAATGTCACCTGTATAAACTGCGTCAACATCTTCCCTATCATTTGCATGCATTTCAAGAATTCGACCCATTCTCTCTTTATTTCCAGTTCTTGTATTGAGTATTTGCGAACCTTTCTCAAGAGAACCTGAGTAAACTCGGAAAAAAGCTAGTCTCCCTACGTGAGGATCAGTCATAATCTTAAATGCCAAAGCAGCAAAGGGTTCATCATCTGAAGGCTTTCTGGTTAATTCTTCATTTCCCTTTACGCTTGTTCCTTTGATTTCAGGAATATCTAATGGAGATGGCAGATAATCTACGACTGCATCCAATAACGGTTGCACTCCCTTATTTTTAAATGCCGTTCCGTTGAGAATCGGAACTAATTCATGATGAAGGGTTCCTTCTCGGATAGCACTCTTTAAGTCAGCAATTGATATCTCTTCGTCCTCTAAGTATTTCTCCATAATTGTTTCGCTAAATTCGGAAAGCTTATCAAGCATCAGCTCTCTATATTCTTCAGCTTGATCTTGATACTCTTCTGGAATTTCTACTTCGTCCCAAGAAGCACCTAGATCCTCACCTTGCCAAACAAGAGCTTTCATTGAAAGCAGATCTATAACTCCTTGATATTCTGATTCGGCGCCAATCGGCAATTGCAGAACAACATAATTCTTTGTTAAGCGTTCTTTAATTGTGTCGAGCACGTAAAAGAAATCAGCACCAGTTCTGTCCATTTTATTGACGAAACACATTCTTGGAACACTGTACTTTTCGGCCTGTCGCCATACTGTCTCCGATTGAGGCTCAACTCCCGCGACTCCGTCAAAAACAGCTACGGTCCCATCAAGGACTCGGAGAGACCTCTCAACTTCTACTGTGAAGTCAACGTGGCCCGGTGTATCAATAATGTTTATTCTGTGATCATTCCAGTAACAAGTAGTGGCAGCTGAGGTAATAGTTATTCCGCGTTCCTGTTCTTGCTCCATCCAGTCCATGGTCGCAGCACCATCATGCACTTCACCAATTTTGTAGGATCTTCCTGTGTAGTAGAGGATCCTTTCTGTTGTTGTTGTTTTACCGGCATCAATGTGAGCCATGATTCCGATATTTCGTGTTTTATCTAACGGATGACGTGCCATTTGTTATTCGCTTTACTCTTTCGTTTAGTGGTTCAGTTCTATTATGGATTTTCAATCTTTAATTGTAGATTGATTTACCAGCGATAGTGAGCGAAAGCCTTATTAGCTTCTGCCATTTTATGCGTATCTTCTCGGCGTTTTACTGTTCCGCCTATTCCGTTAGATGCGTCTAAAAGTTCATTTGCTAAACGCTCTGACATCGTGCGCTCTCGTCGGTCTCGAGCAAACCCGACGACCCAACGTATAGCTAAGGTTGTTGCTCTTCGCGGCCGAACCTCAACTGGAACTTGATATGTTGCGCCACCTACTCGGCGACTTCTAACTTCCAACTGCGGACGAACATTATCGATAGCTCTCTTTAAAGTATCAATTGGGTCAGATCCTGTTTTCTCTTGAATTGAAGATAGAGCATCGTAGACTATCTTCTCTGCAACAGACCGTTTTCCACTTTGCAATATCTTATTAACTATCTGTGTCACAAGAACTGATTTATATATTGGATCTGGTTGGAGGTATCGACGTGCTGGAGGTCCTTTACGAGGCATATATCTTAATCCTTCTTTGCGCCATATCGGCTTCTTGACTGCTTACGGTCGCGAACTGATGCAGTATCCAATGTTCCTCTTACGACCTTATAGCGAACACCTGGCAAATCCTTAACACGACCACCACGAACTAGAACTATAGAGTGCTCTTGCAAGTTATGTCCTTCGCCGGGAATATAAGCTGTAACTTCTACACCGCTAGTCAATCTAACCCTTGCTACTTTTCGTAGAGCAGAGTTTGGTTTCTTCGGAGTTGCAGTATAAACACGAGTACATACTCCCCTGCGTTGAGGGGCACCTTTAAGAGCAGGCGTCTTTTCCTTTCGGAATTTAGAGTCTCTTCCTTTTCGGACAAGTTGTTGTATGGTTGGCAATTTTATCTCCGTGAGCTTTTGCTCATGTTTGTGTGATTATCAATCAGCATTTAAGCCTAGAGGGTCTTTGTAAAAGGTCCACTCATAAATCCAATGTTCTTTAAGTTCTTTTAAAAATACTCAATTCCGGTGCAGCGTGACTGCCCGATATTCTTGAGTTACCCAATGACTTCTTCGGCTATATCTGTCTCAGGTTCTTCATCATCTTCTTGATAAATTTCCTGCTGAGCAAGAAAATCGGCGAAATCATCATCTTCATCATCTGAAGAATAGAATTCCATTGGCTGATATTCAGGGGTTTCTACTGAGAAATCTCTGTAATTAGGTAGCCCAGTTCCAGCAGGAATGAGTTTTCCTATGATTATATTTTCTTTAAGGCCAATTAGGTCATCAGACTTTGATTCAATCGCAGCTTCAGTTAGAACTCTCGTTGTCTCTTGGAATGATGCTGCAGAAAGCCATGAGTCCGTAGCTAAAGAAGCCTTAGTAATTCCCATCAATTGAGGTCTTGCCTTTGCAGGTTCTTTACCTTCAGCGACAAGCTTTCTGTTTGCCTCTACATATGCCCGACCATCAATACTTTCACCTGGAAGGAAATTCGAGTCACCAGCATCATTCACTAGAACGCGTCGCGTCATTTGTCGAACAATTAACTCAATATGCTTGTCATGGATTGAAACACCTTGATCACGATAGACGCCTTGGACTTGGTCAACGAGATATCTCTGTGTCTCTCGCATTCCACGTATTTCTAGAAGTTCTTTAGGGTCACGCGGTCCCTCAATTATGGGATCACCAGCTTCTAGCTCTTGCCCATCTCGAACTTCGAGTCGGGCCTCTAAAGCTATCTTGTCATAGACATCTTCTTCACCGTCATCAGCAACGATTGTTACAGTTCTTGTCCTGCCTCCATCTTCGTCTATGCGAACGACTCCAGAGGTTCTGGCAAGTAGCGCCGCACCTTTAGGAGTTCTAGCTTCAAATAGCTCAACAACTCTTGGGAGACCACCAGCAAGGTCTTTACCGGCAATACCACCAGTATGGAAAGTACGCATAGTTAGCTGAGTACCAGGTTCTCCAATAGATTGAGCAGCTATTACACCCACAGCTTCTCCAACCTCTATCAGGCCACCAGTAGCCATTGACATTCCGTAGCTAGCTACTGAAATTCCAGTTGAACTTTCATCCGTTAATGGTGTCAAGCATCGCACTCTTGAGATCTCAGGATCATCTGCCATCGCAAACATCATTTCCTCAGAAATCATATTTGCCTTCTCAAACACTGTTCCGTCTGTAAGTGTTACATCCTCAGCCAATATCCGGCCGTATAAACGAGTTCGAAGATAAGAACGCTTTTTCTCATCACCTTGATTCAGCGGCTTAACCCCTACATAATTACCTGAAGAATCAACATAGTAATCCTCTGGATAAACGTCATCGATCCACGCCGAAGGTGGTTTAGCCCCATCAGCAAAAGGATCATCGGTGTTGATTATGACTTCTTGTGAAACATCAACAAGTCGCCTTGTCAAATAGCCTGAATCGGCTGTTCTAAGGGCAGTATCGACTAAGCCCTTTCTCGCTCCTGGAGTCGCAATGTAGTATTCAAGCATTGCGAGACCTTCACGGAAATTACTTTTTATTGGTCGAGGAATCATGTCACCACGAGGATTCGCAACCAGTCCACGCATTCCAGCAATTTGCCTGACTTGCATCATATTTCCACGAGCACCGGACCCGACCATCATATCAATCGGGTTAAAAGACTCTTCTTTAAGGCCCTTTTCCATATCATTTTTAACTTCTTCAGTAGCAAGAGACCAAATTTCTACTTCCTTTTGTCTTCTTTCACCGTCAGTAATAATTCCTCTACGGAACTGCTTTTCAACTTTCTCTGCTTCTGCTTCATGCTTCTCAAGGATTGCTTTTTTAGTTGAAGGTGTTTTAACATCATCGACAGAAACAGTGACGCCAGATTTCATTGCCCAATAGAAGCAAAGATCCTTTAGTGCATCAAGACTTTCGGCAACAGTTGCTTTTTCAAATTCTCTAGCGAGTTGCTCAACGATCCCACCCATTTCTCGTTTAGTCACTTTCGTGCTTATCCAAGGGAAATCCTCAGGAAGTGCATGATTGAATAGTACTTGTCCAGCTGTAGTGGCAATGTACTTTATTTTCTCATCTTCATTTTCGTCTGTAATTAGGGTTCGGGGTGAACGGAATTCAATCTGAGCGTGAAGACTAACTTCCCCAGCTTCAATAGCACGTTCAACTTGATCTAATCTTCTAAAAACTGACCCTTCCCCTTTATCACCCGGAACGTGTTCCGTTAGGTAGAAAGCCCCGATGATCATGTCCTGTGTTGGGACAGTAAGTGGGTTCCCATTCGCAGGAGAAAGAATATTATGGGCAGACAACATCAAGACTCTAGCTTCAGCCTGTGCTTCAGCAGATAGAGGTAAGTGAACTGCCATTTGGTCACCATCAAAATCAGCATTGAAAGCGGTACATACGAGAGGATGTAATTGGATTGCTTTACCCTCAACCAAGACTGGCTCGAATGCTTGTATTCCAAGCCTATGCAACGTTGGGGCTCGATTTAATAGTACCGGGTGCTCTTTGATCACTTCGTCAAGTACAGGCCAAACTGCTGGTCTCCTTCTTTCAACCATTCTCTTAGCAGACCTTATATTTGGTGCCATATTCTCATGAACGAGAGTTCTCATCACGAATGGTTTAAATAATTCTAGCGCCATTAATTTGGGAAGGCCGCACTGGTGTAATTTCAAGTTCGGTCCGACAACAATTACAGATCGCCCAGAATAATCAACACGTTTACCTAGAAGGTTTTGTCGGAAACGTCCCTGCTTACCCTTTAACATATCAGAGAGAGACTTCAGCGGTCTATTTCCTGGACCTGTGACGGGTCGCCCTCTCCTTCCATTATCAAATAATGCATCTACCGCTTCTTGAAGCATTCGCTTTTCGTTATTGACAATTATTGCCGGTGCTCCAAGATCAAGAAGTCTTTTAAGCCTATTATTTCTATTGATAACTCTTCGATATAAGTCATTTAGATCTGATGTAGCGAATCTACCACCGTCAAGTTGGACCATTGGACGCAGTTCTGGTGGGATAACTGGAACAACATCAAGAATCATTGCTCGTGGGTTATTGACTCTATTTCCTCTATCATCCCTGCGGTTAAATGAAGATACAATCTTCAAACGTTTGATTGCTTTTTGTTTCCTTTGAGCTGAGAGCGGTTTCTTACCCGCTGGAGGATCAATAGCCTCTCTTAACTTAATTTCTTCCTCATCAAAATCTAGACGCTCAACAAGTTGGGCTATTGCATCAGCTCCCATGCCACCTTCAAAGTAGTCGCTATATCTGTCGACTAGCTCTCTCCATAACATTTCATCTTCAATAATTTGGCGAGGGAAAAGACTCTGAAATTCTTCAAAGGCGCGTTCACACAAATCAGCTTCTGTTTCGGCATCCTCAATTATCAATTCAATATCTTTTTTCGACTGCTTCTCAATTTGCTTTAAATCTGCTTCGCTTCCATTTTCTGCTTCAAGCCCCGCTAATTCTGCTTCGAGATCTTCCTGTCTTTCTTGGATTCTTTCATCTCGTTCTTTGTGGATTGCTTCTTTTTCTTCAAGCATCTCTGTTTCTAGATCAGCAAGGGCTTCATCGCGCTTGTCAACATCAACCCATGTAACGAGACTAGCTGCAAAATAAATGACCTTTTCAAGTTGTTTAGCTTTCAATTCTTCACGTGGCTCAAGACCCATCAATAAGTAAGCCAGCCAAGACCGCGTTCCCCTCAGATACCATATGTGAACGGCTGGTGCGGCTAATTCAATATGGCCCATTCGTTCTCTACGAACTTTTGATCGGGTGACTTCAACTCCGCACCTTTCACAGATTATTCCCTTGAACCGAATTCTCTTGTACTTTCCACAAGAACATTCCCAATCCTTTGTTGGGCCGAAGATCTTCTCACAAAATAGTCCATCTTTTTCTGGTTTTAGGGTTCGATAGTTTATGGTTTCAGGTTTCTTTACCTCACCATTGGACCAGGTGCGGATAGCATCCGCTGACGCGAGTCCTATACGGAGTTGATCGAATTCATTTACATCTAGCATTCTTATTACCTCTTCTAAATCCTTATCGAATTCCTGCTGCACGGGCAGCTTCTCGAGCTGCATCTTCTTCATCTGATCCTCGTTCTGGACGAGAAATATCAATTCCCAAACCATCACTAGTTCGGAAAACATCTTCATCTATTTCACGCATTTCGACTTGGTCTCCTTCAAGATCAAGAACCTCAACGTTCAAACAGAGTGACTGCATTTCTTTCACCAGAACCTTGAAACTTTCTGGGATTCCCGGCTCTGGAATATTCTGACCCATAACGATGGACTCATATACTTTAATACGACCTAAGACATCATCAGATTTAGTTGTTAACAACTCCTGCAAGCAGTATGCAGCACCATAAGCTTCAAGTGCCCAAACTTCCATCTCACCAAATCGCTGTCCGCCGAACTGGGCTTTACCACCAAGTGGTTGTTGCGTAATCATACTGTAAGGGCCTGTTGACCTTGCATGAATTTTATCATCAACAAGATGATGAAGTTTCAAGATATACATGAAACCTGTCATAACAGGGTTATCAAATGGTAACCCACTACGACCGTCGTATAACTGCACTTTACCATCAGCTCCGATTAGTCTTTCGCCGTTATCAGATTCAGGATTAAGATTCTCAAAGATTTGCTGAATAGTTGGGTGTTTTCCAGCTAATTCTTCTTCATCCCATTTTGCACCGTCAAAAACTGGAGTAGCCAAGAATTTAGCTGGTTCTGTTCTGGGACGTGTCTTCTTGGCAGAATTTGAAATTGGGTTATCCCCTACCGCATTACCATTTATGTCCCAACCCCATCGGGCTGCATAACCTAAATGAGCCTCAAGTACCTGCCCTATATTCATACGAGAAGGGACTCCAAGAGGGTTTAGAACAATATCAACTGGA
>DDNP01000005.1 GCA_002341185.1 Candidatus Neomicrothrix sp. UBA2517 | reverse complement strand
GAGATGATGTTTGGATAATCATCTGGGTTCCTTGTTCCAGCTCCTCGAGACGATTTACGAATATACCCTTTTGGCATATTTCCCCAGCGATTTGCCATACTCACAAGTAACGCCGCTCCGGTAGGAGTGCACGTTTCACTATTGGTACTTACATTTGTAACCGGACAATCTTTCAAGATTCCAATAGTTGCGGGAGCAGGCAAGGGTAACGTTCCGTGACTTGCCTTAACTGAACCAGACCCTAATCCAACAGACCCAACTGCTATTTCATCTATCACACCTACGTCATCTTCAAGCCCAAAACGTAAGAGCCACGTCCCAACCACGTCAAGGATTGCATCTACAGCCCCGACTTCATGAAAATGAACATCGTCTACGGATACTCCATGTTGTTCAGCTTCAACTTCCGCCAAAAGAAGGAATGTTCGTCGCGATCCTTCAATCACTTGATGAGGAAGAGAGGAGTCTTTGAGTAGTGCATCTATTTCGCTCCATTTTCTTCCTGTGGATGTTTCACGATAGGTCACTTCGGCTTTTGTGGCGGTCAGTCCATTTCTGAGTGTTTTTTCAAAATCTATTTCCCAATCCTCTAGAGCGAGGTCTCGTATTGGAAAGAGGGCTTGTTCGGGATCGGTAAGCATTTCGGCGAATGCTCCTAAAAGCATGTCGCCTGAAGCTCCAAACGAGGGATCTATCCATAAAGAGAGGCTCATGTTTCGTCCGTATTATTGAGTTGGCTGGCTCTGTGAGCAGCGCAAGCGGCTCCGAAGCCATTATCGATTCCAACAACAGTTATTCCTTGCGCACAGGACGCTGTCATCGATAAGAACGCTGTAATGCCTTCAAGCGATGAACCGTATCCACTTGATGTAGGAACAGCGATTATGGGGTGAGGAATGAGACCAGCCAATACCGTAGGCATTGATCCTTCCATCCCTGCGATCGCGACCACAATATCCGCTTCAATGATTTCAGGAAGAGCATCAGTTAAACGATGAAGGCCTGAAACACCAACATCAGTAACAGTGAAGGTAGCATGCCCGAGAGCTTCGAGAGTTACTTTACATTCATTAGCTACCGGTAGGTCAGAGGTTCCGGCTGAAACGATACCGATAGTAAATTTTTGAGATGGGCGGTGTCGCCATGAGAGCGTAGAGCCATGTGCTGATATTGGTTCAAGTGCTAAAAGAGCAGAATATTGTTCTTGATTAGCCCGTGTTGCAATTATCGCATCGGTAAATTTCTCATTGTGTAACATCTCGGAGACTGCTTGAACGCATTGCGTAGTTGTTTTTCCTTCGCAGTAAATAGCCTCAGGCATATTAATCCTTCTTGACCGGTCATAATCTAAACGAATTTCTTCACTACTCATGATTTGAGGACTGCGTTAAGGTTCCCGGAACGTAGACCACCGAGATCTAAGGTGACATATCTGTATCCAAGGTCAGATATTTCCTTATGTATTTGGGCAGAATTTTTCATAACCATATCGAGATCTTCTCGGCACACTTCGATTCGTGCAGTGTCTTGATAGTCTCGAACACGAACATCAGTAACGCCGATTGACCGAAGGATATTTTCAGCTCGATCAACTCGGGAAAGTAATTGAACAGTGATTTTTGTTTCATACGGGATTCTTGAAGATAAACACGGCATGGATGGTCTATCCCAAACAGATAATTCCCATTCTTTAGCAAGTTCTCTTACATCGTGTTTTGTAAGGCCTGCTTCGACTAATGGGAATTTCGCTCCTCTGCTTTTAGCAGCTTCTTGCCCTGGTCTGTGATCCCCTAAGTCATCTTGATTCACCCCGAGCACGATGTTCGCACCTCGTTGAGTCGCTATTGGCTCTAATTGATCCATTAATGCACTCTTACACCACCAGCATCTATCAGATTGATTCGCTATGTATTGGCTGTTCTCGAACTCGTTTGTTTGTACAGACATCCATTCAAGGTTCCATTGATGTGAAAGTTCTTCACATTTTTCTAATTCTCCGCTACCTAGTGACTGTGAATCAGCAGTAACTAGTAGCACTTTATCTTTGGATAAAGCCTTGCTAGCCGCCTTTGCGACTAATGATGAGTCAACTCCACCGGAGAACGCAATGACGACAGAATTTAGTGATCGGATTGCATTTAAAAGTTTTTTCTCTTTAGTCGACACATTAAAAATACTAACCTTTCCCACCCAATTGGTACTCATCGTCACTTAGGTATATTCATCGGAATAATGAAGAATTGATATATTTGCATGATGGGTTGGTTAAGTATTCCTCAGAAGACTTTTATTACTTCATTTATTTTGATTTTCAGTTCTGTTGCATGCTCCACAACCGAGACAACAACGGAACCTGCACCGGTAGTACAAGAAAAAACCAAAGAAATTGAGAACTCGCCTGTTGAAAGTTATAGACAACCTGTAGGTGATCTCGTACCCGACACTCTTATCGTAAGTGGAGTTGAACGTTCATACCTCTCTTACATACCTGTTAGCTTGCCGGACAATATTCCCGTGATTATTCAATTTCATGGAGGTACTGGAACATCGCAAAATGCATATTATCAAGAGGGAAGTCTTAATTTAGTAGCCGATGCTGAAGGTATCTTAATGATCTACCCACAAGCTGAAACAAGTACAGGAAACGTGTGGAATACGTTGCATTCCGAAGAAGGTAACAAGGTAAGCGCTGATGATTTCGGATTTATTGAGGCAATCATTGATCGTTTGGGTGAAGACAGCAGAATAGATACGTCGCGTATTTATGTAGCCGGGTATTCCAATGGTGCAGCTATGGCGTATCAAATTGCGTGCCATTTGAATGACCGTATCGCTGGATTCGTGGTTCATTCCGGTAATTTCCCCCTTGAAGAAGTTATTAATGGTGAATATCCATGCAATATTAATGGCGAAACTGCTGGGCTAATATTTAATGGAACGGCTGATAGGACGCGACCTTTAGAAGGCATTCCAACGTATGCAGTTCCGGTTCGAGATGGGGTTCAGTGGTGGGCAGAGCAAAATAACAGCGTTAGCGTAACGACCGCACAAGATGGAAATGTTGAGCGAACGATCTATGTCTCAGAAATAGGGACTGAAGTGCAGTTATTTATTATTGAGGGTGGAGGCCACGATTGGTTCAACTTCACTATTGATGGGATGCCTTTAGATGAATTTACTTGGGACTTTTTATCAAACTCGAATAGCTGAGAGGCGATAATCATCATTCAACTAAAAGAGATAAGACTTATAAGCCTTTTCCAGAAGTGGGGAGTTACTTCCGAGTGACTCTGACTGGGAGTTTGGAGTACCCGTGTACGAAACTTGAGAACACTCGCTCTGGTTCATCTTGTATTTCAATGCGTTTGAAGCGTTGCAAAATTTCTTCCCACAAAACCCTGAGTTGTAACTCCGCTACCCTACTGCCCATACAGAAGTGGATTCCGTAACCAAATGAGAGTTGCCTATCGGCATTGTGGCGCTCAATGTCGAGCACATGCGCGTTTTCAAAAACGTCTTCATCTTGGTTAGCAGATAAATACCACATGAGGATTTGGTCATGTTTCTTGATCTGTTTACCACCAAGCTCGGTATCATGATTTGCTGTTCGCCTCATGTATGCAAGTGGTGTTTGCCAACGAATAACCTCCGGTACAAAATTGGAGATTAAATCTGGATTAGCAAGAAGTTTGTCATATTGATCAGGAAATTTATTCAGTCCATAAATACTTCCCGTCATCGTATTTCGGGTCGTGTCATTGCCACCAACAATCAAGAGGAGAAGGTTGCCTAGTTGCTCGACCATCGGTATATCTTTAGTAGCTTCGCCGTTTGCGAGCATTGACACCAGGTCAAACCCGGGATTTTCGCGACGAAGCTGGAAGAGTCCATCAAAGTAATGGACACATTCCAAAAGTTCATCAATTTTTTGTTGTTGTGTTTCAACAACTCCACCTGGGCCAGGTATGGCAAATACTATGTCTGACCAGCGTGTTAATTTACGTCTGTCTTCCATTGGGAAATCAAAAAGAGTTGCGAGCATCAGTGTTGTGAGTTCGATAGATACTGTGTCAACCCAATCAAATGTCTCTCCTTCAGGTAAAGAGTCAAGCAATTCCGCTGTTCGTTCGCGAATCATGGGTTCAATATTTCGAAGGTTGCTTGGTGCAGAGACGCTTCGAACAGTTTTCCGTTGAGCTGTGTGAGCTGGTGGGTCCATAGCAATGAAGGTTTGTATGCCTTGTGGTTCTGTTTCTTCCGACATCGCGATTTCTTTTATTCCGAGAGTAATACCTTTCGCTGATGAGTAGGTTTCCCAATCTCCATCAACTGCTCTTACATCTTCGTATTTAGTGACAGACCAGTACCGCCCTGACGTTTCCAGTTCATTCAAGTGGACTGGGTCTTCAGTCCGTAATCGGGCGAAATGTTCTTGCCAACGATCTTCAAGGAACAGGTATGGATTATGCGGATTGATTTGGTCAATGGTTAACTCATCGGCAGATGGAACATTGGCACCTATTTCAGCCATTTCCATTTCAGGCGTCCGTATATCCGCATCAAAGAAAGTACGTTCTTCTGCATCGGTTTCGGCTGTGTCAGTCATTTCCACTCCTCACTTCCTTATCACTTTACATGTGAGCTGCCTCTTAAGACAAAATGGATGAAATATGATCGTTTGAATGCTATCCCAAGAAAGTCAACAGTTGCTATTTTCGGGGTGCTAGAGAAAAAGGGGGGGAACAACTGTAACGAAATTAATCTTTAGCTAAAAAGCTGATCCATGATTCTTGCATCTCAGGCAAATCTGTTGGGAGTTCCCCTTGCCCTGGAAAACGTTTTCTATTTGTTTGTGTCAAACCATCGCGGACAAGTTCTTCCATAGGCATAAAGAAGAGAAATTTGAGCAATCTTTCCTGAAATACCCAATTTCCATGTTGTTGTTGGTACTTATCATAATATCGGAGCCCTGTGTAATAAGTTTTTGCTTCTTGCGATAGTTCAGCGTGGGCAAGAACAATGCCTTGAGCATTGTCTTGATCAGTAAAGGTTATTTTGTGGCTATGTGGATAGTGATATGTAGGGCCCATATCTCCTAATCGCGAGTTATAGAAGTCAACTATTTCTTGTCTTCCATGCATTACTGCAGAGCCATCTGCATGACCAAATATTCCAGTCTCTGAGAATAGTGTTCCGATAGTTTCGACATCTCTGTCATCGACAGCCATGCTGTAATCAGTTACCAAGCTACGTATTGCTTCGCGAGATTCAAGTTTTTCTATTCGCTCTTCTAGTTCCATGTTCCTCCATGCATCTTTCATCTTGTCTATACCGTTCAATAAGAAACGTCAATTAGATACTGTTGCTTAACCCAAAGAGGTTTGTTTTAGGCGTTGTTAGGTAGACTTTAGTCTGTAAGATTTAGCGCTCGTGGCTCAATTGGATAGAGCATCTGACTTCGGATCAGAGGGTTGGGGGTTCGAGTCCCTCCGAGCGCGCTAAACCAATATGGCAATTACTTACTAGGATTTTCTAATTTTCAGTATAGTCTCGGAGCATTTTCGCAAGTTCAAGTTGGTGCTGTTCTTCAATAGCTATTTTTGATCTCGCAAATTCCTCAAGAAAGACAGATCCATTCTCCACTGTTGTCAACAGTTCGCGATACAGCTGAACAGCGCCTCTTTCGTGTGCCAAACTTTCACCAAGAATGTCTCGAATTGAATGCTGGTTTGTCTCTTCAATTGCTGCAATGTTCGTGGATGGATGACCTCCAAAACCAGTGAGTATCTCACCTACTTCTTGTGCATGAACTAGAGATTCTGTTGCTTGGGCTTTGAGAAAATCGACGAGCGGTATTCGATTCGGTCCGGTAACCATCAAAGAATAATGGGTGTACCGGACGACTCCTGAAAGCTCTGCTTCCAAAATAGCGTTCAAATTATTAATTACTTGGTCCGTATTAAGTTCTGATTCCATAGTGTCTCATTCATTATCGGCGATAAGTAAATTCTATCATTTCTTGTTCTTATCACCTTGGTCTTTTTAAGTTTGGGTTTACCCCTTCTGCTAGTAACGGTAGGTTTAATTTTAGGAGGAATAATGATTGAAAAGGTTATGGATAAGTGGTTTGCTGTTGTCCGTGGTGAAGGAGATATCCGAGATCTCTTGCATGATGATTGCGTGTTTTGGTCACCAGTTCTTTTTCACCCACAGGTTGGCGCGGAGCTTACTGCAATGTATTTATCGGCAGCTGGCGTTGTTTTCCCCGGAGATAATGCAGGCAGCGGAAGTGGAAAGGGTGCTGGTGGGTTTCGTTATACAAAGAAGGTTATCGACGGCAATCATGCCGTTCTTGAATTTGAAACAACAATGGGTGGACTATCAGTTAATGGTGTTGACATCATTACGTGCGATGATGATGGGAAAATCGTTGAGTTTAAAGTGATGTTGCGACCACAAAAAGCAGTTGAAAAGGCGCGGGAACAAATGATGGTTGCGCTTGAAGAAATGAATAGTTGATTAGTCACTTTTTAGCGTGCGCACCAATCGGTTTCAGAACATCCATACAATTGCCATTGCAATTGTTTTTCTGAACTACCTGGAGGGTTTCCTGTTGATTCAGTAAAAATGACTTGATATAGATTTGTTTTGAAGACGTATCTGTCATTAGTTTCATCATAAAGCATTGCGTTTCTGATGTTCTCTTCGAACGCCCATCGTTCGGGCATAAGTAAAGGCCCACCTGAAATATTGACTGATGTTACAAGTGGGGCGATAGTGTCGTCATTCGGGTTCCAGTCGACAAGTAGGCTTTCCGGAAGTTTGACAAGGCCTGGAAATTTTTTATCCCACCCTCGGATTGCAAAATATGAGTTGTCTATGCCCCATCCTTTAAAGCATTGTCTAAATGGTGAGTAGCAGTTTCCAAATTCAACATAAAGTGCTCCCCACATTACTGAGATAACCGGTTCACCTGAAGCTTCCGATCGAGTCCAACTATTTTCATCATTGAAGTCAGGTAATTCATCTGGGTCTCCAAGTCCTAACTGCAAAGCCTGTAGTGCGACTTCAGCATCTTCAAGAGCATTAATACCGCACAGTTGTCCACCTATGATGATCTCACATCCAGTAGGTATGGATGGAACTCCTACATCAGGTAGGCCTGCTGCCTCAAGCGCTTCTAGGTGAGCTGTTCTGGTACCTTCTCCGTACCATCCATCTGCACCTATTTCGAGAAGTTCTTGGAGTTGTCTCGTGTCTTCGCTTTGGACCATCCATTTATAATCCCGTGTGAGAATTCCTTCGGGAGAGTTATCAACAAGTTCAACCTCTTCTATCACTTCTGTGGTTGGCTCTTCTACGATTTCTAGTGCACTATCGTCATCATTGCTGGAATTGCCATCATCTTTAATAAACCCGAAATATGCAATGAAAATGAACGCCGGTAATCCAATAACAAGGAGCGCGTTTCTTATACGGCGATTCCTGCGCCGTGGACCAAATAGCTGGCTCATAATGGACTCCGCTTATCCATAAGTAAAATGGTAAGGGGTAATGCGTATTTATACAAAAATCTGGCCTCATCCTTCTGATTGTCGCTGTAGATACCCTTATTTTTCAACACTTTTGCTTTTGTTGAATCGTCAATATCTGTATTAGGTTTATGCAATGACTAAAAATAATAACTGGATAAATGTCACTTCTTTGGGTGACTTAATGGATAGGCAAGCAGACAAATACGGGGATAAAGACGCAATCATATTTCCTGAGGGTCGTTACACATATCGAGATATCGCTACTTACGCTCAAAACATTTCAAAAGCTCTTCTAGCTCTCGGGGTGGGGCCTGGAGACAGAGTTGGGTACTTTCTTCAAGAATGTATTGACACAATAGGAATCATCATCGGTGCTGCAAAAATTGGGGCTATTACTGCTCCAATTAATTCACGATTTAAAACAACAGAGTTAAAACAGGTTATTGTTCATGCTGGAATGAAAGTGATCTTTACGTCATCACCTGAAGTAGGAACTGACTTTAATGGATTGATTAACGAGACGTTTCCACAAATAGCTACGTCCTCTTCGAAATATCTTGATTTTCCAGAAGCTCCGGAGTTAGATGCTTTAGTCACTTTAGATGAAATTAACCGGCCAGGAACCTTCAACTTGACTGATATGGAGGAACTGGGAAATACAATTTCTGATGAAAGTGTCGCTAAGAGCCAGGAGGGAGTCCGCGTTCGCGATACGGCAATCATTATGTACACCTCTGGGACAACAGCTATGCCTAAAGGTGCGATGCTAAGTCATGAGTCATTTAATCGATACGCCTCATCAGTCAAGCAGCGCATGCAATTAACCGAAAATGATATTTTCTGGGCTGCACTTCCAATGTTTCATATAGGAGGAGTCGCTTTCGTGCTCGCGTCTCTTTTCGTTGGTAGTACATTTATCCATACTGGTAATTACAACCCCGACGTAGCGTTACAGCAAATCCGTGATGAGAGGCCGACAGTGATGTTGCCAGCATTTGAAACGATTTGGGTCCCCATCGTGAATCACCCCAATAGAGAAGAAGATGATTTTGATTCAGTCCGAATCGTTATGGTTGTTGGAGTACCAGAACGCCTGCGACAGTTTCAAAGCCAGACTCCTCATGCCCCAATTTTGAATTGTTTTGGCCAAACTGAGGTTTGTGCTTTTCTTTCTTTATCAGAACTTGATGACGAACCAGAGCTTCGGTTCAATAAAGGAGGATTTCCTATGCCAGGGATGGAAGCAGAAGTTCATGATCCAGATACTGGAGAACTCCTTCCGAATGGGAATGTTGGTGAACTCTGGTATCGAGGGCCAAATATGTTTGATGGATATTTCAGAGACCCTGAATTAACCTCGGAAGTTTTTGATGAAAGAGGTTTTTTCCGTACTGGAGACATTTGTGAAATAGATGCAGATGGACGTATAACATTTGTTTCTCGTCTTAAGGATATGTTGAAGGTGGGAGGAGAGAATGTTTCTGCTGCCGAAGTGGAAGGTTATTTAATTACGCATCCAGCGATTGCGTTAGCACAGGTAGTTTCTGCACCCGATGAACGTTATGTTGAAGTTCCTGCAGCTTACATAGAATTGAAACCTGATACTCAAGCTACTGAAGAGGAAATAATAGCCTTTTGTAAAGGGAAAATTGCTACGTATAGAATTCCTCGTTACGTGAGGTTTATTAATGAGTGGCCAATGTCAGGAACAAAAATTAAGAAAATTGTGCTTCGCGAAATGATTGCTTCTGAATTGAAAAGTAAAGGGATAACACAGGCTGAAAAGATTAGTAGTTCCTGAAAAGGAATATATAACTTCTAGACTTTGTTCTTTACTCAGACGAATCACTAATTAACGGAATCCGTTTATTTCTGTCTGAGGACCGTTATTCGTTGTGGTGATGAGAATGGTCACCTTCATTTTTGTGCGAATCACTATGGTCGTGTGAATCCTCAGTCTCATCACTGTCTTTGTGATGCGTATCAGAGTTATTGTGATCGTGATCAGAGTCAGTTAATTTCATCCATTCAGAGTGATCTTCGCATGGCATATACCACGTCATACCGTTCATTAAATGTTCATGAGTTCCCATGCATCCCACTTCATCAGCTGCTTCTTCGGCTGCAGAAACAGTCCGATACATTCCAGGGTCAGATTCGACGTTTTGCGAACCGGTAGCAGGGATACTAGCGCCTCCTGAATTTCCACAAGCAGACAATAGGGCGGTAGCGAAAAGAACAGTGAATAAAAAATGCCTTGCGCTTTTGATCATTTTTAGATGTTCCCATTTTTTATACTGGAGTGGAAAGGTGTAATAAAGAAAAGATTATTACTTCCCAATCAGAAAAGAAATAATCTCTCAATTGAACTTATTGAGCTGATTTTCCACCAAATAATGATCTATCAATTGTCACTGAATCACTAAGTTTCGCTGTATCGGTTTTCCATCCCCATGAGCTGATAATGGCAAGTTTCGAAAACCGCCATTTTTTATCACTTTCTAATGCCAAAAATCCTTCGTATCGACCGCCTTGAATTCCTCCTGGTCTAGTAGTTGTAAAGTAGGAAGTAAGAGAAGCAGTGTCACTCGTTTCTTGGATTACCAGTGAAATATTTGTGGCATTATGTCCGCCACTTATAATCCCAGATCTTGACTGGTAGCGTTCATACAAGGGCTCCATTTCAGATCTACCTTCAAAGTGCATATCAACACCGTCTGGAGGGAAGTTTATGACATCCAAAATTGCGTTTTCTGAAAAAGCATCAAGAATGTCAGGAATAAATCCAGTGTCTATTCCATACAAGTACTGATTAAATGTCGCCAGTGCTTCTTCTCTCGCTCGTAACCTACGGACTTCGCTCTCTAATTGTGCGACTCTGCGTTCAAGTTCATCTGTCATTAGAGATACTCCATTTCCCATCCCTCAGGTGGTTGCGTAACGTTTCGTGAATGTTTTGCTAGCCGAGGATTGTATGGAATTCCCCGAAGTTCTGACTCTAGTAATGGGCCATCATAGGTTATCCACTGTTGCGGGATTAATTCTATGATTACCCTCCCAGGAGTATCTTGTCGTCGGAGAAATTCAGCTTGTGCCTCTGGGTCACCTGCGCGGAGTCGCGCAGCCAGCATTGGGTAAAACCATTGTTTTATTTCATCAACATCTCGATGCACTACTGCAAGGGTTTTTACAGTCGTTGTAACATCGCCTCCTAACCACGTTCCTTCACTCGAAACAACAACTGAGCTTTGTGGTCTCGCAGCAAGGGCTGGAACTCTCTTTCGCTGTCCCATACAGGTCACCCAAAATTTTTCATTATGCCATATAAATCGGTGCATCACTCCTACCGGCCATCCATGACGATTTGTCCAATTCACGACGCATTCCGTTTGCGCTTCGTAAAGCCGATCCCGCTTCTCATCCGTAATGCCAACGTCACTTACATCGGTATAGTCAGTTTTTTTAGGCTTCATAATACCCCCGATACTATTGTGGGTCAGTTTCCCCAAGATGACAAACAGCCAACTTCTTGCAATAGAACGTGGAGTTAGCTCTTCTTGCTATTTTTAGTCAACTTCCTTTTATCGTTGCAACGACCTAGTGTTCAAGAATGGGGTTTCGGGGAGAGGAAAATTATTCGGATTCGGAATGGAGGCGGTCACGGTTACTGAGCGCTACCTACATTTGCGGTTTCGTTGCTGGATTTGATTCAACAAGCACTTTTATTCTCTTTCCAGCAATCCGAACAAGTCTTGGGAATGGAGACACTGCTTCTACCACTTGGATTCTTACTATTGTCGGCATAGTTAGCGCTGCTGTTCTTTTGCAAGCAGGACATCTCGCTGACCGTTTCGGACACAACCGAATAATGATTACCTCTGCAGGTATGTCTGTCCTTGGATCAATCTTAAGTGCACTTGCTCCTAATCTACTTATTCTTGTTGCTGGAAGAGGGTTTCAAGCAGCAGCATTAGCAGGATTAGGTGTCAGTTCAATTGCTATTATCGTTCGAGAAACAAGAGAGGGTGTTTTAGCGACTGCGCTAGGAAGGTGGGCAGTATGGACTGCGGTAGCAGGTGTTAGCGGTCCGATATTCTCTTCTATCTTTGTTGAATATGCGTCCTGGCGCTTTCTGTTTTTAACAGTAGTTCCTATCAGCGCTTTAATTATCTATTTAGGTTCTCCATCATGGAAGAAAGACCACATCATAATTGAACGTAAAAGAGTTGATATCACCGGAACTGTTTCTGCTATGGGTGGTATTGCATTAGTTGTTTTAGCTCTTCTTGAGGGTAATGGTTGGGAATGGTTGAGTTTAAAAACAATATTGAGTTTTGTTGCAGGTTTGTCTCTGATACTTTTCGTTATTCTCAGGTCCAAGGTCCATGTAAGCCCAGTTGTACCTCTACACCTGTTTTCAAATAAACGTTTTGTTCTCATGGTTGTAATTGGATTTACTTCATCGTTAATGTTTTTTGGTATGTGGTTGGCGTTACTTAGTTATGCCATCGATGTCTGGGGTTTTAGCCTCATTAAGACTGGTTTATTGCTTACAATCATGCCTGGAACTATGACATTAATTGCTTTCCCTGCTGGCCGTTTCGCTGATAATCATGGATTCAGGGGAGTAATGGTTATTGGGTCGCTTCTGTTCACAATTGGATTTACTGTTACTGCCTCTTCCGTTAGCTCCGAACCTTCAATTATTGTTATGTTGCCAGCTGTAGTTGCAGCCGGTATTGGGATGGCTACAGTTTTGGGAAATACCACGGCTGCGGGAACGCAGAACCTTGATTCTAATTTAGTTGGAACAGGTACAGCTATCCTCCAAACGTCTTACCGTATTGGTGGATCATTGGGATCTGCGATTGTGGCAGCAATTTTAGAGTCAGGAACTATCGGTTCGCCTAAAACTCATGAATGGTCTATTTGGGCAATTGTATTTAGCGGAGTTATTACATGTTTGCTGTGTTTAAGTATTAAGACAGATGTTAAGGGTGTTTAGTTACCCGTAAATACGGTCGGACTTCGTCCCAACCCTCAGGAAATAATTCGGCTGCTTCATCATTTGATAGTGATGGAGAGATAATGACATCATCCCCTTGCTTCCAGTTAACTGGAGTTGCAACTTTATTCGAGTCGGTTAATTGCATAGAGTCTATTACGCGAAGAATTTCATCAAAGTTCCTACCGGTACTAGCTGGATACGTGAGTGTTAAGCGTATTTTGTTATTGGTATCGATAATGAAAACTGACCGTACTGTGAGCGTATCGTTAGCTTGTGGATGAATCATTTGGTAAAGAGATGCTACTTTTCTTTCTGGATCCCCGATTATTGGGAAATTCACAGTTGTCGATTGAGTTTCTTCAATATCGCCGATCCAAGAATTATGATCTGAAACATCATCGACTGAAACAGCAATTGCTTTAACATTCCGTGCCTTGAATTCATCTCCTAAGGAAGCGGTATAACCAAGTTCTGTAGTGCAAACTGGAGTGAAGTCTTTAGGGTGCGAAAAGAAGACTACCCATGACCCTTCTTTCCAATCATGGAATCGTATCAATCCGTGTGTTGTTTCAGCTTCAAAATCTGGCGCAATATCGCCTAACTGCAATGACATAGGGGTTCCTTTAAATATTCGTAGGGATCTGTATCTAACTATGATAAACGATGAATATATAAAATTTCAAAACTTGCTACGTGTGAATCTGTATGGACAGACCAAGGTTAAAGGTCTATTTTATGATTTGAAGGAGGAAAGATTGCTTTCATCTGATCTGTATTCACGTGACTATAGAGTTTCCCCTGAACATGTTTGGGAAAAGATGCGAGAAGATCATCCCCTTTTTTATGATGATATTGGGAAGATGTGGTGGGTAACCCGTTACGAAGACGTGAAAACAGTCTTTTCTGATCATGAGACGTTTTCATCATCAACATATGATTTAACAACAGGTCAAGTGGTAGGGCCGACACTCATATCCCGAGATGATCATGGACATGTCGTTCGGCGTTCAATTGTTGCCCCTGATTTTGTTGGGAAACGTCTTCAAACCTACGAACATTTAATCTCAAAATGTGCAGATAATTTAATTCAACGATTCTCTAGCAAATCCGATATCTCATTGGTACGTGAATTTAGTTCTCAACTTCCAGTAGATGTTATTTCGGCGATTTTAGGAATGGATGGCGATGGATATCTATTCCGCACATGGGTGACCGATATGATTATGGGACTCTCTGGCTCTGAAGAATTGAGAGAAAAGGGTTTAGAAGCAAATGCAGCGTTTTGTAGCCATATTGCTCCACTCCTTGAAGGAGCAGATGGCGGAGAGCGTAACGATCATATTGCCAAAATCGCTAGGGCTGAAATAGATGGACAACGATTAACAAAGGAAGAGATCACAGCATTCTGTGGGCTTCTCTTTATCGCTGGAGGAGAAACGACAGATAAAGCTATTGCAAATATGTGGTGGAATGTCCTCTCCAATTCTGATATTCGAGATGCCGTACTTGATGATATTTCACTATGGGATTATGCATTCACTGAAACAATGCGCCGAACACCGGCGGTAATTAGCGAAGATAGATTCGTTACCAAACCATTTGAATTATATGGAAGTGAGATTAAGGAAGGCGAACGCATACGGGCATGCCTAGGGGCAGCGCATTTAGATCCAACTGTTTTTGCCGATCCACTTACCTTTGACTTATTCCGATCAGATTTACATCTTGGAAAGGAAAACCGTTCAGGAGTATCAAAAGACTCGATGCGAAGTGGGCACTTTGGTTTTGGTCTAGGTAAACACTTTTGTATCGGCTACGAACTAGCTAGGAAAGAAGCAGTCATGGGTTCTGAAATGATTATCGAAAAGCTAGGTATTCCATCATTAAGCAAAGGACAAACTGGCCCCACCATCCAAGGAAATTCTTTCTTCGCAGTGAAAGAGCTTTTAGTCTCGTTCACATCCTAGAAATACAAAGTTTTACTCTATGCAGTCCCCGCATGTGCCTAACAAGTCAAGCCTGTGCCTATCAATACTGAATCCGAAATCATCTGCTATTTTTTTCAGAGATGACTCTAGAGCTTTCTCTATTTTTGCTGATAGATGAAAATCAAGTATTTCTCCACAAGGTGAACAAATAATATGGTGGTGATGGTCCAGAATATGTTCAGCTAGTTCATAGTGAGCATGGTCATCATTTGTAATGATTCGAACAACCAAGCCGGCTTGTTCTAGTATGGCGAGATTTCGGTACACACTTGACTGTGCAAGTTCGGAGTCAGATTCTAAAATTTGATTTATTGTGATGGGTTTCGTTGCTTCTAACAGAATTGCGATGAGTTGTCGACGATTTTTCGTATAGCGCTGTTTGATTGACTTGAGTTGCGAAGCAGCTAATTGGTCTATATCTATTTCACTAACTGTGCTCATGTCCATATGGTACTTTCTTAATTTAAAATGATCTTATTCCGTCATCTTTATTGTCTGATTCATGGTGGTGATGAGGGTCATCAAGAAATACTTTTGTTCCTACACGCATTTCATTCTCCCCAAATGCTCTGCGTAGGTTAGGTTCTGTTAAGACTTCGTCTGGGGTTCCTAAACAACATGGACAATTATTGAGAAGTAAAACTTGGTCGGCTTTCCCGGCATCACTGAGATTATGAGTGGTGAGAACAACAGTGCGGCCTTCATTCACTTCTTCTTTGATCATTTCAAGAATAATGTCTCGGGAAACAATATCTAACCCGTTAATGGGTTCATCGAGGAGCAATACATTACTTTCTTGTGCTAACCCCTGGGCGACAAGAACACGTTGTCGTTGACCTCCAGAGAGTTCGTGAAGTTGTCGTTTAGCAAGGTCTTTGAGGTTAAGTCGTTCCAGCGCGTTATCTACAGCGTTTCGGTCTTCTTTACGGAAAAGTTTAAATGGGCCTCGGTTAGAATATCGTGCAAGTGAAACAACATCCTTGACTGAAATCGGTAAGGAAGGGTCGACATCTGTGGATTGCATTACAAATGAGGGAGTTGGTCCTGTAATCTCGATTTCGCCTGAATGAATTTGAACAGCTCCAGCTAAGGCTTTAAGAAGAGCAGATTTTCCTGCTCCATTAGGGCCAATGATCGACAACAACGACCCAGAGGGAACGTTTAAGTTCACATCTGTTACTGCAACTGTCTTTCCGTATCGGACTTCGAGTTCAGTTGTTGCTATGGATGTTGCGCAAGTTTTCATTATTTATAAAAATATCCCCGTTAGTGTGGAAAATTGCATTCATGATGCAATAATGAGAATCATTCTTATTATAGGAGGTTGTAGATGTTTCGCAATTCGATGAAAAAATTACTATTGTCGGCCACTGCTTTCATAGCGGTTATGTCACTAGCGCTTACTGGTTGCAGTGACGATAACAATTCTGACAGCTCCAGTTCAGCAGATAAACCTTTAATCGTTGTTACAACCAACATTCTAGGTGATGTGGTGACAAGTATGGTCGGCGATAGCTTTAACGTTGAAGTAATTATGCCT
>DDNP01000034.1:10077-14561 GCA_002341185.1 Candidatus Neomicrothrix sp. UBA2517 | reverse complement strand
ACATGATCAAAACCGCTTAACTCGGAACCAACAGGAAACGGAACAATGATTGTGTCAGAAAAACTAGGTTCACTTTCTAAATCATGGACACAGGCTTCCCAGATCCCATTCAGATTCACCCAATTGGGGCGAACAAGTTGTGGGCGAGGATATTCCGGAAGAGGATTATCAAGATCAACATCTGAAGCCCACTTTGAACGTAATTGCACCTTTTAAAACTACTACAAGAAAGGACGACGACATAGAGAAAACGAATAGTCAAATGGAGATGTATGCTTCACGATGTGGGTATAAAAAAATTTCTCAGAGCTTTTCTTATTTTGTCAATTGTTGCATTCGGAGCGAGTTGTTCCTCCGATGAAACAGCCACCCAGAAAGCAACGCAAAATAATATGGAGGTATCTACCGACTCCACTCCAATGCAGCCTGATGAGGACACAGATACTCCAGACGAAACTACCTCCGACGTTAAAGACTCCGAAGAAGAACAGTCTCAAGATAAAGGAGAACCTGACGTTCAAGATGGTCCCCGCTATTCATATGGTGACTCTGATTATCTCTTTGATCAGGAAAAACTTCATACATTCGAATTAACACTGTCAGACCAAAATCTTGCGTATCTTGATAGCGCGCCTTCATTAGAAGAATATGTGCCAGGAACTCTTACATTCGAAGGCGAAACGCTGCCTGTCGGTATCCGATATAAGGGATCTGTTGGTGCTTGGGTGGGATGCCTCTCCGGAGAAGGATTTCTATCAACAGAAGGCGAAAAAGAATGCACGAAACTCTCAACGAAAATCAAAATCAACTGGGAAGACTCAGACGATACTTTTTATGAAGTTAAAAAACTGCAATTTCATTCACAAAATCTTGACCCAACAAAAATGCATGAGCGACTCGGGTATTGGCTATTTCGAGAAATGGGTGTCCCTGCACCACGTTCCGTTCACGCCAGACTCATCATTAACGGGCAATTCAATGGCATCTATGCTCTCACAGAGCAAATAGACGGACGCTTTACACGAGAAAACTTTGAAGATGGAACCGGAAATCTCTATAAGGAAATCTGGCCAATTACAAACTCCGGCGTACCGATGCCAACAGAACCATTACAAAACGCACTAAAAACGAACGAAGACGAAGATCCAACATTCGACATCATCCAACAATTTGCACAAGCGGTTGTCGACGTTGATAACAGAACACGTCAAGATGTGCTGCGTCAATGGATGAACGTTGATCAGGCTCTCGCATACATGGTTGTTGACCGAGCTATCGCAAATGATGACGGTATTTTACACTTCTACTGTGGAGGGAGTGAAGAGATTGAGTTTGGCGGAGGGTGCAATTCTCACAATTTCTATTGGTACGAAGACCCCACAGCAGAACTCATTCATCTCATACCATGGGACCTTGATAACGCATTTGATAACATAACTGGTCCAGCGAACCCAGTGACCCCAATAAAAGATAAATGGGGTGAAAAGACTAACGACTGTAAACCTTTTGCGTACGGACAGTGGGGGCTGACGCAACTCTCAGCAGCCTGTGATCCTATTATTGGAACCCTCGCCACATTTGAACAGGAGTATCAGGAACTACGAGATGCTTTCTTTGCTGGGCCATTCGCTAAGGAAACGGTTGAAGATCTTCTTAACACATGGGCCGGGCAAATAAAGGATGCCGTGCAAGAAGCAGACGAAGCTCACAATGACCAGCCTTCAATGTCAGAGTGGCTCCGAGCCATTGAAAAACTTAAAGACGACCTTGAATACGCCCGAAACCAATAAAGCAAACAATGTCGTATCAATTCACCATGATGAACGGTCACGTTTCACTCAACTAGGATTAGAAACAGGAAAAGAGGGATTATGTCTGACGGATTACTAGTACTTTTTGATGCCATCGCAGTACTAATCATGGTATTTTGCTTGTATTTTCCACGCCACGGTCGCAAAGAAATGATTGTCGCCCTTTTTGCAATAAACATCGGAGTACTCGGAGTTTCGTTTACGTTAGCGGACGCGGCGGTAAGCGCAGGTCTCGGACTAGGACTCTTTGGAGTTCTCTCCATAATCAGACTTCGGTCCAGTGAACTCGGACAACAAGAAATAGCGTATTACTTCTGCTCACTCGCATTAGGACTAGTTGGCGGCGTCAACGTTGACTCATGGATCTCCCCAATTTTAATGGGAGCCATCCTCATCGCAATCTTTATCGGAGACCACCCCAAGCTTTTCCCTGAAAGCCGACACCAAATAATGCGAATCGACAAGGCATACACCGACGAACAACAACTCCGGACTGATCTCGAAGAAATGCTGAATGGAACAATTAGAAGGCTACAAGTCAAAAGAGTAGATCTAGTTAATAATAGTTGCGTCGTTGATGTGCGCTTCACAATCAACGACTCGAGCTCAGATTCCAACTAAATGGGGCATCATCCCATACACCCATCTTCAATTAATACAGAATTCATCGCTACAACAGACCTTGAAGAAATGAATAAATATGCGAAACTCCAGACACGAATCGACAGAAAATACATCATTACACCAGAAGTATGCAACGCACTCTTGAGCGGAACTGGCATAAATTGCAAGACACTTGAAATTAACGGCCATAGAAGTACTCGTTATCAATCAACATACTTCGACACACCAACCTTAGATCTTCACAAAGCCGCCGCGTACAGACGAAGACCACGATTTAAAGCACGAACTCGGTACTATCAACAAACAAATACAGCAATGCTAGAAATTAAAACAAAGGATGGACGAGGAAAAACAGTCAAAACACGAACTGAATATGACGAACAGTCACTCCACTCTCTTAATAAAGAAGGGAGACAATTCATCAACACAATTGTTGAAGAAAAAGAAATAGTGGAAGATCTTCGGCAAACTCTCACAACTAACTATCAACGAACAACGATTGTCGATCTCGCTACCCAGACAAGAATGACGTGCGACGAGTTCCTAACCTGCACTGATTGGGAAAACAACACAATCTCGCTACCAATGATTATTCTTGAAACAAAATCCTCCCAACATCCAAGCCCTTTTGATACATGGTTATGGGATCATCATTACCGTCCAAATAGAATTAGTAAGTACTGCACAACTCTGGCAGTACTTCACCCTGAACTCCCGTCCAATAAATGGCATCAAACGATTAAAAATTTCTTCTTACCAATCGTTCACTAGAGAAAACTTAATCAACTGTTCTCTCAATATTAAGAGGAACATAACGCCCACGTTACCTAGCTGACTAAAACTAAACACATCTCACCCCTACAACTCTTTGGCGGGTCAGCAGTAGATCGTTGACCTGCCCACGGTTACAAGATTTTCTTGATACATAGGACAAGAACAGCCATGTGCGCTACATTTCTACAGTTCCCAAATAAAAAGGAAAATCAATGGACTTAGGACTCAACGGAAAGAAAGCACTTGTTACAGGTGCAACAAAAGGACTCGGCCGCGCAATTGCTGAAACACTGCTCGCTGAAGGATGCTCAGTGGGTATTTGCGCTCGAGATGCTGATGGTGTCTCTAATGCAATAGCCGAACTTAGCGAACATGGAACCGTATGCGGATCAGCAGTAGACGCAGGAGATATGGATTCTCTCACGAACTGGATTAACTCATCAGCTGAAGAACTCGGCGGCATAGATATTTACATCCACAACACTTCAGGGAAACCCCAGAAAAAACTCGAAGCATGGATCAACAATTTCCACATAGACCTCATGTCACTAGTTGGTGGAGTAGGTGCAGCCAAAGAGGCACTTGCCGAAGGGGGCGGAAGCCTCATAAGTATTGGGACAACAGCAACTGCTGAACACTTCGCATCAGGATCAGGAAGCTACAGCGCGTTCAAAGCAGCTGTTACCAACTGGACACTAGGACAAGCACAAGTCCTTGGTGCGCAAGGAATACGATGCAACGTTGTATCACCTGGCCCAATCATGGTTGAAGGTGGAGACTGGGATGGAATCAAGCAAGGAATGCCTGAATTCTACGAAGCAACCCAGAAAACGCACCCTGGAGGGGATCTTGGTTATCCCGAAGATGTTGCCAATGCCGTGGCATTCCTTTCAGGAGATGTAGCGAAACATATTAATGGTGTGAATCTCACTGTTGATGGCGGTTTCTTGAAGAGAGTTAACTACTAGAAATAGATAAGTTAACAATTGCTATTAGGCACGTCTGAATTTATAGAAGAGTCGGGTAGGATTTAGTCCGTTCGGGGCTGTAGCTCAGTTGGCTAGAGCACCTGCTTTGCAAGCAGGGGGTCGCGGGTTCGATTCCCGCCAGCTCCACACTTAAAGTCCCTGTTCAGAGAGTTATTCTTCTTTGATTCTTAGAGTAGGGGTAGTCATAAATGCTGTTCGGTTCACTGTGGGATCAAGTGAGAAAAGAAATAAACCCTACAGGGGTGGGTCTTACGGTGTTTTATACAACCCCTTACCCCTAATCGAA
>DDNP01000034.1:0-9742 GCA_002341185.1 Candidatus Neomicrothrix sp. UBA2517 | reverse complement strand
GCATTATGTAGCGCTGATAGTGGGGTGATGTGCCGTGCCCTCCACACATGTAATAAAAATAGAAAACCCCCTCGCTTGGAGGGGGTTCCTTTGGGGGGTAATTGTTACATTAAGCGATAGTTCATCTGTAGTAAAGCGATGTGACAACACGCACATATGTAACAAAACCTAGATGGTTTCGCATTCTGAATAATATGAAAGTAAATGACTTGAATTCAGAGTCCATCGCAGTAAAATTAAATGGGTGGCGGGAAAGCATCATATGTCAATAAACAAAAATTCCTCCTATGCCCAAAGTATTTTGAGCATAACAAAAAGATCTGTTTTTTTCTGTTGCTTCATTATTGCTGTTCTGCTCTCCCCTCTATGCATATCAGCTACTTCCGCAGATGAGCCTGAGCACTCAGTCACCTTCGAAGGAGGAGGTTGGGGTCATGGAGTAGGTATGAGCCAATATGGTGCTTACGGCCGAGCACTGGATGGTTATAATGCGCAAGAAATTCTTCAATTCTACTATCCGAATACACAACTAGTTGCATCACAATCAGTACCGGATGATCTCAATATTCACCTTTTTAGTGGAGAAGGCGCCACCATTACAACAAGTGGATCCGTGAGCTTTAAAGACTCAACTGGAGAGATTTTTAAGACTATTGAAAACCCATCAGTTCTGGCTGTCGCAAGAATTAATTCTTTGTTGACTATCTCGCTTCCTGATGGGACGAACATATGTATCGAAGAGGCCGAAAACGAAACAATCAATCACTGTTCAACTGACCCTATCTCAATTGATATTGTAGAAGGTGAGCCTGTACAGACTGAAGTAGTAAATCAGTTTACGAACATTGGGACCTCAGGTAACAGCTATCAGTGGGGAGTCCTTACGGTTCGTAACAGAAATCTTTCCGGAGGCGGCATTTTCGTGCTTCTGGAGGACTTACCAATGGATAAGTACTTATACGGGCTTGCTGAGGTCCCTGCCAGTTGGCCTAATGCAGTATTAGAGTCACAGGCTATCGCTGGAAGAACTTATGCAAACGCGCGCGTGAATTCTCGTAGAAACAATAGCTCTTGGAGTCTTCCTTGGGACCTTTATTCAACGGTTAACGATCAGCATTACACCGGTTTCACTAACGAATCCGGTGGAAGCTTTAATAATTGGAAGCTTGCTGTGGACGCTACGTCTCAGAACGTTATTCACTACAACAACAACCCAATTTATGCCTATTACAGTTCCTCGAACGGAGGCTACATGGAGTCGAGCGCTTACGTATTCTGTTCGGCAAGTAACCACCCTTGTTCGGACACTCCATATTTGCAGTCAGCAAAGGATACTTTTGATCATGCTAATAATCCGAGACATAGCTGGGTGAGGACTTATTCAGGGCAAGACTTAGGGAGATATCTTGCAGACTCCTCAATAGGTTCGATAGGAATAGTAACTGGGGTCCAAATCGGAGGGGATATTGGCGCTTCTGGGAGGACTGACCAAGCCGATGTGACTATCTTTGGAACTTCTCAAAATGTTACGACAAAGGGCGACACTCTCATGTATGCGATCAATAATGGCGTAAGAGCTGATGGCGGTGGATATGAGTCAGAGATTCTTTCAACAAAGTACTACATCAACGATTTCTATAATCCCATCAATGAGATAAATCAAAGCACCACCGGTGTATTGCCGGCTGGATGGAGAGCAGCAGAATCTGGAGATGGCTTCGGAACAACAACTGCCACTGGTGATTTTAATGGAGATAATTTGAAAGATGTCGTCATTGGCGTCCCAGGAGAGGGAGTCGGCCCTCAAAGCAACGCAGGGTTGCTTCATGTTGCTTTCGGTGGGTCAGGCGGCTGGGGTAATACTGTGACAACTTATCAGGGAGAGAACGGCTGGCCAGGAGTTGCCGAATCCGGAGATGGATTTGCTGCTACGGTTGCTGTAGGTGATTTTAATGGAGATGGATTCGATGACTTAGTTGTTGGAACTCCGGAAGAGAACCTTGGACGCTCGAATAAACTGAAGGATGCTGGAGTTATAACGGCGTCTTACGGATCTCCAACTGGGCTAATTAACCCAGTTTTAATGCATCAATACAGTCCAGGGATCGGAACACACTCGGAGATAGGAGATATGTTCGGTGCAGCGCTTGACTCAGGTGACATCAACGGTGACGGATATGATGATCTTGTCGTCGGGGTTCCTGGCGAGGGGATAGCCCGCAGGTCGAGAGCTGGAGCTATACATGTACTTTACGGATCTGCTTCAGGACTGAGTGGTATTGGTAGCAATCTATTTCATCAGAACACACCTGGAATCAAGAGCACCGCTGAAGTAGGAGACTCTTTCGGCAAATCCGTAGCAGTGGGTGACATAAATGGTGATGGATACGATGACATTGCAGTAGGCGTTCCCAGCGAAGGCGTGGGTTGGGGTCGGCGTGCTCAAGATCGGGCAGGGGCTGTCCATATTATATATGGTTCCTCAAGTGGCGCCTCAGCATCAGGCAGCCAATGGTTCTATCAAAATACTTCCGGCTGGCCAGACACCTCTGAAAAGGACGATTTCTTTGGTTCCTCATTAGATGTAGCGGACATTGACGATGATGGCTATGCCGACATAATCGTGGGTGTGCCAGGAGAAGATGTTGGTTCAAAAATCGATGCTGGAATAATCCAAATTGTGTATAACCCAGTAGGTCATGCAACGACGTCCACTAGCGTACAAACTTTAAATCAAGCAGTTCCTGGTGTCGCAGGAACCATAGAATCAGGATCAAAATTTGGTACATTTATCTTGGCGGCTGACGTTACAAATGATGGTATCGCAGACATACTTGTAGGAACTCCTAATAAAACAGTTGCAGGTAAACAAGACGCTGGGATCATTTCACTTTTCCCGACCATTGAAGGGAAACCATCTTTAACGAGTGATCAAATGTTTCATGTAAACCAAAGCATCTTCGCTGGTTCTGCTCAATCATCTGGTTTGTTTGGGACAAGCATTGCAGTGCTGGGAAATGACCTGATAATAGGTTCCCCAGGAAGGAAAGTTTCCGGTTTACCAAATGCCGGTGCTATCTATTACTTAAATCGATAGATATCTTGATGATGGGGGTGACGAAAGATGCCCGCTCTAACGAGATATAGTTAAATTCATGTTTTCAGCCCCAAATACGAGCTCTTTATCTCGAAAGGCTTCAAGAGGACGTCTATTAACAATGGCTTTCATGTGCATGGCTTTAATAATTTCTACTCTTGCGGTTGACATTGCTACTTCTGAACCAACGTTCGCGGACCATCAAAACCCTACTGATTCTTCATGGATGCCTTTTATAGGTGAGTATAAAATATGGTGCACTCTGGCTATTGGTACTGGACCTTGTGCCACCCATCACGGAACATGGGGAGTTGATTTTGATACTCCGATCAATGTACCCATTTACGCAACCGGTTCAGGTCACCTCAAACAATTATACGGAGGCTGTAGCATGTTCGGGGGCTCATGTAACTCCGGAGCAGGTAATTGGCTTTCAATTGACCATGGTGACCATTGGTCTCGCTACATACATCTCTCTTCATTCGCTGCCGGAATTTCTGTCGGTGATTGGATTGAAGCGGGACAGCTAGTTGGGTATGCAGGACTTTCCGGGACTACAAGTACTGCATCGCATCTTCATTACGATGAAACATCCCCTCAGAACTTACCGGTAAACAGAATATTTTTCGGGCCTTTCTTAGCATGCCATGGTAATACAGCGGTTCAATATCCAGATATTCTCGGAACAACTGACTGGCAACAAGTTCCCTATGGTTCCTTAATTAGGAACGATAATTACGAGTGCCTAGGTGGAACTACACCCGATGATTTAACTCCTTCGGTTAATAATCAATATGATCAGGATACTGCTGGTTTCCTTCCTGCATCTTGGACAGGCGCTGAGGGTAATGACAGCTTCGGAAGCACCCTAGCAATGGGCGATTTTGATGGAAATGGCGAATTTGATATTGCTGTTGGCGTACCAAATGAAGATATCGGAGCCATTGAGGATGCAGGAATCGTGCATGTTATCAGGAATCTGCCTCGCCTAAGTCTAAATCAAGGGATATACCAAGGCGAGGACGGTTTACCAGGTGTTCCTGAAGAGAACGACAGATTCGGGTCTTCTTTAGCAGTAGGTGATTTTGATGCTGATGGGTTTGATGATCTGGTAATTGGATCACCGCTGGAAGACCTTGGTGGGTTAAACCAAATTGAAGACGCTGGAATAATAATAGCTTCTTACGGCTCTGCATCAGGTCTAGAAAACCCCACAATGATGCATCAGTACACACCAGGGATCGGGACACGTTCAGAATCAGGTGACTTATTTGGCTCAGCTCTTGATTCAGGCGATATTAATGGAGATGGCTATGATGATCTAGTTGTAGGGGTTCCAGGCGAGGGCATTGCTCGAAGAAATCGTGCAGGAGCTGTTCATGTGCTTTATGGGTCTGCAAATGGTTTAAGCGGAATAGGAAGTGACTTGCTTCATCAGAACACCCTGGGTATTAAAAGTAATGCTGAAACTGATGATGCCTTCGGACAGGCCCTAGCTGTCGCAGATATTGATGGTGATGGCTATGACGATATTATTGTAGGAGCACCAGGCGAAGGGGTTGGATGGGGTTCTCGTTTGAGGAACAGCGCAGGTGCTGTTCATATTATTTATGGTTCAGAAAATGGTGCATCTGGAACGAATAGCAAATGGTTCTTCCAGGATTCAGCTGGTTGGCCTGATAAGTCTGAAACAGGTGACTTCTTCGGCGCTGCAATTGATGCTGCAGATCTTGACGGCGATGGCGCTGCAGATATTGTTATTGGCATACCCGGCGAAGATGTTGGTTCCAAAGTTGATGCTGGAATGATACAAGTAAGTTATAACCCTGGAGGACATACTGTTACACCAACTACTATCCTGTCCCTGAATCAGGCCGTTCCAGGAGTAGCTGGTTCCATCAAGGCAAAATCAAACTTTGGAACATTTGTTTTAGCAGCTGATGCTAACAGCGATGGCACCCCAGATATTCTGGTCGGAGCCCCTAACCGTTCAATAGGCAATGAAGCTAATGCTGGCATAGTGTCGTTTTTCCCAACAATTAATGGAGCCCTATCATTGAACTCTGACAAAATGTATCATGTTAACCAACCCGAATTTTCAGGTGTAGCTCAATCGGAGGCACTATTTGGGACTAGCGTTGCCGTTTTAGGAACCAATATTATGATTGGAGCACCTGGCAGGATAGTTTCTGGTTTACCTGGTGCAGGTGCTGTTTACTATTTAACTGAGGATTAGGGTTAAATAATTTGGACTTTTGAGATATTCAGTTTGTCTCTAGAATTATCTAATTAATTCTGGCTGAGATGGGCTACTGGTTAGTTCTAGAGATGTCCGATAAGATTTACTTATAACCAAAGCCGGACTGTAGGTAATGTCAAGATGAAAAGCAAGCAACGAATTTCATTTCGTTTGCCCCTTAAGCTGGTCCTTAGCGTGCTTGTAGCCGTTTTGTTAGTTCAGCCATCAGCATCTGCCTCTGGTCACCTAAAGCCAGACGCTTTGCCAGTATCTGACGAAAAGAAAAATGTTGCAATTGTAGAGATAAATTCTCCCGAGACATTCTCTAACGATTATGAAATAACCGATAGCGGAGAATTAGCTAAAGATAAAGCAGCTGAAATGCTAGAAAGATACCCAACTTTGGAAGCGAATCCTTACGCCATACTTGTCAGGTTCAGCAAAAGTGCCTCGGACGATCAAGTAGAGGATCTTCTCGCTCAGACTGGGTCTAAAATTGTTGATTTTTACCCAACTATAAATTGGTACCTTATAGAAACTCCGAGAGGAAATATAAATACCCAAAAGATATTTGGAGAAAGTTACATAGTAGAATCGGTAGAAATTGACTCAGTGATACGAGCCAATTCTATTAATACCAACGACCCACTGATCAATGATGTTTGGGGCTTAGATAGCAATCATGGGGTCGATGCATCGGTAGCTTGGCCCATTTCCCAAAATGCTTCAGAAGTGGTTGTGGCAGTGATTGACTCAGGTATTGACCCAAACCATCCAGACTTGCTAGATGCCATTTGGATAAATGCAGGCGAAATTGCTGATAACGGAATTGACGATGATAGCAATGGCTTCATTGATGATACATATGGGTGGGACTTTACAGGAGAATATGACAATACACCGCAAGATGAACACGGACACGGAACTCATGTAGCAGGAACGATTGCGGCAACACGCAATAATGCTGAAGGTATCGCCGGAGTAGCTAATAACGTGAAAATAATGACGCTGCGTTTCTTGGATAAGCAAGGTAACGGGCAAACCTCTTGGGCAATTAATGCTCTTGAATACGCTATTGCGAATGGCGCAGCAATTTCAAATAACTCTTGGGGCGGCGGACCATACGAAACGCCCCTTTACAACGCTATTGCACAAGCAGGTAACGTTGGGCACCTCTTTGTTGCTGCGGCGGGAAACTCAGGAAACAATTCTGACTCCTTTCCCATGTATCCCGCAGCATATAATCTCCCAAATATCCTAAGTGTCGCTGCTATCAACTCCACAGGTGGGCTTGCGGGGTTTTCAAATTATGGAATTAATACGGTTGATATAGCTGCACCCGGTGTAAATATTCTTTCGACAATGTCAGGTGAATCAGAAAACTGCCCTAATCCAGGAATCCCTTGTTATGTAAGTTGGCAAGGAACATCCATGGCCGCACCCCACGCCGCAGGCATTGCAGCCATCATGTTGGGGGTAAATAATGGTTTATCGCCTGAGGAAATAATCCAGATTATGCAAGAAACTGTCCGTGCGACATCTGAACTGAATGGGAAAGTTCGTTTTGAAGGAGAGCTTGATGGCGGTGCCGCAGTTTCTGTGGCCGCCTCTTCTGGGTCCATCAATTTCATTGGATACAGCCCAGGTCAAGAAATCATTCAAGGATCAACTATTTCTTTATCAGCAGTCGCTGTTGACTCAGATGGGGTTGATATTTCAGAAAACATCAATTGGAAAGATGAAAATGATGTAGTCATTACAATTGGGGACTCAATTACCTACACGGCCAACACCCTAGGGTTACTTGCCTTGAAAGCAGAAGTAACTAACAACGTAGGAGATACATTTCAAAAAATTGCATACTTCAATGTCACTGGACCTTCATTAATAATCTCCAGCAGAGACTCTATTGTGAGAGCTTCACCTGGAGACACAGTGGATATCGAGTGGAGTTGGGAAGGGCCTTCCAATGAGACTCAAGAACTTAACGCCACCACACTAAATAAATATCAAGTCGAATCAACCGACCAGACCACTTACCTACTTCCAGATGACCAGACACCAGTTGAAATCACTTTAAATTCGACTGATTCTGGTTCAATTATTGATGCCATGGTTGGCATCCGTATAAATCATTCTTGGCCAGCAGACCTTACTATGTCACTTATCCATCCAGATGGAACTGAAGTCGTGTTAGCTGACCATAATGGAAATGGAAACCATAGAGATGGAAGTGAAGTTTGGGGTGAAGGGTCACAAAGCTGTAGCGGGGATCTAGCATACTTCGCTGACTCCGCAACACTATCAATAGTAGATAGAGGAAAACCATTTTCAGGATTTTCGAGGCCTGTTGAGAGCTTGGGCACTTTGTCTGGGAAACCTGCCTCAGGTGAATGGACTATCCGGATCGTTGACGGATGGGCACAAGATTCAGGAGAACTATTTTGTGCGCAACTTTTGCTTGCTACTTCTGAACCTGAAACAACTATTACGATCAATCAACAAGTAGACATGGATGCAGCTATTGCAAACTGGGAACTTCCTGATCCCTTTACATTCTCGGGGATTTATGGATTTACTTTCCCTCAGACATCGCTCGGGTCGGAATATGGAGGTTGCTGTGTTCGAGTCGGCCTGCCTTCCGCACCAACGGACGTAACAGCCTCAAGGACCGATAGCAATATAACCGTATCTTGGAATGCAGCAACAGTGAATATACCTAACGACCCGATTTCTGGTTATGTTGTCGACGCTTATAGGACGACTAATACCGGTATAAATTCTGGTAGTTGCATTACCGAAAACACCTCTTGTACGATCACAGATTTATTGCCAGGGTATGAGTATGACATAGTAGTCAGGTCTGTTAACAACATTGGTTCAAGCGAAGCCGTGGGTTATACAGTGCCTGTATTTGAAAATATTTTTAGTCAGGGAAAGGCAAACCTTAAAGGTATTTCTGAATCAAATGATAATTTTGGAGCAGTTATCCAAGTTGGTGATTTCAATAATGATGACAACTATGACTTAATCATCACTGCCCCTAATGAGACAACCGACTCTGGATCAAATGAAGGAACTGCTCATATCCTCTACGGATTTCCATCCCTTGATAACAACGAATTACTCAGCCGAAATAACCCCGAAGCCAATAATGGAGACAATGCAGGATTTGGGGAAAGTTCTGCGGTGGGAGACTTTAACGGTGATGGCTATGACGATTTGATCATTGGGGTGCCTCATGAAGATGTCAGTAGCAAAGCTGATGCCGGAGCAATACAAATTTTTTATGGCAGCGCAAATGGTTTTCCTAATTTAGTAACAATTCATCAAGACTCCCCTCAAATCGGTGGGATAGCTCATGAAGGTGACCTTTTTGGTGCGTCTATCGCATCGGGGGATATTAATGCAGATGGTTACGATGACGTCGTAATAGGAGCACCTCAAGATTACTATTCGCCAAACGAGCGTTATTGCGCAAAATATTCATGCGGACCTGTAGGTTCAATAAACGTGATTTTCGGCTCCTCCAGTGGTCTCACAGGTTCAGATGATAGGTATTTCCGTCAGAATTCCCATCGTGTAGGTGGAAGGTCTTGGGTTGGGGACCTATTTGGTGCAGCCGTGGCAATCGGTGACATAAACGGTGATGGATATGGAGATGTGGTTATCGGGTCCCCTGGTGATTATTACAGCCCTAGAGCTGGTTATTGCAGAAAATATTCCTGCGGTAATGTTGGATCAGTTAATATTTTATTTGGGTTTGAAGGCGGTGTTACGACTATAGACGATCAATACATTCGCCAAAATTCTCATCAGGTTGCCGGCAGATCTTGGGATGGCGATCGATTTGGTGCTGCCGTCGCTGTTGGCGATATTGATGCTGATGGATACGGAGATCTAGTGATCGGATCTCCTGGTGATTATTACAGTCCCAGCAACAGTTATTGTCGCAATCAAGGGTCTGCGGCTTGTGGTCATGTAGGTTCGGTCAACATTATATATGGAACCCAAAATGGATTATACGCTGGTAGTCGAGACAGGCTGATAACCCAGAACACCAATGGTGTTGCAGAATTTTCCCAAATTGGAGATGAATTTGGCTTCTCATTAGCGCTGGGTGACAAAAACGATGATGGATATCTTGACTTATTGGTAGGTGCCCCAGGTGAAAGTATTAATGGTTTATCAGGTGCGGGAGCGGTTCATATTCTTTACGGGACTTCTGCAGGAATCCAAATAAATGGAGATGAACTGCTCCATGCTGATCAAGATACCTTTTCTGCCGCAAGCGAATCTGACGCGAGGTTTGGAGAAGCTTTACTAATGATTGAGGGTGAGATAATAATCGGTTCTCCGGGGGCAACAATCATGGGAGCTTTAAATGCTGGAGCGATTTTCTATCT
>DDNP01000017.1:2885-5668 GCA_002341185.1 Candidatus Neomicrothrix sp. UBA2517 | reverse complement strand
CCAATCATTATGAAAAAAGGAAGACCAGGGCAAGAGATAAAAGTCCTGTGCAGTGGAGGCCACTTACAGTCTCTCCAAGATTTACTTCTAGTATCTACTGGTTCACTTGGATGCAGAATTATCCAAGTAGATAAAATTGAACTCGCTCGAACCTTTGAAACAATTACTCTTCATGGCGAAACCGTCAATATCAAAGTTGGCCCGTATGGTTCGAAACCGGAACAAAAAGATCTCCAGCGAATTGCTGAGAAAACAAATATTTCTCTAAGGCAATTATCAGATGAGGCCAATCTCGCATTCAAAAGCAAACAAGAGCAAAATTAGTATCTATCCAGCGCGCTCGGAGGGACTCGAACCCCCAACCTTCTGATCCGTAGTCAGATGCTCTATCCAATTGAGCTACGAGCGCTAAACCTTATATGTAAGGATTAGATTGTATCCCTAATCATTCACCTATCACTTAATAATTTGTTTTGGTTATTTTGCGGAGAGAGAGGGATTCGAACCCTCGAACAGGGGGTTACCCCGTTACTTCCTTAGCAGGGAAGCGCCTTCAACCAGACTCGGCCACCTCTCCATTCATAGTTTCATCGTACACGCAAGATAACAGTTTGAGAATCTGTACACAAGAACAACAAAATTTCATAAGGTCCGATAGCCTCAAACGTGGAAGGATGGCAGAGCGGACGAATGCACTGGTCTTGAAAACCAGCGGGCCTTCGCAGGTCCCGGGGGTTCGAATCCCCCTCCTTCCGCGCTAAACAAATAACGGTAAATAACTACCAAACACCTCAGATAAATAAATTAGTACCAGTAAAATTACAATCCCTCCCAAACGATATGAGCGTGAGAAACTGGGATCTAAATACCATGTACTCTTCCCATCAATCGTTTCACGCCCAACAGCACTTGTTACGGCGATGATGATCGGGGGTATTGCAAAAAGCATAAATCCTGTCCGAATCATAGAAGGTCCAGCGCCGATAGTAGCGAGCAAAATCCCCAATATGCCCATAATGCAAAGTTCAACAATTGTGAGTGTTGGAGTTTGTTGAGGAATATATCGATTCACTTTCGGTTTTGAGGGAAAACGATCCTGAAATTCGTTAATAAGTGACGGAAGGCTAAATAATGTGACACCGGCCCATAACTGCCAACAATTACCGATGAAGGCAACGGATAAAAATACGGTAATTAATGCCCTGACGGCTAGAGCTGTCCATTTCATTCCTGATTGCTGATCTGGAACTACTGTCGGATTTAACCGGTTCAGCCGACCAGTAAAATTACGCGCCACAACCTCTTCTAAAACAATTCGCCCAATGAACGATATTGCAACAATGACAGCGATTTTGTTATTCATTGTTTCAAACTTCAAGCCAGTACTTGCATATTGTGCCAGCACAGCGATGAGAATAAGGGTCATCCATCCAGCTATAAAAGATCCAACTGTTAGATCAACAACGCGATCCCACCATTCATTATTTTTACGTGCCGCTGGTTTACGAATAGTTCGAATACTTGTTGCTAAGATCGCAGGCCCGCATGCTAAAGAAAATAATCCAAATACGAATCTGAGATCAGCGAATGCTCCAATGTCATTACTGGAAGCTTCAAGAAAAAGGTACCCAAGAATAAGTACGCTAATCCCAATTACCCCTGAAAAAATATCAAAGACACCGATCACCATAACGCCAGTTAATCCCGAGGCACCTGGCTCTCCTACTGGTCCAACACTTGTAAACAGCCCCCAAAAAGCAAACACTATTGAAATAATTGGCAGAAGACCCCAGAATGTTCCCGTTCCGGCACGAAGGTAGGACCCGTCATTTAGTGATTTAGAGACGAAGGGAGAAAAACGTGCTGTACGAATAGTTGCTTTTGGTAACCACGCATCCCAAATAGTTATATATTTGTGTCCCCACAACGATAATTTGTCACCCCAAGCTTGATCTTCGCTTAGAAACGTATCATGACTCGTTTCCAACGATTCAATTTCGTCATCAGTAACATTGTCCGATGAAGAACCCGAATTGAAACGAGCAGACGTTCCACGCGCTGCAGTAATCGCAACCCTATGAGCTGTAGGCGAAGCAGACCCGCTACTAGATGAACTCCCTGTGCCACCTCCAGCAGCTGCCCCAGCCGCACCAGCTGCAGCTACTGCAGCAGCTACTGCAGCTAAACCACCAATCGTTTTTGCAGAACCTTCAGGGTCATCAAACATGCCTTTCTTTTGAAAAAGATTGGGATTGTTCTCATCAACTACCTGAAAAGAATATTCAACAGTTTTCTCAGCATTGTTATTTCCCGCCCCGACTATCTCTAATCTATGAGCACCAATGTCTAGACTTTCAGGAAGAGAAAAAGTTCCTGCAAAGCTACCATCATTTCCAGCAGTGACAGTACCGAGAAGGTATGGATCTGAGTAAACGACAATTTCTATGCTTGAATTTGGGAGAAATCCTGATCCTGAAACTTCAATTTCACTATTGACAAAAATCTTGAGTATTGTCCCGTCAACGGTGACCCCCTCATCATTAGATGCAATAACGCTAAATGTAAACTCATCTAGGGAAACCTGAACTGCTCGTTCACTAATTTTTTTAACACCGTTATCTTGAGGAGTATCTGGCTCGCTCATTGCAGATTCAACCGGTGTATCTTTGGGTTCCGTATTAGGAAGTTCCGGCTCTTCTGCAATAACTTCTGGTTCTTCAATAATTATTTCGTCAGGTAATTCTGAGCAATCATCACGAGTAGAGCAGTCATCAATGTCATCA
>DDNP01000017.1:0-2545 GCA_002341185.1 Candidatus Neomicrothrix sp. UBA2517 | reverse complement strand
GTCATCAATGTCATCAGTTTCGTCAACTGCATCATCCTGTTCTACCAGTAATTCAATTGGATTATCCACCTCTTCGATCTGGTCACAAGAGTTATCAAGCTGGCATGGCTCCCATATTGATGGATCTGAAATTGAGTAATCGTTGCAATTAACTACTCCGTCGTTATCAAAGTCAGTATCACAATCCGACCAGTCAATGCACACATCTAAATTCGCTGGGCACACAACCCTCTCGGTGGGTGTTGTTAAAATAGGTTCATTAGGATCCGACCATTCAAGGTCATACCAGTTCAGTGTTCCATCATTATCTTCATCAATGTCGAAATCACAATCGATTGGGTAGAAAGCAGTAAAGTGATCCCAGCGCATATTCCTATTTATCTGGTCACTTGAATTAGCTGCTCCGAAAAAGACTCTTGGATTCGGTTTCGTATCATTTGCTTTGCTTACTCTGATAGCGCTATTTCCAGTCGGGGGTACCCGACCAAGGGATGGGAATTCATGCCAAGAATCTTCCGAGTAGTACAAATAGCCATCTGGTCCAAGAAAGAAAGATAAAGGGTTGACGTTATAGTGCGTCCGGTCCCATTCTTCACCGAACATATCAATATCAAAAAGGCGTTCATCTGACCAACCACGTACCCGAAAAAGATTCTGATCGTAGCCAAAAGATCCATCATTAATTTCGCTGTTAATCCAGAGAAGGTTCGTCTCAGTGTAAAATTGTGGCCCTTGTTGAATATATTCAGATATTGTCAGGCCACTATTATCAAAATCTTGACCATCAACAGTCCACGTTCGTAACGCTTTTTTATTCAATGTTTTGGTTTGGATAGCACACCCAACTGGAAGCGGCACATTCCAGATTGCGACAGAAGAAGGAAGTAACTGCGTTCCATCCTCGCTGAAGCCACCAGCAATAATTTCCCAATCCGAAGGTGCATTTAAGACCGATGGGTTAGCTCTCAAAGGAGCGACAAACAATGCAAGAATAACAGCAAGAATCGAAATGACAGCAAAAACCAACGTTAAAATCTTCCGGATATTCTTCACTGGAAAGCCCAAATCTTTTCGAAGTAGCACACAAAATTAGTTTAAGGATAAGGAACAGTTATTCAATAAATCCTTTTAGAAGATCCTTACACACCGCCCCAGATTGTTCTCATCATCGCAAAGTGTAATAGTAGGTTTATGGCACCTCAGATACGAATCGAGAAAAAATTTCACAACGGGTTAGCAGACGTTATGCAAGATATTACAAATACAGGATTTTGGCCAACTACCCTCGTTTCACCGCCAACCCCACCGCCCGACCTTCATTGGCACAGGATGGAAGCACATGGGTACGTTATGGACGGGACTACATGGATTTTGGACGGCGAGACAGGTAAGAAACTCATCATCGAACCAGGCGACAAACTAATAATTCCCACTGGCGCACTCCACATCGAAGGAGAAGGTGAAGAGGACGTCACCTATATTGTCGCAATCCCGACCACTCAAACGTTAACGCAGGCATTTGAATTACTCCTACCGGACCATCCTGAAAGACCACAATAAGGACCTTCATTGTCAAGAACCTTCGCTAATTGGTCGGGCCTTGTGCAAAGTACTCCGACAGAGATAACCAAAATCGTAACAATTCAAGATGCACAACAAGTTGTAGCGCTCGCTAATGCGACCAAAGCACCAATCACGACCGTAGGATCATCTCACTCACATTCATTTCTTGTCCAAAACAGCATCGGCATCATCGCCCTTACCGACAAGATAAAGGGACCGATAACCATAAACGAATCTAATATGAGCGCAACTATACCTTCAGGAATGAGACTACGGGAAGCATCCGAACTGCTCTGGAAGAAGGGATATGCTTTCCCTAATCAGGGAGACGTAGATGTGCAATCGATCGCTGGCCTCATTTGCACTGGAGTCCATGGAACCGGACTTAAACACCCATCAATAAGTACGCATGTGCAGGATGCAACTCTTGTGTCAAGCACAGGTGATGTGTTTAAGGCATCAGAAAATAGAGAGACTCTTGAGGCAACTCGACTAAACCTTGGAGCGTTAGGAATCATTATGGATGTAACGCTTTCAGTTGTTCCCTGTTTCTTTCTTCAAGAACAAAATTGGAAAGAAAAAGCTGATTTACTTGTTGAAAAAATTGATTTACTAGCTGAAGGAAATGACCATTTTGAATTCTTTTGGAATCCAGCAAATGACACAGGATATATTAAAACATTGAACCCGCACGAAGGCCCCGCTACCAGAAAAGATGATTTTGATAGAGACTATATTGATTATTCACACAGAGTTTTTCCATCAGAGCGCAACGAGAAACATACAGAAATGGAATACTCCGTAGCATACGAAAATGGGCTTTCTTGCTTCATGGAAATTCGTGATCTTGTTCTTTCAGGAAAACATCAAGTTCTCTGGCCAATTGAATATAGAACAGTTGCGAAAGATACAGGATGGATAAGTCCAGCAAAAGACCGGTTGACAGTTGCAATCTCTATCCACCAAGGGGTAGATCAACCAC
>DDNP01000025.1 GCA_002341185.1 Candidatus Neomicrothrix sp. UBA2517 | reverse complement strand
CAACTGAGCTACCCGACCCCCACAGAACTCTCTCATTTGAGAGAATTTGTGGCGGTCCCGACGGGATTTGAACCCGCGACCTCCGCCTTGACAGGGCGGCGTGCACTCCAGACTGCACCACGGGACCGTGGTATCAACAATTATTACATTGCTGAGTTCACCTTAACGGCGATTTTTGGTTCTATGAACCGTTGACACTCTATGCTATTAATTTGATTTCACCAATTTAAATCACATGAAGTGTATTTGTACCCCGTACGGGATTTGAACCCGTGTTACCGGCGTGAAAGGCCAGCGTCCTAGGCCGCTAGACGAACGGGGCGGGACTCCTAAATGCATAGGTTCAGTCACGATACCAAACCTATGGGGACCTTAGGCGTCATATTTAGAAACATTTTGATTTCTTTAGAAACCTCTCTCAAGCGCTGAAACACACTCGAAGAGCATTTGGCCAAGGTGCTGAAAGATTATCCACGTTTGATATTCGTTTTCAACTGAGTTCGGTGGACTCTGTAGCTCATCGTTTATATTTAGTTCTTCGCCTAATTTAAGACGGATAAGATTTAATCCTTTTATCACAAGCACGAATTCATCCATCGAGATTTTATTTCCCGATGTGACTATGTCTAACGTTTGTAATGATTTACGGTGTGCACTTCTTAGTTCAGATTCCGTAATCTCTTTATATTCTTGCTCCATTTCTGGTTCATCCAAAATAGCTGTTGGGAATAGTCTCGGAATAAGACTGCTTGGGTCATTGCTTTCTAGTGAAAAGAGGAGAGAATCGGTTAGTTCGGTCATCAACTCTTTCTCAATGTTGGAGATTTCAATTGAGATTAAACCATTGTCGTGATTAACAATCTGCATTGTAACTTAATTCTGCTTCATGGTGGCCCAGAGCCCGTACTCATGTAATTGGAAAACATCAAGTTCAGCTTTTTCTTTAGTTCCGTGAGAAACAACAGCTTTACCTTTGTGATGAACATCTAACATTAAGGCTGTAGCTTTTTCTTTCGTGTATCCGAATAACTTTTGAAAGACGAATGTTACGTATGACATTAGATTCACCGGATCGTTCCAAACAATCACTACCCATTCTTTTGCGAATTCCTGTTTCGCTTTGATTTTTGGAGATTCCTCTACAACTGTTGAACTCATTACGTTGTACACAAGACTATTCTCTTCAATATGGGAAATTAGATCAGGTAGAGTTTTTAGCTGCAAAATAATGTTTTTCCAGAATTGGTTGATGGACTTCGAGATATAGTCTCAAAATCATAACCCATATTAATGTCGCCCCTGCGACATGTACTCCAACAAGAAGTGCAGGAACACCAGTGAAATACTGAAAGTAGCCTATTGCAGCTTGGACGATAATAGCTGCCATTAAATTTTGTCCTTTAGCCATTAATATTGGTGAATGTTGTTTGATCATGAAAAGTAATCTCAGCGTGATAACAAGAAATAGCATCACGCTGATTCCATGAATCCTGGCAACATCAGGAACATCAAATGGGAGTCTCTCAACTTCAAGTTCCAATGTCGAGATTGTAGTTGCTTCTCCTTGGCTTTCTAGAGCTTCCAATATTTGTTGTTTTTCTGCACCACTGTGAGGGCCTGACCCTGTGACAATAGTCCCTGTAACAATTACGAGTGCACCACACGCAACACATAATTTTGTTATACCCTTCAACATTCTAGTTGGAGAAGGCTTAGGAACTTTATTTTCCAGACGTGATCTATGGTCGAGTTCAACTGCATTCCAAACAAGAATCATTGAAATCAGAAAGTGAGTTATCACTAGGCTGGGAGGAAGATGCTCCCGAACAACAAGTGCCCCAACAATAATTTGAACTATTACTCCTATCACGAGCCCTATCGAGAGATAAATCAAATCTTTCCGTTTAGGAGTTCTGAAGAGGGAACCTAGCACTGCAATCATCACTGCTAGAGCAACAAATCCAGTAATCACCCGATTTACGAACTCAACCATTGCGTGCACGTCATCGATTTCTGCTACTAGTTGATCGTTTTCGCATGTAGGCCAGTCTGAACAACCTAAACCAGACCCACTCAGTCGCACAGCAGCCCCAGTGATAATGATGAATGCCAAAAGAAGTAAAGAAATCCTAGTTATTTTCTGATATTGGGTTGGTGAAATAGAAAAACTTCCCATACCTATAGTCCACCATGAGGGATTGATTAACGACACCTCGGAAAGAAATTAATTTGTAGGTTTATTTACAGCCCTAACCTTGGTGAATATGTGAAGAAACCCCTAGCCTCAAAGTATGGGGAACTTCACAGTCTCTGCAGTTTCATTAAAAAGTAAATTGCTAGGGTTTATTGCTTTGATGAAACTACGTGTTGTTGAGTTGTTACTTATCACAACAGTACCGACCATGATTGTTGCTGAAGAAGGTTTACCTTCGCTATGGCTAATTGTTGCGACGCTTTTGGGCGGGACCTTGGCTGCTGGTGGAGCAAATGCAATAAATATGTTCATTGACAGAGATATTGACAAACTGATGGAAAGGACAAAAGATAGACCTCTCGTAACAGGAGTCCTCACCTCTGCACAAGCATTGACGTTCGCAATTGCAATAGAAATCACCGCATTCATATGGCTATGGGTATTTGTAAATTTGCTGAGCGCTATCCTCGCAGCGTCAGCATGCCTCTTTTATGTATTTGTTTATAGTTTGTGGCTAAAACGATCCTCCACTAGCAATATCGTCATCGGTGGTGCTGCAGGCGCCGTTCCGGTTTTAATTGGCTGGTCATCCGTAACGAATTCATTGGACTGGCCACCAATTATTCTCTTTCTTGTAATATTTCTATGGACACCGCCTCATTTTTGGGCACTCGCTATTAGGTACCGAGACGATTATTCAAATGCGGAAGTTCCCATGCTCCCTGTCATAGAGGGCACGAAAGTTACTGGATATCGAATGGTTCTCTACGCTCTTCAGGTGTGGGCTGCATCTCTAATCTTTGTACCTGTGGCAGATATGGGCGTCGTGTATTTAGTTACGGCAATTGTAATGGGGGCAATGTTTACGCTCTTTTCATTTCAGGTGATGATAAATCCAACTAAAAAGTCTGCCATGCGGCTTTTCGGATTCTCAATTAGTTATATCACTATCCTCTTCTCGTTAATGGCTGTTGATCAACTTGTGCGTTCAGGCTTTTAGAGCGATATTGCAGAATTTAAAGAAATGCCTCGAATTTCTCCATATAGTTCGGCTAGAAGTCAATCTGGTGACTACAGTCTTGAGAGGAATCCGTGGAAATATTGTTCGGATTGTCTAGCATGTTTTTTTGCTTATTAAACTAACGTTGGGGGATACCTAGCGAAAAATGATGACGTGACTGAAAATCAACCTTTAACCAAAGACAACACAGAAGACATGGAAATAAGGTCCCTTGAATTAGGGGGTCTAGCGGGTATTTTTGGTACTGCTGACCATAAGAACTTAGGACGCTTGTACATTTTGTTTGGTTTAACAGGCGGATTCCTTTCTCTCATCCTCCATTTTCTTGTTCGGCTTGAACGAATCAACATAGGTGGAACATCAATTCTTGACTTCGGGTCCAACAATCAATATTTTCAAACATGGAGTCTCTCAAGAACTTCTTTATTGTTTTTCTGCGTGATTCCACTAATACTTGGACTAGCTACATATTTAGTTCCCCTACAAATAGGCGCTCCATCAGTGGCATTCCCTCGGGCGGCTGCAGCTGCATTTTGGGCTTGGCTCGTAGGAATTCTGATCCATGTCGTTACCGTATTTTCTGACGGAGGTCTTGGTGTCCCCGAATCTCTCACAGAGTTTGCCCAAGGAATGGATCCTGAAGCGACAGAACTGTCAATTCTATCAATAGCGATGGTAGCCATAGCGGTGCTACTTGCTTCCATAACACTCATTGCGACAATAGTGACTCAAAGACCTCAAGGAATGACCCTTTTTGAACTTCCGCTATTTAGTTGGTCAGTGCTTGTTGCCACCGGGGTTTGGGTACTTGCAATCCCAGTATGGCTCGGGAATTTAATGGTTTCCTGGGTTGACTTTCAAGGAGCAGATGCACTCCGTTATGGAAATGTTGAAAACATATGGGGTCAACTTTCTTGGCTCTGGTCTCAACCCATGATCTTTGCTTTCGCTATTCCAGTTCTTGGGATAGCCGGTGAGATTATTCCTGTCGCTACTAACAGAGCGCAGAAGCAATACGTCGTTCAACAAATTGGTATAGGCGCTCTTGGAGTACTTTCATTCGGTGCTTTTGCCCAACCATTCTTCAATGCTGATGTTAGCGATCAAGCGGTATTTGTCGCAATGGGACTGCTCGTAGTGCTACCTGTTTTAATTTTCCTGGGAGGGTTAACTGACACATTAATTAAAGGAAAACCTAAGTTCTCAGCGCAACTTGTTCTAGCTCTAATGTCAATGATTAGCCTCCTAGTGGGAACAACGCTTTCAGCCTTACATGTATCTGGACCAGCAATAGGAGCAATACAAGAGATCGACAGTGATTGGCTTAGCGGACTAGTGAATTGGCTTAAAGACCTACAAGGAACCGTTATCGCCACCGCAGTGATGGAGCATGCTCTACTAGCTTCTCTTATTGCATCAATAGCGGGTCTGTATTATTGGTCACCAAAAATCTTTGGCAAGAAGATGAACAACAATCTTGGAGTTCTTGCAGGTCTCTCATTATTGGGAGGACTTCTGCTATCTGGAGGATCAAACCTTATCAACGGATTCTTGGATGAAGGAGACGATGTTTATCTATCAACTTCAAATATTGGAGTTTGGAACAAAGACGCAGTTGAGTTCTTGAATATAGTTGGGTTCATTGGCTCTATCTTGTTAATAGGGGGCATATCACTCGTCCTACTTGATCTATCTGTTTCCATTTTCTTAGGTAAAGGGTCCAACGAGGATGTAGATAACCCTTGGAACGGCCATACCTTAGAATGGTCAACCCAATCACCGCCACCATCAGGAAATTTTGCTGAGCCACCAGTCGTTACTTCCGAACGACCTCTACTAGAAGTAGGAGGCGGAGGCGAATGAACTTACGAACAAACGATCTTCCACTAGCGCCTCCAGTACGAGGACGCACCCCGCTGGTTGCAACGGGCTTTACAGTTGCCGCAATGGTTATGTATTTCGCTTCAGTATTTGGTGTCTATTTGAAAGAAAGGGCTCTGGTACGCGCTGAAGGACTTCCATGGATTCCCAACAAAGCAAAAATTGAACTCACTCAACCAGGAATGGTTATCTGGACGCTCATTATTTCGATAGTTGTCATGCAATGGGCTGTTTACTCCATTAAACGTGACGATCGGCAGCATGCTCTTCTGGGTATTGGAACGACAGTAGTTATGGGGGCAATGGTTGTGGTACAAACTACTTGGCACCTATCTCAAACTAATCTCATCGCCGATGAGGGACCTACCACTGCTGCAACTCTGATCTTTACAATTGTTGGGAGTTATTTAGTAGCGGTAGTCATTGGAATGATTATTCTCACTTTGACAGGATTTCGAACAATGGCAGGGCAATATGGAAGCAAACAAACAGACGGCGTTGTTGCTGCTTCGTTGTATTGGTACTCACTAGTATTCATTTATTTCATTATCTGGATTGCCGTCTATATAGCGAAGTGAAAAGGGGAATGTAAGAAATGTTTTCACCAGGATTTCGACTCTTTATGGGTTTCGCAGGGTTTGGACTCATCGCTGCTTTCTTCTACGCCGTTGTAACTGGAGACGGAGGAGGCGCTGATTACCTCGGTTTCATTGACGCTGAAGTTTGGGTCGGAGCAGCAAGCCTTGGCTGGTCTGGAGGAGTAGGTGATCATGTCGGCTACGTGATACTCGTAATGTTCGCCATAGTATCTGCCGGTTTAGCCATAATGCTTACTGCATTCCGAGACGCAGATTCAGATGCGGTTTCTGAATTAAACGATGGGACACTCCCACCTGCTCAAAGCCCTGTGTCATACAACTATTGGCCAATTATTGGAGCTGTCGGTTTAGGAACACTTGTAACCGGCTTAGTCACGCATGCAGCTATCTTTGTCGTCGGACTCATTCTAATTTTGACCACAGCATTTGAACTGATGATGAGCGCATGGGCTGATCGAGCGACCGGAGACCCAATAGCTAATGCTGAACTTCGAAACAGAATTATGAAACCGGTTGAGGTTCCTATTTTAGGAGTCATAGGAATAGCCGTCGCTGTAATATGTGCATCCCGAATTTTCCTAGCTGTCTCAAAATCATGGGCTATTTGGGTAGCAGTTATAATTTCAGCTGTTGTCTTTTTGTCAGCACTAGCATTTGCTTTAGCGGAAAAAGTCAATAGAAATGTTGTAGCAGGTGTATTAGCAACCGGGGCAATAGCCTTATTAGCCTCAGGAGTAGCCTCCGCTGTTGTCGGAGAACGCGACATGTCCCACCATCATGGCGAGCATTCAGAGCACTCTGAATCACATGAAGGAGAAAACGGCGAGGAACATTCCGATCAGGGCAGCCATAGTGATATGAAAGAGAGTGACAAGTGACCTCTCCCAAACTTGGCTATGGGGCCAAAAGCAAGCAAAACTTGAATTGTAGGTCACAGAAAGAACCGCAGATGAATGCCCCCTTAAAAAGGAAAATAACATGGGCTTTAGGCCTTGCAACCTTCGCATTTCTTGCTCTAACTGGCTGCGCTGGTAATGCGCCACTAGACACGCTCGACCCAGCCGGAAGAAAGTCTGAAGGTATCAGCGACCTTATTAATCCGATCTTTGTCATTGCTGGAATTGTCTTCATCTTTATTCAAGGAGCTGTGCTCTATATCGGTTGGAAATATAAAGTTAGAGCACCAAAAAAAAATGAAGAATCATTTGACGGCGGATACACAGATGAGGAGTTCCCCGAACAGGTACACGGCCATTTCGGTGCAGAAATAAGCTGGACAATCGGCCCTACGATCCTAATGGCAGCTATCGCTATATTCAGTGTTGGATTCCTACTAAACCTCGATGACGTTGATGCCGCACCAGAAGGTGCTACGTATCCTGACGTCGAAGTTCTAGTTGTTGGCCAACAGTGGTGGTGGGAATATCACTATTATCTTGACGGTATCGAAGGCGCCAACGAACCACACTTCGTAACTGCTAACGAAATCGTTATACCTGTTGACCAAGATGTTCGAATTTACACAACATCACGAGATGTGATCCACAGCTTTTGGATTCCACGTCTCAACGGAAAAAAAGATGCTGTTCCTGGAAGGACAACGCCTTGGGTAATTCAATCAAATGAAGTCGGACGCTTCGCCGGGCAATGTACAGAGTTCTGCGGTTTGAGTCACGCCTACATGCGCATGTACACCGTCGCATTGCCACACGAAGAGTTCTCATCTTGGGTAGATAACCAAATACAATTTAGAACACCACTCGCCGAAGATGATCCCAACTACGAAGGCGAACAACTCTTCATTACAAACTGTGCTCGATGCCATGCAATAAATGGGGTGACAGGAAGAGAAATGAATGGAGAGACTGTAGCTGACTCAATGGCTATGTACGGCAATATTGAGGAGTTCAGAAACCACTCAGACGGCACCTTAAGCCAAGGTAAATATACTGGTGCAGCTAACTTAACTAGTGGGGCAGCCCCCAACCTCACACATTTTGCTTCTAGGAGCAGCTATGCAGGTTCTTTCTTTGAGCTATATCCAAATGCTCAGGAAATAGCAGACGAAGGCGGATACCTAGACATATCAGAAAACGATTATGCCCGAGGTACTCTAGAAGCTTGGCTAAGAAATTCACCTAAAGAAAAACCAAATGCGCAACCTGGTCAAGCAAGAGGAATGCCGAATCTGAACTTAAGCGAAGCTCAAATAGACCTGCTCGTTGATTACCTAATGACGTTGAACTAACCATGACACTAACACCCACACATACCGGAGCCAAAAGATGACAATCGTTGAAAGCGAAGAAACCCCTCTAGAGCTCGAATCAGCAGGAGGACAACCACCAGCTGAAAAACCACTTGGAGCCTTTACCCGTCCGCAGGGCGGAAATGGATGGAAAGACTGGCTATTTACCGTCGATCATAAAAAAATCGGAATTATGTATGGTGCTGCCGGTCTTCTTTTCTTCGTAATCGGAGGAATTTATGCCCTGTTTATGCGACTCCAATTAAGTCGACCAGGGAATTCAATACTTTCAGCAGAAACTTACAACCAAGTTTTTACTATGCATGGCGTAGTTATGGTCTTTCTTGCTGCAATTCCTCTAGGCGCTGCATTCGCAAACTATCTAATTCCCTTACAGATTGGGGCACGAGACGTCGCCTTCCCAAGATTAAATGCTTTCAGCTTCTGGGTATTCCTAGGTGGCGGACTATTTCTTCTATCCTCGATGTTCATTGGCGGTTGGTGGGAGAACTCACCTGATGGGGGATGGTTTGCATACTCGCCAAACACTGGAGTTCTTTTCTCTCCAAGTAAAGGGATTGACTTCTTTGCAATAGGTCTCCAAATCACCGGAATCGCCTCTCTTGTTGGTGCAATCAACCTAATCGTTACTGTTCTGAATATGCGGGCCCCAGGAATGACACTTATGAAAATGCCCATCCTCACCTGGATGCTTTTCATAGTCCAGATGCTCCTCCTGTTCGCTATGCCAGTAATTTCCGTTGCATTGTTCTTACTGACTTTTGACCGACTATTTGGTGCAAATTTCTTTAATGTTGCCGAAGGAGCTGACCCACTTCTCTGGCAGCACTTATTTTGGATCTTTGGACACCCAGAGGTTTATGTTTTGATTCTTCCTAGTTTCGGCGTTATCTCGGAGATCATCCCGACATTCAGCCGAAAGCCCATCTTCGGATACCCCTTCATGGTCTTCTCTGGTATAGCAATCGGATTCATGGGATGGGGAGTGTGGGCACATCACATGTTCGCCTCAGGGGTTGGCCCTGTTGCAGTAGCAGCCTTTTCAGTATCAACAATGTTTATTGCCGTACCTACAGGCGTGAAAATACTTAACTGGCTCGCGACAATGTGGGGGGGACGAATACGTTTTACCACACCTATGCTCTATGCGACAGCAGTAGTAGCTATGTTCACAATTGGAGGCCTTTCTGGAGTAACACACTCTTTAGCCGCTGCTGACTCACAACAAACAGACACCTACTACATCGTTGCCCATTTCCACTACGTTATTTTCGGAGGAATCATCCTAGGTTTCTTCGGTGGTTTCTACTTCTGGTGGCCAAAAATATTCGGATATTTCTTATCTGAGAAAATCGGAAAATCCAGCTTCTGGGTCATGGTAATCGGGTTTAATCTAACATTTGGCCCCATGCACATATTAGGTCTTCAAGGAATGAGTCGAAGAATACAAACCTACTCTTCAGGCCAAGGATTTGATCTCTGGAATTTAGTAGCAACAATCGGCGCATTTATGATAGCTATCGCAACAGCAATGTTCATAGGAAATGTGATCGTAAGCCGAAAAGCTTTCAAGGCTGGGAAAACTCCAGCTCCAGGACCTGACCCATGGGACGCAAGGTCCTTAGAATGGATGACAGCATCACCAGTACCAGAACACAATTTTGACGAAACGATTCATGTTGAGAAACAAGATGAATTCTGGCATCGTAAATGGGGCAAAAATGAAGAAGGGCAAGTTGTCAGAAGAGCTACAGCTGAAGAAGTTGCTCATGATGGGAGTAACACCAATGTGCATCTCCCTTCACCTTCCTACTGGCCACTTGTAGCAGCTATCGGTCTCCCAATAATTGGATATGGCCTAATCTACAATCTATTGCTATGCGTTCTAGGCGGCCTCTTCGTTCTAGGCGGGCTCTATGGGTGGGTCTTCGAACCTGTCGACGACCCCAACGCAGACAACCATGACCATGGCGATGGCCAAGACAGTTATGCTGAATTAGAAACAGCAGAAGTTACAAATGCAAGTGAGGATACGACCATTGAGTGAAACAACAACCCTTGGGGTCTCTCATGACAAGTTAGGAATGTGGGTATTCCTAGGTTCAGATTGCCTACTCTTCGGAGCTTTAATCTCCACCTACATGCTCTACAAAGACCGAATAGGCCCAACTGATCTAGGGCCAGAAGAAATGTTCGATATTCCTTTTACGTCAGTAAGCTCATTCGTTCTCCTCATGAGTTCCCTCACTGTTGTGTTGGCTATTACAGCATTACGACGAAACGACATCCGCCGAAGCAGGATCTGGCTACTATCAACTGCGATTCTCGGAGCGATATTTGTAGGCGGACAAGTTTACGAATTCACTGCTTTCTACCGAGAGGGTCTGGGATACACAACTAATCTATTCGGGACTGCATTCTTCACACTTACTGGTTTCCATGGCGTCCACGTGACAGTCGGAATCATATTCCTCATGTCAATGTACATACAGTCAATGAGAGGGAAACTAACATCTGCCCAAGAAGAACGCCTTGAAATTATCGGTCTATACTGGCACTTTGTTGATGTGGTATGGATTGTCATCTTTACCATCGTCTACTTGTTCCCACAATAGGAAATACATGACTACCGTTGAAAATAAAGAAATAGAAGAATCTTGGGTAAAACAAGACTGGGTTTACATCAAAACTGCTCTCATCCTAGGTTTTTTCACTGCAATTGAAGTATTTACCTATTTCGAGTCCGTTCATAAAGCGCCTGAATGGTTAATGGTAACTACTCTTTCATTCCTAATGGTTGTTAAGTTCTTCCTCGTTGCTGGCGTCTTTATGCATCTCAAAGACGACAATTCAATTTTTACAAAAATGATGACCCTAGGTATGTGTATTGCTTGGCCTGTGTATTTCATTATGGCTTTCGCCCTTGGGTTTCTCCCTGACTGGAACGTAATCATCAAAGTATTGTTTCTATTCTTGCCACCAGGAGTCGCTGGATTCTGGTTAGGATTCTCCTTCAAAGGCGGCGATGGAGGGCATCACTAAGTAGTAGTGAAATATGCCACAAGCACCCGATCAATTGTTGCTTACAAGGAAAACCATGGCAGGCTTATAAGTAATGTTTTCCGCAAGCACAGATATCTGGCGATACCAATTTCACCCTGAAGTATGGATCATTGTCCTCAGTTCCGTCTTGTTGGCTTATTATGCGATCAAAGTCGTCGGCCCGAATGCCGTCAAAAGTGGTGAACCAGTAGTAACGAAAAAACACAAGTATGCGTTCGTAGCGGCTATTGCCTTTTTATGGTTCGCTTCTGACTGGCCCTTGCATGATATTTCAGAAGAATACCTTTACTCAGCACACATGCTCCAGCACCTGATCATATCGCTAGTTGTCCCTCCCTTATTGCTCCTTGCATTCCCTGAGTGGCTTGGCCGTCTCCTCGTATCACCCTCAGGAAAAACAGGAATTATCGTGCAGCAGTTAACTAAACCGGTAGTTGCAGGTTTTATTTATAATTTCGTCATCATCGTTACTCATCTCCCTTTCACGGTGAACTATTCAATAGAAAACGGACCTTTCCATTATTTCATTCACTTAATTGTCTTTATCTCTTCTTTATGGATGTGGATCCCAGTTATGAGTCCAGTTCCAGAACTACGAAGAAGTTATCCATCGCAAATGGTTTACCTCTTTCTAATGTCAGTTATCCCAACTGTGCCTGCAGGATTTTTAACTTTTGCCGGTGGGTCCCTTTACGATGCTTATGACCATTCCGTGAGACTTTGGGGAATAGGAATAACGACCGATCAACAGTTAGCCGGGCTCGTCATGAAACTTATTGGTGGAATATATCTTTGGGTTTGGATAGCCACACGGTTCTTCCAATGGAGTCGACGAAACCGACCGGAAATGACACTCGTCACCGAAACTACAAAACCTGTTGAGAGAGTATAACGACTACTGCTTTGGGCGAATTACTTCTAAGTTGCAGAACGGACGGAGAGCATCTGGAACCACAAAACTTCCGTCACTCTGTTGACAATGTTCCATCAAAAATACCAAGGTTCTCCCAATTGCACATGCCGTTCCATTCAAAGTGTGCGCTAACTGATTTCCTGCGGCACTCTTAACTCTTGTCCTCATTCTCCTTGCAGAAAAATCAAGGTAATTTGAACAACTCGTGAGTTCTCTATATTGGCCTTCAGAAGGAAGCCATACTTCACAGTCATATTTCAAAGCAGCAGGAGCACCAAGGTCTCCTGAAGCTACCAGAATAACTCGGTGAGGTAGACCCAGTTCATTCAATATTTCTTGCTCTATTCCACGAAGCACTTCAAGTTCGTTCCAAGACTCTTCAGGATTACAGAATGAGAACATTTCGACTTTATCAAACTGGTGAACGCGAAAAATCCCTGTTGTATCTTTCCCGTATGTTCCAGCCTCACGGCGAAAACACGACGAGTAGCCAACATACCTGGCAGGAAGACTCACTTCCTCGAATATGTCACCCCGATGCAAACCGGCTAGCGCAACTTCGCTGGTACCTGTCAAAAATAAATCATCCTTTGGGAGTTCATAAACCTGGTTGCGATCCGTAGGGAAAAAACCAGCATCAATCATCATTTCTTCCCTCACCAAAACTGGAGTAACCACCGGAGTGAAGCCTTTCCCAACTAGTTTTGACATAACGTATTGAACTAATGCAAATTCGAGCAACACAGCTTCATTTTTGAGATATGCAAACCTGCTTCCCATGTTCTCCGAAGCTTTTTCTGTTTCAACCCAATCCATAAATTCGCCATACTCAGAATGATTCATGGGAGGTGCCTGGCTACAGTCACCAGTGGTCTCTATGACTTCATAATCTTCTTCGCCTCCATCGGGGCATCTTTCACTTGCTGGATTTGGAAGGGCAATGGTTAGGTCATCCAGCATTTCAGCGGCAGAAGAGTATTCAGCTTCTTTTGACTGAAGTGATTCTTTCATTGATGATGCTGCAGCTATCTTTTCGTCACGTTCCTCAGGGCTGGCTCTTCCAATGTCTTTTGATGCAGCGTTTTGTTGTGAACGAAGTTCCTCAACCTCTTGAAGTAACTTACGGCAAATTTCTTCACGTTTTAGAACGTCGTCTATCAGTTCCGGTTCAATGCCTTTTCGAATCACCCCGGATCTGTAGATTTCTTCATCGCGTAATCTTTTTAAATCAATCACTCTTGTGAGACTATCGGTCATTACGTCCTACACATATCCAAAATGAAAATACCTGCAAAAAATATGAAGATTTATCGCTACAGCTGTTAAAACGGTCTATCAAGTGGGAAACTTGACCTCATGATTCCCAGCGTTATTAAATCAGTTTCTGCCACGCATGGCGAGAATGTTGCATACGTAAGCTCGGACGGCAAACAGATCACGTACAAAGAACTTGATGTCATCTCCGATGAAATGGCAGTCTGGTTAACAAACGAAGGAATATCGGAAGGGTCTGTTGTAGGGCTGTCGTTGCCAAGCTGCATTGAATATATCGTCAGCTATCTTGCATTAGCAAAGATTGGCGCAATCACCGCTGGAATAAATCCACGTTTTGCATCACTGGAAAGATCAAAAACCCTCGGTACTTTAAATCCAGTTCTAGTTATTACAGCTAAGGGACATGATGGCGGGGTTGGAGACCAGTACCGCAAAACTACAATCGTGCTCAATGAGACAGAATTTATTCGAAGCCAAAGGGTTACCGGTGGGTCTCCACAACCACTGGAAGATGACGACGACAGGCCAGTGTGTATTTGTTTTACATCTGGAAGCTCCGGTAGGCCCAAAGGAGCATTGTTTACTAATAGACAACTAAGAGCGATTAGCGAACTAGATACGGGAGGGTCTTGGGGAGGAGGAGGTCACCGATATGCGAGTACGGAATTTGCACACGTAGGAGTTATGACAAAGTTGCCATGGTTACTAGCTACCGCAGGTACTACCCACCTCATTCAGAAATGGAATGCAAAAGAAATACTTCAGTTAATTCACGAATACAAGATGTTATCTGTCAGCGCGATCGCTCCTCAAATCGCATTGATGCTCAAGCAAGATGGCATCGAAGATCTTGACTTTAGCTCAGTAAAAGCAATCGTTACTGGCGGGGCATACGCATCAGTAAATCTAATCAAGAAAGGCCGTGAAACCTTCGGTGCTCCTTGGTCAGTGAGGTACAGTTCAACTGAATCCGGTGGAATAGGTTTGGGAACCTCGTTAACTGCAGATGACTATGAGGCTTTACACACTATCGGACGACCACGAGAAGGCGTTAAAGCAAAAATCTGCGATTCTTCCGGTTCAGAACTACCAAGCGGAGAGACCGGGGAGATTTGGATATCGTCACCCGCTGTGATGAGTTGTTACTGGAATGACCCAGAAGAGACAGCAAAAGTATTTGATCAACAATGGCTTAAAACAGGTGATCTTGCCTGTCAGACAACTGAAGGATATTTCATATTGGCTGGTCGAACCACTGAAATGTTCATTCGGGGCGGCTACAACGTCTACCCACTAGAGGTGGAAGGAATTTTCTCTGAACATCCTTCAATTGCGGAGGTAGTTATCATCCCTAGACCAGATGAAATAATGGGAGAGATAGGGGTGGCAGTCATTGTTTTAGAGGATGGGTGTGTACCAATAACGATTAATGATTTACGGTCATTTGGGGCAGACAAGCTAGCAGCGTATAAGTTACCAGAAGAGGTTATTTATGTTGAATCCATTCCCCGTAATACGACCGACAAAATTAACAGGCGAGCACTCAAAGAAATAATCAAAAGAAGAAGCGATTAATTCTGGTTCTTTCTCTCAATGAGTCGGCTAATCCAGTTAATATACGTTTCAGTTTCTTGAGCTCCAGGAACCGGAAGTACGTGATTAATCAACACTGTAGGAACTGACGTAATGCCTTGGTTAATTGCTTCATTATGCTCGTCAATCACTTTTTTAGAGAGTTCTAATCGCTGGGTATCAACTAATGAATTGAACTTTGCCTCACCAAAACCTACTTTGTTCGCGATATTGGCGAGAACGGACCAATCAGAAATATCAAGGTTTTTCTTAAAATATGCTTCAAGTAATAAATGATGCATAGATTCAGCATATTCGGGTGCTTCTGCCGAGATAATTTTCTGTGCAACTTGAGCTGGGAGGCTTCCGGTTGGTGGATTACTTGAAGTAGCCCAAGGAACAAAGGAAGTTTTGGGTTCTAATGAAGCCATACGTTCCCACCCTTGCGTATACCTAATAAACTTTTCTCTGTCCGGAGTTTTAGACTCAGGTTTAAGGAGAAAGCTTTTCCACGTAATGCTTATCTGATCTCCAAAGTGATCCTTTACTTCGTCAAGACGCACGGTCCCGACATAACACCATGGTCAAAGAAAGTCCGACCAGACAATCAAATCAATAGGTTCGTCCATCAATGCCATCCCGTCATGCAAGCTTTAATCCAATATAAGCAAATAAAACACCAAGAATGATATTTGACCCAAGAATAAATACTGATGTCTTGCCCTTTCTATTTTCAATGGCTGCTCCCGACTGCATAATAACTGTTGAAAATGTTGATAAAGAACCTAAAAGCCCAACTCCAAAAATAGTGATGACTTCACTTGCGGGATTTGAAGCAATCAAGAAACCAATAAAGAATGACGAGAAGGTATTCAGTAATGCTGTGCTGATCCAATCATCCCAGAGACTTAAATTCTGTAAACGCCATCGTATTGATGTCCCAAGGCCTGCAAAGAATAAAAAAAGAATTGTACAAAGAAAGAAATTGCCTTCAGTGAATGCAAAGGAGTCTAAAAGAGGCAAACTCATTTGGAGATCCCAACTCGATTAAAAAACGATTTTGATAATAAGAAAAGAATCAACCCCCCGATGACTGATAATCCTAAATAAGTCAAAGCGATGGATATCTGGTTGCTTCTAATCAGTTCAGCTAGATCTAAGGAAAACATAGAAAATGTTGTGAAGGAACCACACAATCCTGTTGCTAGCGCCGAGATAGACCGGGGTGAGAGTCTCTGGAAAGGTTTTGAGACTATGACTCCAAGAATACAACTTCCGATCATGTTAACGATGAAGATTTGCCATGGCCATGAGTTATTGTCCGGCAGTATCTCCAGTAACCCCCATCGTGAGACTGCCCCTGTCATTCCGCCAATAGCAACAAAAAGAAACGTTCTTATATCCACAGGCAAAGACGTTACAGCAAGTTAATAGGTTTTGGTGACCTAAATCCAATACTAATTTTTTCGGTCAAGGCAATTCAGCTTCTTTGATACGAAAGGTATGTGCAAAGATGGGATGTAGTGAACATAGGACGAACAATGCATTCGGATGATTTCCCACTTGACAAAGACCCCATTATTCAATTCAAACGGTGGCATCAGGATGCCGTATCTGAAGGAATTCATGAACCTGATGCAGCAGTTATTTCTGGAATCAATGAAGATAATTTTCCAACATCACGCTTCGTATTGGTAAGGAGGGTTGATGAGGAAGGATTTATGTTCTTTACTAATTACCAAAGTGATAAAGCTACTTCATTTCAAAACAACCCTAATGTTTCATTAACTTTCGGATGGTTACCCTTGGAACGTCAGGTTCGGGTTCTTGGAACCATAGAAAAGGCTACAGCGAAAGAGTCCGATGAATACTTTGCATCACGACCGAGGGGGCACAAGATAGGGGCATGGTCGTCCCCGCAAAGTAAAACAATAGATAACCGCGGCATTCTTGCAGAACAATACGAACAGTACGAGAATAAATTCGCTGATATTGAAGTGCCTCGACCAAGCCACTGGGGCGGGTACAGAGTGAGACCTTTATCTATTGAGTTTTGGCAAGGAAGAAAAGACCGCCTTCATGACAGGTTTCGTTTTGCCAAAAGTAAACGAGTATGGTCCGTGGAGAGATTAGCTCCGTAAGAAACTAAGCGATAAGGGATTGAGAACTGCTGGAGTTTACTGGAATTTTAGAGTCGAGTCACCTAAACAAATGGAAGCAACTGCTTTTTGTCTCGAGGTGGCTGAAATGGCGACATCTATTTCAGGGGATGAAGTAGGGCTCGTCAGGCCTTTGACTGGTGATATTTCTGAACTGTTCTTTGTTTCTAACTTTGCTTCTATGGAAGATTTGAATCAAAGTAATGTGAAGCTGTCAGAAAATGAAGACTGGTTAGCGCTATACGAGAAATCAGTAGGGCTTATTGTTCCAGGTTCTTTACATTATGCAATTAGACAAAAGGTAATGTAACTCAATAAGAAAATCTATAACACTTATTGGAGGGGCTAATGCCCCTCCAATCTTTTTGTTACGGTTTTGTTAAGTCATGCTTCATGACTAGGTATTTGTCTGGTTCTATGTCTTTAATAGAAATAGGCCCTTGTTGGGGGCAGATACCACAGTACGCAAAGATTTTGAAAGCTCCTTGTGAATTGACTGGAAACGGTTAGGTCTCTGCTTCCAACAGGGGCCTATTCATTTAGGTAAGTCTTTAGCGGCAAAGCTTTAATTGCTTCACTTAACGCGTGAATAATGTCGTCAACATGTTTCGCCCTACCGATGCCTCCATTATCTGACCATCCCCATTCCTCTCTGTTCCATCGAAGTGTTGGAGGTAACTCAACTTGGACCCCAGCAAATTCTGGAATGTTAACGGGATTCTTGGGGTGTAACCCTCGTAATTCTTTTGGAATCTCATCAAGGTCGTTTTCAAAAGAATAATCAGGAAGGGCCATTTTAAGAAAAGATGCGATATGTGATGCAAGCGCTCTGTTTCTTCCACCTAGCAGAACAGAGTGGAATAGACTCTCTCGTCCGTACCCGTGAATGGTTATAACTACTTTGACGTGTTGAAAGAATACATTGAGATTATTGCTGGCGTATTCGAATAGCTCTGTAGAAGGGAAGTGAAGAGGGTCATCATTGGTTTGTATCAATCCGTAATATGAAGCACCGCTCTGTTCTGCAGTTTCTCTAGCAATAGCATCAGTAGCTTTTTCAAGGGTGCCTCCGTGATAAGACATAAGCCCAATTTCAGAACGGATAGAGAGTTCTTCGTATGCACTTGGTATCTCAAGAATTTTATTCGCCATTAGATGACATCACTTTTAGCTTCGTATTCAAGGAAAGAGCCAATGTTCGAATGATCGGCCAGACAATTGACATAATAAATGAGAATGCGATTAATTCCCACAAAGCCGCCCAGCGAACAGGATCTGTAAACCAGTTAGAGATTCGTTCAGGAAAATTAGTCACTGTTCTCAAGGTTGGAACTATCAGCAGGTCAAAGCGGTAGAGAGTAAATTCAACTATCAAAAGAAAAAGTAAGAAGATAATAGTTGGAATAGCCTTTTCTCGCTTAGTTTTTTTCTGTGTCCCTGAGACAACGATTAGGACCCCTATCACGATCATTAAACATGCCATGGCAAATCGCCCGCCACCAACATCATTGACCCAGTTGCTCATTCTTCCAGATCCTCTTAGAGAAAGATCGACGAGCGGGTTAGTGCCGTAATTTCCTCTGGAAACCTGTATTTCCCACCAGCCATAAGCCGTCAAAAAGAAACCAGCAATCGATAAGAATATGCCTGAGACTGGGTTTAGGTATTTCATTACTCCTTTATATTTTTCAGCTATTGACCTACGAGCGATTGAAATACCTATTGTGAGCACTGTAATCACAATGCTCATGCCCAGAGCATATGAAACAAAAACTGCGGAGCCGTTAATAATGCCATCTCGACTGAAAGAGCCGCCGACTGTTAGGAAAAAGATAGGGGCAGAGCATCCTATTGAGACAAACGCATATGAAACGCCAAATAGAAAGATTGATGGCAGCTGACGATTCGAAGTTCTAACCTGGATTCTTGGAACGTTCAAAACCGGGTGATACCCAGCAACCATTACTAACCCAAGCATGACCAGAAAAATTCCGATACCAAACGTAATGTAGCCAGCCTGTTTCTCAATACTCGCTTCGCTAATGATGGTGTTGGTGAGGACTCCTATAATTGCGAAAACGCATACGAAGCCAAGCGAAAGGGTTAATGAAACTTTCAAACCATTAAGAATTCCCGCTTCGTATTCATCATCGGTGTTTGATTCAAGCCCTAAAAAATACGATAAATACGCAGGTAACATTGCAAACCCACAGGGATTGAAAGCAGCTATCAATCCTGCCGCTAAAGGAAAAGCCAAATCAACGCTAATCATGGCTTAAAATACTTATTGAGTTTGGCATAAACATCATCTGAACTCATGGCTGTCAAATGTGTACCAACGATCTCACCTGCTGAATTAACAAACACAGTAAATGGTAAACCTACGGCTCCTACATTTTGCAAAACCGTGCCGTCATCTCCGTACAGGATGACATATGAGGCTCCAGTTTGATTAATTAATTCCTTCGCTCTATCGATGTCGGTCTCCCCACTGTTGATACCAACAAAGATTACTCCTAGGTCATCCAAATACTGTGCGGCAAGCTCGGGTTTATATGATCTGTTATAGATATTCTCCATTTCACTAATTTCTCGTTTGCATGGTTCACACCATGACGCAAAGAAATTTATAACGAGTGGTTTTCCTTCTAGGACTTTATTATCAAATTCTTGACCATTAATGTCTGTGAGTTCGAATGAGAAGTCAAAGATTGGATCATCGTTAGAGTCAGAGCACGCCGAAAGAGTGAATAACATAATAGAGGCCATAATTAAAGTTAGTATTAGCAACCTTTGCCCTTTACGCATGTTTTGAAACTACCGTTTAAAACGTCTTTTTAGGTACTTCTGACCGATGTGTGAAACATCTCTCACCTGTTCCCGGTACGAAATGCGTACCGGGAACAGAAATTAGTTGAAGCTCGCTTTAACCGTTGCTTCGAACAGAATGAGAGAGGAATCTCCTTAAGCAGTTTTGAGAAGTGCTTGAAGGTGCTCAGGAACAGGTACTGTCGGCATCTGTTCTTCTGGGCGGGGTACTTTCGATGGTCTACCTCGTCTGCGCTTGACGGAGAGAATTTTTCCATTAATGAATAATTGTCCTCCCCAAACTCCACAAGGCTCATTTCGCTCTAACGCTCCCTGAAGGCAAGGCGAAACTACCTCACAGTTTGAACATATTCGTTTCGCAGCTGCAATCTCATGGATTTCTTCTGAAAAGAAAATATCCTTATTGACTGATGCAGAAGCGCACTGAGCGAATGCTTGCCATTTCTCAGCTGTGTAATTAGTTATTATCATTTTTTCTCCTTTGGTTATGGTTCATAAAAAGCGAAAAGGCCGCCGGATTTCCGGCGGCCCAAGGGATTTACTCGTTTGACTTTATACAGCAAACTCCTCAGGCCTCACGAAATAAGGCTTAAACGTATTTAATGTCGGATGGCTTGTTCCATTTGATAATGGATTAATCATCAACGTTGGCACTCGATAATGTCTTTTGCATGTGAGTGCATGCGCGTGTGAAGAAATATGATTACACAGATTTTTAACGTCTATATTTAGATTATTTATAGTCATATCTCTCCTTTCAGCGGAACTATAGCTTAATGTCTTTTCGCGTCCAAAGCACCCTGCGGTGAAACCATGGACATAATTTTGCAACCCTAAGAACAACATCTTTTCCCAACGTTGTCAAACGATTTAATTCGTGATCCTTAGATTATTGGTCCTATTGGGTATTGGTATAGGTAAATAATCCGTTATCGGAGTCCCGTTGAAGCTCCCCAGTTTCTTTAAGGTGTTCAAGATGAGCATAGGTTTCGCTTTCGGCCATATCTCCCCAAGCTCTTTCACTGAACAGTACCCGCATATAGTCAGTCACCGTTCCTTCAATCAATTTATTAGAGGCATCACGAATGGTTTGTAATCTTTCTTGATGATGATCGATGATCTCATTGGATCGTTCTCTGAGATTAGTGAACGGGTGACCGTGTGCTGGAAGAGTAATTACGACGTTTTCAAACTGTGTCATTCGTTCTAGCGAGCCAAAGAATTGTGAGAGCGGGTCAGATTCTGGTGTTATACCCCCGATATGTGGAGTGATTGAAGGTAATACATGATCTCCAGAGAACATAATGCCATTTGCTGGATCCCATAAACATAGATGATCGTTTGTATGACCGGGAGTATGGATAGATAGCCATTCTCTCCCACCTAGTTTAACAATGTCATTATCTTGAACTTCCTCATTTGGTTCAGGGGTTTTAAACCACGAAGAATTGAATCTTCCCATTTTCCTAAACCGTTCAATTTCTTTCTGAGGGGGTTTTGTACGTTTGGTTCCCCAAGGGAGTCGCTCTGAAAATATTCGGTCAATTACTGCTTGCTGGGCTTCTTCAGAATTAGGGTCAAGAGCGCCGGAATCTTCATTTTCATCGAGCTCATTTCTATTGAACGCTTTGCGAAAATTTCTATGTGTCAGAATCTTCGCTCCAGTCTCTTTTCGAATTCTTTCCGCTCCACCAAAATGGTCAAAATGCGAATGTGTCACAATGACTGTATGAATATTATTCACCGTGTAGCCAGCTGTTTTCAGACGGCTAGAAAGCGCCTTCCAAGAATCCTCTCCCGGTAATCCCGGATCAACTACTGCAATTCCCCGTTCGTCTTCAATCAGATAGCAATTTACATGTCCTAGCCCTGGAAGATTCACAGGAAGTTGTGTACGAATGATATTGGGCGCTACCTCCGTGACTTCATCGCTAGCAGCTTCTTGTTCTTGCTTTTGTGGCCGATGATCGTGACTAGGTAGTTCTTCTTGGGAAACTAAGTTATCGGAACTTGTCATGACGAAGGTGATTCTTCAATAAAAATCTTTGAGCGATAGAATTCCAACTCCATGACGCTAGCTTTTATATCGTCCATTGCCCTATGCCCCCCATTCTTTTTCGGAGCATGTTCTAAGACTTCAGGAAACCATCTTTTAGCGAGTTCTTTTATGCTGGAAACATCCACACACCTGTAATGTAAGAAATTCTCAATTTCTGGTAGCCACCTAGCGAGAAATCTTCTATCTGTGCCTATCGAATTTCCTGCGAGAGGAACTGTATTCTCCTCAGAGATATGTGACTGAAGGAAATCCAATGTAGCCTTCCCAGCCTCTTCAAGAGTCACCTCAGACTTCCTGATTTCTTCTAAAAGCCCACTCTTTGTATGCATTTCAAGCACGAATGGATCCATCTTGGCGAGATCGCCTTCAGATGCTTGGATAACAAGGCTAGGTCCTTCGGCAATAATTTCTAGCCGGTTATTAGTTATGAGAGTAGCAATTTCTACAATGACATTCTGTGCTGGATCAAGTCCAGTCATCTCAAGATCAATCCAAGCAAGCATCCCGATAATCCTATGTCAATATTGACTAAATTGTGCAAAGCAAAGAATGTTACTTTGTTATGCATGTCAAAGAAATACTGACTACGATTCCATCGTGATTGAAGTTCCAATAAAAAGACTTGACCCAGACTTACCTCTACCAAAATATGCTAAACGTGGAGATGCTGGTTGCGACCTCATTGCAGCTGAGCAAATTATGCTTGAACCTGGTGGAGGCAGAGCTTTAATTTCTACCGGAATTGCAATAGCGTTACCCGAAGGATATGCAGCTTTTATACAGCCAAGAAGTGGGCTTGCTTTCAAACATGGGGTGACTTGCCTGAACACTCCAGGCCTTATCGATAGTGGATATCGAGGAGAATTGAAAGTCCTTTTAGTTAACACTGACCCGAATGTGCCATTCGAAGTAAATCGTGGTGAGAGAATAGCTCAGCTCGTTATCCAAAAAGTAGAACAAGCTGAATTTGCTGAAGTAGATGACCTATCCGAAACAGAGAGAGGGATAGGTGGCTTCGGCTCAACTGGAGTTAATTAGTAGAGTTAGCCGTTTCGAATGCAAAAACTATCCATGACTTTTCCCGATTTACCACAAGTTCATTCACCCTAGGTAATACAAAATTTTTGTAGTCGTTTATTAGATTCTCGTCACTTGCAACTGGCTTTGTTGTATGTGACGTAACTGTTACCTGCATTTTTTGATGTGAAAATAGAAAATTAATATGTAGAGGCTTATCCCATTCGCTCATGGAAAAGAACATGCCGGTTGTAGCTTTCATAACTAATCTAAGGTTTTCGATTTCCTTCAACGAAAATCCACTCCTAAGCCCAAGGTGAGCAATAGTTGTTTCAGCTACTTCCTCATACCCAGAAGAAGTCGGGATAATTAGTTGAACCTGATCATTATTTTCCATTTATTAAATCTTATTCTCTGTGTTGCGACTCAACTGGTGAACCAGTATTTATTTTCGTCTTTTTCTAAGTCCAGCTGCTCGCAATCTTTTCACTAATTCGCGGGGCTCTGTAGGTCTAGCACCTAAATCAACAGCCTTTTGCCAAAATCTCTCTGGGATATCGTAATGATCGCCTTGAAAAACACGCTTTGGTATCCCGAGTTTCTCTGCAAAACTATGTAATTCCTCGTAGCTTGTGTCACTAACAAGATGAGACCATTTCTCACCTCGAAAATGCCACAAAGGTTTATCAATAAGTATCGCCATAATTCTCATTGGTAAAAGCAAACATAAAGCTAAGTGTAATGATCTATAGATAAATTTCTTTTCTGGGCCCTTCTAACTTTTCAGTGCCATCTTAAAATCCTGAAATACGAACACTAAAAATTGGATTCTACATAATAAAGAAATACCTTAGCTACGGATCATGTTTACCTCTTTCGTCTATGGGTTCAGCGGTTAATATTGAAGCTTGAGTGGATCTGTGCATATTACTGCAATTGGTTTCCCACCTATTTAACTTTTCGTATGGTTTGAATTGCTATCAAAGTTCTATAAATGTTCTAAAGTTACTTAACTATGGCTAGACTTCACGGTCTAGATAATTGCAAAAAATTTGCCTCCGTAGCCAAGCCTGGTAAGGCAGCGGACTTTTAATCCGAAGATCGTGGGTTCGAATCCCACCGGAGGTACACCATCAAATCTGATCAGGATAAGTCTCTTCGTCAGGATCAAGTAATTGAGTTCTGTCACCTAGAAAAAATTGTCCGTCTACAAACTCAAAATATCTTCCACCAAGATTCGAAATTCGTCGATACTGCGCTCCTAATAAGTTTTCAAGAGCATATATACAGCCTCCGTGAGTTACGACAATTGCTAAGTCTGACTCTGTTAACGAAGAGATCACACGGCTAAGACCATCATGAAGGCGCTTTATAACGGAATCATCAGGTTCCCATCCTTTAGGCCACTTATTCTGTGCAAGATAACCAGGGAACTTTGTTTCAATCTCATCACGGGTTAGCCCACTAAATTCTCCTGCATCTCGTTCTTGAACTAGTGGTTCGATGAGAACTTCATCGTGTGTTTTATTATGTGTGTCTGCAAAAATTTCTGCGGTTGCTTTAGCTCTTTTGAGATCAGAAGATGCCAAGATTGAAAAGTCGGGCAATTTTTTAGATGCTAGAAGTGCTTGATGCCTTCCTAAATCAGTGAGTGGAGGATCAGCTTTTCCTTGCCATTTACCTAATGCGTTCCATTCAGATTGCCCATGTCGTACTAGAAGTAATTTTGTCATGATTTATGACGATAGTCTTTAAATGTGGCAACACTACGACTTTTCGCTTCTATAAGAGAGATAGCTGGAACAGGTTCTTTCGAAATTGACGGAGGTAGTGTGTCAGATGTTATTGCAATTGCTTGCTCAGAATTTGGTGAAGATTTCACTGCGCTAGTTCCATCTTGTCGCATATGGGTAAATGGTAATCCAGCCGATATGGCTGACAGTGTGACTTCACAAGATGAAATAGCTCTCCTTCCACCAGTATCTGGGGGATCAGTCAACCTAGATCAAATCGAAACGAGTTATACCGGATTACATATAGCTATTCTTTCAATGCATACTTCTCCTTTAGCTCAACCTGGAACAGGTGATTCGGGAGGAATGAACGTTTATATCCGAGAAGTAGCTTCAGCACTTGCGCACAGAGGAGCAACATGCACAGTGTATGTAAGGAAGTGGAACCCTGAACTCCCTCGTGAAGTAGAGCTTGAATCTGGAGTTCGTATTGTTCATATTGAAGCAGGCGACTATGGCTTACAGAAGGAAGAGCTTTATAACATCGTGGATGTCTTTACCGATGAGGTAATGAAAGATATTCAGACTCGAAACCTAGTTGATATTATTCACGCAAATTATTGGTTATCAGGGATAGCTGGACATAAGCTCAAGCACGAACTCAATATCCCACTAGTCACGACATTTCATACATTAGGCGAAACGAAAAAGAAAAGTGGATTTCCCGAAACTTCTGAGCGCCTCCTAGCAGAGAGTGAAATAATCGGGTGTTCAGATGTAGTTGTCGCCAATAGCGAGAACGAGAGAGAACAACTCCACGAACTGTACAGCGCTAACGTTGACAGAATAAAAATTGTGCCACTAGGCGTTGAACAAGCATTCTTTTCACCAGGAAACCAACATGCAGCTAAAGCAGCCCTGAATCTTCCTGATGGACCAATTCTGTTATTTATCGGGAGGCTTCAATCCTTAAAAGGGGTAGATGTAGCAATTGCTACTCTTCAGGCGATGAAGCATGAACACGTCACTCTAGTTGTCGTTGGGGGTGCTAGCGGAATAGAAGGATCCTCTTATGAAACAGAGATACACAATATGGCTGATGAGTTACAACCTAATAAAAAAGTGCTTTTCGTCCCCCCACAACCTCACCATATTCTAAGTAGCTATTACCGGGCAGCTAATTTTGTTCTTGTCCCAAGTCGCTCAGAGTCGTTTGGTCTTGTCGCTTTAGAAGCTGCAGCATGTGGAGTTCCAGCGATAGCATCTGCAGTTGGCGGACTTGAGAACCTAGTTGAACATGGCAAAACAGGAATTCTTATCAAAGGATGGAATCCCACTGACTTTTCACAAACGATTGATCACCTACTATCAAACCCAATCAAATCAACTGAAATAGCAATGAATGCAGTTGAGAAGGCCAAAAATTACACTTGGGGAAAGACAGCAGAAAAATTACTGGAGATTTATCAAACTGTTCTATCAAAATCATTAGTCGAGTGTAGGTAGATACGATGACAGACGATCTTTTTTCACCCACAGAGCTTCTAGCAATTAAAGAACGAATTGATCGTTGGTTAAAGAGTCGTATAAATGAAGATGCAGTAATTAAATCAGCCGATTTCGACGACACCGAGTCTCGCTGGTATGTCAGAGTAACGGGAGAAGAAAAACAGCACTACATGATACTTGTTACTCTTCGCCAACGAACTCTTCAATTTGAAACATATGTTATGCCTGAACCTGAAGAGAATAAAGAAGATTTCTACCGCCATTTCCTAATGAGAAATCATAAGCTCAACAATTTAGCATTCTCGATAGGTCAAGAGAATGCTATTTATCTTTCAGGAGAACTGCATAACCAATGGGTTTCAGAAATTAGCCTTGACTGGATGATCGGTAGTATTTACGCAACTATTGAATTAACATTCAAACCCGCCCTCAGAATAGGGTTCGCATCACGTTTTTCAGAATAGCTCTTTTTTGAAACCTAAGAAAAAGTCATCAAAGTGCCTGTAAAGCTACTAGCTTAACAACATGGGAAAAAAGCTTTCAATTATAGGTGGTGGAAAGATGGGTGAGGCTTTACTATCAGGCCTTCTTTCTGCAAACTGGGCACCTCCAGAAGAAATTTCAGTCATTGAACCTGATCCAGCAAGAAGAGAAGAACTCCAAAAAAAATTCAAAGAAGTTCTATTTTTTGAAACCTTAATAACCTGCGATAATTATCTACTTGCAGTGAAACCTCAACTTGTTCCATCTATTTGTCAAGAACTAGAAAAGCTAAATCCGCTAAGAGTAATTTCAATAGCTGCAGGGGTCACAATTGAATCAATTCAAACGCAATTGAACTCAAATATAGCAATCTTAAGAGCTATGCCAAATACCCCAGCTGTGGTTGGAGAAGGCATGTCTGCGGTTACAGCAGGACCGTACGCTACATCTGAAGATCTAGATTGGGGGAGCTCAATACTTTCAGCCGTCGGAGAAGTTGTAATAGTAGACGAAAATGCACTTGATGCTGTAACTGGGCTCAGCGGATCAGGACCTGCTTATTTGTTCTACCTTGCGGAAGCTATGACTCAAGCTGGAATCGCAAACGGCCTAGACCCCGCAGTCGCCGACGTTCTAACACGCCAAACCTTACTTGGAGCTTCAACATTGCTGATAAAATCAGGAACAACTCCTGAAGAATTACGTAGCTCAGTTACATCACCAAACGGAACGACAGCTGCTGCTATCGAGCAATTCCAATTAGATGATTTTTTGTCTCTCATAGAAAAAGCTGTCTCAGCAGCGACGAACAGATCAAAAGAATTAGGAAACTAAATACAGGAGAATCTATTTGTTTCAGGATTTGCACTTTTCAACCGAACGCATAAGGTGACACATCTAGAGATATTGAGGTTACAAATGCAAAAGGAAAACGCATCACTTCCAAGCTTTATGACAGTAGGTGAAGTCGCCGACCTAATGAGAGTTTCCTCAATGACTGTTTACCGGCTAATAAAGGCAGGAGACCTAGGCGCGGTTAGAGTCGGGAAATCATACAGAATCCGAGTAGATGACGTAAATACTTTCATAGCCAGCCGTTACAATCAGACCGCTTAGTTCTAATCTAACTGGGGTTAATGGGAAGCTGGCAGCGATACAATTTAAACGTGCCATCCCGTAATTACAAAACTGTCAGTTTTCTCAGTGACTATGGAAACAAGGACGAATTCGTTGGTGTCGTTAAATCAGTAATCCATTCAATTGCTCAGCATGTGTCGATTGTTGATATCACTCATGGAATTAAACCTCATGACATTCGTGCCGGAAGTCTTGCCTTAGCACGTGCCTCTCAATACCTCCTACCAGGAGTAGTGCTTGCAGTCGTAGACCCAAGCGTCGGGGGTGACAGACGTGCAGTTGCTATTGAAGTGAACAATGGTGAATACATATTCGTAGGCCCTGACAATGGGCTACTCGCTCTCGCTATTGCGATGATAGGAGATGTCACAACGGTTGTTGAGCTAGATAGACCTGATTTCCATATCCCAACGTACTCTTCAACATTTGATGGAAGGGATATTTTTGCCCCAGTTTCAGCATATCTATGTGCTGGTACGCCAATCAAAGAGTTGGGAACTCCCTTGTCAGAACTCTCACTTCAACCAGGGTTAATGCCCATCTCTAACTTTGAAGGGAATTTTTTGCTCGCCGAAGTTCTATGGGAAGATCACTTTGGGAATCTCCAATTAAATATATCTGAAGACGACCTTAAGGATTTTGGTGAGAATCTGGTTATACATATCGGAGATAAAGTTCGAACAGTCAGAAGGGTAAACACATTTAATCAGATACAAGATTCCGAAATAGGGATTATTTCTGACTCATCTGGGCTTTTAGCACTGTGCGCATTTGGGCGTTCGGCAGCAGACGAAATCAGAATTGGTGAAGGTCAACAACTTAAAATTGAAAATGGGTCTTCGGTACAAGAAACACCGACAATGATCACAATTAAAGAGAAACCATGAGAAAGGCAACATCACTAGCCGTTTTTGCTTTGCTTGGAATAATCCTCTTCGCAAGCCTGCTTCAGTTGTTTTTTCTAGCAAGATAATTTTTCGCATAACTGATTATCAGAAATGGTAAAATACGATAGATTTAAAGTAAGAAAATGCACCTCAGCGCAGAATCTATGCGGTTTTGGTTTGGCACGAATGTTTCGTTTCAGCAATGCTAGAGGTATAGCAATGGGAAGTTAACAAGACAAGGAATCGCAGTTTGTCTCTTGTAATAGTCGGATTAAATAACAAAACTATGCCACTCAATTTATTTGAGTCGTTTGCTATATCCAGTGATGAACTCCCAAAAGCACTTCTTAGTGTCAAATCAAGAAGACACATCAGTGAGGCAGTCATACTCTCAACTTGCAACCGTACTGAAGTATACGTATTTGCTGAAAAGTTTCATGGCGCCTACCAAGACGTGCGGGATTTCTTTTCAGATTTATCCGACCTCACACCTGATCAATTTAATGATTACTTATACGTTCATTATGAAGATGAGGCTGTTCGACACCTGTTCTCAGTGACCTGTGGTTTAGATTCAGCCGTTCTAGGAGAAAATGAAATTCAGCATCAGGTGAAGATCGCTTGGCAGAAAGCGCAGCTGGAAGACACTTGCGGCGCAACCATTAATGCAGCATTTCGTCGATCTCTTGAAGTTGGAAAGCGTGTTAGAACTGAGATAGACCTAACGAAACAAGCACCATCCATAGCTAGAGCTGTTATTGAAATGGCTGAAGAAAATCTCGATGGTCTAGAAGGAAAAAATATTCTTCTGCTCGGGGCTGGTGAAATGGGTGAAGGAATGGCAAAAGCTCTTTCAAAATTTGATACTGGTGAAGTTGTCTTCGCAAATAGAAATATAACCAAAGCTCAAGGACTTTGTAAAGAGTTTGGTGGGGGCGTAATAGAGGTAAATCAGATCCCTTCATCACTCAAAAAATTTGATTGCTTTATTTCAAGCACATCTGCATCCAGCACTCTGTTTTCTAAAGATGATTTGTCACAATACATCCGCAAGCCACTACTAATTATTGATATTGCTATACCGCGAGATATTGATCCGGCAGTTTCTGAAATTGAAAATGTCTCACTACTTGATATGGAAGATCTCCAAAGTTTTGTGGAACCACACCGCAAGGGAAAAGAAAGTGACTTAGCGACGTCTCGAAAAGTCATATTTGAAGAAACCAACCGGTTCTTAGATCAACAGTCCGCGCGAAAAGTCGCTCCTCTAATCGCAGAATTCCGAGAAGGAGCTGAAGAAATTCGTCAAATGGAACTTAAACGCTTCGAAGCAAGACTTGAAGGGCTAACTGATGAGCAACGAGATACTATTGAATCTCTTACACAAGGAATATTAGGAAAAATTCTTCACGATCCAACTGTATCCCTGAATGAGGCAGCCGGATCTCCTCGAGGTGAACGATTAGCAGACTCACTTCGTGAACTCTTCAATCTCTAGTAATCTGAAGTAATGAAATTAAGAGCGGCGACGCGTGGAAGTCCTCTGGCGATGTGGCAAACTCGCCATATTGCATCAATGCTTAAAGAACATGGAGTTGAAGTTGAACCAGTAATTGTCCAAACAGGTGGAGACAAGGACCAAAAAAGCCCTTTACATGAAATTGGCGGGCAGGGTATTTTCGTTAAAGAAATACAGTCGTGCGTAATCGAAGGACAAGCAGACTTTGCTGTCCATTCGCTAAAAGACTTACCTTCGGATTTGCCATCTGCGCTTACTTTAGCCTCAGTTCCAGATCGTGGAGACCCCCGAGACGCGTTAGTGGGAAGCATGTTAAAAGACCTCAAGCCAAGAGCAAGAGTAGCGACTGGTTCTATTAGAAGGAAATCTCAACTTGCTGCGATTAGACCTGATATTTCCTTTTACGAATTACGGGGAAATATCCATACTCGATTAGAAAAGGCCAAAGACTTTGATGCGATAATCGTTGCTGCTACAGCAATAGAACGATTGGGATTAAACCCTGAAGTTATCGAACTCTTTGAACCCAACGTTATGATTCCACAAGTAGGACAAGGTGCTATAGGGCTTGAATGCTTAAGAAGTAATTTAGATGTAGCCCATGCCTTGCAGAAGATTGAGATTGCATCAATCCGCAGTTTAGTAGATATTGAGAGATCTTTTCTTAAGGAGATTGGAGCAGACTGTAGTCACCCAGTTGGTGCACACGCTTCTATAGAAGAGAACCAGATACGAATTCGCTCATTTCTTTGTGACAATGAAACTGGGAAAAATTTTCGCGATGATCGAATTGGTTCGGATTCACAGACTCTTGGAAAATTAGCGGCAAAAGAATTACTTCATAGGTTAGAGAAGCAATAATGCATCCCGGTGAAAGCCAAGAAACACCAAAATCCACTGTTGTCGTTACACGAGCTGTTAAGCAGAATAAGGATTTAATCAAAGGAGTGAAGGAGTTAGGGTACAACGTCATTGCACGCCCGACTATTGAAATCACCTTACCTGATGATAAAGGTGTCGCTTTTAGGGGCGCTGTTCAAAACCTCGCAAAATATGAATGGGTTATCCTAACTTCGGCAAATGGCGTAATCGAGTTTGTAAAAGCTGCAAAAGAACTTTCTATCCAGAATTACCCTAAAATAGCCGTGATTGGATCTGCCACCGAAAAGACCTTGAATAATTTGGGTTTGACAGCAATGTTGCGCCCTAATGAGCAGGTTGCAGAAGGGTTAATAGATATTTTCCCTCTTCCAACGTCTAATAAAAATCTGCTCCTTCCTGTGGCTATGAAATCCAGAGAAATTCTTTCTAAAGAACTTATAAAAAGAGGCTGGAATGCGCACACCGTTCACTCATACAAGTCAACCAAACCAAAGCAGTTTGAACCTTTTAATAACGACCAAGAGAATGCAGATTTTATAATTTTCACTTCTCCTTCAACTGTGAGTAATTTTATTGAAATGTATGGGAAAGAAAATATGCCTAATCAAATCATATCTATCGGCCCGGTCACGACAGAGGAGATCAGGAAGAACAATTTCAGCGTTTGCCGAGAGTCCAATCCACATGATTCATCAGGTATCCTCCAATCCCTATATGAACTAATCAATACGATGTGAAAACCTCAAGCAGTTCTGAGGTATAACTAAAGAATCAGGCTCTTATACTGAAAAAGTGATATTCCCTCAGCAAAGACTCCGAAGACTTAGAAAAAACGGAGCGATACGCCGCCTAATTTCAGAGACAGCTCTAAACGTTGATGATTTCGTAGCGCCACTGTTCGTGAGAGAAGGAATTGCTGAAGCTCAACCCATTGCGTCATTGCCTGGAATATTTCAGCACACGAGAGATTCACTCAAAGCTGAAATTGACGAAATTCTAAATCTTGGTATTCCAAGTATTATTCTTTTTGGTATCCCGGCGAAGAAAGATGCAACAGGAACTGAAGCATGGAATCCTGATGGTATTGTGCAACAAGCAATAACTGATTGCAAAAGTGTTTCCGGAGATGATTTAGTTATCATGTCAGATCTTTGCGTAGATGAATACACAGACCATGGACATTGTGGGGTAGTAAAAGAAGATGGCTCAGTAGATAACGACTTAACACTTGATCTATATAAGAAAATCGCAGTGGCACAAGCCAATGCAGGTACGGATTTGATTGCTCCTAGTGGGATGATGGACGGACAAGTAGCTGCAATACGGCAAGCCCTTGATGAAAATGGGAATTTAGACATTCCTATCTTGGCATACTCTGCAAAATATGCATCGGGCTTATATGGTCCTTTCCGAGAAGCAGCTAATGTCACACTAGAGAATAGTGACCGAAAATCGTACCAACAAGATTGGCGAAATAAGAGAGAAGCGATGAATGAAATCAAAGCTGATCTTAATGAAGGCGCAGACATGATTATGGTGAAACCAGCTATTACATATCTAGACATCATCGCCCAAGCTAGAGAAATAACAGATGTTCCTATAGGCGCCTATCACGTATCTGGGGAATACGCCATGATTAAAGCTGCGGGAGAAAAGGGTTGGATAGATGAGAAACAAGTAGCTATTGAACAACTAACAGCGGTTAAAAGGTCTGGTGCAAACTTTATTCTGACTTACTTTGCGAAGGAAATAGCCTCATGTCTTTGAACGAGGATTACTTTGTTCGAGCCAACCAAGTTATACCTGGCGGTGTTAATTCTCCGGTCCGTTCATTTCGGTCCGTCGGGGGTACACCATATTTTGTAAACAGAGCAGAAGGGCCCTATGTATGGGATGGCGAAGGTAATCGTTACATAGATTATGTAATGAGCTATGGCCCAGGCATTGCTGGACACTCGCATCCTCAAATAATTGATGCAATTCAACAAGCCTCAGGTAATGGAGCTACATATGGAGCCCCAACGTTAGCTGAAATAACGATTGCAGAAGAAATCTGTAACCGTGTAAAGGGAGCTGAAATGGTTCGGCTGGTATCAAGTGGAACCGAAGCCACAATGACCGCAATTCGTCTCGCAAGAGGAGCTACTGGGCGAGATAAAATTATGAAATTTTCTGGGCATTATCACGGCCATGCAGACAGTCTTCTTGCCGCAGGAGGCAGTGGAGTAGCGAATCAAGGAATTTCTGGATCTGCTGGAGTTCCTAAGAGCGCGGTAGCAGATACTATAGTGACCCCTTGGAATGAACTCCCTGAGCTTGATGAGTCAATCGCAGCTCTAATACTTGAACCTCTTCCAGCCAATATGGGAATTGTGCCTCCAAAATCAAATTTCTTACTTGAACTCCGAAAGGCATGTGACGCAAAAGGTATCGTACTTATTTTTGACGAAGTTATTACTGGTTTCAGACTTTCTAAGGGGGGAGCGTCACAATGGTATGGCGTGCAGCCTGATCTGTGGTGCTTCGGCAAGGTCATTGGAGGTGGTCTACCAATGGGGGCGTATGCCGGTTCTAAAAGAATAATGAGCAATGTTGCTCCACTAGGTGATGTATATCAGGCCGGAACCTTGTCAGGGAATCCAATCGCTACCGCAGCTGGGATCGCTCAATTACAAATTCTAAATAATGATGCCTCATACGTGGCTCTGACGATGACAGCGAAACGATTAGGTGATGGATTAGCAAACATATTCAATGCTGTTGGAATAGAAGCAACAGTACCCAGAGTTGGACCGCTTCTAAGTATTTTTTTCACTAAATCACAACCCAGTAATTTTGATCAAGCTCAATTAGCTGCAGAGAATGGGATGTATGCAAAGTTCTTTCATAGCATGTTGGCACGCGGAGTCGCTTTAGCTCCAGGTCCATACGAGGCTTTATTCCCTAGCCTCGCTCATACAAATGATGTGATTGATCAAACTCTTGAAATCGCCGGACAGGCAGCCGAAGAAATAATCAAAGAGTAAATTTAACTTCCTTCTACTCGCTTGAAACCTCTCGTAATGCTCCAAGCCAATAGACACCAATTAGCGACCCTATAACACCACCAGAAGTTGAAAGCGTTAGATCACCTATGGTATCTCCATAGGTTAACCCGAGGCCTCCCCCTGCACCTGAAGTATCTACAGCCCATTCCATAATTTCCCAAATTACGATAGCTAATGCTCCAAACCCTGCACCTAGCAAAATTGCGTCCGGATTTTGCCTATTTCTCCGATATCGGAAAGCTTGAAACGCACAAACGAGAAAAACCCAATTAATACAGTGTAAAATATCGTCAGTGACAGCGAAATTTTCGTATAGGCCAGCAACATTTGCGAAAGTGTCAACCACAAAGGGAAGCACTAAGAAGGCATCAGCGACGTGAGGGTAAGGAACTCTGCCTACTTTACGAAATCTTTCATATACAGGAATGACAAGTGCTGAACCAACGAACAGAGGCACACGCATTCCCATTGCTTTCCCTTCCAAATAGCTAATAGGAACGAAGAGCGCTATTGCGAAAAGAATAACTATGAATGCCTTGACTAGGTAGTTGATACTTCGTGCTATGTCTGTCTTATCGAAATAAGTAACATTATTTATGGGTGGCTCCATTATGACGCTAGGTTTCCCGACTCTTTTGATACCTATCGAGAAGAGCTGTAGTAGACGAGTCATGGTCAAAATGGCTTCTAGTCTCGGTCAGACCCTTTGTAATAATCTCCGCTAATTGTTTCCCGAGTTGGACCCCCCATTGGTCAAAACTGTTAATTTGCCAGAGAACACCCATCGTAAAAACCTTATGTTCATACAATGCTACGAGCTGGCCAAGCGCAAAGGGGTCCAAACGGTTACCCAAAATTGTTGTACTGGGACGATTTCCATCAGAAAGAAATGATTCCGGTTCAGAATCAGACCCGATAGCAAGCGCTTTACTTTGCGCAAAACAATTTGCGACAAGGATTTCATGTTGTTTGAGAACTACTTCTTCAGATAAATTCCCTGCAGGAAGTGAAGGTTTACAGAATGTGATGAAATCAGTGGGGATAATTGTTGTACCTTGATGGAGAAGCTGGAAGAAAGAATGTTGAGCGTCAGTTCCTGCTCCACCGAGTATGACCGGACTAGTTTGTGTTGAGACTCTGTCCCCATCCTGACGAATTTTTTTTCCATTACTTTCCATCTCCAATTGTTGGAGATATGAGGGGAAATGTGTTAAATCTGCTGAATAAGGAATGACAGCATGATTTCCATATCCTAAAAAATTTCTATTCCAGATACCGATCATTCCCATGAGAGCAGGGACATTTTTAGATAATTCTGTTGAGCGAAAGTGTTCATCAATGCTATGGCAACCCTCTAGAAGCTTTTGAAAATTCTCAGCCCCGATTGCAATCATCGCTGCAAGACTGACAGATGAACAGACAGAAAACCTTCCTCCAACCCAATCCCAAATCGGGAAAATATTCTGCTTGAGAACCCCCAAACGTTCAGCTGCTTCGGGATTAGCGGTAACCGCAACAAAGTGCTTCTTGAGAAGATCATTCTCAGACCCGAGCGCATTTTGTGCCCATTGCAAAGCGGCTTCAGCATTCGTGATGGTCTCTGAAGTAGTAAACGACTTGGAATTAATTATAAAGAGCGTTGATTCTGGCTCTAAGGAATTTAATTGATAATCAATTGCAATTGGGTCGATATTTGAAACAAAACTGCAGGTAATATTTTCTTCAGCGTAAGGTCGTAACGCTGCACTGACCATTAATGGCCCCAGATGAGATCCACCAATTCCAATATTTACGACGGACGTAATGGGCTTACCTGTCGCACCAACCCACTTTCCGGTTCGGATAGCTGAAGAGAACTCGCTAGCTTTACTCAGTGCATCTCGAATAGCTGAATTTACATCTTCACTAGGGCCTGTTGAAAATCGTAGAGCAGTGTGTAACGCAGGCCGATTTTCAGAAATATTAACAATCTCACCGGAGAACAAAGCATCAATCTTTTCTGAAAGACCTCGTTCGTAAGCTAAAGCGCCTAAAAGATCAATTGTCTCATTCGTAATCATTTGTTTTGAAAAATCAATAAATAAGTCGTCAATCTCAAAAGATAAATTTTCAGCACGCGTAGAATCTTCAAATATCAGGTCTTTAAGAGTCCGCTCTTTAAGCAGAGAGCTATGGCTCTCAAGATCTTTCCATTGTTGAGAAAGCGTAGGGTCAATCACATTACTATGATTGCACGTTATTTCACTCAGATGCTTCTTCTAAGTTTTCTTCGTACGCTTCTTTAGCTTCAGGGTTCATTTCTAGGAATTCTAGAAAGCTAGCAAAGATTGATTGTGGAGATACACCAACTTCCCAATCAGGAAGATCGCCTGACTCAACCCATAAAACATAAGCTTCAAGCTCCGCTGCATCCTGCAGCCCATGTGTCACTCGTTCGTAGAGTACAACTTCAACAATTTCATATGATTCAAGCGCAGCGAAATTAGGCATAACGCCTTGATTCTGCGAAATACGTTGCCCACCCTCTCTATCCGGCGCACCATAAGGTGTTCCAGCAGCAGAAGAACCATTAACGACCCAAGCAACGTGGCTTTCAACGTCGGGGAATGTCTTGATTACTTCTCCTTCATTAAGCTGGTAACCAACGCCGCCGCCGCCGCCAGCACCATGACATGCAGAACACTGAGCATAGACAGCGCCACCAGCAGCTATAGGACCTTCAGCATCGTATGAAGGGGCTTCTAAAGTGCCCCAAATCATAAATGCCCAAATAGGAAGGAAAAGAGCTACTGGAGCCATCCATACTGGTATTTTTTTTCGTTCTTTAGCTGCGATAACCCATGGAGCTATCGGTTTAGGAGGTTCAACCTTCTCAATCTCTGGTGGGGTAGATACCGGCACGGCCGGTGCGGACTCGGCCGCAGCAACAACAGCTGTATCAACTGATTCGCTTTGACTATCAGTTGATGGTGCGACACCCGTCAAACGAGCTCGTGCTTCTTGCGATCGTTCTAATAAATAATCTGGTATTTCAACCACAACAGCCTCCAAGGCAGGTGTCTATTGCTAAATCAACATTACTGTTTACTTTCCCAAACAAAGCAACACATTTTAATCTTTTATAGTCAAGTCTGTGCATTCGGAAGACTACCCTCATTTCTTCAACAAAATTGACCATCACAAAAAGTTCAAGATCAATGCTGCTTAAAACAGAATAGTGCGCTATTCACAGTCTTCGCATAGTTAAAGGACCTCATTTTAGATAAATGCCCACTTTAGAGACCTGTTACGGGTAAAGATTTTTAAAAATAAATAAGGAAAAATTGAACTTACGTATTAGTAACATTTAACCCTAATAACTACTAAAAAGTCTCAGTTAATCGTTCACTTGTGTCATAAACAAATCAACAGTAAATAAACTTAAATTATATTATTCACCCTTTTCTTTAAGAAGAGTGCCACGATGTGTAGACAGCTAAAATGTCGTGGTAAAAATTAGATAAGCACTAAAGCTCAAAGTGAGCAAAAGTTTACTTGTGAACCACTCACGAGGGGAAGAAAAAAGTGGCTCAAAAACGGCCTGTTGATGTAGTAGTAACAAAATTCTATGGAGCGATGATCACATCAACCGTAGCTATTTTTGGCATTGTCGCTCTTTGGGTTGGGTTAACCCGAGATGCGAACGGACGACAGTTCCCCTTTCTGAATACGGCTTTTGTTCTTAGCTGGATCATTGCGGTTTTAATGACCGCAGGAATACTAGAATATTCGAAACGTAGACCAGTTGAAAATGAAGCAACGTGGGGTGAAGCAAATGTTTGGGCTGTTTACGTATTCCTTTATCTCTTCTGGATATATGGGGTAGTGCCTCACCAGTGGCTGACTTTCACCGAAGCTGGCTTATCTTGGCGTGCTGATAAGGATCTTATTGGACCCACCGGTCTTGGTTTTACGAACGGTGAAGGCATAATTCAATGGGCTTTACCATTCAAAATCAACTATCTCGTTGTTGGGCATCTGATAACCATAGTTATTTATGGCCTCGGCCTTGTGGCAAATGTTGCCCTATGGTCTGTTTGGCAGAATAGAGGAAAAATAGCGCCACCAGAAATTGAAGAATCTACTTATGGTCGCCCGTTACTCAGAGAAGGGGCCTCATAAATGGGTGTCCTTGATGCTAACCCCCCACTACCGGAATTCCGTGACGACTATGTTCTACAGGAAGTTGATCGCGACTGGTTATCAAAAGCTGTAAAGCCAAAACAATTTATTCATATAGATCAGTCAGAATGCATTATGTGCGAAGGATGTGTTGACATCTGCCCATGGAAATGCATTCACATGGTTCAAACCGGTGCTATCGATGAAGCTATAGGAACAGAGCAACCCGGAGATGACCCCTCTGATAACGTTATCTTTACAATTGATGATGACGTTTGTACTAGATGTGCTTTATGTGTCGACCGTTGTCCAACTGGAGTAATTATTCTAGGAAAGATTGAGGATCCACCTGCTGACGGCGATACACACCAAAGAATGCCTAGTCATGGGTACGGCTATGGGATGAGATTGGGTTAAGGCAATAATGGTAAGTAGAAAAGTCAACTATAAAAACCAAGATATGAAGGTAGGGAAGTAACGTGGCAAAACAGTCACTCGGCGAAAAATTTGCTGATATCTCTGAAAAAACAAAATCATCTCAGGCTTGGAATTCAATTTTCCGTCCTGGGTCTATTTTCCGAAAAGGTTATTCGGATAGCCCCCGTAATAGGTCATATGTTGTTATGAACAGTCTCATATACCACTTACACCCGGTGAAAGTGAAACGTCATGCTGTAAAGGTTAGCTACACGCTTTGCTTAGGCGGACTCAGTTTCTTCTTATTCATTCTGCTCACAGTTACTGGCATTTTCTTGATGTTTTTCTATCGGCCTACAGCTGCACAAGCTTGGGATGATATTTATACATTACAGACCTCAGTAACTTTCGGCTTACTTGTCAGGAATATGCATAGATGGGCCGCCCACCTAATGGTCCTAGCTGTTTTCTTGCATATGGCAAGAGTCTTTTATCATGGGGCTTACAAAGCTCCCCGAGAATTCAATTGGGTCATCGGAGTGATCCTTTTAACGCTCACTCTTTTGCTTTCATTTACGGGTTACCTACTTCCATGGGATCAGTTGGCACTCTGGGCGGTAACGGTAGGGACAAACATGATGGGGTACACCCCTGTTTTTGGAGACCAAGTGAGATTCGTTCTTCTTGGAGGGGCTGAAATAGGCACAGACACGCTCCTGAGGTGGTACGTCTTGCATGTGCTTATGCTCCCCTTTGTCGCTGTGATCTTTATGGCAATACATTTTTGGCGAGTAAGAAAAGATGGAGGTATCTCAGGTCCGTTATAGATCAAGAGAGGAATAATTATGGCTGAAATCCCTGAACACCTATTAAAAAGAGCTCAAGAAGCTAAAGCAAGAGCTGAATCTGGGGGCGATTCATCGCCCGCTGAGGCTTCTGCTTCAGAAACTAAAATACCAGAAGAACTGCTCGAAAGAACCGCTGCAGCTGGTAGCCGTCCATCTGCAGTTGCGACAAAAGATACTTCGGAAGAGATTACCGCTCCACAACCACCGCCACCTTCGGCGACTGGTCCTGCTGGGCATACACAAAGGCTTCTAGCTGTTGTTAAATCGGGCTCAATCCAAGACGTTAAATTAAAGCCAGTGGATAAGGTTCACGTTTGGCCTCATCTTTTGATAGTTGAATTTGTTGCGGCGCTAGCAGTTACCGCATTCTGTGTTGTGTTCTCAATATTTGTTAACGCTCCACTACTAGAATTGGCTAACTTTAATCAAACTCCTAACCCATCAAAGGCACCTTGGTACTTCTTAGGGCTTCAGGAGCTTTTGACTATGTTCCACCCAATGGTTGCGGGTGTAACAATTCCCGGGTTAGCGCTCTTTCTACTTCTTCTTGCTCCTTATATTGATAAAAACCCATCAAATAAGCCAGAGGATAGGAAATTCGCAATTTCGCTGATGACAGTACACCTAATGTTCTGGGCAGTTCTTGTAATGATCGGTTCATTCTTTAGAGGGCCAGGATTTAACTTTATATTTCCCTGGGCAGATGGGCTTTTCTTTGAACTATGATTCACCAGACGAACGCTTCTAACGAATTTATAAAAATGGCCTGCTCTTTCACAAGGGGTATGTAATGACCGTACTTTTCTTCGCTATTCCTGCAGTTGTCATACTCGGGTCTCTTCTACTTCTTGCGGCTTCTAGACGTAACGAGGCAATGAAAGTTGAGGGCCAACTGAGCCGAGAAACACGGCAGCGCGACAGCGAAGCTCAGGAAACTTCACTTAACAGTGAACCAGCGACTGTGACTGGAAGGGATATCGAAAAAGCAGCTGTTCTAGAACGTGCCGGGGGAACTGAATTAGAAATTCAAGAAACTGCTGCACCAGTTCCTTGGACTGCACCTGATGAAGAAGCAGTTGGTGTAGCCCGGCGACAATTCTTAAACAGAAGCATTGTTGGTTTAATGGGTCTGTCAATAAGTAGTTTCGGAGCAGCTGTACTCGCCTTCCTATGGGGTGGCGGTGGTAGTGGAGGTTTCGGTTCTAAAATTAAAGTAGGAAACGTCACAGATTTAGAGGCAAGAATAGATGGTGCCAACGGTTTCCTTTATGTGCCAGAAGGAAGAATGTGGGTTACCAAGTATCCAGCTGGATCAATAAAAAAAGCAGAAGCTACTTATTCCGGACCTGAATTAGGTGGAATGCGATCAGGGCTTGTAGCCCTTTATCAGAAATGCCCACATCTCGGATGCAGAGTTCCAGAATGTGTAACATCACAGTGGTTCGAGTGTCCTTGTCATGGCTCCCAATACAACAGAGTCGGAGAAAAAAGAGGAGGACCTGCCCCACGAGGTATGGATAGATTCGCTATGGAAGTTAAAGATGGAGTCTTCATCGTGGATACGGGAACGATTATCCAAGGTCCTCCAATAGGCACTAATACGACGAGTCAAGAAGCTGAAGGACCCAATTGCATAGGGCAATCGGATCACTAACGGACGAATAGAAAAGAAATAAAGCAAAATGACACTTTACGCAGCATCTACACCAAGGACGATAGGGCTTGTTCTAGCAGTTATTGTGGCTGTTGGCTTTGCTGTTTACGTACTGTTCAACATTCGAGCAGGTCGAAAAGAAATTGGAGCGGAAGTAGAACTAGCTCCTAACCGAAAGCCTTATTATGATGACGCAACGCTAGAAACAAAGCGATTAGATATTGCTCTATCTGCTGGAGTAGCTGTCCTCATTATCATTGCCCTTTGCCTACCTCTCTACTGGCTTGGAGAACCAGGACGCCAAGAAGGCTATGAAAATCTTACAGATAACCAATTTGCAAGTAGAGGTGGCGAGGCCTACGAGGAGCTATGTGCTCAATGCCACGGCGCTGCTGGGGTAGGAGGCCAAGCTGCTTTCACTATCCTAGATGAGCAAGGACGCTATGTCTCAGGTGTTAACTGGACTGCCCCATCGCTTAACGCGATCTTGTACCGTTTTACAGAAATAGAAGTCACACACATCCTTAACTATGGACGCCCACAATCACCCATGCCCGCTTGGGGCGCTCCAGGTGGTGGTCCATTGACATCTCAACAGATTGAAGAACTAGTTGCATATCTCGGAGCTATACAGCTAACTCCGGAACAAATGGCTGCAGAAGTAAAGGAAGGGGTCAGAGAAAGTGTCCTAGCAGACGTTAGAGAATCAATTACTAACCCAACTGATGAGGAGCTCAAAATAGCTTATAATCAACTTGTCAGCGGTCTAGGTGACGCTCTTGATAATCAGAGAACAATTAAAGCAAATTCTGAATCAGAAATAGAAGAGATTGAAAATGCCGATAACGCAGTCCTGGCTCTTCTTGATCAACATATCGATGACTTAGCACAAAATAACACCGCCAAATATGGTGAATATCTGTTCAATAACACGGCTGGAGCTGGAGCTTATGCATGTGCAAGATGCCATACTGCTGGATCATCTTGGAACGCTAACGATGTGCTGGCAGCTAATCCTAGTTTGCAGGGTTTGGTTAATCCGGAAGTTCCTGGCGGCGGAGGATTTGGTCCTTCACTAATCGGCGTGACAACTCAATTCGCTTCAGCACAAGATCAAACCACTTTCATTTCAGTCGGATGCGAACCAAATTTACAATATGGACTCAATGGAGTTTGCGAACCCTCAGGACAAATGCCTGGTTTCGGACCAAATGCTACAGAACTTGAGGGAGCATTGCTTTCCCTTGAGCAAATAGCCGCAATAGTTGAATACGAGAGAGGACTTGAATGATCGATAAGTTTCAATTCCTACACATACTCGCTGGTATTGGATGGGAGCCCGAAATCCGTGGAGCTTTAACCGTCTTAGTTGGTTCACTCGTATTATTCGGGTCTGTTTGGTTAATTCTCAATACAAACCTTGGCAATAGATTAGGAACACTAATAGCTTTAGCCGGATTCTTTGGATGGATGCTGGTCATGGGAATTGTCTGGTGGATATATGGAATCGGGCTCACTGGCGATAGCCCAACATGGGAACCTAAAGAAATAATTTACGGTGACTTAAGCCAATCAGAAAGTGATGTTCAGCAACTTGGCTCTAACCAGATAATAGTTACTCCAGCTATCCAGATCGTCGACCAATACTGCCCAGGCCTTCTTGAATCCACAGTTCAAGTTCAAAGAGCTCGATACGTTGAAGAAAATGTTGACTTATTGCTCCAATATGACGCACCGAAACCATATTGCACAGAGTCCCTAGGAGAAAAATTAGCAGTAGATTCGGAAACAATTGGAGACACCATAAGAGCTGCAAATGATCAACTCATTTCAGACGCTGAACAAAGTGGAATTGAAGATTCACGAGTCCTCAACGAAGAAGCACTACAAGAAAGAATTGACATAAGTATTGACGATCAACGACGTAAACTTCAACAACTCACGTTAAGTGGATTAGCAGCACTCAGCGGAACAATCATAGAAGAAGCCCGATCTGATGGCCTAATAGCAACTAACGGGTGGAATCTACAATCTACCAGCGGTGCAGGAGAAGCAATTGCCTCAGCTGACGCATTTCTAATCAGTGATCCAGCAAGTCCATTTGTAAATGGAAACAGTGGTGATTTCTTCGTACTAGATACCTACCAAAAAGGCGGTAAGCCAAAACGAAGTAGCGATGGAGTAGTTGATCGAGTTTGGAACGAAATAAGAAATACTGTTATTTTCTGGCATCCCACAAACACAGTTGTCGTAACAGTCTCACCAACATTAGATAAAGAAGAAATAGCTGGACAGGCACCACCATTTCCTGAAATTGACTCAAACGGTCAAACCATCTCAGTTGTAATGGAACGTAACCTTGGGAGCCTAAGACTACCTGCAGCGATAACAACAATTGGATCTGCCCTAGCGTTCATAGGATTGTGTTACATGCTCAATCAACGGGAGCGTGAACTTCGCAGACGAACCGAAGAATGGGAAACATCAACAGCCCAATAGGGTAGGAGGGGAATTAAGTTGCTAGGCCAGTATCTACCTATCCTCGCGATGCTTATTTTAGGTATCATTTTCGCAGGCGTCAGTCTGATCGCCTCACGCCTACTCGCTCCAAGAAACCCGACTGCAGCGAAACAAGATCCCTACGAATGCGGAATTAGCTCCACACAAGACCCCCCTGAGCGTTTCCCAGTTAGGTTTTTCCTTGTCGGAATGATTTTCATAGTTTTTGATGTCGAAATCATCTTTATGTACCCATGGGCTGTCACATTCAGAGAAATTGGACTTTTCGGCTTAGTAGCAATGCTCATCTTCTCATTTGCCGTCTTTGAATCTTTCCTCTACATAATTGCCAACGGTGCACTTGAATGGGGTCCTGTTAAACAAGTAATGCGAAAATCCGTTGTTGATCCGAACAGGACAACAAACACCACAATTCGTCGTGTCGGTCTTGAAGGCCGAATTGAATCCGGAGAAGAGGCTGCATAATGGCTAAATTACCCTTACTTGGTGACTCAAAAAATATTGGCGAGGATGGACTCGCAGGAATGGATCATAATTTTCTTACTGGAAAAATTGAAGATCTAGTCAAATGGTCCAGAGCTAGAAGCATGTGGCCTGCAACTTTTGGACTCGCATGTTGCGCACTTGAAATGATGGCAACAGGTTCTGCTCACTATGATTTAGGTCGCTGGGGAATGGAAGTATTTCGTGCATCACCACGCCAAGCAGATCTAATGATAGTTGCCGGTAGAGTCTCTCAAAAAATGGCTCCAATACTTCGACAGGTATACGACCAAATGATGGAACCTAAATGGGTTATTTCAATGGGTGTTTGTGCAAGTTCAGGCGGGATGTTCAACAACTATGCACTTGTACAAGGCGTTGACCAAATTGTTCCCGTTGATGTCTACGCACCCGGCTGCCCTCCAGGGCCTGAAACTTTAATGCATGCAATCCTCCAGTTACATCAAAAAGTTGAAACTGGTGAAATCGCTCGGAGGAGAAATGAACTTAATGGTGGAGCTGGGATCATCGTAGAACAGCGAGATGGACAGACTGCAACCAAAGTAGTTATAGGTAGATAGAGAAATACATGTCTGACGAAGCCGTAAATGAAGAAACCGAACAAAACAATGAAACGGAAGTTTATGAAACTAGTTCGCGCGGACAGACTGTATTACATACCGGTCGAAATAATCTTTTAAACAAAATACAGCAGTTATATTCCGATGGATTCACTGTCTGCATTGATGTCACAGCAGTTGATTATCTCGAAAATCCTAAAAGAGATTTACCAGAAGAGATAAAACCCGAGAGATTTGAACTAGTCGTAAGTCTACTTTCACATCAAAAACGAGAAAGAATACGACTTAGAATCCAGGTTCCTGAAAACGACCTCACCGTTCCGACCCTGTTTGATATTTACCCAGGAACAGAAGCACTTGAACGAGAAGTACATGACCTCTTCGGGATAGATTTTGATGGACACCCAGATATGACAAGAATATTAATGCCGGAGAATTGGGAAGGGCACCCTCTTCGGAAAGACTATGATGTTGGGAAAATTCCAGTCCAGTTCAAAGAAGCACCAGGTTCCTGATGGCAGACCAACTAATGACAGACGATCAGGATGAACAACAAAACGAATCCGCAGAAAGAGTCTTTCGTCGCGGAGATGACTCAGCAATTCTCCGACTTGCCGAAAGTGAAGTCGAAGCATATACCCCAGATGATGACCGCAGAATGGTCATCAATATGGGTCCGCAACACCCTTCAACACATGGAGTTCTTCGTTTATCACTAGAAATGGAAGGAGAATCAGTTCTTCGGAGTAAGCCCATTATCGGATATTTGCACACGGGAATGGAAAAAACTGGCGAACAGCTTAGCTACCTTCAAGGACCAACAAACGTCACAAGAATGGATTATTCTTCTCCCTTATTTAGCGAACTAGCATTTTCGCTTGCAACGGAAACATTACTTGAGATTGAAATTCCTGAAAGGGCAACTTGGATCCGCATGTTGATGTGCGAATTAAACCGCATCAGCTCTCACCTTTTGTTCCAAGCGACCAACGGAATGGATATGGGCGCCGTTGGCGCAATGATTTATGGCTGGCGTGAAAGGGAAGAAGTACTCCGTTTATTTGAAATCATCACCGGACTCCGAATGAATCACAACTACATCCGACCCGGAGGAGTTGCAGCTGATTTACCTCATGGATGGCGTGACGATGTTCTAAAAGTTATAGATAAATTACCAGACCGACTTGATGAGTTTGACACACTCTTAACTGGACAACCTATCTGGCACGAAAGACTTCAAGGGGTCGGAGTCATCAATACTGCTGAATGTCTAGCACTCGGTATAACTGGGCCATTATTGCGTTCAACTGGGTACGCCTGGGATCTTCGAAAAGACATGCCCTATCTTCAATATGATCAACTAGAGTTTGATGTTCTTGTAGGTACATACGGTGACTGCTTTGACAGATTCGCAATACGACTAAATGAGATCAGAGAATCAATAAGGATCGTCAGGCAGATTCTAGAAAAGATGCCTCAAGGAGATTACAAAATACAAGATAAAAAAGTAACACCTCCACCTAGAGCACGAATAGATGAATCAATGGAAGCACTGATTCACCATTTCAAAATATTTACAGAAGGATTCAAAGTCCCTTCAGGCGAAGTCTACGCTTCAGTTGAGTCTCCACGCGGGGAACTTGGCTGTTACATCGTCTCTGATGGCGGACCCAAACCATATCGAATGCATATTCGAGGTCCATCATTCACTAACCTCCAAGTACTCCCGCATATGCTCCAAAACTGCTTAGTAGCTGACGCAGTCGCAGTTATCTCAACAGTTGACCCAATAATGGGGGAGGTTGACAGATGAGTAGGCTCACAGAAGAAAGTCTTCGTACAGCTAATGATATTATTGACCGATATCCAATAAAAAAATCAGCTTTGATCCCTTTACTTCACTTAGCGCAAGAACAAGATGGCTGGGTAACCGATGAAGCAATGAATCACATCGCTGAAATCATCGGAATTACACCAGCAGAAGTCTTAGGAACATGCAGCTTCTATGAAATGTTCAAACGCCAACCCAATGGAGAATACCAAGTTAATATCTGTCACGGTATTTCATGTCATTTACTTGGGGCAGACCAACTAATCCATCATGCAGAAGAAACACTCGGGATCCACGAAGGAGAAACTACTTCTGATGGGATATTCTCTCTTGAAGGCGTTGAGTGTATAGCTGCCTGCACTGAAGCTCCTTGCATGCAAATCAATTACCGGTACCAAAATCAGGTCTCCGAATCTCAGTTTGATGAACTAGTCAAACAAATACGTTCTGAAGAAAGATCAGATATTCCCAAGCATGGGACATTAGCTAAAGTAAGACAAAACATATCCGCAGAAAGAATTGCAGGTTTTGATTCGATTGATGAAAGCATCGCTCCTGTCTGGCTGGAAAGAAACGGAGAAGTTGAATGACTACTCCACTAATAACAACGAGCAGATGGGGCAACAAAGACGGACACACACTTGACGGCTATATCAAGTCAGGAGGCTATCAGGCGTTGCAACGAGCTTTGGGTCTTACACCAAAAGAGGTGCATGAGGAAGTCAAAAAAGCCTCTCTTCTCGGCAGGGGCGGAGCCGGATTTCCAGCCGGAGTCAAATGGGGATTCCTCCCCGAAAATGTCTGGCCTCGATATCTCGTAGTAAACGGCGACGAATCCGAACCAGGGACATACAAAGACCGAATCCTTCTCGAACGAGATCCACATCAGCTAATAGAAGGATGCCTTATAACCTGCTACGCGTTGGGCCTTTCCCAATGTTTTCTTTACGTACGAGGAGAAATGGCACATGGACAAGAACGAGTTGCCCAAGCCTTAAATGAAGCTTATGAAGCAGGCTATGTTGGGAAAAATATTCTTGATTCCGAATTCTCTGTTGATATTGTTCTTCATTGGGGAGCTGGAGCATATATCGTCGGGGAAGAAACAGCTTTGATAGAAAGCTTAGAGGGCAATAGGGGAATGCCAAGACTTAAGCCTCCTTATTTCCCAGCTTCAATTGGCTTATATGGCAAACCTACAATCGTAAATAATGTTGAAACGCTCGCCAATATCCCATGGATAGTTTTAAATGGAGGCGATGCTTTCGCAAAGATTGGCGCAGAACAATCTACAGGCACTCGAATATTCGCAGTGTCAGGTCATGTGAATAAGCCAGGCGTTTATGAGGTTGAATTCGGAACCACAACATTCCGGGATTTGATTATGGGCGAGGAATATGGAAATGGAATACGGAATGGGAATGAGCTCAAAGCATTCATTCCTGGAGGCGCATCTGCACCATGGTTTTTTGAAGAACACCTTGATATGCCACTAGAAAAAACTGCAGTAGATCAAGCAGGTTCCATGTTAGGTTCAGGAGCTATTGTTGTAATGGATAATACAACTGACATCGTTAAGGCATGCCACAACTTAGTTAGGTTTTTCGCAAGAGAATCATGCGGAAAATGTGCTCCATGTCGCGAGGGAACGAGCTGGTTAGAAAAGATACTTCAACGAATCATTGATGGAAACGGCAGAAGTCAGGATCTAGATCTTCTCCTAGATATCTGTGACAATATCAGTCCAGGAATCAGTTGGCCCCCAAAGCAAACAACGATCTGCCCGCTGGGTCCATCAGCTGTTTCACCAATCTCATCAGCTATAAAAAGATACAAAGAAGAATTTGATAAGTATTTAAGTAAATCTAAACCAAACATCCCTGTTCAAATCAAAAGCGGGGCAGGATGACAGATACCTTCAAAAATGAAACCAAAGTTGCATTTACGCTCAATGGTCAAGAAGTTCATGCAAATGCAGGAGAAAATTTAATCGAAGCTTGCTCGCAAGCAGGTGTTGATATCCCCCATTTCTGTTACCACAACCGAATGAACTCAGTTGGAATGTGCAGAATGTGCATCGTTGAAGTTGATACCGGGCGGGGCCCAGCACTCCAACCAAGTTGCATGCTTGATGTTACAGAAGGAATGAATGTTGACACAGAATCAGATACAACGAAAAAAGCACAAGATGGGATTCTTGAATTTCTGTTACTTAACCACCCACTTGATTGTCCAGTTTGCGATAAAGGTGGCGAATGCCCACTACAGGACCAAACAATTGCATACGGACCAGGGGAAACAAGATTTGTTGAAGAAAAACGTCATTTTGAAAAACCAATACCAATCAATGAAAACGTCTATCTTGACCGCGAAAGATGCATACTCTGTGACAGATGTACTCGCTTCGCAGATGAAGTAGTTGGCGATCCGTTAATTCATTTCATCGATAGAGGAAATGAAACACAAGTAAATACTTTCCCTGAAGATCCCTTTGCCTCATATTTCAGCGGAAATGTTGTGCAAATTTGTCCAGTAGGAGCCTTAACAGCGAAGCCATACAGATTTAAAGCAAGACCATGGGATCTAGAAGAAATTGAATCCACTTACCCAAATCCACTTGGGGACAGAATCACAATTCAATCTTCACGTGATGAAGTTCTTAGGTTTCAGGGGCTTGACAGCGATACTGTCAATTGGGGGTGGCTAACAGACAAAGATAGGTTCTCATTCCAAGCGTTCCAGAGCGAATACAGAATCCAAGAACCACTCGTACGCGGGTCAGGCTTAAATAAGCCCGATAAAAGCGCTAAAGGCCTAGTCGCCGCTTCATGGAACACAGCGCTTGAGATGACAGCAAAAGCCATACAAAATTCAACACCAAATAAAATTGCCTTCATCGGTGGAGCACGTTTCACAAATGAATCTCAATATGCTTGGACTAAGCTAGCCAAAGGCCTTATAGGCACAGATAACGTTGACGCAACTCTGAGCGATGACTTGCCAGCACATGTGTTACTAGGTTTACAGAGAACGACAATAAACGAAATATGTTCTCCTGGTAGCACCGTTTTGTTAATAGGCTCAGATTTGAAAGAAGAGTATGGAACGCTCTACATCCGATTACGTGATGCAGTCACAAATATGGGGGCAAATCTAATTGAGTTGACACCAGTTGAAACCGGATTGAGCAACATAGCATCACTTTCGCTTCGACCAAGGCCTGGTGAAATAGGTAAGGTCATAAATTCAATTCTTTCAGGGGAAAGTCCCTTAGAAATTGGCGGAGTAAGCAAAGAATCAATTCAAGCATGCCACGAACTCCTACAAGATAAACAAATTAATGTAATTTTCGGCCGTCAATCAATTACAGAATCAACGGAACCCTTAACGCAAGCATTAACGCTTTTGAAAGACATACCAGGAACTAAGTTTCTGCCTCTTGTCCGAAGAGCCAACACTTCAGGAGCATTTTTTATGGGAATGGCACCCGGACAACTCCCTGGGCAACTTCCTCTAGATGCAGACAAAAGAAAGTATTTAAGTGACTGGGAAAACCTTCCTAACGAAAAAGGGATGTCCACTGATCAGATTCTTAAAGCTGCTGGAGATGGTGAGATTGACGTACTGTTCCTACTTGGATCTGACCCACTGAGAGATTACAGAAATCCCGAACTTGCTTCTAAAGCTTTACAGATGACTAAAACAGTCGTAGCTGTAGATCTATTTGTCAATCCATCTACTTACGAATCCGATATTATTTTCCCAGCTGCGGCTTTCATCGAGGTCAACGGAAGTCATACCAATACGGAAGGACGAATAACTCCAATCCGACAAAAGGTCACATCTCCCGGTACAGCACGACCAGATTGGATGATCGCAGCAGAGATTGCCGCACAATTAAACCATGATCTAAAAATTGAAAAACCAGATGATGTTTGGGACGAAATTCAAGCCGCTAATATCTCAAATGATGAAATAACATTTCAGAATATCAAATCATCACCAGAAGGATTGATTCTACAATTTGGCACTGAAACCCCATTTAGAAAAGCGGATTTAAATATTGACACTCGGCCTTTCGACTCATACTCACACCGATTAGTGCTTTCCAAGAAGATGTTTGACAATGGCACCATCATACAAATGTCCCCAGCACTCAAAAATTTTACAAGCAACTCAGAAGTGCTTATAAACCCCGTCGATTTTTCCTCGATCGGTATTACTGAGGGGCAACCGGTCACGCTTATAAATGGCGAAAAGAAAATAAGTGTTGTCGTCAAACCAGATGAAAGAATCCCACGTTCAATAGCATTTGGATATCTAAATCAAGACGGAGTAGACCTACGAGCATTAATTAGCGATGGTTCAGAAAGCATTGATATTAGAATCGACCCGACGGCGAAGGTGATTTAGATGCTATTCGCGCTCGACCCATTATTTCTAGGTGACGCCGGAACCCTTGAAATTTTACTAATAGTTATCCTCAAAGTCGTTGTCGCATTTGGAGTCCTACTAGTAACAGTCATGCTCTATATCTGGTGGATGAGAAAATTTATCTCTGATATGCAAAATAGAATAGGGCCCAGTCGTGCAGGCCCTTTCGGTATCCTGCAAACACTCGCTGATGGGATCAAACTCTTCTTTAAAGAAGATTTAATCCCGAACAAATCAGACAAATTCGTATTCAAGTTAGCTCCTTTCTTCTCAATTGTTCCGGCCTTGCTTGTTTTTACTGTTGTTCCTGTTGCCGGAGACTTCAGTAGCGGAGGAGATGGAACAGTTACGTGGTTTGGTAATAAAACTTTTGTTCAGTTGGCTGACCCGCATATCGGAATATTATTCGTTCTTGCAATGTCATCAATAGCTGTATACGGCATCATGCTCGCTGGCTGGTCTTCCGGATCAAAATACCCATTATTAGGATCCGTCCGAGCTTCAGCACAGATGGTGTCGTATGAGGCAGCCTTAGGACTTGCTTTAGTTGCGGTGCTAATGAAAACAGGAACACTCTCAACTCACAGCATTGCATTAAATCAAAGCGGAGGAATCACTGACTGGGGACTTGTAGTAACAGGATTTGTTCCATTCTTTGTCTTCTTCATTGCTACAACAGCTGAGCTAAACACCCCTCCATTTGACCTCGTCGAAGCTGAACAAGAACTGGTGGGCGGTTTTCACACAGAATACAGCTCTATCAGATTCGCTCTCTTTTTTATGGCTGAATTCATGAATGTCATCACCATGTCAGGAGTGATGGTGACTTTGTTCTTCGGCGGGCCTAGCGGTTATTATCCACCATTAGGTCCAGCATGGTTTTGGGGCTTATTGTGGTTTATCGGAAAAGTATTTATCTTCGCATCAGTCTTTGTATGGATGCGAGGGACACTTCCTCGGCCAAGATATGACCAACTCATGGACTTCGGATGGAAAATGCTCATCCCGTTAGCACTCGGTTGGGTCATGCTTCTAGCAACTCTCGATGTATTCAAAGATCGAGGTTATGACAGTGGTTTATCCCAACTCCTTATTCTCATAATCAGCGTCGTAACCTTAACTTTCTTCGCAGGTTTACTTATGAAATCTATTGCTATTGGAAAGCACAAGAGAGAAATAGAAGGAGAAGAGGTATTCGGATGAAGATATTTATTTCGTACTACTTTCCTAACTATTCGGAGGGAATCTGATGAGTATCCTTAACTTTTTTAAAGGCTTTGCCGTAACGCTTGGAAAACTTAACCACGCTTCAGAATCGGGTGAAGTTGTCACAACAAACTACCCTGAAGAAAAGAGAAACAAACCAAAACGTCTGCACGGAAGACATGTCTTAAATCGCTATGAAGATGGCATGGAAAAATGCATAGGTTGTGAACTCTGCGCAAGTGTTTGTCCGGCTAATTGCATCTATGTTCGCGGCGCCGATAATAACCCAGATGATCCAACCTCACCAGGAGAAAGATTTGGCTTTATTTATGAAATAAACTATCTACGCTGCATTCATTGTGACCTATGCGTTGAAGCATGCCCTACACAAGCAATAACTGAAACGAAGCTCTTTGAATTTTCATTCACTGACCGCAAACAAGCTATCTATACGAAAGATGAACTCGTTGTTGATGACAGCGGAAGACCTAGGCATTTGCCATGGGAAGATTGGCGCCCTGGAGAAGACGAATTTACGTCAGAATGGATGCGAGCAACCTCGCCTTCCGGCTCCGCAAGCTACCAAGGCAAAATTCAATGGGCCGGAGAACTTGGGTATGGAGTTCGCCCATCTGAAGCAACACAAAATATTGGGCCTGAAGAAACGCAAGGGGAGCAATAGTGGAAGCTGTCACATTCTTCATAGCAGCTATCGTCTCTCTCGCTGGGGCATGTGGTGTTGTCTTACTAAAGAATCCAGTTCACGCTGCCTTATCTCTCGTCGCTACATTATTTGGAGTAGCAATTCATTTCATTAATCTTGAAGCATATTTTCTAGCAGCAGTGCAAGTCATCGTATATGCCGGAGCCATAGTAATTCTGTTTTTGTTTGTCATCATGCTCTTGGGTGTTGATCGAGCTGAAAGCATAAAAACAGATCCAATCATAGGCCAAAGACAAATTGCAACACTCGCAGTCGGTGGAATTCTTGTTCTCGGTGCACTCATAGGCGTTGCATTTTCAGGTGACGTTACAGGAGTCCCCTCAGAAAATGCACAAAAGTCCACATACGAGGGCGGAACAGCGATTAATAGTGATCATGTACATACAAACGACGGGGTTAACCCCGACCAAAATATCAAAGATATTGGACGTGCTCTCTTTTCAACGCGCTACGTTTTTGCTTTAGAAATAACTGCACTTCTACTTACTATTGGTGTAGTCGGAGCTGTAGTCCTAACACGAAGACCAAAGGGAGAATTTGAACCTCTTCCAGATGAAGACCCTCCATCCATTTACAAAGATGATTCAAAGAACATTAATCTCGAAGCAATAGGAAGTGAACATAGCGATACAGCAGATGACACGAAGCCCAATGATTCTGAAACCGAAGTGACAGATGAAACTGAGGTCTCCAGCGAATGATTTTCGGATTATCAATTGGACCTGAATATTACCTTGCCCTATCGGCACTTCTATTTACTATTGGTGCAGGTGGATTGTTAATACGACGAAATCCCCTAGTTATGTTCATGTGTATTGAACTAATGTTAAACGCTGCCAATCTAGCTTTCATAAGTTTCGGGAAGGAAATGGGTGACCTCGGAGGGCAACTGTCTGTATTGTTTGTTCTTGTGGTTGCTGCAGCCGAAGTAGTAATCGGATTAGCCATAGTCGTTGCAGTGATGCGCAGAAGGCCTAAAGCTTCAGTTGATGAAGTTTCGGTATTGAGAGGCTAATGATGACTAATCTCGTCTGGCTCATTCCTGCCTTTCCTCTGATTGGATTCACTCTTCTTCTTACTTTCGGAAGACGTCTCGGAGAACCTCAAGCGGGTTGGTTAGCCACAGCCACTGTCAGCGGATCCTTCCTTTCAGCATTAGCAGTTTTTTTTGGTATGGCATCAAAACCACCCGAAGAACGCGTTTATGAAATAACCCTTTTTGAGTGGATCCCATCCGGAGAACTAACTGTCGGACTCGGTTTTTTAGCAGACCCTTTATCAATATCTATGGTCTTGTTCGTAACCGGTGTAGGTGCCCTCATCCATATGTATGCAATTGGCTACATGCATGGTGATCCAAATTTTTCTAAATTCTTCCTGTACCTTAATCTCTTCGTATTCGCAATGCTCATGCTTGTACTCGGTGATAACTTACTTATTACTTTCCTTGGATGGGAAGGAGTAGGTGCCTGCTCGTATTTCCTCATTTCCTTTTGGCACGAAGAACCTGCAAACGCAACAGCAGGGAAAAAAGCTTTCGTCACAAATCGGGTTGGGGATTGGGGCTTTATGATCGCAATGTTCCTTCTATTCTTCAATATTGGGTCTTTGAAATACAGCGATATATTCTCCTCTGTAATCGAAGCAGATGCCTTAACCCAGACCACAGCTACAGGAATAGTTGCGATGCTCTTTATAGGAGCCGCAGGGAAATCAGCACAATTCCCCCTCTATCTTTGGCTCCCTGACGCAATGGCAGGACCGACACCAGTATCGGCCCTCATACATGCAGCGACAATGGTAACTTCAGGCGTTTATCTCTTAACACGAATGAATCCCGTACTAGCAGAAGCAGCAGGGTGGTCCATAGATATGATTTGGATCATCGGGCTCTTTACAGCTTTATTCGCAGCGACTGCGGCTGTAGCGCAAAATGATATCAAGAAAGTACTTGCATACTCAACAGTTAGCCAACTTGGGTTCATGTTTGTAGCGGTGGGCTCAGGGTTATATGTTGCTGCAATCTTTCATATGATTACCCATGCTTTCTTCAAAGCACTCTTATTCCTCGGTGCTGGTTCTGTCATCCATGGAATGCATCATGAACAAGATATGCGCAAATACGGTGCGCTTCGAAAAGCAATGCCTATCACAGCTTTCACTTTCATCATAGGTTGGCTAGCAATAGCCGGCATCCCCCCATTTTCAGGTTTCTGGTCAAAAGATGAAGTTCTGTTAGCAGCATGGAACGAAAATAAAGTTGCATGGGCAATGCTACTTCTCGCTGCAATAATGACAGCGTTCTACATGAGCAGACTCGTATTCATGACTTTCTTCGGAGAAAAGAAGTGGGGGATTTCAGAACACGGAGAAACAGAAGGAAAAGAGGAAACAGAATCAGACACAGACGATGACACACACCAAATAGCGCCTCATGAATCCCCAACCGTTATGTGGATACCTCTCGTGATTCTCTCCGGATTAGCTGCTGTTGCCGGACTATTAAATCTTCCCTTCAGTTATGACACAAAGCATTTGGAACATTGGCTCGAACCAATACTCTTTGGAAATGAAGTCCATGTAACTGCCTCAAGTCAAACAAAATGGATTCTTGCGATAATTGCAATAGTAGGAGCTACCACAGGAGTTTTAGCTGCAGCATTCGTGTATTTAAAAAACCGTTCCCTAGCCAAGCAAATTGAACATTCCATACTTGAAGAAGCATGGAGATTTGATTCAACGGTCAGTAATTTTATGGGCGGACCCGGACGGAAAAGTTTTGAGGCCACAACCCTGTTTGACCAAAGGATTATTGATGGAGCAGTAAATGGAGTAGGAAAAGTAACGCAACGTATCAGTACTAAAATGCGGAGCCTCCAAACAGGTCTCATTAGAAGCTATGCGTTGGGCATGTTCATAGGAGCAGTCGCAGTTATTGCCTATTTCGTATCAAGGATGGGCTTCTGATGACATTTTCAAGCTTGTTAGCTGCATCACAAACTCAGACAACGTTTCAGACCATACCCGTTCTCGTACTCCTACCAGTTTTTGGAGCAATAGCTGTAGCGCTAACACCAAACGCGCGCATTGGTGTGCACAAAATGTTAGCTACTATTTTCACTGGCGTAACAGGAGCAATTTCCGTTTGGTTACTGACTGCTTTTGAAACAAATGGAGAATTCCAATTCATTTCTCAGCAAACGTGGATCAAGAGCCTCGGAATCGATTGGTTCGCAGGTATTGATGGAATTTCCCTCTTCCTAGTGGTCTTAACCGGATTACTGTTTCCATTCGTCGTTATTGCAATAGACCCCAAACACGATCACAAGGCTTACTACATTTGGATTCAACTCTTACAGACAGGATGTATGGGAGTATTCGTATCCTTAGATCTCTTCATGTTCTTCGTTTTCTTTGAAATTGTGCTGATCCCCATGTATTTCCTTATAGGTAAATGGGGACATGGAAACGCACAATATGCAGCAACAAAGTTCTTCCTATACACAATGTTTGGATCTGCTTTAATGCTAGTCAGCATTGTTTCATTAGCTGTTCTTCATGCACAGAACAGTGATTCTGAACTCACCTTCAACCTTCTAGAAATCGCTACAAATCCTGCAATCGCAACAAATACTTCAAGGCTTCTTTTCCTCGGCTTCGCTATAGCCTTTGCTGTAAAAGTTCCGCTATTCCCTGTTCATACATGGCTACCCGACGCTCATACAGAAGCACCGACTGCAGGCTCAGTCATACTCGCAGGTGTTATGTTAAAACTTGGAACATACGGCTTCATCCGTTTCGGACTTTTCCTGTTCCCAGAAGCCTCCCACTTCTTCGCACCCCTATTCTTAACCCTAGGAGTGATTGGAATCGTTTATGGTGCAATAGTTGCGACCATGCAAAGAGACCTTAAGCGACTTGTTGCGTACTCATCAATTGCACATCTAGGGTTCATAATTCTGGGTACCTTTGCGCTTAACACTCAAGGTATTCAAGGCGCAACTGTGCAAATGATTAACCACGGACTTTCAACAGGTGCCCTATTCATGCTCGTTGGCATCATCTACGAAAGAAAACACACACGTCAGATTTCCGAACTCAGTGGCATCCAGAAATCTGCACCAGTACTCGCTGGAGTCTTCACACTTGTAATGCTGTCGTCTATAGGACTACCAGGGCTTAATGGATTCGTAGGAGAATTCCTCATACTTCTTGGAACATTTACAGCAAACAGGTGGTGGGCAGTTGTTGCTGCAACAGGGGTAATCCTTGCAGCACTTTACCTACTCTGGGCGTACCAGCGTGTATTCCATGGCCCTCAAATCTCAGAGGATGAACCAACAAAGGACCTCACTAACTGGGAACGCCTAACATTATTGCCCTTAATCGTGGCTATTGTCTTTTTGGGGATTTACCCTAAACCAATGCTTGATCGCATTGAACCAGCTGTTGACAAACTTGTTTCCCACATTGAAGAAACAATTGAAGATGGATCGTTCACAGAACCAGTACCAACCACTCAAAACCGAACCACCTTTAGTGATTTATTAAAGGAAACTCATGAGTCACATTCTTACGATAAATATGGTGATTCGCATCACGACAATCACCATGATCATGAATCTGACCATGAGAATGAAAGCCACTCAGGAGATCACGAATGAGCGCAATAAACGTGTTAGCCCATGAGTCGATACAAACACCATCCGTAGCTTGGACTGGATTATTACCCATAATTATTCTTGCCACAGCAGGAGTATTGTTACTAACTATTTGTTCGCTTTTCCCAAAGAGAGTAACCAATAAATTTTCTTCGATTTACACCCAACTAGCTGCCGTTGCCGCACTAAGCAGCACATTCTCCCTATGGGATAAAGTACAAAATAAATCCGAAGGCCCCTACTCAACTCTCGCAGGTGCATTTGGCGTAGATGGATTCTCAATATTTGTAACAATGTTGATTACGGTCTGCTTAATTCTTATTTCTCCATTAGCAGAAACTTTTCTTAAAAGAGAAAAAATAGATGGGCCAGAACCGTATGTTCTGATGCTCCTTGCAGCTACTGGTGGAATTATCATGGCAGGAGCAAATGACTTCATAATTCTCTTCCTAGGCATCGAAGTCCTGTCAATATCCTCCTACATACTGGCTGCCATGAATTCGAGGCGAATTCAGTCGCAAGAAGCAGGTCTCAAATATTTCGTTCTTGGAGCATTCGCTTCGGGATTCTTACTATACGGAATAGCTCTACTTTATGGAGCTACTGGGTCCACATCATTTTCAGCAATCAAAAATTTCACTCAAGACGTTGAATTGACAAATGATACCCTCTTACTTGCATCTCTAGCTTTATTAATCGTTGGCCTGGCATTCAAAGTCTCAGCAGTGCCATTCCACTTTTGGTCGCCAGATGTCTATCAAGGTTCACCGACTCCGTTTGTTGCATTCATGGCTTCCGTAGTTAAAGCAGCAGGATTTGCGGCAATCCTGAGAGTACTTTACGTTACACTCGGAGAATATCGGGCTGACTGGCAACCTGCTATCTATGCAATTGCAATCGCTACATTACTAACTGGATCGCTACTAGCAATCGTACAAACTGACTTGAAGCGTATGTTGGCTTATTCTTCTATAAGCCACGCTGGGTATCTTCTAGTTGGGACTCAAGCTGCTTCGGACCAAGGTGTTAAAGCGGTTCTTTTCTATCTAGCAACTTACGCGTTTATGGTCATTGGTAGCTTCACAGTCATAGCATTAAATGCTGGAGATTGTGGAACACGAACAAGCCTAGATTCGGTGGCAGGTCTAGCTACGAAAAAACCACTCCTCGGTATAGCATTCACAATCTTCCTTTTAGGCCAAGCCGGAATCCCTCTTACATCTGGGTTCTTCGCTAAATTTTATGTCATTGAAGCAGCGGTAGAAGAAAGTTCATACATACTCGCCGTTGTCGCAATGATTACAGCGGTAATTGGAGCTTTTCTATACTTAAGAATTCTTGTAAAAGTATGGCTAACAAAGCCAGAGGAAAGCGAAGAGAATGAAAATATTCACATCCCAAATGAAATCAAGATAGTTCTAGGCATCGCAGTAGTCGTCACGATGTTCTTGGGTATTTGGCCAGAACCCCTTCTGGAAATGGTCCAAAGAGCGATTCCAGAATTGATAGCGGGTTAAGAAATGAACTATGTGATTACCGATCATCAACATTGCTACAAGATAAGTACTACAACATCTTTGGAGAACATGTCTATCAAACGAAAAACAATTAGAACTAAACCTGAGTTAACCATGTTTAAGCCTCTACTTTCGGCTATCTTGTGCTTTACACCTTGGTCCAAAAGGCCCGAAGTAACTACTATTTATCAACGTGTCTGAATTTCTACGCAGCTATCTCACAGTCGCCGTCTTTGGCGTGCTTGCTTTTGCCCTTGTTGGTGCATTCGTAGGCCTTAGCGCTCTTATAAGACCCCAAAGAAAACAAGATCAAAAATACCTAACATATGAATCAGGAGTTGACCCTGTCGGAACGGGATGGGCCCAAAGTAATATCAGGTATTACATATTTGCCCTGCTTTTCGTTATGTTCGACGTTGAAGCAGTTTTTATCTTCCCATGGGCAACACGACTTGAACAATATGGCCTCTTTGGTCTCGTAGAAATGGCAATATTCATCTTTATTTTGCTCTTGGGACTCCTATATGCGTGGCGAAAAGGAGTACTTAAATGGACTTAAATCATCGTCTTATAAAGGAAAACACATGGGATTAGTTGAATCTGGGAAAATGCCCAAATCACTCACGAAACTATTAAACATGAGTCGACGTTACTCAATGTGGGTATATCAATGGGGACTAGCATGTTGCGCAATAGAAATGGGAGCGGCATTCGCATCACCACGCTATGACGTCATGCGACTAGGAGTAATACCCCTCCCAGCAAGCCCACGCCAAGCTGACTTTTTGGTAGTTTCGGGGACAGTAACTGACAAAATGGCTCCTGCTGTCAGAAGATTGTGGGAACAAATGCCTGACCCTAAATATGTTATTTCTATGGGGTCTTGCGCAAATTGTGGAGGACCATATTGGGACTCTTATTCCGTGACAAAAGGAGTTGACCAAATAATTCCCGTAGATGTTTATGTTCCAGGGTGCCCACCAAGACCCGAAGCGCTCCTTGAAGGAATTGTCCTGCTTCAAGAAAGAATTATGAATGAAGACATGGCGGAACGTTGGAGAGGTGACCCAATTGTTGTTGAATAAACCTTTCATTGCAGAACTTAGGAAGAGAAAAAATCATGGCTGAGATCCCTGAACACCTGCTTAAACGAGCTCAAGCAGCGAGAGAAAACGCTGAAACTAATCAACCGACCTCAGATCAAGCACCCTCAGAAACAATTGAAGCAGATTCAGCTGTCGCAGTTATCGAGGAAGAAATCCCTGAAACAGATGAAAGAGCTGAAGAGATATTGAATCAAATACTCGAGGGTTTGGGTGAAACAGTTCTAACTTCGCACATAGCACCGGGCAGAGGCCTATGGATACGTGTATCAAGCGATAATTGGAGACAAACAGCTGAATTCTTAAAAGATGAGCTGGATTGCAAATTCTTTGATTGGTTATCTGTTATCGATTGGATGCCGTCACCATATGGAAGAGAACTCGAAACAGAACAGGACATTGAACCTGAACAAGATACTAATGAACCCGAACAAATGGAATGGGGGTACACGGGAGGAGATACTCGTTTCCAACTCATCTGCCGACTTTATTCCATTTCAAACGCGGCAGGCATAATGATCAAGGCAGATCTTGATGACCAAAGCCCAAGGGTATTATCGCTTATCCCCGTCTACCCAGGAGCTAATTGGCATGAACGAGAAGCCCGAGAAATGTTCGGAGTGACATTTGATGAACACCCCGATCTTAGGAATATATACTTACCGGGAGACTTTGAAGGACACCCCCTAAGAAAAGACTACCCATTGCTCTCCAGAAGAATGAAGCCATGGCCTGGAATCGTTGACGTAGAAGCTATGCCTGGAGAAGAAAAATGAGCACAACAACTGAGAATGAACAACTTGCATACATAGCTTCCCAAGCTGCAGACGCAAGAGTGAACGTAGAAGTCGAAACAGATGAAGGCATGACACTTAATCTGGGCCCTCAACACCCTGCAACGCATGGGACACTGCGAATTATCGCAAAACTTGACGGCGAAAAAGTTGTCACAGCTGAACCAATAATGGGCTATATGCACCGAGGATATGAGAAGTTAACTGAAGTCCGGACCTACCCACAGGTAACTACCCTCATCAACAGAATTGATTGGTTAGGAAGTTTCGCAAATGAAGTTCCCTTCATCCTCGCTGCCGAGCAACTCATGGAAGTTGAAGCTCCACCTCGGGCTCAATGGATAAGAACTATCCTTTTCGAGCTAAGCAGAATAGCCAATGTATGCCTTTTCCTTGGAGACATGGCAGTTCAAGTAGGAGCAACTACACCTGTATTCTACGCATTCCGAGATCGAGAATTTGTATTGAATCAAATTGAGAGAGTCACTGGTGGGCGTTTTCACCCTAACTTTGACAGAATTGGTGGGCTCAAAGATGATCTACCAAAGGGCTGGATAGAAGAAACACGAGGTGCGCTTGAAAGAATGAAGTCTTTCTGCGATGAAATGGAAGAACTTGTTCTAGGGAATGAAATATTCCAAGCTCGCACTCGAAACATTGGCGTAATCCCAGGAGATGTAGCACTCTCATACGGTTTATCAGGAGCTAACCTAAGGGCATCAGGTGTTGACTGGGATATACGACGCGACGCCAACGTCGGGCTTGTATATGACCAAGTCGACTGGAAAGTATGGACACACCCTGATGGAGATTCCTTTGCGAGATTTTGGGTCAGGCTTCAAGAAACGCGAGAAGCATGCAACATCATTGACCAACTTCTTGGATCAATACCCTCTGGCCCAATCATGGCAAAAGTCCCACGAATAATAAAAGTTCCAGCCGGAGAAGCCTACGTAGCAACAGAAAACCCCCTCGGCGAAATGGGTTACTATGTCGTAAGCAAAGGTGATCTCACCCCATTCAGAGTCAAAATACGGTCAGCTAGTTTCTCAAATATGTCCATCACCCCATGGATACTAAAAGACGTATTTGTCCCTGACATCATTTCTATTCTCGCCTCTTTATACTTCATTCTCGGAGACATTGACCGATGATTGAACTACTCGCACTCAATCCTTCATGGTGGCAGGAAACTTTCCTGATAAAAGTCCCTATTGGGCTTTTAGCAGTCCTTCTCCCAGCTGGAACGATTGTATACCTTTACTTGTTCAAAGCTATTTCCTTTATGCAAAGTCGACTCGGCCCCATGGAAGCAGGTCCATACGGATCTCTACAACTATTGGCCGAAGTTGGAAAATGGATACAAAAAGAAGATATCTTCCCATCTAAAGCAGACAAATTTGTCTTTGCGGCAGCTCCATTTGTTGTATTAATGTCAACATTCTTACTCGTCGTTGTAATACCAGCAGGACCAGATGCCCTCTTTGTTGACCTTGATGCAGGAATTTACCTAGCAATGGCAGTATCGTCAGTCTCTGTCATCGGAATCTTAATGGCGGGCTGGTCCTCAGCAAACAAATACTCATTACTTGGAGGAATTCGTGCAGCAGGGCAACTTATTGCCTATGAGCTACCACTAATTCTCGCTGTAGTTGGTGTAGTAATCCAAGCTGGCACCATGAATATGCAAGGTATTGTCCTAGCTCAGGCAGAAGGAGAGATTCTTGGTTGGGGAGGGATAGGAAACCCATTTATTCTCACTCAGTTCATCGGTTTCTTTATCTTCATGATTGCTGTTCAAGCGGAACTTACTCAGGCACCGTTTGATATGCCAGTTGCCGAATCTGAACTTGTAACGGGATACCTCACCGAATATTCCGGAATCAGGTTCCTTCTGTTCTTCATAGGAGAATTTGCCTCAGCAGGTGTTTTCTCAGCAATAGCAGCAGTACTCTTCTTCGGAGGTTGGTACGTTCCAGGGATAGATGCTGGAAGCCAAGTTTTTAACGTTATTGGCCCGCTTGTGCTAGCGACCAAAACGATGCTTATTGCCTTCCTCATTTTCTGGTTTCGTTTCACTTTCCCAAGATTCAGAGAAGATCAGCTACAACGCCTTGCTTGGAAATTCTTGATTCCATTAAGTCTTGCAAACATAGCAATAACAGGTGTTCTAAAGGTGGCGGTATGAACCATCAACGAATAAATGATAGGAAACTTCAAACCAATGGAGGTCTGAACTGATGTCACAATTACCAGGGATACTCAAAGGATTAAAAGTTACTTTCAGAACGATGATAAAAACGCTCTTTCCAGGAGGATTACTTAAACCAATCCCCAAACCAAGTGAAGGAGCACTAACTGTCCAATACCCTCACGTCAAAGAAGCTCCACCAGCTCGCGCAAGAGGAGTCATAGCTCTCCATGAAGGAAACTGTACTGCCTGCATGCTATGCGCTCGAGAATGTCCGGATTGGTGCATTTATATCGAAGGGCATAAAGAATTAGCACCACCACGTCGCGAAGGTGGAAAACCTCGACAAGTCAATGCATTAGACAGGTTTGATATTGACTACTCACTCTGCATGTTCTGCGGTATCTGTGTAGAAGTATGCCCATTTGATGCATTATTTTGGACTCCAGAGTACGAATTCTCCGAATTGAAACTAGCTGACCTGCTTCACGATAAAGAAAGACTAGGCGAATGGATGGAAACCGTCCCTGATTTCGAAGAGTACGAAGATGGATCAGAGCAAAAAGTAAGAAAGGTACCGCGATAATGGTTGCACAAAATGTGTTCTTTGCGATCCTTGCGCTACTAATGATCGTTTCAGCACTCAAAGTAGTAACGACAAACAATATTGTTCATGCCGCACTATGGCTAGTACTTGTCCTTGCTGGAGTAGCTGGCCAATTCCTATTGTTAGGAGCCGAATTCGTTGGTGTGACACAAATCTTGGTTTATATCGGAGCGGTAATCGTTCTACTTCTCTTCGGCGTCATGCTCACAAAGGCCAGCATTGGCGATGAGGAAAACATCAATATGCCTAACAGAGTCTTACCAGCGGTGATAGGGACACTTATGTTCGCCGTCATGTCTTATTCAATTATTGACAGCTACCGAGGGAAAGAACTTCCCAAGGAGACAGTCACAAATGCAGCAATGGTTTCAGATTCAATCTTTTCTGACTACATCATTCCTTTTGAAGCAGTATCAGTCCTTCTTCTAGCAGCGCTAATAGGTGCAGTCGTCATAGCTAGGAAGGAAGTAGCATGACTATTGCTCAATATCTTTTGTTAAGTTCAGTCCTCTTTTGTATAGGAATCTACGGCGTACTTGCTCGAAAAAATGGTGTAATGGTTCTTATGTCCATTGAGTTGATACTGAACGCAGTAAACATAAATTTAGTAGCGTTCTCAGCCCTTACAGATAATATCGCAGGAGAAGTATTCGCATTATTCGTAATCGCAATAGCAGCAGCAGAAGTAGGCGTAGGACTAGCAATCGTCCTTCTAATATTCAGGAATAAGAAAAGTGTTGATTTGTCTGAAATAGACCAGATGAAGGGATGACCATGACAAGTCTATTCGCTCTCGCAGAAGCAGTACCTACAAAATCAGTTCAAGCAACTGGGTGGTTCCTAGAGACAGCCTGGTTAATCCCAGCGCTACCTGCGCTATCTTTTGTTCTGATCTTATTCTTTGGAAAAAAGATGAAGTACAAAGGAGCAGAGTTTGGTATAACAGCTATCGCTCTTTCTCTTATCCTCGCAATTTGTTGTGTTGGTCAATGGATAAACCAAGTTGATAATGCAAGTGAAAATTACCAAAAGGGGTCATCCTATGAATCCGAAAAGAAATACAGTGATGCTTCCTCACCAGATCTTGAAGAAAATACCTTGGGAGAATCTATCGAAGTGGCATCAGCCGAAGAGGTAAACATTTATGCTGCTGGCGATGAATCAGGGTACGAAGCAGTTGCTGTTGACGCTGTAATTGAAAGGTTTACGTGGTGGGAGACTGGAGGCAAGAAATTCCAAGTCGGGATCATGGTTGACGGCCTAGCGGTAATGATGCTCTTCGTAGTTACTGTAATTTCCTTATTAGTCCACATATATTCAACAGACTACGTCTCAGGGGACCGCAGGTATACGCATTACTTCGCGTTTTTAAGTTTGTTCTCTGCCTCAATGCTTTTCTTCGTCCTCAGTGAGAATATACTCCAGACAATCGTTGGTTGGGAATTAGTAGGGGTATGCTCATTTGCGTTAATAGGGCATTGGTGGGAAGAAAAACCAAACTCTGATGCTGCACTAAAGGCATTCCTTACCAATCGCGTAGGGGATATGGGACTTTTAGTTGGGATGATAATACTGTTCTGGTCAGCAGGGTCGTGGAGCATCGTTGATATTAATGAGGCAGCTATCAATAACGAAATTGGTCAAAATACACTCTTGATAGCTTCTTTATGCTTAACCGCTGCAGTCATGTCAAAATCCGGGCAATTCATTCTTCACACCTGGTTACCAGATGCGATGGCAGGGCCAACGCCGGTTTCAGCACTCATTCACGCAGCCACAATGGTCGTAGCAGGAATATACATGGTCGCTCGACTTTACGGAGTCTTTTTTGAGGGCTACGACATCGCGGGATCTGGCTTCAATATACTCGCTCTTATAGGATCTGTAACCCTAGTTGGAGCAGGTCTGTTAGCTTTCGTGCAAGACGATATCAAAAAAGTGCTCGCGTATTCAACAGTCTCACAGTTAGGTTACATGGTTATGGCACTTGGAGTAGGAGCGTGGACGGCTGCAGTGTTCCACCTCTTTACGCACGCTTTTTTCAAAGCAGGACTTTTCCTTGGAGCAGGGTCAGTAAGCCACTCTGTCCATAGTTTCGATATGAAAAAATCTATGGGTGGTATGAGAAAATTCATGCCCACCACATATAAAACATTTGTAATTTGCACAATAGCGCTAATGGGTCTCCCACCTCTTGCTGGTTTCTGGTCAAAAGATGAGATTTTGGTCGGAACTGGCGGATGGGGCCTTTTCGGGGGAACTGGCGGAAACGGATCCTACGTATTTGCACTGATAATGGGACTCATCGGAGCTGCACTTACATGCGCCTATATGACAAGGGTAATATACCTCACGTTCTTCGGTGAATTCCGAGGAGATACTCACGGCCATGGAGACCCTCACGAATCAGGTAAGAGAATAACCATTCCACTAATAATACTTTCAGTTATGGCGATAGGTGCAGGCTTTTTAAATCTGCCAGTCGGGTTCCTCACCGGAAATACTACAAACTGGCAAGAGAGATTCGGCCACTACGTAGAACCCGTCGCTACATATTTCCCAGCAATCGCTCACGGTACGCCAAGCTGGACGTTAGCTATCTTTTCAACTCTGATTGCGCTCACAGGAGTAGGTCTAGCAGCCCGATATTTCTTTATTAAAGTAAATGCCCAAAGTCCAGCAGCAACTGAATTAGCTAATGGACTCACCCAAAGAAATAAATTGGCAAAAGCTGGGCACACAGTTCTTAAACAAAAATATTATTTGGATCATCTTTATACCGACATTATTGCTAACGGGACTAAAGGCCCGATAGCAGATGCTGCATACTGGACGAACCAAAAAGGTATTGATGGATTTGTAAACCAAGTAGGTAAACAAGCGACAAATTCAGCAACTTTTGTTTATGAAAAAATTGACCAGAACTTGGTTGACGGAGCGGTAAACCTATCAGGTAAAGCATCTGAAGGTCTTGGTGAAACCACTCGTACTATTGTTCAACGCGGTAAAGTTCACCAATACGCCGCCATTATGTTCGCAGCCACCGTAATTTTGGCTGGCTTATTTATTGTGTTTGTCTAGGAGAAACTAAAAATGGATTTTGATAACAATTGGCTCCTTAGCCTTATGATCTTTCTTCCTCTTGCGGGGGCAGCTGCTGTAATGGCTATCCCAAAAGCGCAAGAAGATTTAATCAAAGGCGTTGCCCTTCTAACAACCCTAATAACAGCAGCGCTAGGTGCGTTCATGCTGTTCGTTTTCGACTATGGGAAATCAGCTGATCTTCAATTCGTCACTGACGAGGATTGGATCGGAGTTATCAATAGTCGTTACATCCTAGGCGTAGACGGGATGTCACTTCCTCTAATTGCTTTAACAGTGGTTATCGTTCCCCTGTGTATTTTCTACACATTCGGTCATTTCCCCGAACCAAGAAATCCTAAAGCAATCCTCTCCTTAATTCTTATCCTAGAAACAGGAATGATAGGAACCTTCGTAGCTCAAGACCTCATACTTTTCTTTGTCTTCTTCGAAGTCGTACTACTTCCAATGTTCTTCATGATCGCTGTATGGGGTGGCGACGACAGGAGGTATGCATCACTAAAATTCTTCCTTTACACCATGTTCGGTTCTGCATTGATGCTTGTAAGTTTTCTTGCACTTTACTTCTTGGCAGACGGAACAATCGTTGGAGATCAAGCACAAACGTTCTCAATGGTTGCCCTCTCAGAGGGAGCAACTCTTGGAATAAGCCGAACAGCACAACTATGGATTTTTGCTGGAATGTTCGTGGGATTTGGTGTGAAAGTACCAATGTTCCCATTTCATACCTGGCTCCCCGATGCACATACGCAGGCCCCAACAGTAGGATCAGTGATTCTTGCCGCAGTACTTCTAAAATTAGGAACTTATGGATTTATTCGAATCGCAATCCCAATGTTGCCAGAGGCTGCAGCGGCGTGGGCCCCGTTCATAGGGTTACTCGCAGTCATCGGGATCATATACGGAGCTTTAGGGTGCTTGGCCCAACGTGATATGAAACGTCTCATAGCATTCTCTTCTGTTGCTCACATGGGTTTTGTAATGCTCGGTATAGCGACCCTCACTGACTTCGGCATTAATGCCGCAATCTTCGGAATGGTTGCTCATGGACTTATAACAGGAATGTTATTTTTCCTTGCTGGTTCCATGAAAGACAGGTACCACACACTTGATATGGGGCGACTAGGGGGTCTTCTCATATCTGCACCACGTATGGGTTGGATACTAGGCTTCTGTGCCATGGCATCATTAGGCCTACCCGGCCTAGCCGGGTTCTGGGGTGAATTCCCAGCTATTCTGGCAAGCTATAATCCAGCTGGAATCCTTTCCGAAACCACTTTCAGAGTTTACATGGTTGTGGCAGCTTTAGGAACGGTTCTAGCTGCAGGATACCTACTTTGGATGTTACAAAAAACAGCTATGGGAACACCTACTGATGAGTTTAAAGATGACCCTGCAATTACAGATGTAAAACGTTACGAGTGGATCACTTGGGCTCCAATACTTGCACTGATTCTTTTCTTCGGTTTATACCCAAGACCAATCTTTTCCACAACTGATGATGCCGTTGTGAAATCTTTGACTGTAGATATACAGGGTCAAGAAGTTGAGAACTGTCTTGAAAGCGATGGCGAGACCGCAGGCAAAGATTGCTTTAACAGCATCCGCAATCTTCTTGAAGAGGCAGGGCAGTAAATCATGCTAATAACAGCATCGATTTTTGGAAATCTTCTTGCCTCAACAATGGAGTTCGTGCGACCTCCAATTGATTGGCATGCAGTCGCCCCAGAACTTTGCCTTCTGGGTGGCGGAGCGATCATAACGTTGATTGATGTTATCTGGAGAGAAAAAGGAAGGGCCTTTACATCGGCATTAGGTGGACTATTCTTGCTCGCTCCATTGATACCAATCATCACACTGGCCATAGATTCACAAGATAGAAGTATGTTTAATGGTGCATTTATCGTTGACAAATACTCTCTTATTGTCAAAGCAATCTTCTTACTAAGTGGCTATCTTGTTGTTCTCCTATCAACGAACTACATAGCAGAAGGAGAATATTGGGAAAACGAGTATTACGGGATGTTATTGTCATCCATTCTCGGAATGGTAATCATGGCCTCAGCACGGGACCTCATTACAATATTTGTGGCCCTCGAACTGCTCTCAATACCTGCCTATATGTTGGCGACATGGCGAAAGAGAGACCTAAAAAGTAACGAAGCAGGTTTGAAGTATTACCTGATGGGTGTTTTCGCGTCAGCCATCATGCTTTATGGAATGTCACTCATTTTTGGAGTGAGTGGAAGCACGATACTCGAGCAAATCAATACCTCAATTAGCTCAGGTGATTCCAGCTCATCAATAATCACCCTAGGGATCATATTTGTCGTCATCGGTTTTGCGTTTAAAGTATCAGCCTTCCCATTCCATACATGGGCACCCGATACCTATGAAGGAGCTCCAACTCCAGTTACAGCCTTCTTAGCAGTAGCTTCTAAAGCAGCAGGGTTTGTAGCATTAATGAATCTTGTTATTGTCGGTTTCTTTGGACGCGAAGACGTCTTTCAACCGCTGCTTTGGATACTTGCTGCTTTATCCATGACTGCTGGTAACGTCATGGCACTCCGCCAAACGAACCTCGTGCGACTTATGGCTTATTCGGGTATAGCTCAAGCAGGATTTATGCTAGCCCCCCTTGCCGTAGCCGGCGAAAGTCTAGAGATCGCTGATAAATCTGTTTCAGCCGTTGTTACCTATCTTGCAATCTACGCAGCAATGAATCTTGGTGCTTTCGCCGTTATTCTCTCAGTCTCAAGAACTACTCGATCAGGTCAAATAGAAAGCTATAACGGATTATTTAAAACATCTCCAACGCTGGCAGTCATAATGACAATTTTTCTAGCCTCACTCGCAGGTGTGCCTCCGTTAGGAGGATGGTTTGCTAAATTCTCTGTATTTACCTCACTCGCAAGTGCAGATACAGGGTGGGGATACGGATTAGCTGTCATCGCTGCAATAAATGCGGTTATAGCTTTCGGGTATTACGGGCGGATAGCATTGAAAATGTGGGTTGAAGAACCACATCACTCCCATACATCAACAATGAAAGTTCCCGCATCATTATCGACAGCGCTTGCTATTACCGTTGCAACGACACTGGCCTTTGGGATTGTTCCTGGAATCGTTACCCACTTCACTGATGTTTCTCTCATATCATTAGCAATGTAACGTCGGTTCTAAAAACTTAGATGCTTAGCGTTAGAAGCGAATTGGCATGACACTTGAGCAAAGAATAATAAATAAAATAACAGAAGAAGGACCCATAAGTTTCAGCGAATTTATGCGAATGTCCTTATATGACCAGACACAAGGATTCTATTCCCAAGGTGGTGCAGGAAGAAGAAAAGATTTCATCACCAGCCCTGAAGTAGGTCCACTCTTTGGAAAATTTATCGCAAAGGCGATTGACAAGTGTTGGTTTGACTTTGATAGACCCTCAGAATTTACTTTTCTTGAATGTGGAGCTGGGCCTGGAACACTAGCTAAATCGATTCTAAGATCCCAACTGGAGTGCAAAGATGCACTCAAATACATCACTGTCGAAACTAGCATCCAGCAAAGCCAAGAACACCCCTCCTCAGTCCAAGTACTCCAGTCAATGCCTGAAAAAATTGAGACAGGCATTATTTTCGCAAACGAACTTTTAGACAATCTACCATTCGATATTTTTGAGTCGCAAGAAAATGGTTCATGGATGGAAGTAAAAATTGGGCTAGAAAATGAAGTATTATCTGAGAAATTAGTGACTGCAAACGAAATCTATCCTTCTTATAATTTGAATACGGCTAACATCAGAGTCCCTATCCAACGCGAAGCGCAGGAATGGCTTTTGCAAGCTTCAACAATCTTACAAAATGGTCGGATAGTTATCATCGACTATGCAGTTGAGGACTTTAGATATAACCAAAAGAAAAATTGGTTACGTGCTTACAAACAGCATGAACAGCAAAATGATCCGCTTAAAGATATTGGTTCATCAGATATCACCAGTGACGTAGACTTAAACCAATTATCAGAAATACTGGTGCCGACCTCAATCCAAAATCAAGACGAATGGTTACGAGGACTAGGACTAAAGAATCATTTAGAGAAGAGTAGGCGGCGATGGAAAGAGAACGCTCACAATCCTGACCTAGCAGCACTTGAAGCAAGAAGCGCAATAAGAGAATCTGAAGCGCTCACTGACCCAAGTGGCTTGGGGTCATTTAAAGTAGTTGAATGGTTATTGAAATAGCTAACATAGGTCGCCTCTAACGCACTAACGGAGTAATCTCTAACCAAATAAGTAAATGAGGTTTCATGTCGGATAATCAAGCTATCGAAGAGTTCTATATAGAAAACAGGACATTCCCGCCACCAGAGACCTTTGTTAACGAAGCCCTTCTTAATAACCAACAAATATATAAAGAAGCTTCGGAAGATTTTGAAGTATTTTGGGCCAAACAAGCACGAGAATTACTTACCTGGGACAAAGATTTCACAAATATTTTGGAATGGGACCTTCCTTACGCAAAGTGGTTCTCCGATGGAGAACTGAACATCTCATATAACTGTCTTGATCGTCATGTGGAGAATGGGAAAGGTGACAAAGTCGCTTACTATTGGGAAGGCGAACCAGGCGATACACAAACAATTACTTATCAAGAATTGCTTGACGAAGTATCAAAATTTGCCAATGTCCTAAAGCAATTCGGGCTCAAAAGAAATGACACCGTAGCTATTTATATGCCCATGATCATTGAACTTCCCATAGCAATGCTTGCCTGTGCACGCATCGGTGTCGCTCACTCGGTAATTTTTGGTGGTTTTAGCCCAGATGCAATCATAGACAGATGTGAAGATGCAGAAGCAAAAATGATCATCACAGCTGATGCCGGATACCGGAGAGGTGAACCATCAGCTCTAAAAATTAACGTTGATACTGCCTTGAGTGCAGGTGCCCAATCTGTAGAGACAGTAATAGTGGTCAACCGATGTGACACCGAGGTCATTATGGAACCCAAAAGAGATTTCTGGTGGCATGAAGTGATGACTGACGCTTCACCAACATGTGAACCTGTTCCCATGCCAGCAGAACAACTGCTCTACCTCTTATACACATCAGGCACCACTGCTAAACCCAAAGGGATTATGCACACCTCTGCAGGCTATTTAACACAGGTTGCTTTCACACATAAATATGTATTTGACTTGAATCCAGATACTGATGTCTATTGGTGTGCAGCAGATATCGGATGGGTAACAGGACATAGTTACATCGTCTATGGACCGCTTGCAAATTGCACCACTTCAGTCATGTATGAAGGAACCCCTGACACCCCTAGAGAGAATCTTCGATATGGACCTGAAAGATCGCAATGGTCCAAAGACAGGCTATGGGACATTATCGAACGCTATAAAGTTACACAGCTCTACACGGCTCCTACCGCTATCCGAACGTTTATGAAATGGGGAAGCGATGAGCTATCAGATCATGACTTATCCTCACTACGAGTCTTAGGAACAGTCGGGGAGCCTATCAATCCCGAAGCTTGGATGTGGTACCACGAGCACGTAGGAGGAAGTAATACTCCGATAGTTGACACTTGGTGGCAAACGGAAACAGGGGGCCACATGATAACTCCGGTACCAGGAATTACCACGACAAAGCCAGGGTCTGCTTGCTTTACCATTCCAGGTATTTTTGCTGAAGTGGTAGATGACGATGGAAACAAGGTTGAACAGGGAGGGGGATATCTAACAATCACTCACCCCTGGCCTTCAATGTTGAGAGGAATTTGGCGAGACCCAGATAGGTATCTTGAAACCTACTGGAGCACATACGAAGGAAAATATTTTGCCGGCGATGGAGTAAAAATTGATGAAGATGGCTACCTGTGGCTCCTGGGAAGAGTAGATGATGTGATGAATGTATCTGGGCACAGAATTTCTACAGCCGAAGTTGAATCTGCCCTTGTCGACCACCCAGCCGTAGCAGAGGCAGCTGTCGTAGGCGCCACAGATGAAACAACCGGACAATCAATAATTGGCTATGTTATTCTGCGCGGAAGTTCAGAAGGATCAAATGATCTTCGTAATGAAATACGAGCACACGTAGCTACAAAACTCGGTCCTATTGCTCGTCCCAAAGCTGTATTTCTCGTCCCAGACTTACCTAAAACAAGATCAGGAAAGATAATGCGGCGTTTACTTCGAGACGTAGCTGAAGGAAGAGACCTTGGCGATACGACTACTCTTGCTGACCAAAGCGTTGTAGCAGCGATCCAAGGAGGCGCTCAACACTCAGACGAAAATTAAACCAGAGACAAAACCGGCCTTTAAGAAATCAACTCCATGATCTCTCTGGCAACCATTGGTGCCGCATTTTGATTCTGACCAGTAACAATATTTCCATCAACTTCCCAGCAATTTGCTAACGGATCTCTAAAGCGATGAGTGCAACGATAATCAGCCCCAAGTCGGCGTAATTCCGTTTCTGGATGATGAGGAGTATCAGTTATGCGTAAATCCCTAACCTGCTTATCAGTCACTCCGGTAACACGACGCCCCTTAACTAACGGCTCACCATCTAGACCTCTAGCTTTAAGGAAGCCGAGAGGACCATGGCACACTCCGCCAAGAACCTTTCCTTTCTGATTTGCTTCCGTGACCTTCTCACCAACAGTTTCGGAAAATCCTAAGTCGAATGCTGCCCCCCAACCCCCAGCAAAATAAATCACATCATAATCATCAATATCCACATCCTGCATAGCTAAAGACTCAGATAAGCTTTTCTGGAGATGGCCATCTTTGAGAGCTCTATCGTCATATCGAGTCCGAATCACTGGAAGGTAAGACTGCGGGTCAATCGGCACCACACCACCCAGCGGACTTGCAATGTCAACCTCCATTCCTGCATCGCTCCAAATGTAATAAGGAACAGTCATTTCCGATGCAAACACACCAGTCGATTTACCATTAGACATTTGATCGGTATTTGTGCACACAATTAATGCTCGTTTGCCCGTTACGTCCTTTTCGAACCTCACCGTATCTTCAGGATGTATTCCAGCTTTACGAAGGAGGGCGCGTAAACCTCGAGCCAGAGCTGGTGGTACTTGTCCCGCTAATTGTGCCTGTGGAGGTTTTCTCCTGGCATAGGGACGAGGGGTATTACGTTTGGGAATTAACTGAAGCCGCTCACTACTAAGTCGTCGTTTCAAATAATCAAGTACTTCGGAGGCTTTCGGGTCTTTCCAGAGATTTGATGATTCGGTCGGGTCATTTGTTAAGTCATACAACTCATATTGATCAGGTATCTCGTCAATTCGGTAGGTCTCACCCATCGGCCCTGATGATGATAAATTAGCCCTGTTCGGGATAGTCCATGTCTCAGGGTCATCATAAGCGCGAGTTATTTTCCAAAAAGAATCGTTTGCTCCTGCAACTTCATTATCTGTAATTTTGACTACGATCCCCTCAAAGTTAGTGCTGGCGTGGGGAAGGGTCTGTATTTTTAATGGTCCGGGAGGGTTATCGGCTCTCCCTAATCCACGAGCCATTGCCGATGCAAGTGTGTCTCCCTCGAGCATGTTATCTCGCGTCATGAAGTAAATTGCTCTGTTATCGAATTCCTCGGCCTCGGGATCCAACAATAGCGGGCTTAGATCTTTACCTGGTAGTGGGTGAAATTCTGAGAATAAGGGAGCTAATCTTTGCCCGAGCTCATGCTGATCTAGTCCTGCAAGCGCTAATGCAGTAGGGATCAAATCAACATGCGAAGTCGGAATCGAATCAACAATTCCCTTGGGAGTAGATTCGTTTCCATGCTTAACGATTTCAAAAGGAACTCTTGTGGCTTCGTCGTAAAGATTAAACCATTTCTGGTGAAGACCGCCATGAGCTCCCAATAAATCTCCATGATCTGAAGTTCTAAAGATAACCTTCTCGCGTGAAGTATCAATTGTCAGCGCTCTCCTGACCCTGTCAAGAGGGCCGTCAACTTCAGCATGTAAACGGTAGTAAAGATTCCGATATTCCTGCTCGTTGTTTTCATACGCTGCACGTACTACCCTTTGTGGACCGTACCCAGAGTAGTAAGAATTCTTGTATGCAATCTGGGCGGCAGGTTTTGTAGATAAGTCCTCGTAACGTGTTGGAGGTGTAGGGATATCTGGCGGATCAAGTTCAGAAGGGGTGATGGGATTAAATTCAGGTCTCCGCATAAACATTGGTAGAAGTACAATATCGTGTGGGTTAACAAAGCTAACTACTAAGAAAAAAGGCTTCTGAGCATCTTTATCTCCCAAGCTTCGTTTCATATATCTATCCTCGAGCCATTTAACTGTTCTATCGGCAACTAGGGGGTCGCGAATAAACCCTGAATTAGCTAGAGGTGCCCCATGGGGTTCTGGCCCAACCCAACCTGAGAAACCAAATTCGTTGAGGGGGTTCTCTTCTAGGTAACGATCAACAGCGCCTTGTACAACAGTTCCATCAGTTGTATTGGTTGCTAAGGGATTCCCTGTATTTTCGTCTACGAGATCAGCGTGACTCATATGCCATTTGCCGTCATAATGCGTGTCATATCCTGCTGCTCTAAACCAATGACCAATAGTTGGGACTTCACGAGGAATTAGCCATCTCATTCGAGAGTCATGCTCATCTTTTCCTAACCCATTAGTTTGTGTTACGCCATGCACATCAGGAAATTGACCCGTAAAAAGTGTTGGGCGACTCGGTACACATGCCAAAGAACCTGTGTAATGACGAATAAAACTTACCCCGTTATCTTTGAACCAATTTCTTCCTGTAAGTGTTTTCTTTCGCCATTCCAGAATTTCTGAAGTTTCATATGGTGGGATTGCTCGTTCCTCATCGGTCATAAGAATAACTACATCGGGCTGGCTTGAATTAATCATTTTGAGATTCCATAGCATCAATTTTTTGCTCTAAATGCGCTATTTGCTTTTGAAGTTCCATAAGCGGCTTTGCATTCTCGATGAACCCTTTTAGGTCTTTAAGCATGCCTATATTAACTCTTCCAAAAACTAGGCATGCTAAACCAGCAATAGGTGTAACCGGTCGACGAATAGGAACAATTTCAATCGTCAGCGATAAAAGAACACCGATATTGCTTGGCTCAAGCGACCAGCTATTCAGAACTTGCTTAAATATTGGAGGTAATCCTTGAATTTCGTAAGATAAAAACCTTAAGTCTTCCCATCTTGTTACATGCTCGGTAACTGAAGAATTGCCAGTTTGAATTCTACGGCAAGTTCCTACTCCTTCAAGCTGGTTCGACAGAAGACAGGAATGAGATACGTTATTGGCCCAGTCGGAAATACTCTCAAACGACGCTAAAACATCCCATGTCTCAGAAACCGAACTAGCAATATTAATTTTCTTGGTAATTTCAGGCATCAGATTCCTTTGAACAATGTAAGCATAATAACGATCATTATTACGAACAAATTTCTTGTTCAGCAGGTTTTATTCTCAAAGCCCAGAGAATAGGAAATCAACCGTAGTATCCACTGTGAACAGAAACTACAGGAATACCATTTTCCTTGAACATTATTATATTCTTTGGATCGTCATCAAAGACCAGAATTGGATTCAGATTACCAGCTAAAATTTCGTTGATCGCTGAAAGTTTCATTTCTGCAGAACCCAAATTATCTTGATTGGAACGCATGATCAGTGCATTCCAAATGACACCATGACTATTTAACCAATCAAGAGTTTCCATTTGAATAGCCACAGGACGAGCAGTGAGAATAATAACGCCTTTAAATTTACTAATAAGGTTAATCAGTTCTACTCCTGAAACAATTGGAGGGTCCTCAGTACATGCAGAGAAGAATCCATCCCAATCCTTTTCTTCGTTCTTGAGAAAATGCTGTCGATGAGACGCATCGCTAATTACGCCATCAAGGTCAAATATAACTACTTCGCTTCCTTCAGGTAATTCAATATTCCACGTCCACGCCGGCATTATGACACCTACAATTTATCTCAATCTCGGAAATTTCCATATTGCAAAGGTATTCCGAAATCGTTATCTTTGAGAGCCGAAATAATATTTTGTAAATCATCTCGTTTTTTTCCCGAAACACGAACCTGTTCACCCTGTGTCTGTGATTGAATTCCCTTTAAGCTCAAGCTTTTTATAAATTTGTTGATATCTTTCGCCTTTTCTGAATTGATGCCAGAAGCTAATGCGATAGTTTGGCGTCTTCGCCCTCCTGCAGCATCTTGAACCTGAAGACGGTCTAATGCTTTAAGAGAAACCTTTCTTTTAACCAGCTTTTCCTCAAGAACTGTCCGCAGGGCATTTAGTCTGTCATCTGAAGAGGATTCAATATCTATAGCTGTTTCTGAAAGATCAATTGAGCTATTCGTGTCTTTAAAGTCATAACGCTGTCCTACTTCTCGTGAAGCCTGATCTGTAGCATTTCTGACTTCCTGCATGTCAACAATTGAACTGATATCAAACGTGGGCATTATAGATCCTTTCATCGTTATACCTATTCTCTATTATTAAGTCTTTGGTAGTGGAATCAACTTAATCAGTAAAATTATCTGCTTAATATGAAACAAATTATTTTTCTAGGCTTTATTAGGTGGGAACTTGAAACTCAAGCGCTAGTATTTCCACTTCAGGGTCGGTGCCCGAGCGGCCAAAGGGAACGGGCTGTAAACCCGTCGGCGTTAGCCTTCGGAGGTTCAAATCCTCCCCGGCCCACAAAAAATTAAAAAACTTTCACAAAAAAGGTCGCTCATGATTGTTGTCAAAAGTGACAATCTTGAATCTAAAAGTATATTTACCCTTGTGAGGTTGGGAGCGAGTCTTCATCGTGGCATCATAACGAATAGCTTTGACTTAATATCTTTGCTCCCTTAGCTCAGTCGGTAGAGCGTCTCCATGGTAAGGAGAAGGTCGAGAGTTCAATTCTCTCAGGGAGCTCAAATGTGCTTAGCACTATATTTTGGCGGCGTAGCTCAGTTGGTTAGAGCGCTCGACTCATAATCGGGAGGTCGACAGTTCAAATCTGTCCGCCGCTACAACATAATATTTTTGTTTTGCTATGTAGGGTAAAATTATGGAAATACGTTTAGCGCATGTCAAAGATACTGAATTTATCAGAGAAATTTATAATGATGAAGTCATGTCAGGTACGGCAACATTTGATATAGCTCCGCGCACTATTCAGGAACAACGGGATTGGTTAACTGAAAGGTCAGGAGCACATGTAGTTCTGGTCGCTGAATCTGACGGAGAGATAGTCGGCTTTGGGTCTCTCTCTCGTTACCAAAGAAGACCCGCTTACAGCACCACTGTAGAGAATTCAGTGTATGTCCGTCCGAAAGATCAAGGGAAGGGCGTTGGGTTAGCTTTGTTGGGTGCCTTGATTGAGAAGGCATCGGAACATGGATTCCATACAATTATTGCAAGAATAAGCGCTGAGTCTAAAGGATCAATAGCTACTCACAAAAAAGCCGGCTTTAAAGAAGTTGGTCGAGAAAAAGAAACAGGGAGAAAATTTGGAAGGTGGTTGGACGTTGTCGTTATGCAAAGATTTGTTGAGATTGCATAATGTTGACTGTTGTTAAAACGGAGCAATAATGTTAAAGATAGGCATCCTGAGAATCAAAGTGTTGAAACGCTGGTATCCTCAGAAAGTCATGCTTTAGGGCAGTGGCTCAATTGGTAGAGCACCGGTCTCCAAAACCGGCGGTTGGGGGTTCGAGTCCCTCCTGCCCTGCGAGTTTGCACTAAATACTAAAAAGTAAAATACAATAGAAATTGGACGAACAGGCAAGGAAAGTATGTCTCTAAATCGTGAGCAAAAAAGAGCGCTACAAAAGCGGGGTGAACTTGGGGAAGATGGAACCCCTGTAGCTTCGCGGCGGCAAGCAGCGGGTAGGCCTCAGCAGGAAGAACGGGTTGGGTTTAGACGATACTTTTCTGAAGTTCGGTCAGAGCTAAAAAAAGTTGCATGGCCAACACGACCTGAAGTCATCAATTACTCAATAGTAGTTTTGATTACTCTGGTGGTTATAACGTCTATGATTGCCCTTATGGATTGGGGCTTTGGTGAAGGCCTGCTTAAGTTATTCGAACGGTAATTAGTTTTTTGAACGGAAAGAACAATGGAAAATATTACAGCTAGTGAAGAATTAGAAGATGTAGCCTCCCAAGAGCAGGTTGGAATAGGTGAAGAGGAAGTTCAGCCTTCTGATGTTGATGCACAGGGTGACAATGCGGTTGTTACAGAAGATGATCTAATTTATGAGAAGGAAGAGAAGGCACCAAAGATAGTCAGTCCATATGATCGGCCAGGGAAATGGTATGTGGTTCATACTCAATCTGGTTACGAAAATAAGGTCCAAGGTAATCTAGCGCAACGTATTCAGTCAATGAACAAAGAGGACTCGATCCATGAAATAGTTATTCCTCTTGAGAATGTTGTTGAATTCAAACAAGGAAAGAGAGTTGAAGTCCAGAAAAAAATGTTCCCAGGTTACATTCTTGTTCGTTGTCGAATGAATGATGAAGTGTGGAATGTAATTAGGAACACTCCAGGGATAACAGGTTTTGTTGGTTCAGCTAATAAGCCTTCACCGCTTCCTAGAAAAGAAGTCGAGAGTTTCCTTGGCAGCGCCGGAGAAGTTGACGGGCAAGCTGTCAAGCGCGCCAAACCAAGAATGGGATATGAGCAAGGCGAAACAGTACGCGTAAAGGAAGGACCTTTTGCTGATTTCTCTGGTGAGATTATTGAGATAAATGAGGATCAATTAAAACTTAAAGTGCTAGTAAATATTTTTGGTCGAGAAACACCAGTCGAATTAGAATTTGCACAAGTAGCTAAGCTTTAGTTCGTTATCTTCTAACAATACTCAAGAGGTAGCTGAGTCGTATTTTTGATCCTCTCCATTACAAAATGGGTTCTTACATCGTAGAGATCCACTTCTTCTACGAGTCTTTTGTAGAAGAGGTCATATGCTTTCATGTTCGGAGCAACGACCCTGAGCATATAATCAACTTCTCCACTTGTTCTATAGGCTTCAATGATTTCAGGAAATTTTTTTACAGCGGAACTGAAACCTGCCAACCACTCTGCATTATGACGGTTGGTGCGAATTTCTACTAATGCGATGACAGATAGGTTGATTTTTTCTGGGTCAATGATCGCAACTCTTGAAGTGATTATTTCTTCGGATTCTAATCGTTGAATTCGTCGCCAGCATGGAGCAGGTGTCAGACCGACTTCTTCAGCAATCTCTCTTGCAGTAAGGCTAGCATCATTTTGTAGTAAATTAATAATATTTTTGTCTATAGCATCCATTTATAAACATATTATGCGCTAATATACACAAAATTCAGTTTTTGTTTCAAAATATACCTTATTAATGCAATTATTTAATAATTCTATGCTTGCACTTGGTGTTACATTTGGTAAATGCGCATTACAGGGAGCTTCACAGATCATCCAGCTAGTGTTGGGCAATCGTATTTTGACCATTTTAAGTTTGCTGTAAACATAGCTTTCTGTCTCCTAAAAGCATGTTTCGCGTGTTTAGCCCATGCTGTTTACCCACCACTTTTTGAGAATACAGCTAGTGTTACTATTGGTGATCTTCATAGTAGAATTGAGCAACGAAAAACTTCCGAATTGATTCCTTCATCAAGTAGTTCAAGCTCTTCATGGAGTTGAATATTTTTAATCATTTTAAGAAGCATGTTGTTAAGTGAGCTACTTGCCTAATTATTGGGTATATTGACGACTGCTGAAAATTTATTCAGGAGTAATGAAATGGCAGAAAAAGAAATCACTGCGGTTGTGAAAATACAAATTCCGGCAGGGCAAGCATCACCAGCACCTCCGGTAGGAACAGCGCTGGGACCTCACGGCATTGCGATTATGGACTTTTGTAAAGAATATAACGCAAAGACTGAAGATAAGCGGGGTCAAGTAGTTCCAGTAGAAATAACAATCTACGCTGACCGAACCTTTTCTTTTGTTACAAAAACTCCTCCTACATCATTCCTTCTTCGAAAAGCTGCTGGCCTTGATAAAGCCAGTGAGAATCCAGGAAGAGAAATGGCAGGGTCAGTCACCAATGCCCAGATTGCGGAAATTGCTGAAACTAAAATGCCTGATTTGAATACAAATGATTTAGACCAGGCGAAGTTACAAGTTGCAGGAACCGCAAGAAGCATGGGTCTTGAAGTTAAATAGAGGCAGTTTTCACTTTGCTTACCTCAACGAGTGATAACAAAAAATAAAATAAGAGGGAGAATCACATAGGGTCTTAATCCCTGAAAGGAATGTATTCGATGTCACAAGGTAAACGATACGAAAACGCTGTTAGTTCTTTTGATCGCGAAGCTACATACGCTCCAAAGGATGCTGTAGCAACTTCTAAAGAACTAGCAACAGCAAAATTTGATGAAACTATTGAATTGGTTTGTCGTCTGGGTGTCGACCCACGTAAAGCAGAAGAAATGGTTCGCGGAACGGTAGCTTTACCGTCAGGGACTGGACGTGATGTTCGCGTAGCAGTATTTGCCCAAGGGGAAGCTGCTCTTCAAGCTAAAGAAGCAGGTGCGGATCTTGTAGGCGATAGTGATCTTGCAACTGAAATAGAAAAGGGAAATTTCAATTTTGATATTGCTATTGCGACTCCAGAAATGATGCCCGTAGTCGGAAAGCTAGGAAGAGTATTAGGCCCTAGAGGCTTAATGCCGAACCCCAAAACTGGAACAGTCACAGATAATGTTGCAAAAGCTGTTCAGGAATTTAAAGGTGGAATGGTTGAATATCGAACGGATAAATTTGGAAATGTTCAGGTCCCTATCGGGAAGGCCAGCTTTGATGAAGAAGCACTTCTGGTGAATTTTGAGACAGTGATTGAAGAACTTCAGAGAGTCAAACCGTCAGGTTCCAAAGGTAAGTATCTCAAGAAAGTAGTCATCAGTTCAACAATGGGCCCCGGTGTGAAAGTTGATGAGAACAGCCTTTAGAGTTCAATTGACGTAATTATATCTTTCTAGGTTGTTACCTACGAATTTGCCGATATGTTGAATGAGTAAATCTAAAACCTAAGAAATTCGGCGCACCTAGTGCATAATGAGATATTTGCCGAACGAGGTGAACAAACCGCTGGAGTGTTTGCCTATTGGTGCACTCCAATTTTTTTTGGAGTTTGAATAAGAAAGGATCTCCGATGGGAGACCTCAGACCGGAAAAAATAGCTATCGTTGCAGAGGTACAAGAAAAGTTCTCCAATGCTGAAGCAATAATTCTTACTGAATACCGAGGCCTTAATGTAACTGATATGGCTGTTTTGCGAAATGCAATGAAACAAGCTGGCGGAGAATACAAGGTGTATAAAAATACACTTGTTCGTGTAGCAGCGAAAGAGCTTGATTTAGAAATAGAAGAATTACTTGTTGGCCCTACTGCTATAGCATTTACTGGAACTCGACCTGATGGTTCACCTGGGGATCCAGTGAGTATTGCTAAAGCTCTAACAAGCTTTGCGAAATCTAACGAAGATCTGATAATTAAAGGTGGAATGCTCGAAGGGGCTTTACTATCTACTGAAGAGATTACAGCTTTATCAAAGATTGCTCCAAGGGAAGAACTTCTTGCTCGCTTAGCTGGAGGAATGGCTGCCCCACTCAGAGAGTTTGCTGGGCTCCTAAATGCAATCCCTCAAAATTTTGCTTACGCTCTATCTGCGCTGATAGAAGCTGGTGGTGCTGGATCAGAATTGGCTGAATCATCTGAGGCTGGTGACGAAGCTCCGCTTGAAGACGCTGAAGAAGAAATTTCAGAAGCTGGTGGTGCTGGATCAGAATTGGCTGAATCATCTGAGGCTGGTGACGAAGCTCCGCTTGAAGACGCTGAAGAAGAAATTTCTGAAAGTGTGGATCCCTCTGAATCAGGGAACAATAAAGATGATGACTCAGATGAAGAGTCTCTTGAAAATAATAAGATCGATGGCGATGCCAACGAAAATGAGGAGAGTTAAATTATGACTACCAAAGAAGAGGTGCTTGAGGCGATAGCTAATATGAGCGTCCTAGAATTAAGCGAACTTCTAAGCGAGTTTGAAGAAAAATTCGGTGTTACAGCGGCAGCTCCAGTAGCAGCTGTTGCGGCAGCCCCTGCAGCAGGTGGAGAAGCAGACGCTGGTGAAGAGAAGGACTCATTTGATGTAGTTCTTACCGGAGCTGGGGAAAAGAAGATCAACGTGATCAAAGAAGTCCGTGGACTTACGTCTTTGGGACTTAAGGAAGCTAAAGAACTCGTTGAGTCTGCTCCTAAAGCTGTTCTAGAGGGTGCTTCTAAGGAAGATGCGGAGAAAGCTAAAGAAGCTCTTGAAGCAGCCGGAGCATCTGTAGAACTTCAATAAACTTGCATTGGGCAAGCGTAATCACTAAAAATCACAGAATTTAGCAAAGATTACGCAAAAAATAGGCATAAACATGTCCGTAAAGCAAATTTGGACAAAAATCGCTTTGTGTTTATCGAAATAGGTCATAGACTTTAATTTCTGCCCACTGCTAGGTATCAATCAACGTTGTTACCTGCGCGTACCCAACTAACCCATAGGAGTAGCCATCTCACTGCTCTAACACGAGAAAAAGCGTAAACATACGCACAACAGACCAAAAACCTTTCCAAGACCAAGGAGCATTCTTGTCGTCAATTCGTAATCGTTACTCATTTGCAAACCTCAATGAAGTATTAGAACTTCCAGACCTAATATCAGTTCAAAGAGAATCATATAAATGGTTCTTAGAAGAAGGTCTAGCTGAAACCTTTAGAGATATTAGTCCAATTACGGATTTCTCTGAAACGCTTCAACTTGAACTTGAATTTGATCCATCAGATGAAGATTTGAATCCGGGACCGAAATACACAGTCGCTGAATGTAAAGCCAACCAGATTAGCTACACATCTCCAATCCTTGTTCGAGCGCGATTTGGAAACCGAGATACTGGTGAACTGAAAGAACAAGTTGTTTTTATTGGCGAATTTCCCAAAATGACCGAAGACGGGACCTTCGTCATTAACGGAACTGAACGAGTAGTTGTTTCACAGCTAGTTCGTTCACCAGGAGTTATCTTTCAACCAGGAGAAAGATACCGGCTTCGTAATTTAGCCAGGAATCAGTTGGTAACTGGAACTATTCACCCTTATCGGGGTGAGTGGATTGAGTTTGATGTAGAGCAGAAGCCTGGGAAAGACCCTACTGCTGGCACACGAATAGCTCGTAAAAGGAGATTAAGTATTTTTACTCTCATGAGAGCGTTGGGTTTTGATGAAGAGAATCATCCGAATTTCCTCCCAAGTTTCGTGAAGCATTTTGACTTCTTAGAGCCACAATATCTTAAAGAATTAGAGAAAGTTTCTGAAGAAAACATTCAAGAAGAAGCTCTTTTGGAAATTTATAAAAGAGTAAGACCTGGAGAACCTCAGAATCTTGATGCGGCTCGAAACTATTTCCGTAATGCTTTCTTTGAAAGTAGACGTTATGACCTATCAAGAGTCGGGCGCTACAAATTAAACAGAAAGCTTGGTCCGGAAATAGACAAGATAGAAGAACTGTTTGGAGTTGAATTAGAGAGGCCTGCAGAAGATGCGACTGTCTTGAGTCCATCAGAAGTAATTGCTACATGCACTTATCTTCTTCACCTTATGAAATTTGAGCCTGGTTATAGACTAGATGATCAAGACCATTTCGCTAACAGAAGGATTAGAAGTGTTGGTGAGCTAATTCAGAATCAAGTACGTATAGGCCTTTCAAGAATGGAAAGAGTCGTAAGAGAGCGAATGACGACTCAAGATGTTGAGGGGATAACACCTACATCACTTATCAATATCCGACCCGTTGTGGCATCAATTAAAGAATTTTTTGGCACATCGCAACTCTCACAGTTCATGGATCAAGTGAATCCTTTATCTGGTCTCACACATAGAAGAAGGCTTTCAGCACTTGGTCCAGGGGGTCTATCAAGAGAACGAGCTGGCTTCGAGGTAAGAGATGTTCACTTCAGTCATTATGGACGAATGTGCCCAATCGAAACACCAGAAGGCCCAAATATTGGGTTAATCGGGGCTTTAGCTAGTTATGGAAAGGTTAATGATTTCGGTTTCATTGAATCACCATACAGGATTGTAAAAGATGGTCGTGTAACTGATGAGGTTAGATATCTAGCTGCTGATGAAGAAGAAGAATATGTTGTGGCCCAAGCTAACGCTCCGATTGATTCTAAAGGTCAATTCTTGCGTGATAGGGTTCTCGTGCGAAGGTCGCCTCAGGCGGCAACGCTTCAAGGTTTGAAGACTGCTCTTGAACAAGAAGTCTTTTTTGGAGCTACAACAGAAATATCATATGTGGCACCCGATGAAGTCCAACTTATGGACGTCTCTCCGCGACAGATTGTTTCAGTCGCTACAGCTTTGATTCCATTTCTTGAACACGATGATGCCAATCGCGCCCTTATGGGGGCTAACATGCAACGTCAAGCAGTCCCTCTTCTTCAAGCAGAAGCACCATATATTGGTACAGGAATTGAACAGAGAGCCGCTTTCGATGCTGCAGATATGATCATTGCAGAAGGTAATGGAGCGATAGCAGAGATAACTGGAAGTTCAATAACGGTTGAGTACGAAGCTGAGAAGACGCTTGGAAGAAAAACTTATAAATTGAAGAAATTCCAGCGTTCGAATCAAGATACCTGCATTAATCAAAAATCTTTGGTTAGAGAAGGAGATCGAATTCGTAAAGGTGATATCTTAGCCGACGGCCCATCAACTGACCTTGGAGAACTTGCTCTCGGGAAAAATTTACTGATCGCATTTATGCCGTGGAAAGGGTATAACTTTGAGGATGCGATAATCGTGAGTGAACGTCTAGTTAAAGATGATGTTCTTACTTCAATTCATATTCATCAGCATGAGATAGATGCTAGAGATACCAAACTTGGGTCAGAGGAAATAACAAGAGATATCCCAAATATCTCTGAGGAGATGCTCGCTGACCTAAGTGAAGATGGAATTATTAGGATTGGTGCTGAAGTCGGACCAGGAGATGTTTTAGTTGGGAAAGTAACTCCGAAAGGAGAAACAGAATTAACGCCAGAGGAACGCCTCCTCAGAGCGATCTTCGGTGAAAAAGCCAAAGAGGTTAGAAACACTTCTCTTGTTGTTCCTCATGGTGAAACTGGGACAGTAATTGCTGTTGATAAGTTCGTCCGCGATGGTGAGCATGGTGCAGAACTTCAACCAGGAGTTAATGAACTGGTCAGAGTTTATGTAGCACAAAAGAGAAAAATTAGTGTTGGTGACAAGCTTGCCGGAAGGCATGGAAACAAAGGCGTAATATCAACAATTCTTCCCATTGAAGATATGCCGTTTATGGAAGATGGAACTCCAGTTGATATTGTTCTAAACCC
>DDNP01000023.1:11993-24906 GCA_002341185.1 Candidatus Neomicrothrix sp. UBA2517 | reverse complement strand
TCCTGAAGAAATTCCTTTGTGCATGGAAAAGTCAATTGGTAGATACTGGCACCGTATACCCTGCTTCAAAGCATCAGTAATAAATATGTACTCGTCTCCAAGAAAATTTTTTGATCCCGCCCCGAATCCCTCATCAAAATAGACCTTAGATAAACGAAATTGATTGACTCTGATAGCCATTTCAACAGTTCCGGTTTTAGCTGAATTGAGGAGATTTAATTTTCTGCTTCGATTTGGGTAGCTCTTTCGATAAAAGCCATCTGCATTTAACGTTCTTCCTGAGATTAAATGGGTATCTGAGTGATTTTTAAAGTAATCAACAATTTCCCAAATATTATTAACTTCCCAATCAATATCGTCGTCTCCAAAGAATAAGTAATCACCTTTTGCATTATTAATCATGTAATTCCTACTTTTAGTAACTCCTAAAGAATCTAGATAACTAACTCTTGTATCGCCACGCAATAGGTGCTTTGGAGTTTGGCTTTGATTATTTCCTTGAACTCCAATTAAAATTTCTACCCTGGGATCAATTTCCGGTAAATTTATTTGTTTGTAACGCTCAGACAATGTGCTGTACCCCAAGGTAACTATTGGATTATTCACAATAAACTCTTGCCCGAACATATCGCATTAACCCAGATGAAAATCCAGAGTAGATTTGCCCTATCATTCTCAGCGCAATAAATAGTGTGAAAGCTATTGTCGGTTCGATCACATCTTTTGTGCTGAATAGAATGAGAGCTCCAAACATCAATAACATTCCAAACGCAGAAATCAAGGATATTGATTCGCCAGCTAAGATTCTCGTCTTCACCTTTTCGGCGTTCGTTACTGGTTTCTTTTCGAGTTGTAATTTCCTGAATTTCCTTTGTTCGATGTATTGTCGCTTCATTTGTAAAGCGAAAGTTTGAAAGAGAATGACACTCAGTATTAAATTACAAAGACCAAAAGGGATCGAAAAGTAGAAAAGAAGAATTGATATGAACACAAAGCGACCAACTATCGTCAGCAGAGCTGTTAGTTCCATAGCAGTAGCCCATTTCCAAGAATTGGCAAATTTACTTCCGCTATCTTCGGTCAACGCTTTTTCAAAAATATTCAACCGATAGTACTCACGAACAAAGTTTATGATTCGTAATAATCCAAAGACTCCTAAGAAAATTACGCTTAGGATAATTAAATTTGAGGATGATCTTGGTTCAGAGGGGAGAATTAAATCTGAAAATAATTTCGCCAACAGTAACTCGGAGATAGAAACTATTGTGGCCAGCGTTACAAGGCCCATAACCATTCGTAGGTGTCTTTTCGAAGGGAACAGATCTTTGGTTGCAGACCATAATTCGATAGCGACTCTTAACATATTTAACCCCTAAAAGGAGTCAAGGCTCTCTCTTATTGCTGATTCAATCTCGTCCTTTTTCTCTTCCGTTATCGATACTATTTGCCGGATATCTTTAAAAGAGACCTTCGTTAGGTCTCGCGAAACTACAACAGGAGACATTTCCGGCAACCCAACTCCTAAGGCGTAATCAGTGTACTTAATGCCACTTCCATGAACCGCATGTTCAAGACCTTCAAAAGTTACCAATGAGCATGGAATCCCATAGGCATGGCAGACGATCATGACATGCATGGCACTTGTAACGACCTCGTCATAGCAAACTAATTTTGAAATAAATTCTTCAATTGCCTGTGGGCTCGACAACAGTACGCTAAGTTCATCAAAATTTTCTGGTAGTTTCAAAGGCACCCGCTCATGGGAAAAGTGGCGCACTAAAGCAACTCTTCCGTTAGTTTCTCCGTGACTAAATGGGAATATTCTAGGAATTATGGCTGCAGGGTCTCCAAACGAACTAACAACTGGACCGCCACAATCTTTAAGATAACTTGCCGTTAGGGGACCTCGCACAGATAAGTATCTTGCACTTTTGTCTAATGGGTTTTCGTAGCTAGATATCCCTGTGCCTACAACTAGAGATCTCTTATTAATGAATCTTCCTATAGACCCCACTCCAACAATATGTTTTGGAGAAGATTTCACACTCGAAGTCGGAGGCACAAATTTAATTTTTGCCTGAGAATAGTGACTAAAAATTAATGGTGAAAGCCAATCTCCAAAATTTCCTGGAAATGGCCTAACCCACCATGAAAGAGCTATTTCCTTTTCGGAATTTCTATTGATATACCAACTGAATGTTCGTGCAGCACTGATAGCGTTTTGTTCCTGATCAGTGAGCATGCAATCAGAACTTAGCGATTGAATCAAACTTCCCAGTTTCTCTTCATCACCTTTGATTCCGTTTGCAACTATCCAGCTGGTCATCTTTCTTCTTTGATGAAGATTCACACCGGATTCTTCCTTCTTTGCATTGGGTAGAGCAGTCCCAGCAGGAACATTCTCTGGGTTTGCTAATCGTCCGTCACCTAGTTGATGTTCCGACCCTAGAATCAGAGCAGTTAAACCAGACTTATCTGCTACAGAGATAAGTGCTCGACTTACTTTCCTAGGTAATTTTGCCAAAATTAATTTTGCGGCTGCTATGACTATTTGTCTGAATCCCATGGGACCTACCAATATATTCTTCTCATGTTGTGCTGCTTCACCTTTGAACTCCTCTACGTTACCACTTGTTCCAAATGCAAAAAATGCAGGATGCACAGTTTGCGAAGTATATTTTCCTACTACACACGCAGATGGAATTAGCTGGAACGTTAGATTATCGGCGTTAGATCGCCAGCCCTCCTCAAAGAAATAATCATCTGTTGCAAGCACAGCTAAGGTTGATTCTAATTGATGAGCGTCGTTGATCATCTTTCTGGCAGAGGGCGAAGTCCCGACACCCCAAAAACATGGCTCCCAAAAGCGTGAGCGCCTATTGTACCCAATCTTTGTAGTAGAGCTAAAGCCCCTTTGAAATCCTATTATGTCTGCAGTGCTTTCAAGAATAAATTCTGGAATACCAAGAAGCCGACAATCTACGTCCATCCAAAACACTTTTTTATCAGGATTATTTTGACAAACTTTATGCAAAAAAGGAACTTTTTTACGACAAATATCAATCCAGTTTTCATTTGTCCCCTTCTCAATTTCTTCAATAAAAAAATCTAGACCAAGGGAGTTAAGGTTTTTTTTAAGTTCAACACCGTGATTTCGATAGTAGTCATCGTCGGAGTAGAAAGAACAAAATATAGCTTCGGACATAGTTCCTTACATTAACAGACACCACAAATTAAATGTTGTCTAAGTTTACTAATAAATTATCTGTCTATTAATTACCACAAACTATTAGCAAGAAAGTGAGTTGATCGGTGTAATAAGGAATAGATTCTTTTATTCTTTTCTTATTTCTATTGCGAAATTGGGACAGATTAGAAACAGTCAAACAGATCGATGAATACTCAGAGTTTGGAGTGCATTTGGGCATCATAAATGTTCCGAAAATTGAGCTTCACGATTGTTGATCATCTTGTTGATGAACTTTCTAAGTATATGAAACGACCCAATTTTATTTAAAACGTATTTCTAATAGAAAACAAACTCCTGTAAACATAGGTCCCAGAACCTCAAGCACCCCTACACAAGTAACAGAAGCAGAAAACCCCCTCGCTATGGAACAAGCACGCTAAGAGGAGACAATTAAAAAAATTAAGCGATAGTTCATCTAACGTAAAGCATTGTGTTATAACGCACTCATGAGAAAACCCTTTCTTTGAAGGGATTTTCACTGTTCTGGACCGAACGCGTAATTGAGTTTCAGCATCATATAACAAACAGTTACTAATGTAACTTTTGTAATCCCCTAATAAGAATTAACCCAATCAGTCTGGCTGACCTCACTGGTAGGTAAGGGCTTTAAGGCCTAGTGAGAAGTAATTCTTTCTCCATTATCAGATCAGTAATTGTTGCTGCATATGGTATCGATATTCTTTCAGCAGACTGACCTATTTGAGCGCAGATCTGATTTCCATTATCTGCGTACTTCTCGAAAAGATTTTCTCTTTTTCTTTGCAATTGGGTTAGCTCCTCCACAACTGTTGCAGATAATTCGGAAAACTGATTCCGAGATTTTTCTGAAGCATCTAGAAGATTTTCACGGTCTTCTGCGTTCACTATGTCTTGATCTAAAGCAAATCTAAAGTTCGTGAGCAAGTCTTTTGCATCTGAGAATTGAGCGAGAGTACTAAACCAACTATCGGAGATATTAATATATTCTTCAACACATCTTCGCCCGAGATTATCCTCAGCATTCGAATCGCTACAACTCACAAGGCCAGCGAATAAACCTAATGAGATAATAGTAGTGATAAAACGCTTCATGAGATCTAACCTAATCTGATTTTGGAGGGGACGGTTGTACCGGATGGTGTGACCAATGATCATCCCTGCTACGTATGGGGTTTAATCCGCAATCGGGAGACATCAGAAATTAATTGGATTTAATAAATACCTCTAAAGTGCTTTGATGCCTAACTGCTCCCAATTACTTTAGGGTTTCCTTCAACCCAATCAATAACGAGTTTTCTCTCGCAGATTCGCCAATCATTCTCATGTCGAATCAAGCTATCTATGTATCGTCCGGCCATTATGTAATTATCTCCGCCTTCGGTACCTCGAAGAGTATGTTGAGCATGAAGATAACAACTGCATGAAGCTTGATTCTCTCTAATCAAAACTTGATGATTAGAAATAATGTGGTGCGAGGCTGATAAGCGTCCTAACGATGTATTTATTTTATTAATAATTGCGTCAATTCCATTTAATTTCCTGATATCGATTGTGAAAACTGCATCATCAGTAAATATTTCACGAAGTTTTTCTCTTGGGCCTTGGTCAATAATCCACGCGTATTCAATAGTAAGATCCGTTATTTTTTGCCTGTCTACAAGTTGTGTAAGCTGCATTTTTGCTCTCCGTAATTTCTTAACAGTTGGCGTATGGCATACGTTATTGTTACCTACAGGGAAAGGAACGGCAATGTTTAACCTTCAAGAAATCTTTCATATAGGAATTCGTGTACCAAATATTTACCAAGCAATGGAAGAGATGGGAAAATCTCTTAATGTTACTTGGGCTGAAGTAGTTGAGTCACCAGGACAAAGAATCTGGACTCCTGAGCATGGACAACAAGAGGTTCCCCTTAAATTTGTATATTCATGTGAAGGCCCTCAACATCTCGAACTACTAGAAGGGACTAAGGGTTCCTTCTGGGATGGGAGTGAAGATTCAGGAGTGCATCATCTCGGGGTTTGGGTTGATGACGTTAAGGGCGAGACTGAACGGTTATTAGCTCTCGGATGGGATCTTCTTGGATCAGCTAGATCGCCTGAAGAAGGGTACGCAAGCATGGCATATCTCGCCCCTCCTAGTGGAACAATAGTTGAGCTTGTAACTTCTGCAAACAAGCCCAGATTTGAAAGATGGTACGCAGGTGGAAATTTTTACGATTGATATTATCGTTTCTTAGCTATTCGCTGATCTATCAATACCGCTGACTTCATCTTCAAGCACATCAATAACATGAACAATTCGCGTGAAAGAAGGGTCAACCACCTCTCGTTGGTGCATAGTGCTCAGGTTATCCCAGACTAATAAATCTCCAGGTTCCCACTTATGCTTGTAAACAGATTTTGTGCAATGAGATAATAATAAGTTACTTAAAGAGATCGCTTCTTCTTGATCCATCCCAGAAATTTCTTTGAAGAAGCGTCCGCCAGGACAATAGAGCGATTTTCTTCCTGTAACTGGATGCACCCTAACGAGATCGTGTTCAGATTGAGGAACGACCCCAGCAAAGACATCTTCACCTGGATATACGTGATATCCGCCTTGAGACTGCACCATTCTTAAATCATTAGTCGTATCTTTAAGTTCACGGGTCAATGAATCATACGCTTGTCTTGTGTCAACAAATAATGTTGCACCACCACCTTCTGGTGGTGTAGGTACTTCTCCATACAGAAGAGCAACAGATGCTACTTGAGGAAGATACGCAAGATTTGTATGCCATGGAAGTTCAGCCGAAGAACCCAAAGAACCTAATTCTTCGACATTAGAAAGGATAAGAATCTCATCACTATCAGGGTGATTACGGTCCTCTTTTCGGAAATACTTTGACAAATTCTGCCCGAAAATTTTTGCAATACCTATCAAACCATCTGAACCTAAATTGTGTAACCCACGAAAGATGAGAAGCAGATGATCTTCGTAGAGAGCTTCTCTTATCTGACCTTGGGCAGATAAATCATTCGGGTCAAAACCATGAACAAATGCACCTAACCCATCACCAGTTTTTTCGAACGTTAACATTATTAAACTCTCCCATTAATTTTCTTTCAAGTAAAGGAAAGCACGCCAACACCTATCTAACTAGGTAGGGGAAATTTATACAGTTAGTTTCACTGACCCACCGAGATGGTTTTTGATTCACATCCATATGTATGGATAAAAAGGGGTTCTATATTGCGTGTCCTCTTCTAGTTATTTACTCTTATTTTATGAATGATGAAAAAATAACTATCTGGAAACAACAAATACGAGATCTTCAAAATGCTTACTCGTTAGCTATGGATCATGGGAAATACGAATATTTTGACGATATTTTCCTAGAAGAGATTCAAGCTGATTATGGGGTAGCTGGAATAGGAGAGGGTTTAGCATCACTGAAAAAACTTTGCGTAGAAGCATTAAATCCTTTAGACAGTGTGCAACACATGAACGGGAATCATTGGGCACGTATCAATGATGGAACCGCCGTAGCAGGATGCTATTTCCGAGTTCATATGACACGCGATAGCGCAACCGGCGGACCTCATTTTGAAATGGGTGGCAAATACACAGACCAACTCACCCTAACCGATTCTGGGTGGAGGATTGCTAAACGAAAAATAGATTTAATTTGGAGTTCAGGCAATCGTGAAGTCCGATATCCAAACTCTTAATTGTTTGCATATTGCCTCATTTCATAAGCTTCACCTTCTAATCGTTTCTGTGATAAATTTTGGATCCTATAGAAAAAAGTGTTAATAAACGCTTGTTTGTATAGGGGTAAATGAGGGAGTCTTAGGGCGGAGTACTTAAGGCTCCCTCGGTTCATTTTCCGTTAAGCATTTGCTTTGGACAATGCTTATTCGGTTGCAGCACTAAAACGATCTAACAACTCCGTTTTGCCTAAGGTGCTACCATCGCCTTTACCGATTGTGACAGCGGGCCAATGCCCGTCTGCAAATATAACTAATACAGTAACCCCTTCCGGTCCAGCTATTAATGGGCCATACCCTCTATTTGCGAGACCTACACGAATATCGCCGGGATATAGCCACTTACCACTAACCTTTTGAGTACCTTCTAAAATAATTTCTGAATAATCACAGGCGTGGGTGTGAGCTTCAATTCTGCAATTAGGAGGAAAGTACGCTTTGAAAACAGTTGGTGACGAATCAAGCGACGGTAACCCTATTCGATACGAACTTGTTTCCACGCCTGTTGCTTCAAGAGTCACTTGACCAATCTTTTCCCAAGAAGTTACGATATGCCCTCGTTTAGCTAACTCAGTTTCAATATGTTCCGGATTTTGATAATTAATTTCTTCTGCCATCTCCTCAAGATAAGACAGACTCAAAGAGATTACAAAATACCTTTAATTAAAGAGATAGTGCATCAGGTTGATAATCAACAAAATTGAGAATACACCTGATCGTTTTACTGATTTCTTCCTCTTCGCTGTCATATTCTTCAAATTCGTAACTTTGGTTCTGATAGATACTTTTTAATTTCGTGAAATCATCCTCATCTAACACAACTTCAAATTGTGGTTCAGAAGCAAAGCAGCCTCCCCCGCACTGTTCTCTCGCTGATCCAAAAATCAAATCATCATCTTCCAACTCGATAGCAGACTTCACACATTTCTTAATAATGTCTTCATCTGAAGTGCCGGAATGCTTTTCCTTTAACTTCTCTATAACTGTCATGTGGGTGTCTTTTAAAAACAAACTAAGTTTCATATTTGCCTCTTATTTTCTTGATAAACACTTCCCCATGTCTAAAGTTATAATGCCACCTGTAAAGGCACCTGTAAATACATTGGTTCCTTTAAAGTTTGTGGAATCAATGATATGGCTAATCCTTTGCTTCAAGATGGATGAATTCCGGAGGCCCAGTTAGAAAAGGCTCAAGGCCTTCAAACATTCCGGTTTCTGTTCGCCACGCAAGATATGATTCATAATTTTCTCTGGTTTCCCACTTTTCCCAAAGGATGATTAGATCAGGGTTATCTTGATCTACAAAGGTATTAATACTTATATTTCCTTCGAAAGCCCGAGTATCACTCAGTCCTTCGAGCACCGCAGGAAGTAGCATTTCTCCTACCCCTTCTTTGCACGGGAAACGTGCCATAGATGTGTGTGTCATCACTCTCTCCTTAATTCTTGAAACTGGTAGTAGTTCAAGTCCTTAAATCTGATAATTACAACTTATCCGGAAGCAACATAGCCTCCATCAACATTTAGCCCTATCCCATTAATGTAACTGCTTGCCTCCAAGCATAAGAAAAGCGCGGCATGTGAAATATCTTCAGGAAGTGCCTGACGACCCATTGGGCTAAAGTTTTCATATCTTTCTTTGAGTGACGGATCTTTTTCCATAAGAGGAATAGTCATACCACTCAAAATATTCCCAGGGTGAATACAATTAACCGTGATATCTGGCAGAAGTTCTTGTGAGAGAACCCTTGTCAGTCCCTCCAAGGCATTTTTGCTAGCCGTATATGCTGCTAAACCAGGGGATGAGCGCATTGTGACTGCTGAGCCAATATTAACAATTCTTCCAAATGGACGTTTACGCAATTCTGATGCAGCGCTGCGACAAATACGCATCGCAGCAGTCACATTCACGTTAAGGTGCATATCCCAAATTTCATCTGTTAGCTCATCAATTTCTGCATAAATCACTCGACCAGCATTGTTGATGACAATATCAATCTGGTCGAAGTGTTCTAATGCAGCATTGACAATTTCCTCTTCCGCTCCATTAGCGGTGACATCAATGCTGAGACAAGCAACGTTGTCTATCCTGTCCATGGCAGTTGCAAGACCATCACCATTCACATCTACCGCGAGGACTTTAGCTCCTAGTTCTGAAAATAATTTAGCAACTGATTCACCTACACCACTTGCACAACCTGTAACTACAGCTACTTTTTCATCAAGCCTGTATCTCGTATTCATGTCACCCCTTAGTGATGAAAATTCAACTTGAAATCTTGGGATGAATCAAATTTCCCTGAAAGATGTTTTAAGAAATCTCGTTATTTTCTTCATGTAGTTGACGTGATTGATAACGCCAACTGAAACGATTGAAGCAACCCGGAAGGTCAAGGTCTTCTTCAATATCCGTTATTTCTTGATCAGTGAGATTAGCTACCTGCAGGAAAGTAACAATTCCTTTTTTATTGAGACCCATGATTGCTATGGGGTTCAGTCCCTTGATTAGTGACAGATTATCAGGAATTAAATCCGCTACATCGATATCTTCGGCGGTGTTTTCCCCCTCGGTTGAAGCAGTTAGAAGGGTAGTTTCTGAACTGGATGTACTTTGGGGTACTAAGGCAGATTCAATTTTTGTTACAGCCCCAAAGGGAATTGGGTCAGAAGATGATAATGGTTTATAGACCTCATTAGCTGGAACTGGTGACGGAGGGACGATAACAGGTCTCGATGTAGATTGTGTACTTCTTGGCTTTGTCGGAATTCGTTGCCTTGTATTCTGATCTTCAATTGTTGAGAAAGCCATTGATACGATTCCTCTCAGAAGTGCTTTCATGTAAATTCCTCCAATGGAAACTTACTAGATACGAAAGACGTTCCCTAATCAACGATCATTAGTTACGGCTTTAAGAATGCCTCAATCTATGTAGGATTCTTATATGAATGATTTCGTTGAGAATATCTCTTCAGGTCCAATACAGGGCGACGGATTCGGATCGGCAGCCGAAGATTACGCTAATCATCGAAAAGGCTTCCCCGATGCAACTTTTGATGAGTTACAAAAGCTTGGAGTGGGGGAATTCGGTCAAACTATTTTAGACATTGGTTGTGGAACTGGAACTCTGGCTCGGGGCTTCGCTCGCAGAGGATGCTATGTGACGGGCGCAGACCTTGATCAACGCATGCTTCATGAAGCATCACGACTAGCACAAGATGAACAACTGGAGATCACCTGGCTTCAAGCTCCAGCTGAGAATACTGAATTACCAACATCTTCATTTGATGCTGTAACAGCTGGGCAGTGTTGGCATTGGTTCGATCAAGTAAAGACGATTAGTGAATGCGCTCGGTTACTAAAACCAAATGGGAAATTAGCAGTGTGTTGGTTTGATTGGATCCCTTTAAAGGGAACTGTTCCTGGCGTTACCGAAGAACTTATTGAATCTCATAACCCTGATTGGAAATTGGGTGGGATACGAGCAAGAGATGATTATTACGAGCTATTTAAATCAACATTTACTCAACATGCGCTGACGGTCGTAGGAGAGTTTGACTTTATTGATAACACAACATATTCAAGAATTTCGTGGCGTAAGAGAATCCAAGCGAGTGCCGGAATTGTTTCACTCTCATCAGAAAAGGCCCTTGCCTTTGATCAAGAACTTGACCAAATATTACTCAAGGAGTTCGGGTCGAGTGATTTGGACACGCCACATAGTGTCGTGAGTTTTGTTTTAGCTAAACAGTAATGGTTCTATGAGATTGATTCAGCTGTTTCGATAAGCGATTGGTTCATCGGCGTAGGTTCCCATCCGAGAATCTCATAGGTCTCTTGATTTGCAACTGTTTGTCGTTCACCAACCATAGGAAGCAACCCTTTGACTTGGTCATCAAATAGGCTCATTACCTTAAGGAGAAATTTGGGAGCTTGGCGAGTGGATGCTTTCTTATACCCTGCATTTTTTAGTATGCCAGTTACTTCTTTGAAGTGGAGTGGTTCGTCTGATGATGCGATAAAGCGTTTTCCGACAGCTCCTTGAGCAGTCATTGCGGCAACATGTAGTTTGGCAACGTCTCGAACATCAATAAATCCAATACAGATATTAGGAACGAGGGGATATTTTCCAGTAATGATGTCAGAGATCATTGTTAAGCTAAATCCTTCGACTCGACCAGTCAATGTTGGGCCCATAACACCCCCTGGATTAATTACTACAAGATCAATATCGTTTGCTTTCGCGAATTCCCATGCCGCTTGTTCAGCTAATGTTTTGCTCCTTGCATAGGTTCCAATTTCTTCGTCCGGATCAGACCATGAGTCTGTTCCATAATGACCTGATAGCTTCCCAGCGATAATAGCAACGAGTGAAGATGTGACTACAGTGCGTTCAACACCTACTGCTTTCGCAGCTGATAGTACACGCAGCGTTCCGTCAACGGCTGGAGAGATCATTTCATTCTCGTCCTCTGGATCTCCAATGATAAATGGGGACGCCACATGAAGAACGTATTTACAGCCCGCCATCGCCTCTGACCAGTTCTCGTCGCTGGTTAAGTCCGCTTCAACAAATGTTAGCTTATCTATTGGCGCTACTTTCGCTATTCCTTCACGCACTGCTTCGGCCTTTTCCTTTGACCGCATCGTTCCAATAACTTCGTATCCTTGACGAAGGAGTTCTGCGCCACAATGTTGACCGATATAACCTGTTACTCCTGTAACCATTACTTTTTTCAAAACACTTTCCCTTTCACTAGTTGCAGTTGTTCAGTTGGATTCCCTGAAACGTGGATGGTGAGCTAAGAATTCCGCCATCTTGGTAACTGACTGTCACTGTGGCGATAGCGTTCCCATTCGGGCCGGTACCCTTAGGCCACGATGGGTTATTCGGATAGAACTCAACTGAACTAAAAGTGTGATTAGCGGGATAGTTCCCTATAGGTGTCGGGAATGTTTTCTCAACCACTGCCAGTCCGAGATCAGACTCAACTTCGACCCTGATATGCCACTGTTCAGGTTCAAGTTGTGACCCTCCTCCTGGTTCCCACGATACATACAGAGATTGGCAACTCGGATCAGTGTTAATGTATGCCGGAGCGTAATCTGGTAACGGAGTTGGTGTAGGGATAATATCTGGTGTCGGTGTCGGTGTCGGAACTGGTGTTGGTGTCGTTACAGGTGTAGGGGTTGGTTCAGGAGTAGGCTGCTCTGTTGTTTGATTAGGTATATCAAAGCATGAATCGGACCAGCCCGGAAGATCTCCAGCCCAAGTATATGAATCCTCATAGTTCTCAATCGGGTCTAATTCATCATCTAGTTTTAGCCAGATTCCTTGGACTTCACCCCAAATAGTTCCATCGGGTGCTTGCCACTCTAGAATTCCATCATTATTAAGATCAATCCATCCCCAGGTCTGATCATCGCAATGACATTCTTGAGTCCAACCGGGAAGATCTTCATATGTTGTTGCAAGTGGAGAATCTAACCTATCTACTGGGATCCAACCCTGACCACTCAAAAATCGATAAATTACGCCTCGAGGATCGTGCCAAACAAAAACACCATCACCTTCTTGTTCCCAACCCCAGTCAGGGCAGTCTTGGCAATCTTCTATCCAACCTGGCAGATCTTGATAATCTGAAATCCCATCTAAATCAAGATCTCCCCCCATTTCTGCAACATCGTCTGGTACCCACACCCAAGGGCTACGTGATATATTTTCTGGGTTATTGTATGAATAAATTAAAGTAAATACATCTCCGCTAGGGCTATGCCATTCCCAACCACCATCTTCTGTTTCTACCCAACCCCAATCAGGACATTCAAAACAATCATCATCAAATCCTGGAAGTAAAGAAATATCATCTACAGGTATGTAAGTCCATTCATCGAATGTCTCTTCTTGTTCCTGAAACATGATGGGCTCAATGT
>DDNP01000023.1:5035-11627 GCA_002341185.1 Candidatus Neomicrothrix sp. UBA2517 | reverse complement strand
AAATAAGATGGGCTCAATGTCGCCCATAATTGACCAATTCCCCATGAAATCATAGGACCAAACAGTTCCGTCTGGCGCATGCCATTCCCAACCACCATCTTCTGTTTCTACCCAACCCCAATCAGGGCATTCGAAACAATCCTCGGTCCAACCAGGCAAATCTTTATAATCTTCATAGACGACACCAAAGTCAGGGTCATCAGCTAAAACAAGGATTCGTTCCCAACCATACCCATTCCAAGCCCACGCTCCAAGACGATCCTCAGTGTCACTACCGGGCTCATGCCACACAAAACCTGAATATTCAATCCCATCTAAATCGAGATCTCCCCGATTACCTTCATCTAACCAATCGAACTCAGCTATGCTCCATCCCCAATCACCTTCATCAGGACAAGGGGGGAAACATCCGTCAAACCCTTTTTCGGCATCGTACCCTTCTTCAAAATCTTCGGAGAAGCCTTCATCAACGTCTTCGATCTCCACCTCTTCACTGTCAGGTTTGGGTACGATGACGACATAAATTTCAGTTCTGTCATCATCTTCACGTCGGAGTACATCATCACTAGTTCGGTAACTTCCGTCTGGATTCCAATCATATGACGGGTTGTAATCAGAATTGGATGAGTCCTCAGGACAGGGAAAACATTCCTCAATGTAGCCAGGGACATCAAATTCTGTTGCGTAAAAATTTGAAGGATCCGATAAATCTTGGGATGTGTCTTGCCAACCTGGAAGACTTGTTTCCCATATGAATTCTCCTTCCTCGGTGGTAAGAATCCATTCATCATCTCCATTCTTATGAATTCCATACGGAGGATTTGGTTCAGGACATGCGTCAAGAAGTTCCGGCTGATCCGGTGTAGGAGTTGGTTCCGGCTCCTCTTCCTCTTCCTCTTCGGGAACTAGTAACGGGTTACCGCACGCACATCGTGCTCTAGGAATACCATCTTCATCAACTAGAACAGCGGTTCCAGCTTCAAGAACAGCAAGGAATGGTGTTGCTTCACCATCTGAATAACCGTGATTTGTTACCAACGTATTTTGTAACAAAACTGCTGGAGTTAAACTGCGAATGAAGTCCTCTAACTCGCTTGGATCGATGCCCTGAACTTCTGCCCATGCAGAACCAATATCAGGATTAGCGAGAAGAAATGCCAAGAGTTTATCTATGTCACATGCATTTTCGCCTGTACCGCCATACAGACCGGTTGAGCTCCCACTTACAATTCCAGTCTCGAGATTTTCTGTAGGTACATCTAATATATAATTCGCGAAAGAGGGTGTAAAAGGGTCGGGCCCTATCGAATCTGCCGGCTGGAATAGATAGCCACTTTCAGGGGTTAAGTCAGAGAGCCCACTTAAATCAGATTTAACATTTTCATTAGAAGAAGATGCATTGATAATTACCAAAGTGGCTATAAGAGCAATGATGACAGCAGACGCTAGGGCGACAAAACGCTTAGATGATGGCTGAGAAAACCATCCTTTCAAATCCGAACCATTACTTGATTGATCACTCATAATTTCCTCATATATTTATTCCTGAACTTCCCATAGAGAATTTATCACACGAATGATAGAAAAATAAAAAACTGGGTGGGTTCTATGAACCCACCCAGCTTAAAGTCTCTCAACTTATCTATTCATTTTGTTAAGGGCAACTCCTGCCGAACCAATTCCAAGTACTCCAATCAGCGTTAGGATAAGAATCATCGCAACTGAAAGACCTGAATCATTAGATGTTCCTTCGGTTATCTCTCCTATAGCAGATTCACCGTCAACAAGAGGTTGACTGTTAGAAGAGATAGGATCTCCCTCTGTTTGTGAACCTTGCTCAAATCCCGTTGAATAGTCTTCGAGATCAACATTTATTGCATTCATCATTGCGTCGAGTGCATCTTCAGCGTCTGCTGCGGCTTGTTCAGCGGCATCTATTTCAGCTTGTGCTTCTGCTGCTTGTGCTTCAGCTTCTTCCGCATTAGCTTCTGCTTGGGCTTGTGCTTCAGCTGCTGCTTGTGCTTCTGCTTCTGCTTGCGCTGCTGCTTCTTCAGCTTCAGCTAATGCGACTATGTTTGCATATTCTTCTGATGCTTCAGAAAGCTTCTCTTCAGCATCGTATTCACAAATAGTTATTTCTTCGTCAAAGATCACGTCAACTTCTGCATTTGGCCAAATATCAGACTCTGTGATTTGAACTCTCACTACAGTGGGAGCTTCCGGAGCGAAAAGAATGCCCATGTATCGTGGGAAGTCATGTGTTTCACCTGAGGAAACTAACTCGCTTTCTGAACCTGTAGCTTCTTCTGGGAAAATGAAGTCTGGGGTTTCAGAGACTTCAACAACTCCGTCGTAAACGAATACTTCGTAACGCTTTAGCATGTCATTATTATTTGTGACTGTTATGTCGATTCCTTCTGGTGCTGGCACGAAATCAGGAAAGCAACCAGTTGCTTCAACATCAATGTCTGTTCCGAATAGAATTATCAAGTCTTCAGAGAAAGTTACATCATCTATATCGATGATCATGTCCTGATCTAATGATGGTGGAACTGGTAGAGCCGATGCAGATGATGCTGAGTACGCAGATAATGCTACAGCTGCGATACTTAACACCACTCCCATCTTTACTGTTCGTTTAATTCTTTTTAGTGTTTTCATTTTTGCCTCCTCGGCTGTTTGTTGTGCCAGTTAGATGAGAAATGAATTGATTCCTTACACCCCAATATGAAAATCTTTCGTTTTTTTAAATTTTGTTTATTTTCTTTGATTTATAGAACAAGGGTGTAAGACTAAGCAGATGAACTCGTCTTATCTCACAACAGTAAGAGAGCGAGTGGCCTAGCTTTAAAAAGGTCCTCGCATTGTGAGGACACTATGAGGTACAGAAGTGAACAAAAGCGATGCAGATCTTGTCTTAATGGCGCGACAAGGAGATCAAGCTGCCATAGGAGAAATATACGATCGTTACGCAGACCGCTTATTCGGTTTTGCCTTTTCAATGTTGCGAGATCGCGAAGAAGCTGCAGATGCAGTACACGATGTCATACTTCGATCATCACAAAAACTCGATCAGCTTCGAGATCCAACAAAGTTGCGTCCCTGGCTTTTCTCTATTGCGCGCAACGAAGTTACTTCTCGAGCACGGCAACGCTCTCGAAGAGACCATCGAGAGGTTCCTGACATGGCCGACGACTTGCCAGATAGTGATAACTCACTTATACAAGACGAGCTTCAACAATTAGTATGGGACGCTGCTGATGGCTTACAAACTCGTGACCGTCAACTACTTGAATTGCAGATGCAAGGCTTAGAAGGAGAGGAATTAGCTCAAGCTCTTGGAGTTAAGGTCTCTCATGTTCATGTTCTTTCATCACGAATGCGTGACAGGATGGAAAAGGCTGTTGGTTCTTTACTAATCGCTAGATTAGGTAAAGAAGATTGCGACAAACTTGGTGCATTACTTTCAGATTGGGACGGGCACTTTTCACTAGAAATACGATCAAAAGTAACTCGTCATATAGAAGATTGTGATAACTGCACAAAGAAACGAGCTATTCTCTGCGCACCTGGATCAATTGCACTTGCTCTTCCAATAGTCGCTGTGCCAGTAACACTTAAGGGCAAAATACTATCCTCTATTAACCACGTTCAAAATGGAAATCAGCCGGACTATACAAACTCAAACAAAACAGAATGGGCCTGGGATGCGCATTCAGGGTTCCCATCAAAATCGACTGTAATTACCAAGTCAATTTCAACTTATCTACTTGCAACTACTGCTGCATTGATAGCAAGTGCAATAGCCATTGTCTCTTTCGTACCCTTTGGGAACAATGGGAATTTAGAGATAACATCAGAAAATACTGAAGTCTCTTCAAACATAGTATCGCCTTCCCAACCCGAAACTGAGAGTGAGGCACCTCAAGTAGATGTTGCTGAAGACCAATATACAGAGAGCATCGAAAATGATTCAAATCCTAATCTTGAAACATTTAGATCTGATTTTAGGATAATTCGCAATGAAACAAACCTCAGTTGCATGGAGGGGGACTATTGTTCATTTACTGTTTCTCTATCTGATAATCCTTTGGATATTATTTCTTTGGTAACGAATCAAGTTGAATGCCTCGAATCAGAGATTACAGGGTCAAGGATAGCTGCTAAATGGGACTCTAGGAATTGGGAATCGTTACAAGAGGTCCAGTTCTTAGCTCTAGACGATGACCTTGTACAAGGTGATCGTGAATGTGAAATAAATTTTGAAATTACTGGAATGGATGGACCGATAGAGATGGATCCTTTGTCAGTCATATTTATGATCATTGACGATGATGAACCACCGGCACAACCGAATCCTGTACCTAAATCACAATTAAGTGTTAGTAGTTCGAAGCTAGTATTTGGGAATCAAGCAAACTCTAAAGAATTAGTTATTTCTAATGATGGGGATCAACTTATTAATTGGGTTATTTCTGTGCAAGGGCCACAATTCGAAACAAGTGTTGACTCAGGTCAGATAAACGGAGACACAAGTACTGCAATAAAAATTATCTTTAATCGACAACAAGCTCCCGAAGGAAATTATGAAGGATTCTTGATACTTGAAGGAGAAAATCAAATAATTCGTATTGACCTATCAGCCAAGGTAGAAATACCGCCGATTATCGAATATTTATTTTCCGACCCAAAGGTTGTGTATATCACGAATTCAAATTGTGGCAACGGAACTGCCACAATTGGGGCGAAAGTTAGTGATGATTCACAACTAATTACAGTTGAAGTTGAATGGACTAGAAATGGTATTGATTCAATAATTACGCCCCTTCAATTAACAAATAATCAGAATTGGGTAGCTACATTGGCTGGTTTCAAGACAGGAGCTGTCCCATCTGTAAACGCAACTTTACGAGTAGTTGATTCTAGAGGTAATGAGAGTTCAGCAAATACCGTGATTGGGGTTCGCCTCTGCTGATAGGTGTTAATAACTAGGTAAGGAAATTAGATTCACAATAGTTTGTGAGGAAATCTGAACTTAGCCACTCTGGATAGTCCCAGGTTGCACCTGCAGCGAGACATTCAGCTAATTTATCTGATTCATCAGCAATACAAACGTCTATAACGACTCGGGGAGGGTCAGCTAATTCAAAAACTCTAAATCCATTAGCTTCTTCAACTCCTATCCCCCAAAGAATCAATCCCGCATGACTTCCAGCAAATTTAGCTTCGGTGATGTTGCCCATAAGAGAACTCGATAAAGTGTTAGGCCCTTCGTAAATCACTACATTATTTGCTACATCTTCATGGCTTCCAGCCAAAATTATCTGTAAAGCAGCATTTCCTTGCACTTGGCTTTCAAGGTGTAAATTATCACTCACAGTAATATTCTCTCCCCCTGAATTATTGAAAACATACTTAATTTCGTACGACTCCGGAACAGAACCTGACGCAACGAATTCTAGGACGAAGCGATCAAACCCATCTTGCGCTCCGATACGAGCATCAGCAAAAATATTTCCACCTGATAAAGGGAAATTTCCTGCAATTTTTGGAGCAACATTCCATGTACAAGCAGGTTCAGAAGACTCCTCTTCACCGATAATATCTTCTGATGATTCTTCTTCTATCGATTCATCAGAAGACTCCTCCTCAACAGACTCAACATCTGAGGTTCCATCAGATGCTTCTTCTTGGCTATCTGATTCTTCTGATTGAACGGTTTCGTTATCACTGGAAGGAGTACTTTCATCCTGAGTCTTATCATTGCTCCCGCACCCCGAAATTGTCATAACAATTAAAAAAATGACTGAAAGAATTGATAAATTTCGCTTACCTGAGTGCCTCATATTTCTCCATTCTATTTACTATTCAAAACTATTTTTTTATTGCTCTTGTGCATTGATATTATAAACACAAATCGGAACCGGGCCCGCCTCCACGTCTACACATAGCACGATATTGAACATCAGTTACCGTCACAGAACCATCAGATTGAGTTGCAGTCGTGAAAGTTAATCTTGCGCCAGCTACTGAGTCGTCGAGGAATCCAATGACATCGAAGGAAACAATGTTATTAGAGTAATCGAGTTCTGAAATGACGATTCTCATTGGACCCCCTTCAGAATTAGGGTCACGCTCATATTCAGACTCTATTTCAGATAAGAAGTCTTCAAGATTCTCAGCATTAAGACCAACCCACCGATCAGAGTCATAACTCTGTAATGGGTCAGCAAGTCTACTTAAATAAATAGAAGAAGCCCATGCGCCTGAACCTCCCTCCCATGAAATACACCACCATATTGATTGTGGCAATTGTCTAGCAAAACCTAAAGCAATAACAGTGTCATCAAGTGGGTCGAGAGTATCGATAAGCGGGGAACTAACACCTGGATCTTCATGGATTTCGAGAATATCCCAGTGTTCTACTCCCACTACAGCAACCACAGAACCTGATATTGGTAAGTAAGGCCAGTCATTAGGATCAAGAAGGTTACCTACAGTTGTTGTAGAACAATCTCCATCAAAAAAGACTTCTATTTCTTCTTCGGGTTCTTCCTCTGGCGTTTCATCTTCTACGACCTCTTCTTCTACG